>NZ_SPFY01000049.1 GCF_005844325.1 Collinsella aerofaciens | reverse complement strand
CGAGGCGGCATTGACCTTTTGGTCATGCCGCCGAAGTTGAAAGGCAGATTGCCGCTCTGGCGGGCTTGCAGCGTCGAGCAGTTGCGGCGTTTGGTAAAACGCCGCAACGAACTAGCTCAGCATTGCATCCATCATCTCGGAGTTGACGGAGTCGTCGGCAGACCACTCGCCGTCGTCGTTGCAGGTGTACTTGAAGATGACCGTGGTCTTCCTGGGCTCGGTGGCCTTGGTCACATCGACCATGACCTGACCGGCCATCTTGTACAGCTCGTCATCGGAAGGAACCGTATCAAGCGCAGCGACCTTCTCCTGATACTGGGTGGAGAAGTCCTCGACGATCTTGTTCATAGACTTGCAGGTGATAGAGACCTCGGCGGTCGCGACACCCTTGTCCTCGTCGACCGTCACGTCGCCGATCTTGTAGTCAAAGCCCTCGAGATAGGTCTTGGCGTACTCCTTGGGATCGATACCCAGCTGCTCGAACTCGTCGCCCGAAGCCTCCTCCAGACCAGAGAGGAAGTCGTCGCCACCGTTCTTGACCTCGTCAAACTGTGTCGTAAGATCCTCGGTGATGAGCTCCTCAACCGAAGGACCTCCACAGCCGGAAAGTACGACCACGCATGCAACCAAGACGGCCATGAGGGGCGCAAGCAGCAGCTTCTTTTTCATGTTGTTCCTCCCAATGAGCGGCACCGCGCTTCCCGGACGCGGCACACGTTGTAATAAGTAAGCCCATACTATCCACTTATGAACACCCTCGGCAACGCGAAGGCGCGGTCGGTTCGTTTTAGCGTCCGAACGGTTTGCAAGCCCGCCCAACGTGCAATAAAACGCTTCCCCGCGATGCAATAAAAAAGGTGGCCGGAAAACCCGACCACCCTTGCACATCCTTTGGATGCCGCAGTTTACTTGCGGACGACCTTAACGATGGCGTCACCGGCGGCGACGGCGGACTCTGCCTCAACGGTGAGCTCGACGTCGGCAAACTCGGCGGTGTTGGACACGGCCACCACGACGCAGTCCTTATAACCAGCAGCGGCGATCTTGGCACGGTCGATCTTGAGTATGGGCTGGCCGGCCTTCACAACGTCGTCGGCCTTGACGAAGCCCTCGAAGCCATCGCCGTTCATGTTGACAGTATCGACGCCAACGTGCACCAGAACCTCGATGCCGCTATCGGACTGCAGACCCACGGCGTGACCCATGGTGACGGTCACCTTGCCGTCGCAGGGAGCGTAGACCAGGTCGTCCTCGGGCCACACGGCGCAGCCCTTGCCCAGAACCTCGCCACCAAAGACGGGATCGGGCACGTCGGCCATCTTGATGACCTTGCCCTTGACGGGCGAGCACAGCACGTCGGCGCCGGCAGAAGCAGAGATGGAAGCGGGAGCTGCAGCAGCGGCAGGCTCAGCCTTCTTCTTAAACATGTCAAACAGACCCATACGTTTTCTCCTCTTGATTAAGCGCAACGTTATGCGCATGCCTATGGTGATTATAGTGCCAAATGGTTCAAATGCTAAGGTGGGGACTCGAATCGCGAGCCCTTCCCGGTAGTGCTCGCGGGACGAGCATCTCCTTTGCATCGCGGGTCGATAAGCCGAGTATCGTCTGCGCACGGGACGGGCAGAAGCGGGCGCACCAAACCCGATACTTCTTTTCGCTCTCGAGTCCTGCCGCCGCCCCGTCCCTGACACTTCCTGATACCGACCGAAACGTGCCAAAATAAACCCGTCCCTTTTTGGTAGGTTTGGCGAGTGTGGATTTTCGGACGCTTAACTAACGAGCGTGGATAATCTCCCACTTTGACTTTGAGGCCGTCACCGAGCCAAAAACGGGAGATTATCCACGTTCATTTTGGATGACCCCCTTGTACCAAGCCGAGCTCCATGGTCAAGTAATAACGACTTTTTATCATTAGATTGTTTACATCAATTCTAATAACTATTTAATCCTTAAACTCGTTATTAGAATTGATATGATTAGCCTAATAACGAGTTTCCGGCACTAAAGATATGGAGGGCGCGATGCAAATCGAGGAGAACGGCCAGGGAACGCTCCGCAATAATCTATCGGGGAAATTGGCTTACTATTCGTTTTTTCCAACGCCCTTGCAATCATTGAGGCAGCTAAACCTCACCGAGGAAACCTATCGCACGCTTTCCGCATGCTCACGAAAGCTTGGAGAGCTTGAAGGCATGCTCTACTTTGTTCCCAACGCCGACATGTATCTGGCAATGTACGTGCGCAAAGAAGCGCTCCTTTCTTCGCAAATTGAGGGAACCCAGTGCACGTTTGACGACCTACTTAGTCCATCGCAAACACAACTCCATCATAAAGATGTCGCAGACGTCGTGAATTACGTCCGTGCTGTCGACCGCGGCGTAGAACTGCTCAAAAAGATGCCCTTGTGCACGAGACTTCTTAGGCAAGTTCATGCAGTCCTGCTGGACGGAGTGCGCGGAACGGAGAAGAACCCAGGCGAGCTGCGCTCCTCACAAAACTGGATTGGCCCCTCAGGCTGCACCATTGCAACCGCATCGTTTGTCCCTCCAAACATTGAAGATTTGAGCAACACGCTCCAGGACCTCGAACGCTTTATCAATGAGCCTCAAGTCGAAATGGATCCGATTGTGCGGGCGGCGCTCGTCCATTACCAATTTGAAACTGCCCATCCATTCCTAGACGGAAACGGTCGCCTGGGCAGGCTTCTCATTACATTTATGCTCATCAATGATGGCGTTCTTCATTCTTGCTTGTTCTATCCATCGTTCCAGTTCAAGAAAAATCGAAGCGAGTACTACCGGCAACTCACATCCGTAAGGGAGAGAGGCACTTACGAGGAATGGATAGAGTTTTTCTGCAACAGTCTTCTCGAGAGTGCGAAGGACTCGGTAGGGTCTTTAAAAAACCTTGTTGACCTCCATAACCGTTCCACAGCAACCATTACCGAAAATCTCGGAAGGACCGCTGCAAACGGGCAAAGGCTGTTGGGCATTCTTGAAGAGCACCCCATCGTCGACACCGCATTCATCGCTGCCCAACTTGATATCGGCAGGAGTACCGCGAGCTCGCTCGTCAAATCATTTGAAGAATTGGGTATCCTCCGTCCTCTCGACGAGTCAAGACAGAGATACCGGCAGTACGGGTATGAAGAGTATCTTTCGATTCTCAGGGAAGACGCCGAGCCGATTAGATAGGCATCGCAGCCCAGGCAAATTAAAGCGAGCGTGGATAATCTCCCACTTTGAGCCCGCACACAGGCCAAAACCGGGAGATTATCCACGCTCATTTCTGACTAGTCATTTAAGAACGTCCCCAATGACTACTCCGGCATCGCCGATGTTTCGGCAACGACAGACACTATGACCCAATCCGAGGGCACTAAAAAGATAGGAGCCCCCGCTCGTG
>NZ_SPFY01000048.1 GCF_005844325.1 Collinsella aerofaciens | reverse complement strand
AGTCCCTTGCGGCGTAGTTCTTATTTAAGCCGTCCAGGTTTTGGGGTGCAGTTCATTCCCTGGCGCGCCTTTGCGTTGATGCCGATGTCGTTTTGTGCCGCTTGCGTTCCTAGCGTTCGTCCACGAGCTTGGCGACGAGGGCCTTGAGCTCGGCCACCTCTCGCTCGAGTTCCTTGACGCGGCGGGCATTCTCGGTGATGCCCTGGCGGTTGAGGGCGGACTGCTCGGCGGCGTCATCGGGCATGTACTCGCGATGCTGCTTGGCGTCGAAACTCTCCTCGAACACACGGCAGCCGTTGCGCTTGATGATGCGTCCCGGCACGCCCACGACGGTGCAGTTGTCGGGGACGTCCTTAACGACGACCGAGTTGCCGCCGATCTTGACGTTGTTGCCGATGCAGATGTTGCCGAGCACCTTGGCGCCCGTGCCCACGGTGACGTTGTTGCCGAGCGTTGGGTGACGCTTGCCGGTCTCGTTGCCGGTGCCGCCGAGCGTGACGCCCTGGTAGAGCACACAGTTGTCGCCCACAATGGTGGTCTCGCCGATGACGACGCCCATGGCGTGGTCGATAAAGAAGTGCTTGCCAATCTGCGCGGCAGGGTGAATCTCGACGCCGGTGATGTGGCGGGTGATTTGCGAGAGCACGCGGGCGAGCGAGCGATGACCGTGCTCCCACAGCCAGTGCTCGGGCACGTGGTTCCACTTGGCGTGCAGGCCAGGATAGGAAAGAAAGATGACCAGACCGTTTTGCGCGGCGGGGTCCTGCGCCTGGACGGTCTTGATGTCCTCGCGAATGGTATTGATAAAGCTCACCGGCCGCCCTCCCTTAGCGCCATGGCAATGCGATTCAATAAAGTATAGCGATTCGCTAGGGATTAAAAAGGACAATCTTGGCGGCTTTGCGCTACAAGTGTCAGTTATGCAAACTTGCTGGTAATGGAGTCATGCTTTTGTGGGGTTGCGCACGAGGGGGCACCGCAACCGTATACTGGTCAACTTGGACGTATCCGCGCCCACAACTGAGAGGTTTTACTTCATGGGTTTCATCAATTTTATTGCCGAGCTGCTTAAGGACCCGCGCACCGCGATCGCCAGCTGGATCGCCGCCGGCCCGCTTATGGCCTACGGCTGCGTGTTCCTGATCATCTTTATCGAGACGGGCGTGGTGTTCTTCCCGTTCCTTCCCGGTGATTCGCTGCTGTTCGCCTCGGGTTTCTTTGCCCACAACGGCGGCTTTAACATCGTGGCGCTTCTGGCCACCGCATGGGCCGCTGCCATTTTGGGCGATCAGTGCAACTTTATGATCGGTCACTTCTTTGGCCGCAAGATCATCGCTTCGGGCAAGGTCAAGGCCATGACGCCCGAGCGCATCAAAAAGTCCGAGGACTTCTTGGACAAGTGGGGTCACCTGGCCATCTTCCTGGGTCGCTTCTTCCCGTTTATCCGCACCTTTGTGCCCTTTATCGCTGGCATGGGCGGCATGCACTGGCGCAACTTTGTCGTCTTTAACGTGCTGGGCGGCATTACCTGGTCGACGGTCTTTACGCTGCTGGGCTACTTCTTTGGCGGCATTCCCTTTGTGCAAGAGCACTTTGAGCTGCTGATTATCGGCATCGTTGCCGTGTCGATCATCCCGACCGTGGTCGGTCTGGTTAAGGCCAAGCTGGGTAAATAGAACGCCTAGCTCGAGCCAGCGCGCAGACCGTACAGTTGAGGCCCGTCACCGCTTACGGTGGCGGGCCTTTTTGCTTCGGTCAAATGAAAATACTTTACTTAGTTAAAGAAAAGCGTTTTATCAGACGCATGCGGGGAGTACAATCTCGTGCATGCGAATCGACGTGCCATCGGCTTTGATGCTGCTCGCGTGTCCCGTCCGGCTCTACGCTCCGGGCGTGCGACGTTGCGACGCGGTCGGCCTCGGTCCTTGCGTGCGGGTTCGCGAGTATGCAACTGTGTATGTAAGGAGCGACATATGACTGTCGAGAAGAAGGATATCGATTGGGGTAGCCTCGGCTTTGGCTACATGAAGACCGATTACAGCTACGAGGCTCATTGGAAGGATGGCGAGTGGGACGAGGGCGGCCTGACCACCGACCACACCCTGCATGTCTCCGAGTGCGGCGGTATCTTCCATTACTGCCAGGAGGTCTTTGAGGGCCTGAAGGCCTACACCGCCGAGGACGGCAGCATCGTCTGCTTCCGTCCCGACATGAACGCTGAGCGTATGTATAACTCTGCCCAGCGCCTCGAGATGCCCCCGTTTCCCAAGGACAAGTTCGTTGAGGCCGTCAAGCAGGTCGTTTCTGCCAACGCCGCCTGGGTTCCGCCCTTCGGTTCCGGCGCGACCCTGTACGTGCGTCCGTTTATGATCGGCTCCGGTGACGTGATCGGCGTGGCTCCCGCTCCTGAGTACACGTTCCGCATTCTCGGGACCCCGGTCGGTCCGTACTTTAAGGGCGGCCTCAAGCCCGTCAAGCTGCGCGTTTCCGAGTATGACCGTGCTGCACCGCACGGCACCGGCAACATCAAGGCCGGCCTGAACTACGCCATGTCCCTTAAGCCCACGATGGAGGCCCATCGCGAGGGCTATGCCGAGAACCTGTATCTCGACTCCGAGTCCCGCACCTATGTCGAGGAGACCGGTGGCGCCAACGTCCTGTTCGTGAAAGAGGATGGCACGCTCGTCGTTCCGCAGTCGCACACCGACTCCATCCTGCCCTCTATCACCCGTCGTTCGCTCGTTCAGGTTGCTCAGGACCTGGGCATGACCGTTGACCAGCGCCCCGTCGAGTGGGCCGAGGTCAAGGCCGGCACCTTTGTGGAGTGCGGCCTGTGCGGCACCGCTGCCGTCATCTCTCCGGTTGGCGAAATCGACAACAAGGTTTACGGCGCCGACGAGACCGTGACCTTCCCGGCTGGATACACCGAGATCGGCCCTGTGATGAAGAAGCTTCGCGAGACCCTGACTGGTATCCAGTCTGGTGCTGTCGAGGACAAGCACAACTGGGTTTACACCGTCGCGTAATTTGTCTTACCTATCCGGGCAGAGAACAAGTTCCCTCCCGGCGCGTCCTCGGACATGCAAGAAGCCCTCGCTGCGCACTTCGTGCGGCGAGGGCTTCTTGCGTCCTGCGGAGTGCGCCGGGAGGGAACTTGTTCTCTGCCCTGCGGGTTCGGCGATGTCACAACGGGCAATGATTAATCTGAATAAAGATGGTGCGCGGCCTTTTAGGCTGCGCTTTTGCTTTGCTTCGCGCCATGTGGGGGCGGTGGCGACGTGCATTTTTGCGAGTATTCTGCAGTCGAAGGTCCCTGCATACCGATCTCGGGCAAAAAATCGGGAGTTCTCGATGTTTTCTACGAATGATGGGCGGGGTTATGGGCTGGCAGCGTTTGATTTGCAGGGATATTCGCGGTCTTTGGCATTTATCGTGGCGCCCGAAGCTCTTGGTTATGTTGAATACTCCTAAAAATGCACGACGCTTAGAGGGGGACCTTCGCGAAAAAGGAAACCGCCCCGTCGAAGTGAACCGCGCCCCAAATCTTGGACGCCCTAAATAGCGACTAGGCCGCAAGGGCC
>NZ_SPFY01000047.1 GCF_005844325.1 Collinsella aerofaciens | reverse complement strand
AACCCGCGACCCCAACCTTGGCAAGGTTGTGCTCTACCAACTGAGCCATGTCCGCATATGTAAAACAAAACGGGCGCCGGAGCGCCCGGATGTTGCCTGGAGGCGAAGCCCGGATTCGAACCGGGGGTAAAGGCTTTGCAGGCCTCTGCCTTACCACTTGGCCACTTCGCCGAAAAAGGACCGCCTAAACGGTCCGGAAATGCAATGGAGCGGACAACGGGGCTCGAACCCGCGACCCCAACCTTGGCAAGGTTGTGCTCTACCAACTGAGCCATGTCCGCTTGCGGGTTATTAATTTACGCGAGTTGTCCAAAAGACGCAAGTACTTTTTTCAAAAAACTTGTCTGCCGCATGTTCTTAGTAGCCAAACGCGTTAAAGCGATTGGCTAGGCACACGATTCCAGCGCTCCGCTAAACAGCTTCACCATCTGCACGCGCGTGCCGGCGCCGTCCGTACGACGAGCAACCTCCACGTTATCGACGAGCATACGCATAAGCTTGATACCACGGCCGCGTTCCTCGGATGCGACCGGCTCGCTCGTTTTATCGATAGAATAGCCGGCACCTCGATCAAGCACCTCAACCACAACGCGATCGCCATAGGCCTGAACCGTCAGGACGCACCCGATACCGCCCGCATGGTCATAGGCATTACCCAGCGCCTCCCCCGACGCCAATGCGACATCGTAGCGCTCGTCACGGCGCAACGGAAGCGATTCAAGGAGTTCGGCGATGCGATGTCGGTAGTATGGAAGATTCTCGATACCCTGACGGACCTCAACGCTCTTACTCCAGCGAGGCAGCTCCCCCACCGGAATGGCGGGAATAGACTCCCGTGCCGGCCCCGCGACATGAAGGATATCGACAAGACGAGCAATCTCCAAAAAGCGAACAACTTCACCTGATGCATTGACGAGCGAAAGCAGGCCTTCTCGCCTCATGAGCTCACGAGCGCGCGTAAGCAGGAATGCCAAGCCCGTCGAATCGATAAAGCTAACAGCCTGACAGTTGATGACGACACGACGCACGCCGCGGCCAATCAAAGCATCCAGCCGCCGACGCAGCGCAGGCACCGTGGCGATGTCGATATCGCCCGGTGGCGTCAAAACCGCTATGTCATTCCACTCATTCATACGACCATGGTTCCCAAAAAAGCCCACTCGATGCATTCGTTTCCCCAACCGTGCGGATTCAGCCCGCCCAGCGTCGTCTATGAACGACCCCGTAAAAACTCAAGGGACACCAATGCAATGTCATCGTCCAGCGCCGATTCGGTAAATCGGTCAAGCTCGCCCAAGACCTTGCCGCAAATGCCCGACACGCCCTCCCCCGAAACAGAAAGCAGAAGGTCGCGCAAGCGCTGCTCGCCAAAGAACGCTCCGGTGCGGTCGCGGGCCTCAATCGTTCCATCCGTATACATGAAGAGCATGTCGCCGGGGGCGAACGTAAACACGCCTGTCTCGTACACCATGCTCTCAAAGGCACCGATTACGCCCGATTGGCATCCAAGCAGCTCAACCTCTCCCCCACGTGCCTCACCGCCACCCAGCGGCATCGACTCTGGCCTGATGACCATGGTCGGAGGATGGCCCGCCGAACAATACGTTGCGCGTCCGGCCTTAAGGTCAATCTTGGCGATAAAGGCCGTCACGAACGTCTCGACCCTCGAAAAGCCCATGAGCATGCTGTTAAGGGAGCGTGCCATGCGGGCCGGTCCAGCGCCCTCCCAGGCATATGCCGTCAGGGCCGTCTTGACGAGCGCGGACATCGATGCGGCCTCAATGCCTTTGCCAGACACATCACCCAGAATCATGACGGCGCAGTCGTCGGGAAGACGAATGAGCGTATAGAAATCGCCTCCGACCAACGCCGAATTCGTGGCCGACAGGTACACCGAATCGGTTGCGATACCCGGAACATCCCCCAGGGAATTTCTCATGCCAATCTGGAGCGTCTGAGCGATATGGCGCTCCTCGCGCTTTTGAGATTCGCCTTCGTAGATCAGTTCAAAGTCATGCGCCAAGTGCACCAAGTAGTCATATTCAAGGTCATCAATCGGCTCTTGGCTACCATCACGAAGCAGCAGCGCGCGCGTCGTCGGGCTCTTCGCAACAGAAGCAGGAACAATCGCGTCGCTACTGTGCTTGCCATCGCCCTCAGAGCGCGGGTGCCCCGCCTCGATGCCGGAGTCGACGTAGAGACCTTGACAAGGCAGACCATGCGCCCTAAGCCAGCCTCCCATAGGCATCGATTCGTCAACGCGAGTTATACGGACGTGTTTAAGGTCCTCGGCACTCGTACCCCCCAAAACAGATGCCTCAAAGCCATCAGGGCCAGCCCCCAGACGTGCCGCTGGCGCCGTCGTGGAAAAGAAAAGCTTCTCGGGATCGTCCGGCAAAGCAACGCGACTGCCGCCTTCAAAATCTATGACGTAGGAATCCAGACTGGCGTCATACTCAACAGGGCAAAAATGGCAGTTGAGCATATTGCAGATCTCGGACGATACCGCCTGGGTAGCCGCGACGGAATCGTCTAGAAAGGTAAACAACTCATCACGTAAGACATTGAGCGAGCGGCCAAGCTCGGCCGTGCGACGAGAGCGAAGACTCGATGCCATGCCGACCAGTTGGATAGACAAGTAATCGCAAGTGACCTCGAGTACATTAACGTCATAGGCGAGCGGTGCCTGGGGGCGTTTCCAACCAACTTCCAGCACGCCAAGGATCTGCGTACCGTAAAAAACGGGAAGACAGATCTCGCTGCGGTACGGAGGCATATCCTGCACGCGCAACAGGTGCTTAGAACGATTGTCCAAGTCCATGAACATACCGGAGGCGGCCTTATCGCCCTCAAGGTCCTGTTGAATCGACAAGCGACAGGCACGCGACTCACGAAGAACATACGTCGGAATGCCAGCGCCATACGGCAAAAACTCAGGCAGGTAGCTGTCGTACAGCTCCTTGGAAACACCGCGAAGTTTAAAACCGCCGCTCTCAGAAAAATAGATAGCGGCACCCGAAGCATCGAGCGTTCCTACAAGCTGGTTCAAAACAGTATCAAGCAGGCTGGGTAACTCATCGGAGCCCACAGTGCTCATAATGACCGAAAGCGTGCCAGAGAGACGCTTGTTCGCCACTCTAAGCTCCGATAACGCACGCTTGAGTTGACGGTCGTGAGAATACTGTTCTTCGATGCTATGGAGCGCCACCAGGACACGTGGCGCGCGGCGCCCAAAGATGCGTGGAGGCGTCACGGAGCCCGCACGAACCAAGACGGGGATAAAGGAGCCGTCACTCAGCTTGAGCATCAGTTCGTTCTCGGAGCCATCAGTTTCAAATGGCAGACGATGTTCCGTCGCACGTTCAAAAGCGGATGAGTACAGGACGTCTTTAACATCTCCACCGATGACGTCGGCGCGTTCCTCGCACATCAAACCAAGTAAGCGATTATTCACATGCAGAATGGTTCCGTCGAGCTCACAGATGATGACAGCATCGCTCGTGATCTCGACTAGTTGGGCAACGTCTGCCCACTCGTTGCGTTCAAGCGTTTCCATCGTGGACCCCACCGTCTATCGGTAACAAAAAAGCCTCCGAAGAGGCTTCTCAAATGCGATGGTGTCGGAGGCGGGACTTGAACCCGCATGACCAAAAAGCGGTCACTAGCACCTCAAGCTAGCGCGTCTGCCAATTCCGCCACTCCGACATGCTATGTTGTTGATTCGCGGTCCGTTTTGTTGGACCCGCGCGTTCAACGAGGAAGATAATAACCTATGATTCGAGAACTGTGCAAGCACTTTTTTCAAAAAAGTTTACGAATTTGTAAATGCGCAGGTAGATCCGTGTGTCCGGCCCCGAATCGGTGTTGCCTCCCGGCGCGTCCTCGGGCATGAGCGATATTTTGCTGCGCACTTCGTGCTGCAAAATATCGCTCCCCCTGCGGAATGCGCCGGGAGGCAACACCGATTCGGGGCCTGCAAATACATACTTCAGGCACAGTTCTCAAACATGTTCTGGGGGCTGATGTAAATCAGAACCACCCTTAAAAAGGGTGGTTTGCTCTTAGGGTATAACCCACGGGCCC
>NZ_SPFY01000046.1 GCF_005844325.1 Collinsella aerofaciens | reverse complement strand
ACGGCTCGGTGCCGTCCACCGGTCAGCGGCGCCCTGGCCTCCCACGGGCTGACCCCGCAGTACTCTCGGCGCGATGGGGCTTAGCTTCCGGGTTCGGAACGGGACCGGGCGTGCCCCCCATGCTCTGGCCGCTGACCGGTGGGCGGCGCCCACCGTTACGGTGTCCGGGTGTCTCTCTCGCGTGCCCTGGGGGCCGCATGGCGCATAGGGGAGATGTGACTCGGGGGCATCCTCGTGCCCGGACCGCGCATGAGCGCTCAGTCCCGCGGGCCGCGAGGTGCGGTTCCGGAAGAGCTCGGGCGATTAGTGCGGCTCGGCTGAGGACGTCGCCGTCCTTGCACCTGCCGTCTATCGACCAGGTAGTCTACCTGGGCCCTTACCGGAAGGAGAACTAATCCCTGGAACGGCTTCCCGCTTAGATGCCTTCAGCGGTTATCCGCGCCGCACGCGGCTACCCGGCCGTGCCGTTGGTCGACAACCGGTTCACCGGAGGTGCGTCCACCCCGGTCCTCTCGTACTGGGGGCAGCCTCCATCGATTCTCCTGCGCCCACGGAGGATAGGGACCGAACTGTCTCACGACGTTCTGAACCCAGCTCGCGTACCGCTTTAAACGGCGAACAGCCGTACCCTTGGGACCTGCTCCAGCCCCAGGATGCGATGAGCCGACATCGAGGTGCCAAACCTTGCCGTCGATGTGGACTCTTGGGCAAGATCAGCCTGTTATCCCCGGAGTACCTTTTATCCGTTGAGCGACGGCCCACCCACTCGGGGCCGCCGGATCACTAGAGCCTGCTTTCGCACCTGCTCGGCTTGTGGGCCTCGCAGTCAAGCCCGCTTGTACTCTTGCATTCAAAAGGACGGTTGCCGACCGTCCCGAGCGGACCTTCGCGCGCCTCCGTTACCCTTTAGGAGGCGACCGCCCCAGTCAAACTGCCCGCCTGGCACGGTCCCCGAGCCGGTTGACGGCCTCGGGTTAGGACGCCGGTCGCGCGAGGGCAGTATTCCAAGGGCGGCTCCCCGGGGGCTGGCGCCTCCGGATCGATGCCTCCTGCCTATCCTCTACACGCGGGACCAGCGGCCAATGCCAAGCTGCAGTGAAGGTTCACGGGGTCTTTCCGTCCTTCCGCGGGTAAGTCGCATCTTCACGACCAGTGCAATTTCACCGGGTCCATGGTCGAGACAGCGCCCAAGTCGTTGCGCCTTTCGTGCAGGTCGGAACTTACCCGACAAGGAATTTCGCTACCTTAGGACCGTTATAGTTACGGCCGCCGTTTACCGGGGCTTGGCTTCGGGGCTTCGCGCGATGCGCTAACTCCTCCGCGTGACCTTCCGGCACCGGGCAGGCGTCAGACCCTATACGTCGCCTTGCGGCTTCTGCAGAGTCCTGTGTTTTTGGTAAACAGTCGCTTGGGCCTCTCCACTGCGGCCCGCCTCCGCTCCCGGAGCAAGTCCGTTCACGTACGCGCGGGCACCCCTTCTCCCGAAGTTACGGGGCCATTGTGCCGAGTTCCTTGACCATGGTTGACCCGATCGCCTCGGTATGTTCTACCCACCCACCTGTGTCGGTTTGCGGTACGGGCGCGCACGCGCCTGCCTAGGGGTTTTTCTAGGGACCTCGGGCTCACTCGCTTCGCTCAGTCGCTTCGTCCGGAGCCTCGCCCTTCTGCGGACCGGATTTCCCTGGTCCGCGGGCCGCGCTCCATCACGGGGACGTCCAGAACCCCGCCGAGCCACCCCCATCCGTCGCCCCGTCGGTCGTAGCGCCGCGTGCGCGGTGCAGGAATGTCTGCCTGCTGCGCGTCGGCTACGCCTCCCGGCCTCGCCTTAGCCCCCGACTGACCCTGGGAGGATTAGCCTTGCCCAGGAAACCTCGGGTTCACGGCGGACGAGTTACTCTCTCGTCTCTCGCTACTCATGCCAGCATTCTCACTCCCATGCGCTCCACCGTCGGTCGCCCTCCGGCTTCTCCGCCCATGGGAAGCTCCCCTACCGATTCTGAAAATCAAAATCCCGCCGCTTCGGTGTCCAGCTTAGCCCCGTGTATTGTCGGCGCATGTCCACTCGACCAGTGAGCTGTTACGCACTCTTTGAATGGATGGCTGCTTCTAAGCCAACATCCTGGTTGTCTGGGCGGACGCACATCCTTTGCCACTCGGCTGGAACTTGGGGACCTTAGCGGGCGGTCCGGGCTGTTTCCCTCTCGAGCACACAGCTTAGCCCACATGCTCTGACTGCCGCGCTCTGGGCCGCCGGCATTCGGAGTTCGGTTGGATTCGGTAGGCGGCGAAGCCCCCTCGTCCATCCGGTGCTCTACCTCCGGCGGTGAACGCGCGACGCTAGCCCTAAAGCTATTTCGGGGAGAACGAGATATCTCCGGGTTTGATTGGCCTTTCACCCCTATCCGCAGGTCATCGCCGCCGTTTTCAACCGACGTGCGTTCGGCCCTCCACGGGGTCTTACCCCCGCTTCAGCCTGCCCACGGATAGCTCACCCGGCTTCGCGTCCGCGGCGCGGGACTCAAGTCGCCCTGTTAAGGCTCGCTTTCGCTCCGGCTCCCTTTCGGTTAACCTCGCCCCGCGCCAGCGACTCGCTGGCTCATTCTACAAAAGGCACGCCGTCACACCATAAAGGTGCTCCGACTGCTCGTGGGCGCACGGTTTCAGGTACTGTTTCACTCCCCTCCCGGGGTGCTTTTCACCTTTCCCTCACGGTACTGGTGCGCTATCGGTCACAGGGTAGTACTCAGGCTTGGATGGTGGTCCACCCAGGTTCGGACCGGGTTTCACGTGCCCGGCCCTACTCAGGGACCGCGTCGCGCCGTCCGGTCTGGGTTCGCGTACGGGGCTGTCACCCGCTGCGGCCGGCCCTCCCATGCCGTTCCGCTCCCCAGCCGGACCTGCGCCCGGGGGCGGCAGCCCCCGGATGCGCGGCCCTGCAACCCCGTCGGCGGAACCCCTGCCGGGTATGCCCGCTCGACGGTTTGGCCATCGGTCCCCTTTCGCTCGCCGCTACTCGGGGAGTCTCGAGATTGATTTCCTCTCCTCCGGGTACTTAGATGTTTCAGTTCCCCGGGTTGTCCTCCCCCCGCCTATGCGTTCAGCGGGGGGATATGCACACTGCTGTGCATGGGTTCGCCCATTCGGAGACCCCCGGGTCGAAGGATGTGTGCTCCTCGCCGGGGATTATCGCAGCTTGCCGCGTCCTTCATCGGCTCCCTGTGCCAAGGCATCCGCCGTGCGCCCGTGGTATCTTGCGGGACCGCATCGGGCCCGCGGGATATCCACGTGTCGCTAAAGTTAATTAATCGATATCATGAATAGCGCTCGTATGTCGCAATTCGGGTATCTCATACCGCGGCACAGTGTCTTCACTGTGCTCGCGATCAGATGCTCCTCACTCATATATAAGTGAATTCTTCTTGTTTGGATCGGATGAATGATTGCTATCATTCTGTCTGATAAATCGCAGAAAAGAATCGAGTCTGGAAGAGGATACTCTTCCATCTCTCTCCTATCGCTATGCGGCTCTCAAGGTACGCGGGTGCGACCCCGGGGACCGGGTGCTGCGGGGACTTATCCTGGCGGACATCTACCGGACGGGCTCCTGCCCTCTATTCGAGTTAAAGTGTTTTCTCTCTAGAAGATTTATCTCCCTAGAAAGGAGGTGATCCAGCCGCACCTTCCGGTACGGCTACCTTGTTACGACTTCACCCCCCTCACCCTCCACACCTTCGGCGCCTCCCCCCTCTCGGTTGGGCCGGCGACTTCGGGTGCAGACGACTCGGGTGGTGTGACGGGCGGTGTGTACAAGGCCCGGGAACGCATTCACCGCGGCATGCTGATCCGCGATTACTAGCAACTCCGACTTCATGGGGGCGGGTTGCAGCCCCCAATCCGAACTGGGGCCGGCTTTCCGGGATCCGCTCCCCCTCGCGGGGTGGCATCCCTCTGTACCGGCCATTGTAGCACGTGTGCAGCCCAGGGCATAAGGGGCATGATGACTTGACGTCGTCCCCGCCCTCCTCCGCCTTGACGGCGGCGGTCCCGCGTGGGTTCCCGGCATCACCCGATGGCAACACGCGGCGGGGGTTGCGCTCGTTGCGGGACTTAACCCAACATCTCACGACACGAGCTGACGACAGCCATGCACCACCTGTATGGGCTCCTCTCGGCCACGGGGTCTCCCCCGCTTCACCCATATGTCAAGCCCTGGTAAGGTTCTTCGCGTTGCTTCGAATTAAGCCACATGCTCCGCTGCTTGTGCGGGCCCCCGTCAATTCCTTTGAGTTTTAGCCTTGCGGCCGTACTCCCCAGGCGGGACGCTTAATGCGTTGGCTGCGGCACGGGGGGATCGTCCCCCCACACCTAGCGTCCATCGTTTACGGCTGGGACTACCAGGGTATCTAATCCTGTTCGCTCCCCCAGCTTTCGCGCCTCAGCGTCGGTCTCGGCCCAGAGGGCCGCCTTCGCCACCGGTGTTCCACCCGATATCTGCGCATTCCACCGCTACACCGGGTGTTCCACCCTCCCCTACCGGACCCAAGCCGCGGAGGTTCCGGGGGCTTCGGGGGGTTGAGCCCCCCGCTTCGACCCCCGGCCTGCCGGGCCGCCTACGCGCGCTTTACGCCCAATGAATCCGGATAACGCTCGCCCCCTACGTATTACCGCGGCTGCTGGCACGTAGTTAGCCGGGGCTTCTTCTGCAGGTACAGTCTTGACTCTTCCCTGCTGAAAGCGGTTTACGACCCGAAGGCCTCCGTCCCGCACGCGGCGTCGCTGCGTCAGGGTTCCCCCCATTGCGCAAGATTCCCCACTGCTGCCTCCCGTAGGAGTCTGGGCCGTGTCTCAGTCCCAATCTGGCCGGTCGGTCTCTCAACCCGGCTACCCGTTGTCGGCACGGTGGGCCGTCACCCCGCCGTCTACCTGATGGGCCGCGGAGCCATCCCCTCCCGTCGGGGCTTTAGCCGGGGTGCCATGCGGCACCCCGGGGTATCCGGTATTACCCGTCCTTTCGGGCGGCTATCCCGGGGGAGGGGGCAGGTTCTCCACGTGTTACTCAGCCGTTCGCCACTCGCTTCCCTCCGGAGAGGGGTGCCGTTCGACTTGCATGTGTTAGGCGCGCCGCCAGCGTTCATCCTGAGCCAGGATCGAACTCTCCGTCCAAAATAAATGGGCTTCGAGCCCGTCCGGTCCTCACAACTATTAGCTGATCGGTTCCGTTCGATTCATATGGTTCTAGTATAGGAAAAGGAATTTCTCGGGGCCGCCTCTCGGCGGCCTTGCGAAAAACAAATCCAAGTTAGACCATTTCAAATGGTTCGATGTCTGCCCGGATGCGACAC
>NZ_SPFY01000045.1 GCF_005844325.1 Collinsella aerofaciens | reverse complement strand
GGATTTAAACCGGGCTCAAACGAACATGCCTATTGACAATGGCTTTCTCATATTAGCAAAAAGGCATTGGAGCCCGTGACATAGATATCGCACGGCAAATCCACTCGGAGCGAGTTGACCGCCTTTTCCCAACCTTCGACATTCTGGAGCTCGTCAAAGAACAGGTAGGGATGATCGATGCCGTCAATGCGCTCCCGGACCATACGATAAAACGTCAGATAATCCGTAATTCCCGTGTACTCTAGAGATTCCATCTTAAAGGTCAGCAAACGCTCGGCTGGCACCCCCTGTTGCGCCAGATAGTCCCTCATCATGTCCAATAACGTTGATTTGCCACAACGGCGTATGCCCGTCACGATTTTGATGAGGTCGGTATCCTGAAAAGCAATGAGTCGATCAAGATAACGGCTTCGGCGAACGATATCCATAGAGTCTCCCTAGCGCCCGGCCAGACATGAAATCTTATAAACTTGCATTTTTTGCAAGTTTATAAGATGTTACCTTAGAAACTTGAAGAATTTGCAAGTTTCTAAGGAATGGAATGTGACAAACGGACTGTCCCTTTGTCACATCGCGAGGGCAGCGCGAATGGAGGGGGCCTCGAGGGCCTCCTCAAGCGCAAACTTGCCCTCGCCCACTGCAACCTTTGTCGTGTGCATACCCATGGGATCTCCTGTCGCCCGCGATGTACCTGAGACCATCTTCGCCTGTATTGCGACTATACAGGCAAGCTCTCCATGTGACAAAGAGACTGTCCCTTTGTCACATTCTGTTAGAGTTGCAGGGATTGAATCCCGCTTATTCATGCGACATTGGAGTGACAACCTTGACCGCCGCAACCACGCCAAAAAGTAAGTCAACTGCCGCCGCGCTCTCCCCCGCACGCACCAAGCTCTGCCTGGCGCTGCTCGTGCTGTTGGGATTCTCGCTCGGCTGCTCCGAGTTCGTGGTCGTCGGCATCGAAAGCGACCTAGCGACGGAACTCGGCGTATCGCTTGCCACCGCAGGCCAACTTATTAGCGTGTTCGCACTGGTCTACGCTATCGCGACGCCGGCGCTCGCGCTCAGCACGGGGCACTTCCGCCGTTACCAGCTGCTCGTGTGCTATAGCATCGTCTTTGTGCTCGGCAACCTGGTCATGGCGCTGGCACCCAACTTTCAAGTGCTGTTCGCCTCGCGCATCATCTTGGGCTCCGTCTCGGGCGCACTGCTCGCCGTGGGCGTGACGTATATCCCCGAGCTGCTGTCCCCGCAGCAAACTTCGCTTGCCATCTCGGTGGTGTACGGCGCGTTTTCCGTGGCGATGGTCTTTGTCACTTCGATCGGCAAGTTTGTGGCCGATACGCTCGATTGGCACGTGGCCATGTACGGCACGCTGGCCTTTGCCGTTCTGATCTGCGGAGCGCTCGTGATGTTTATGCCGCGCGCTGGGCAAACCGACGAGCCCGCCACCTTTCGCGAGCAGGCGGGTCTGCTACGCGAGCCGAGCATCGTCACCGGCATGCTCATCTTTTTGTTTGGCGTGGGGTCGGTCTACGTTTTCTATGGCTACGTGACGCCTTATCTTGAGCAGGTGCTGGGCATGGGCACGGTCGAAGCCAGTACCACGCTCATGGCCTACGGCGTGTTCTGCCTGATCTCGAACATCCTGGGCGGATGGATCGATGCGCGCTTTGGCATGAAGGCGCTGCTTGTGACGTTCGTGCTGCAGGCTGCGGCGTTACTCGGGCTGTTTGCTGTGGGCGGCACCATGCCGCTCGCGCTGGCCTTTGTCTTTAGCTTGGCGCTGCTCATGTACTTGTTCTCGGTGTCGTGCATCACGCACTTCATGGACGTGGCACGCAGCCGCCATCCCAAGTCGATGGTACTCGCAAGTTCGGTTGAGCCCATGGCGTTTAACGTCGGCATCTCGTTTGGCACCGCAGTGGGCGGCGCCGTGGTAAGCAGCATTGGCATTGCGCACGTAGGCGCAGTGGGTGCCGCGTTCTCGCTTGTGGCCTGGGTGCTTACGCTGGTGACGATTAAATTGGCTCACTGGGAGCGCAGGCGGGCAAGGGCGCAGGCGTAGATGCGATACTCGAGCTCGATGATGGCGATCGAAAGGAAACCGCATATGCAACGTGTACTGTTTATCTGCCATGGGAACATCTGTCGCTCGACGATGGCTGAGTCCGTGTTTACCGACCTAGTGCGGCGCGCCGGGCGCGCGGGCGAGTTTGTCATTGATTCCGCTGCGACCTCGACCGAGGAGATCGGCAACCCGCCACACCACGGCACCATTGCCAAACTACGCGAGGTCGGGATTCCCGTCGTCGCACATCGCGCGCGTCAGGTGCGTCGCGCGGAGTATGGCGACTGGGACCACATTGTCTATATGGACGACGAGAACGCCTGCGGCCTGCACCGTATCTTTGGGAAGGACCCCGATGGCAAGATCTCGCGCCTGCTCGATTGGACCGATCGCCCCGGCGACGTGGCCGATCCCTGGTACACCGGCAATTTCGACGCCACCTACCGCGATGTACTCGCCGGTTGCACCGCTATGCTCGAGCAGCTGTAGGCGCTCGGGCGGCGCGGGCACACGGGCCACGCCATCGGCATAAAACGAGCGTGGATTTTCTCCCACTTTGAGCGTTCGAGCGCGCTCTAAACGGGAGAAAATCCACGCTCGTTATCTCGGTGGGAGAAAATCCACACTCATGAATGTGACAAAGGGGCTGTCCCTTTGTCACATCCGGGACTGGCCCTAGACCGGCTTGACCTCCAGCTTTATCCCCTCGGCACAGGAGTCGCCCAAAACATCCGAAAGGGCCCAGGTCGCATATAGCGGCAAATAGAGAACCGCTCCATTGCGCTCAACGTTGCCTCTCGAGAAAACAATCCCGAGCCTTACGCCATATTCAGCCGTATCAAGCACATGGCCGAGCGCAGCGTGCGCGTGGTAATAGGAGCCCGATTTAACCTCGATCGGAACAGCCGTCCCATCCGGTCCATCGACCACAAAGTCCACTTCACCACGCTTTTTTGTCTGATAGTAGTAAAGCTGGCGATTTTGGGCAGTCAGCTGCTGGGCCACCACGTTTTCGTAAATGCCGCCCAGATTGGGCTCCTTGCTATCAAGATACGCCGCTTGGGCGACTCCAACGGGGTAGCGCGCCATCAACATGCCCGTATCCGATTGATATAGCTTGAACTGCGATGGCCGTGCCGTCTTGAGCAGGGGCGATTTTGGCTCGGTTACGATATCTGCTTTGAGAGCAACGCCGGCATCGACAAGCCATACAAAATCTCGCTGATACTTCTCGTAGTGAGCCTTGGGGTCAATGGAATTGAGCACGAAGCGCTTATTTTCGCCCTCGAGCATAATAGGGAGCTGATCGTAGATGCTCTGCACCTGAAGGGCTCGCCCGCTTGCATACTTGGAGATATCCCGCCGGTACTGTTCGTTGAGCTCTGACTGTAGCTGACGAACAGAGGCAAGATCGCCCTGCGTGTCAAGGAAACGCTGCACGACCTCCGGCATTCCGCCGACAACGGTATAGGTCCTGAAGTTTGCCATCATCGCGTCATGAATGTAATCAGGAATGGGCCTCTCGCTGATACACGCGTCACGTATCGTTTGGCGAGCCCCCTCGCTCACCCCGGTTGCCCAGCAAAACTCCTCAAAATCGAGCGGGAACATCCTAAGCTCGTGGACATACCCCACGGGATAGGACCTGACGCCCTTGAACTGGGTCCCGAGCATTGACCCCGAAAACGCCCAGCGGCACCTCCCGTCCTCAACAAGGAACTTTGCCATCGTCATGATGTCGGGGGCCTCTTGGACCTCATCGATAAACACGAGCGTTTTGCCTGGTGCAATCGACTTTCCCGAAAGAAGCGTCACCCTGCTGATGAAATCATCGGCATCCCGCGCCTCGAGAAGAGCATCTTTTGCCTGACGATTTTCCATGAGGTTAAGCTCGATGTAGGTTGCATGGTTGGCTTTGCCAAATGCGCGAATCGAATAGCTTTTGCCGATCTGGCGAGAACCCGTAATGAATAAGGCCTTTTGCTCGGCAGACTTCAGCCAACGCTCCAGCTCTGCCGCTATTTTCCTGCGCAGCATAGGCTCTCCCCTCGGTGTCATCAAATGAAATGCAAAGTTTTATACGCTTGATTATCGATGAAACGCAGAATTTTTAGAACCTGAAATCGGATGAAATGCAGAGATTTAAGATTATAAGCAAAAAAGAAGGGACAGCACCCGCGAATGTGACAAAAGAACTGTCACTTTGTCACATTGCGCTCGACTACTCGTCGACGATCTCAGCAAGCCAGACGTTCAGCGTATCGACCTCGGGGCAGCAGAACTTTGCCGTACCGGGCTCGTTGCCAGGCACGGTTCCGCCATAGCGCAGGATATCTATATAGGGAAAGCCCACATGGCAGGCCATGGTGCACATCTTGCCGCGGTCGCGGTCGAAGTCGAAGACGTCACCCGGCTTGTGCCCGTGATGGCAGCGGCATGTGCCCAGCTGGTCCGCGCAGCTAATGCGAATACGCGGACGCTTGCCACGCGGCGCGCCGAGCGGCTTGTTCTCGCCCGCCGCCTCGGTACTGCTCTCGTCGGCGTTACTCATGGTCAATCACATCCAGGCAGGCCTCGATGGGAAGGCCGGCGGACTTATCCTCCTGGTCGGCATTGCGCTCGATGAGCTCCGCTACCACACGCATGGCATCGCTCGTCGCGCGCTGCAGGCTCCAACCGGCCATAACGCGGCCGACGAGCACTGCCGAGAACGTGTCGCCCGTGCCCGGGAAGTAAACCGGGATCAAGTCGAAGGGAATCGTAAAGTACTCCCCCGCCACATGGTCGTAACCGATAACGGCGTTCGCACTGTCGACCACAGCGCTCGTAATGACCACCGACTTGGCGCCCAGGGCACGCACGTCATCCACAAGAGCGCGGCCCTCATCGGGCGTGATTTGCTCGGCAATGGGCGCATCGGTGAGCAGGCACGCCTCGGTGTAGTTTGGCACCGCATAGTCGGCGCACTCGAGCAGGCTGCGCATGAGACCAATCGTGGACTCGGGCACGCCGGCGTAGAGCTTGCCGTTGTCGCCCATGATGGGGTCGACGAACACCTTGGTGCCCTTTTGCGCACGGCGGTGGCAAAAGTCCGAGATGATGCGCGTCTCTTCCTCGGTCACGATAAAGCCGGTCGAGATGGCGTCGAACTCAAACCCGAGCTCCTCCCAGATAGCGAGGCTCTGGCGCACGTACTCGGTGGTGTCATGGATGTAGAACTTGGGATAGTTGAGCGTATCGGACACCAGCGCCGTCGGCAGGTTGTGGATGCGATAGCCCATGTGCGACAGCACCGGCAGCATGGCGGAGAGCGCGACCTTGCCGTAGCCGCACATATCGTTGATCAGCAGCAGCTGAGTGTTCTTCATGAGGGTCTCCCTTGGTTCGGGCACGGCGCAGCAGCGCCACAGTGCGACTAAGTGTAGCGCAGGGGACGTTGTGAGCGGGCGCTACGGTCGCGAAGAGCGCATTGTTGCGAAAAGGTTACGAAAACGAGGTAGTCGTTGGGGACGTTCTTAAATGACTAGTCAAACAAGAACGTCCCCAACGACTATCCCGGCAATTAGCCCAAGGAGTGTCCCCAAGTGCCGGCACATAAGGAACGTCCCTAAGTGCCAAAACGACTGGTCGGGCAACGCCGATGTTTTGGCGAAGTCAGACACTATGACCCAATCCAGGGGCACGGAAACGACAGGAGCCCCCGCTCGTGACCGCGGGTCGGGGCTGCGACTGGATTGGCTACACTGATGTGGACAGTTCCGGGAGGGGCGCAGGAGACGGGAGGG
>NZ_SPFY01000044.1 GCF_005844325.1 Collinsella aerofaciens | reverse complement strand
GGCATCGACCTGCGCCGATGCCCCCAACGTGGACACACATTTTGTCCTATAAGCCCGCCCCGAACCCAAGAGGGCCGCGTGCCCGCCCGCAATATATTTGATTGATCGCGAGTTCCGCACGCAAAGAAGGCCACTTAATGTGGCCTTCGTCTTGCGCAGGACTGCCCGAGCAGGCAATCAAATATATTGCGGGCGGGCACGCGGCCCCGTCGGCTTTACGACAGCGCCACGCCGCCGAGCCAGCCCCAACGCACGCCAGAGCCAGTGCCATAGAAGCTAATAAACGAGTCAAGCGACTTAGACGTAATGGCGCCCTCGTTGCTCATAACGATGCCGCCGCCAACGTAGATACCCACATGACCGTAGATAAGGCCCGGAGCACCCGTGCCGCTGTGCGAGGAATCGGCCACGATCATGCCCACCTGCAGCGCCGAGCGGTCGGAGCTATAGCACCAGGCGTTGAACATGTCGCAGGCGTTGCCGCCAAAGTAGCCAACGCCGGCGTTACGGAAGACATTGGTAACCCACGCCGCGCACCAGTTCTGACCCGGCGAAGGCGTGGAGTAGCACGCGTTGACGACAGCCTGCTGCTTGCCCGAGCCGGCATTCTGCTGCGGAGTTCCGGGCGCGTACGATCCACCACCCGAGCTCGAACCACCCGAGTAGGAATTGTTCTTGTTCGCGGCAGCCGCGGCAGCGGCAGCCTTCCTAGCGGCCTCCTCAGCCTGGGCAGCAGCGAGGATCTCGGAATCGCGCTGAGCCATGAGCTCCTTGACGTCGTCGGAAAGACCGTTCAGCACGGTCTGGACTTCTTGCTGCTTGGCCTGCATGTCCTGCATCTGGGCAGTCTGCTGGTCCTTGAGCTTCTCTAAGTCGGCCTTCTGCGACTCGAGCTCGGTCTTTTGCGCATCGAGCTCTTCCTGGATGGTCTGAATGTCCTCGATGGCGTCGCGGTCGCTCTTGTTGATCTTCTCAACGTAATGCGCGTTGGCGACGAGTTCCTCAAACGAGCCAGAGGCCAGCAGCAGCGACAGGATGTTCGTGCCGCCGGACTTGTAGCTGGCGGCCACGCGATCGGAAAGGTCGTTGCGCTTCTTCTTGAGCTCGGCCTTCTTTTCATCGATCTGGGCCTGCGTGTCGTCAATCTTGCCCTGGACATTCTCGATGTCGTTGAGGGTCTGGGCATTCTTGTTGGCCAGCGCCGCATACTCATTTGCGATGCTGTCGAGCTGGGCCTGAACCTCGTCGAGCTGGGCCTGGGCGGCATTCAGTTTATCGGTGGTTTCTTTGGAAGCCTCCGCCGCATGGGCGCGAGCGGGCAGGCCAAAAAGAACTGCCGCAGAAGCGGCGCCGAACAGGGCCTTGAGGGCAGTGCGGCGCGAGAACTCCTGGGAAAGGATGGAATCGCTGTTTGGTGACATATGTACTCCGTTACATGCTTATTTATATGTCGCTCAACTCATACATATTAGCGTACATATGGCGCGTCCCAACGATTTCCACGAACGGCAGGAAACTGCAAGGTCAGCGGCTCGTAAGCAAATGCCAAAGATCAGGTTATGCGTACGCAAGCTCTTCTATGAGTACGTTAGCACAATCCTCTGCTTTTCCTACAGCGCACGATTTGGGCGTCCCTGCCTGCGCTATACTCCCCTGAAGAAGTGTTCCTGATTCGATAGGAGACTACATGTCCAAAGCACTCGACCCCAAAGACACCTGCGTCCTCGTTACCGGTGGCGCCGGCTTTATCGGCTCGCACACCGTCGTTCAGCTGCTCGAGGGTGGCTACCAGGTCGTCATCGTCGATGATCTCTCCAACTCCAGCGCCGTCGCCGTCGACCGCGTCAAGGCCATCGTGGGCGACGAGGCCGCCAAGAACCTCACCTTCTACGAGGCCAACGTGCTCGACCGCGATGCGATGAACAAGATCTTCGATACCCATCAGATCGACCGCGTCATCCACTTTGCCGGCTTTAAGGCCGTCGGCGAGTCGGTGAGCAAGCCCGTCGAGTACTACCACAACAACATCGAGAACACCCTGGTGCTCATCGACGTCATGCGCAACCATGGCTGCAAGTCCATCATCTTCTCGAGCTCCTCGACCGTCTACGGCGACCCGGACAACCCGCCCGTCACCGAGGAGGATCCTAAGAAGCCCGCGACCAACCCCTATGGTTGGACCAAGTGGATGATCGAGCAGATCCTTATGGACGTCCACACCGCCGACCCCGAGTGGGACGTCGTGCTGCTCCGTTACTTCAACCCCATCGGCGCTCATCCGTCAGGCCTGATCGGCGAGGACCCCAAGGGCATCCCCAACAACCTGGTGCCCTATGTCGCCCAGGTTGCCGTGGGCAAGCTCGAGGCCGTTCAGGTCTTTGGCAACGATTACCCCACCCCCGACGGCACCGGCGTGCGCGACTACATCCACGTGTGCGATCTGGCCTCTGGTCACGTTGCCGCCCTTAACTGGATGAACGGCAAGACCGGCGTCGAGATCTTTAACCTGGGCACCGGCACCGGCACCTCGGTACTCGAGGTCGTCGCCGCCTTCTCCAAGGCTTGTGGCAAGGAGCTGCCCTACGTGATCCGCGAGCGCCGCGCCGGCGACATCGCTGCCAACTGGTGCGATGCCTCCAAGGCCGAGCGCATGATGGGCTGGAAGGCCCAGTACGACATCGCGGACATGTGCCGCGATAGCTGGAACTGGCAGAGCCACAACCCCAACGGCTTCGCCGACGCCGAGTAGCAAAAAACCTACATACCGCTCTTGCCCCGATCTCACGTTGTGAGGTCGGGGCTTTTTCATGGCATGTAACCATTCGCCGAAAATCGACCAACTTTTTTATCTTGCCTGTACATGTTTAAACAACATGTTTTACAATAGGCGTATCGAATCAGAACATCGGAGGCGGACTGCACACCCATCGGCAGGCCGACCCCACAACAAGAAGGTTGGTGAGCGCATTCATGGAGCGTGCAAGCGGCGTCCTCATGCCCGTCTCATCTCTGCCCGGACCATACGGAATCGGCGGCTTTGGCTGGAATGCCTACGACTTCGTCGATTTTCTCGCCTCGTGCAAACAACATTACTGGCAGATTCTGCCCCTTACGACGACCAGCTATGGCGATTCGCCCTATCAGTCGTTCTCGGCCCGCGCAGGCAACCCCAACTTTATCGACTTTGCCGAGCTTATCGAGGCAGGGTATCTGGAGCAGCGCGATATCGATGGCGTCTATCTGGGATCCGACCCCAGCAATGTCGACTACGGTGCTATCTTTGGCGGCCGCCGTCAGATTCTCGACCGCGCCGCCGAGCGCTTTGCCGCCGACAAGCCGGCCGATTTCGATGACTTTATCCAGGCCAACGAGGACTGGCTCATCCCCTACTGTGAGTTCATGACCGTCAAAGAGGAGTGCGGTCTCAAGGCATTTTGGGAGTGGCCCGCGGAGCTCCGCACCCGCGGCGAGGCTTCCGCCAAGGTCTGCGCCGACCATCCGGCGCGTATGCTCTACCACCAGATGACACAGTACTTCTTCGATCGCCAGTGGAGCCGCCTCAAGGCCTATGCCAACGAGCGCGACATTCTCATCATCGGCGACCTGCCCATCTATGTCTCGCGTGACTCCGTCGAGATGTGGGCGACGCCTGAGCTCTTTAAGATCGACGCCGCCGGCAATCCCGTGAGCGTCGCCGGCACGCCGCCCGACCAGTTCTCGGCCACCGGCCAGTACTGGGGCAACCCCATCTACGACTGGGACGCCATGGAGTCCGACGGTTTCTCCTGGTGGGAGGGCCGCATTCGCGCCGCCCTCGACATGTACGACGTCATCCGCCTGGATCACTTCCGCGGCTTCGAGGCCTATTGGGAGGTGCCGTTCTCCTCGCCCGATTCGTCCTACGGTTCGTGGACGCAGGGTCCCGGCCTCAAGTTCTTCAAGACGCTCGAGGAAAAGCTCGGCACGCTGCCCATCATCGCCGAGGACCTGGGCTTCCTCACCCCCGGCGTCATCAACATGCGCGACAACTCGGGCTTCCCCGGCATGAAGATCCTGCAGTTTGCCTTTGAGGGCACCAACTCGTACTACCTGCCGCATAACTACATCGCCAACACCGTCGCCTATGTGGGCACCCACGACAACGAGACAGCGCGCGGTTGGTTTGAGGGAACGGCCACCCCGCGTCAGCGCGAGCAGGCAGCCCTGTACACCCATCAGCAGGCCGGCGAACCCATGGCAGACGCACTCAACCGCACCATCGCCGCCAGTGTGAGCGACACGTGCATCTACACCATGCAGGACCTGCTCAACTTGGGCAACGAGGCGCGCATCAACACCCCTGCCACGCTGGGCGGCAACTGGACCTGGCGCATGCTCGACGGCGCCATCACCCGCGAGCTCGAGCACAAACTCACCGACTGGACCGAGACCTACTTCCGCATCCCGTCGGAAGCCGAAATCGAGCTTCCTCAATAGGAGCTACCGCGCCCGACCCCTCCCCACCGTGCGGACGCGCTTGCTTTTCCCGCGCGAGGCCACCCCAATCCCCTCGCGCGGGCTTCTTATGAATTGCAGACATGAAACAACCCATCACAGGAGAAAACATGCCCCAAATTAACCTCATGGAACTCGCCGAGCAGTCTTTTGGCACCTCGCTCGAGCAGCTCGACGACCGTCGCATTTACAAGCTGCTGGTCAAACTCGTGCAGGAGCGCTCCGCCGCCTGCCCGCTCAACAACGGCAAGAAAAAGCTCTATTACATTTCCGCCGAATTTTTGATCGGCAAGCTGCTCATCAACAACATGATCGACCTTGGCATCTACGACGAGGTTAAGGACCAGCTCACCGCCGCAGGCCACGACCTCAACAAGATCGAGGAGTTCGAGGTCGAGCCGTCGCTCGGCAACGGCGGCCTGGGCCGCCTGGCCGCGTGCTTCCTGGATTCCATCGCCACGCTGGGCTTGACCGGCGATGGCGTGGGCCTCAACTATCACTACGGTCTGTTCCGTCAGCGCTTTGTCGACAACCAGCAGAAGGCCGTCCCCGACGAGTGGCTCGGTGAGCAGGACATCCTAGTCGACGATGACCGCTCCTACACCGTCGAGTTCGGCGATTTTGCCGTTACTTCCAAGCTCGTCAACATCGATGTGCCCGGTTACGGCCAGCCCACCAAGAACCGCCTGCGCCTGTTCGACCTGGCGAGCGTCGACGACGGCCTGGTCCCCGGCAGCTCCATCGACTTCGACAAGACCGAGATCGCCAAGAACCTCACCTTGTTCCTCTACCCCGACGATTCCGACGAGCAGGGCCGCCTACTTCGCATCTATCAGGAGTACTTCATGGTGAGCAACGCCGCCCAGCTCCTGATCGACGAGGCCGTCGAGCGCGGCAGCAACCTGCACGATCTGGCCGACTACGCCGTGGTCCAAATTAACGACACGCACCCCACCATGGTCATCCCCGAGCTCATTCGCTTGCTCACCACCGAACATGGCATCGAGTTTGACGAGGCTGTGACCATCGTACGCTCCATGGTCGCCTACACTAACCACACGATTCTTGCCGAGGCGCTCGAGAAGTGGCCGCTCGCCAGCCTGCAGAAGGTCTCCCCTGCCATCGCCGACATTATCGTCAAGCTCGATGAGATCGCGAAGGCCGAGCACGATGACCCGCGCGTCGCCATCATCGACGAACACGATACCGTCCACATGGCCCACATGGACATCCACTTTGGCTTCTCCATCAACGGCGTAGCCGCCCTCCACACCAAGATCCTGGAGGACACCGAGCTTCATCCGTTCTACGAGATCTATCCCAAGAAGTTCTCCAACAAGACCAACGGCATCACCTTCCGCCGCTGGATCCATGGGGCCAACCCCGCGCTCGCCAGCCTGCTCGACGATGTGATCGGCACCGACTGGCGCAGCACCGGCGATCTGAGCAAACTCGCCAAGTTCGCCGACGACAAGGACGTTCTTGAGCGCCTGGCCGCCACCAAGGTCGAAGCCAAGGCCATCATGCGCCAGTTCATGGCGCTCGAGCAGGGCGTGACCATTCCCTCCAACGCCATCATCGACGTCCAGGTCAAGCGCATCCACGAGTACAAGCGTCAGCAGATGCTCGCGCTCTACATCATCTGGAAGTACCTCGATATCAAGAACGGCAACAGACCTAAGCACCCCGTCACCATCATCTTTGGCGGCAAGGCGGCGCCTGCCTACACTATCGCGCAGGACATCATCCATCTGATCTTGACGCTGTCGCAGTGGATTGCAAACGACCCCGACGTGGCTCCCTACCTGCAGGTCGTCATGATCGAGAACTACAACGTCACCGCCGCCGAGCGCGTGATCCCCGCCGCTGATATCTCCGAGCAGATCAGCCTGGCCTCCAAGGAGGCGAGCGGCACCTCCAACATGAAGTTCATGCTCAACGGCGCCCTAACCCTGTGCACGCTCGACGGCGCCAACGTGGAGATTGCCGAGCTCGTGGGCGACGAGAATATCTATACCTTTGGTGCCTCGTCCAAGCAGGTCGAGCAGCTCTATGCCGACGGCACCTACAGCGCCGGTGCACTTTACCGCAAGCCCGGCATTAAACTGCTGGTGGACTTCATCACCAACCCCGCCTTTATGGCGACCGGCAACGCCGAGCGCCTGCAGCGCCTGCACGACGACATTAAGGGCAAGGACTGGTTTATGGCCCTGCTCGACATCGAGGAGTACATCCAGACCAAGGAGCGCGTGTTGGCCGACTACGAGGACCAGGACGCCTGGATGCGCAAGGCGCTCATCAATATCGCCAACGCCGGCGCCTTCTCGTCCGACCGCACCATCTCCCAGTACAACGACGAGATCTGGCACCTGAACTAATTTCGCTTCCCTTACCCATCCTCTTGAGAAACAGAGTCGTGGCAACACGGCTCCGT
Organism: Collinsella aerofaciens; assembly: GCF_005844325.1. Taxonomy (GTDB): domain Bacteria; phylum Actinomycetota; class Coriobacteriia; order Coriobacteriales; family Coriobacteriaceae; genus Collinsella; species Collinsella aerofaciens_G. Next base: position 371 of record NZ_SPFY01000044.1, on the reverse strand, counting down.
TTTTTGTGCCCGCACGTTACCCTGTGACCCGACTCTACCAAACAATCTCGATCTGTAACAGCTACTCGGTAAAAACGGCCCCAGCTGTTACAGATTGAGACATACCGGCCCCTCCCCTTGGGTTTATCTCAATCTGTAACATCTAGCAACTGAAATTCGCCTTTGGTGTTACAGATTTAGATGAAATGGTTAGCTCGGCGGAACCGTCTCGATCTGTAACACCTAGCGTCCGAAATCGGCCCTACCCGTTACAGATCGAGACAAACGACCGGTCAGACACCCCCAGCACAAAGAAAGGCCCCCCTCTCGCCCAGCGTGAACTGCCTCCCATTTCTTGGACACGAGAAATGGGAGGCTTTTTATGCGTGTCG
>NZ_SPFY01000043.1 GCF_005844325.1 Collinsella aerofaciens | reverse complement strand
CATGCGAACCTCCAGTCCGGACCGCTTCACGGTCCAACTTTCTGTCCGCACCCCCATCCAGGAACTATTCCACCGCAACTTAGTTTGGGGGCTTGGGGACCAGGCTAGTCTAGGCGGACCGGATCGTGGGGGCAGGCGTTGAGAATCTCGACGCCGGACTCGGTCACCAGGGCTAGGTCCTCGATGCGGACGCCGGTGCGGCCGGGGAGGTAGATGCCCGGCTCGATGGAGAAGGTCATTCCCGGCTCGATAACCTGCTCGTTGACGAGCGAAACGTCGCCCGGCTCGTGGTCCTGCAGGCCGATAGAGTGACCCAGGCGATGCGTAAAGCACTGTCCATAGCCTGCGTCTTCAATCACATCGCGCGCGGCACGGTCCAGGTCGCACATGCGTACGCCCGGCGCGATAAGCGCTTCGGCGGCCTCGTTGGCGCGGCGAACGATGTCGTAGATGCGTGCCGCCTCCTCGTCCGGCTCGCCCCAAAAGAACGTGCGCGTCATGTCCGAGCAATAGTTGCGGCGACGTCCGCCAATATCGAACAGCACTACGTCACCGCGCTTGAGTACGGTGTCATCGGGCTCGTGATGCGGGTCGCCGGCATTGGCGCCAAAGCTCACGATGGGCGGGAAGCTAAAGCCCTCGCAGCCGTGCTTACGATACAGGCCGAGCATCTGATCGGCAATTTCACGCTCCGTCACGCCCTCATGGACAAGCTTGATTGCGTCGGCCATCACGGCATCGTTGGCGGCCGAGGACGCGCGCATGAGCTCCTGCTCGGCAGCGTCCTTGTACGTGCGTGCGGCCGTCACGGCAAAGTCGCCCAGGAAAAACTCGCTGGCGGCGTGGCGCTCCATAAGCGGCATCAAAAAGCCGGAGCGCATGACGGTGTCGATGCCGAGCGGTTTGGTCGGATCGACCTCGCGAGCGATGGCGTCGGCCACGACGTCGGTATCGGTGTGATAGGCGACGCGGGCATTGTCGTACTCGGTGAGCTGGTGCAGCGCGTTGACCAAGATCACGGGCTCGCAGTCGCGTGCGAGCAGCACGCCGCAAAATCGCTCGAACATATCGGCATAAAAGCCGGTCAGGTAATAAATCGACCACGGGTCATTCACAAGCAGCTGTGCGCCGGGGTGCTGAGCCTCGAGCGCATCGAGCACGCGCGCCACACGCTGGTCATCGACATGTGCCATACATCGTCCTTTCGCTAGGGTGCCACCATGGTATCCCATACGTACTCTCATGAGTTGCGGTGAAATACGGACTGTTGAGCGACTCCAGGCCGGTAAACAGTCCGTATTTCACCGCAACTCAGGTGGGGGAATGGACGTAGCAGCAAAAGTAGTCAAAAAGCCTTGTGCCGAATTAGCATGTTTTCAAAACTATGACGGATTACGGGGTTGGATTGCACTTGGCTGTCCATGAACGAAATGGCAAAAATAAAACCGCAGGTAGAGGGCTTGTCAAAACTCAGAATTTGCCGGTATGGATAGGGGTTCTCGATTTAGCCCCGTAATCCGGCATAGTTTTGAAATGGCACTAAAGTAGGCATAGGCTAAATACCAATTCCAAGGATAGTTGCGGTGGAATAGTTCCTGGATGCCGGGGTCTTGGCGGAAATCAGGAACTATTTCACCGCAACTGCGGAGGAGGGCGGGGTGGATGGCGGGGTAGCTAAAAGAGCCCCGTCCTCAATTAGCTGCTTAGGCTGGGTCGATGTCCATGCTGGCGATGAGGTTGATGTTGGTGTCTAGGAGGTTCTTTAGCACGACGTCGCCCATGCGGATGGGGGCGTCGACGGTTAGGCCGCGGATGAGGTCCATGGCTTGGGCGTGGAGTGCCAGCGGGATGGCTTCGGCCGTGCGCACAGGCAACAGAGCCTCGTCGCCGCTGGATACGGCCACGGTGGTGGTGAACACGCGCATGGGACAGGTGAGTTCCTGGTGTGCGAACTTGTAGCCGCGCGGGCAGCTGTTGCCGGTTACGGAGTGCACCTCTACCACGGCGCCGTCTGCGCTGCGCTCGACCTTTACGGTCAGGAGGCACTCGGATGGGCAGGTGGTGCAGTTGAACTGCAACGTCTCGGTCACATTCGTGCTCATGGTCCTACGCCTCCTCTACGGGATCGACGGATAGGACAATCTCGCTAACACCCAGGTCGAGTGCGCGCTGAATCACTTTTGCCGGCAGCGGGAAGCTTTCCATTACGCTCGGTTTAAACGGGCGGACCTTTCCTGCAAACAGCTCCTTGTCGCCTGCAAGAATGCGCACGCGGGCGGTGTCGACCGGTCGGCGTACACGGAAGTTGAGCTTAGTGAGCCCGACGGTCGTAATGCGGCCTGGCAGTGCGTAGCCTGCGATGCCGGCGGGGGAGACCGTGAGTTCACAGCCCGGGCCCGCAGCGTCCGCATCGGCCCCAGCACCACAGCCCAACGCGTACGCCGCCGCAGCCGCACCGGCGCGTTCGGACTCGGTCGTCACATTGTCTGCCAGGTCGTGCACATGGAGCACGTTGCCGCAGGCAAATATGCCCGGCACGCCCGTCTGCAGACTCTGGTCCACTACGGCGCCGCGCGTACGTGGGTCCAGCTCCACGCCTGCGGCAACCGAAAGCTCATTTTCGGGAATCAGGCCCACCGAAAGCAGTAGCGTGTCGCACGGAACAACGCGCTCGGTCCCCGGAATGGGCGCCAGATGCTCATCGACCTGGCTCACTTCGACGGCTTCAACGCGGTCGTGCCCGATCACGCGCGTGACCGTGGTAGACAGATGCAGCGGAATGCCGAAGTCATCTAGGCAGTTTTTCACATTGCGACGCAAGCCGTTGGCGTACGGCATGAGTTCGTACACGCCCTCGACCGAAATCCCCTCGAGCGTGCAGCGGCGCGCCATGATGAGCCCGATGTCGCCCGAGCCCAAAATGACGGCGCGTGAGCCGGGCTTGAGGTTCTCGATATTGATGTATCGCTGCGCCAGGCCGGCCGTAAACACGCCGGCGGGTCGGCTGCCGGGAATCTTGATCTCGCTGCGGGTGCGCTCGCGACAACCCATGGCAAGGACGACCGCGCGCCCGGTGAGCTGCAACATGCCGGTGGGGCTCATGAGCGTGACGCTGTGGACCGCGGCATCTTCCGTGGACTCGCCTGAATCAATCCCAATCACCATGCTGTCCAGGAACAGCGCAATGTCGGTTGCGTGCACCTGGTCGATAAAGCGCTGCGCGTACTCGGGACCGGTGAGCTCCTGCTTAAAGTGCGACAGCCCAAAGCCGGGGTGAATGCACTGGCGGAGGATTCCGCCCAAGTGTTGCTCGCGCTCCACGATGGCCACGCGCGCGTCGGCCTTATGCGCGGCAAGCGCGGCCGCCATGCCGGCGGGTCCGCCTCCGATGACGACCACGTCGAAGGCCTGCGTAGGTACTGCCTCAACGGCATCGGTATCAATCACGCTCGATTTGAATTCCGCCATCCTAGCGCACCCCCTTCAAAGGTCCCTCAACGAGCCACGAGCCAGTGTGCTCCAGCAGCACCTCGCTAGGGTCACACCCCAGCTCGCGGGCTAGGATCGCCGCCACGCGGCTCTGGCAAAAGCCGCTCTGGCACCGACCCATGCCGGCACGGCAGCGGCGCTTGACGCCCTCGACCGAAACCGCGCCCGGGCGGCGTCGGATCGCGGCCACGATCTCGGCCTCGGGCACCGTCTCGCAGCGGCAGACGATCTGCCCCCACGCGGGGTCGGACTCAATGAGCTCTTCCTTGCGCGCAAGCGGTGTACGGTCAAAGTCGTCCGGCGCACGGCGAATCGGATCCCAATCGGCCCGCTCGCGCAAAGCAACGCCCGCCTTGCGTATCACGTACTCCATGCGCTCGGCAATGGCCGGCGCGCTCGCCACGCCCGGCGACTGAATGCCCGCCGCCTGGAAAAGCCCCGGCACCACGGCCGACTGTCCAATAAAGAAGTCGTTCGTTCCTTGAATGACTGGACGCCCGCCGGCAAATGCGCGCACCACGCGGCGCGTGTCCAGATCGGGCACCAGTTTGCGCGCGCCGGTCAGCAGCGCGTTCACATCGCTCGCATAGGTCTGCGTGTCGCCCGCCTCGCGCACGGCAGCCGTGGCGGTGATCACGGTGTTGCCGTGCACGGTGCCCGTGACGATAACACCCTTCGACACCGGCGTCGGCACGGGGTAGAGCGGCATGAGCGTGCGCGGTTCCTTGTCCAGCAGCACGATGTTGCCCTGACGCCAGACCATATGGAACTTCTCGGCGCCCGCCATATGCGAGATGTCGGCGGCGCCGTTGCCCGCGGCGTTTATCAGATAGCGGCAGCGCACGTTGCCAACGGGGGTCGCCAGTGTGAAGCGCGCGTCGTCGCCCGAGCCCGCGACTTCAATTGCCTCCACCGGTGCGGAGCGCATAAACGTCACCCCGTTCGCCACGGCGTTCTCCAGCGCGGCGATGGCAACCTCAAACGGGTCGACAAGCCCAGTCGAGGGGCACCACAACGCGCACGTCGCATCGGCACTGGCGCGCGGCTCCAATTCGTGGATGCGGTCGGGTCCGACGATCGACAGCTCGGGCACACCGTTGACATGGCCGTTGCGCCGTAGCTGCTCCAGATGCGTGCGGTCCTCGTCGTTAAAGCCCAACACCATCGACCCGGTGCGGCAGAACAGAAAGCCCAGCTCCTGGGACCAGGTGCCATACAACTCGCAGCCGCGGGCGTTGACCTGCGCCTTTACGGTGCCCGGTGCCGGATCGTAGCCGGCGTGCACCAGGCCGCCGTTGGCCTTCGAAGCCCCCAGCGCGATGTCGTTGGCCGCCTCGACCACGCAAATGGACAGGTCAAACCGCGCGAGTTGCCGTGCGATGGCGCATCCCGTGATGCCCGCGCCCACAATCGCGATATCAAACGTTTCTGCCACGGTGCCTCCCTGACGAGTTGACAGGCTGTCAATAGGACTATCCTACGGTCTGCACACCCCCAGTGCAGCGGCAATGCGGCGAACAGCCCCGCAACACCCGCCAACGGCAGGGGAGGGGAGATTCGGCAACGTCGACAACCTCGTCTGCCACCTTTGGTGTCCGAGATTTGTCTCAATCTGTAACGGTAAACAGAAGAACTGGGTTCCAGATGTTACAGATCGAGACGTTTGCCAGCCGGCCTCTCCGTTTGTCTCGATCTGTAACAGCAAGAGGGGGAAATTGGTCCTATGTGTTACAGATTGAGATTTAAAGTCAGGGAGAGATTTTCTGTCTCGATCTGTAACATTTCCGGACCGTTTTGAGGTCCAAGATGTTACAGATTTAGATGAACCTATCAGTCGGTTTCGAATGTCTAAATCTGTAACGGTTAGACCTGTTTTTGACGAGTTGTTGTTACGGATTGAGATACTGAGATTGGACATTTCCTTTGTCTTGATCTGTAACAGATAGAAGGGTTTCTGACCCCTAGTTGTTACAGATTGAGATATTTAACGGAGGGCTCACCGTTCATCTTGATCTGTAACAGTAAGAGCTGATTTTGGAGTCAAGATGTTACAGATCGAGATTGAAGTCGGGGAGGGACCCCCGTGTCTCGATCTGTAACATCTAGACCCGGATTCCGCTTCCACCTGTTACAGATTGAGATGTTTGTGTCCGCGCTAGCCCCGCCCCTAGCCGTGGTCCCATATAAACATACCCCGTGGTAAACTTGACCGGACTGTAATTATTCCGAAAGGTACACCTCAATGTCCAAGTACATCTCTGAGCTCATGTCGCCGCAGCTTATGGGCGTCATCTATGCCTTCGTTGGCTTTATCATCGCCCTGTACGTGCTGTCGGTCGTCTATGTGTTCATCGACGCTCGCCGCCGCGGCGCCAGCGCCTACGTGGCATGGGGCATCATCGCCCTCATCCCGTTTGTGGGCCTCATCGCCTATCTGGTTCTGCGTCCGCACTCCTACGCGGCCGACCGCGAGGAGCAGGAGCTGGACATGGCCCTGCGCGAGCGCCAGCTTGCCCAGTACGGCACCTGCCCGCAGTGCGGCGCCCCCATCGAGAAGGACTTTGTGGTCTGCCCCGTGTGCGACACCCAGGTTCGCAACGTGTGCCCCAGCTGCCATCGCCCGCTCGACGCGCACTGGAAGGTCTGCCCCTACTGCCGAACTCGCATCCAGTAACGCATCCATCGCCGGGCCGGCCGTAAGTCACGGGCACCGCGCGTCCCGCGCAAGCCATGCGCGCCCCACACCCCGCCCTACACGATGAAGCATGCGTAGAAAATCGCCCGCCGTGCCATTAAGGTGCGGCGGGCGCTTGTATACCAAGGCAACCTGCCTATAATGATGCAAGTCAAAAACGCCGAGCGCATCGCACGCACTTGCATCAGGCATCCGAGAGGAGAAAACATACCCATGAAGGCACTCTACAATGACGGTTCGGTGGCCGAGCTCCCGCAGGACGAGGTCACGCACGTCATCCGCCACTCTGCCGCGCACATCATGGCGCAGGCCATCAAGCGCCTGTACCCCCAGGCCGACTTTGCCTACGGCCCCGCGACCGACAACGGCTTCTATTACGACGTCGACCTGCCCGAGGGCGTCAAGATCAGCGAGGACGACTTCCCCGCGATTGAGGCCGAGATGAAAAAGATCGTCAAGGAGAACCTCAAGTTCACCGTGTACGAGAAGCCCCGCGCCGAGGCCATCGCACTTATGGAGGAGCGCGGCGAGAAGTACAAGGTCGAGCACATCGGCGACCTGGACGACGACGCCCGCATCACCTTCTATCAGCAGGGCGACTACATCGACATGTGCGTCGGCCCCCACATCTGCTACACCAAGGCCCTCAAGGCCTTTAAGCTCACCGGCGTCTCGGGCGCTTACTGGAAGGGCGACAAGGACAACAAGATGCTCACCCGCATCAACGGCGTCGCCTTTGCCACCAAGGAAGAGCTCGACGAGCACATGCACATGCTCGAGGAGGCCAAGAAGCGCGACCACCGCAAGATCGGCCGCGAGATGGACCTCTTTATGATGCGCGACGAGGCCCCCGGCTTCCCGTTCTTCCTGCCCAACGGCATGATCCTTAAGAACACGCTGCTGGACTACTGGCGCGAGATCCACCACAAGGCCGGCTACGTGGAGATCTCCACGCCGCTCATCATGAACAAGCAGCTGTGGAAGACCTCGGGCCACTGGGACCACTACAAGGACAACATGTACTCCACCGTCATCGACGACGAAGAGTACTGCATTAAGCCCATGAACTGCCCGGGCGGCGTGCTGGTGTACGCCTCCAAGCCGCACTCCTACCGCGAGCTGCCCATTCGCGCCGGCGAGATTGGCTTGGTGCACCGCCACGAGCTGCGCGGCGCCCTGCACGGCCTGTTCCGCGTGCGCTGCTTTAACCAGGACGACGCCCACCTGTTTGTGCGTCCCGACCAGTTGACCGACGAGATCGTGGGCGTGGTTAACCTCATCGACTCCGTGTACCAGAAGTTTGGCTTTAAGTATCACGTCGAGCTTTCCACCCGCCCCGAGGACTCCATGGGTTCCGACGAGGACTGGGCTCGCGCCGAGGAGGGCCTGCGCACCGCTCTGGAGCAGCTGCACATGGACTACGAGGTCAACGAGGGCGACGGCGCCTTCTACGGCCCCAAGATCGACTTCCACCTGGAGGACTCGCTCGGTCGTACCTGGCAGTGCGGTACCGTCCAGCTCGACTTCCAGATGCCGCTCAACTTTGACCTGGAGTACGTGGACGCCGACGGCACCAAGAAGCGCCCCATCATGCTGCACCGCGTATGCTTTGGCTCCATCGAGCGCTTCATCGGTATTCTGATTGAGCACTTTGCAGGCAAGTTCCCCACTTGGCTGGCTCCCGTGCAGGTCAAGGCACTTCCCGTCTCTGAGAAGAGCCGCGACTACGCCCACGAGGTGTGCGCCAAGCTGGAGGAGGCCGGCATTCGCGTGGTCTGCGACGATCGCGACGAGAAGATCGGCTACAAGATCCGCGAGGCCCGCAGCATCGACCGCGTGCCCTACATGCTCATTCTGGGCGAGAAGGAGGTCGAGGCCGGCAACATCTCCGTCCGCGATCGCTCCAACGAGACCGTTCAGATGAGCGTTGACGAGTTTGTTGCGAAGGTGCTCGAGGAGATCAAGACCCGCGCCTAAGGCAAACTTCATAACAATTAACAAAGGCGACCGTCCACGAAGGGCGGTCGCCTTTTTTCATGCCGAAATAAGAAAAGCCGCTGGTTGAGCGGCCTTTTTTGTTGCACAAAAAGGTACAGGTTTTTGTATCTTTCGACTGACGACATTATACGAGCAATTAATCAGCGTTTACCCAGATTACGCAAAATGTACTGCCAGTAGGTGCATCTCCATACCCCTCTATAAAAACCTGTACTTTTGCGACTGCGCCTAGCTGCGAGCGAGAAGCCTGTTCTAAACGCCCCTGCATTTGCGTGTGCCGCAAAGCAAGAAAAGGGGGCGAGGACATGGAGCAGACGGCACGGCGCCAAGAACAGCTGCCGGGCGCATTTAACGGCGCCAGCACCAACAGCCAGCACGGCCGCGTCCGCTGGTATTTGGTTCACACCCCCAATGGAAAAGAGCGCGAGACCTGCGAAAAGGTCCGCCACATTATCCCGCACGAGCTGATGCAGAACGCTTTTGTGATGCAAAAGGAGTTCTGGTTTAAGCGGGACGGCGCCTGGTCGCTCCAAACCAAACCTATGTACAAGGAATATTTCTTCGTCGCCACGCACGATGCCGCCGCGCTTGATAGGGCTTTGGCCCAGTTGAGCTTTGGCTGTCGCATCGCCGGTAGTAGGGAGCGGGCGTACATGCCCATGCCGGACGATGCACAGAACTGGTACCGCAGTGTGCTAGACGACGACGGCGTGGTGCGCAACAGCATTGCGCGCATAGAAGACGGCGTGTTGCACATAGAGCAGGGCCCCTTGGTGGGGCAAGAGGCCCGCGTTAAAAAGATCGACCGTCATAAGCGCTGGTGCCTGGTAGACGTGGGCGAAGGCGACTCCGCTTTTAGGGAGCTGCTACCGCTCGACGTTCCCAGCAAAACGTAAGGGAGACGTTGCACCAGCTATTCGTTCGCATTTTGAATTTGCCGATTGGGGGATCCCTGGACAACGGGGACGTAAGTTTGACTGTGGCTGCTAAAGAAGTAACAGAGAGCAATGTGTCCGCGGGGGCGGCGCTCATTGCTCAGGCCATGGACCGGCGCGAGGGCGCCGGCCGGTACAAGGCCATGCAATCCGTCATGGAATGGGACAACTCGCGCTTGGCATACCGCACCGTCAAGCGCGCCTTCGATATCGTGTTCAGCGGCTGCGTGCTGGCCGTCATCGCCGTACCGAGCCTGGTGCTCGCCGCGGCCATCCGCCTGGAGAGCGAGGGCAACCCCTTCTACAGCCAGATCCGCGTGGGCCAGACCCACCGCGACGGCAGCCTGTCCACCTTCCGCATGTGGAAGTTCCGATCCATGTACAAGGACGCCGACGAGCGCCTCGCCGAGCTCAGGGAGCAAAACGAGATCAGCGGCGCCTGTTAGCGTCAATATAATTTTCACCATTTCCACCAACGCATTTTCGCCAATCGCG
>NZ_SPFY01000042.1 GCF_005844325.1 Collinsella aerofaciens | reverse complement strand
GGCATCGACCTGCGCCGATGCCCCCAACGTGGACACACATTTTGTCCTATAAGCCTAAAAAAGGCCGCCTAGGACCAAACAATACGTCCTAGGCGGCTTTTTTGGCGTACATCAGCGACCGTAAGAGATATCGGAGCACAACGCCCGTTGCAGCTCCACAGCAGTCGATCATCACATCGGTGATCATGCCGGCGCGTCCCGGCACAAAGAGCTGAATCGTTTCGTCGATCGAGGGAATCAGCAGCAGGAACACCGCCGTGGGCAGCAGCACGTCAAAGGTGCGCCGGCCCTCAAAATCAAAGGCGTGCGTTGCCAAGATGCCGAGCACCATATACTCGGTAAAATGCGCGCACTTGCGAACAACAAAGTTGGTCACCCATTCATATGGAAGTCCCACGCCGTGCAGGAAACCGCGGATAGCTTCCATGACCGTCAGGCTCAGCGAGCCCGACCCCGAGCCGGGAACCAGCGAATTGCCCCAGATCAAGAGCGCCATCAGGCAGGTTACAACCGCCCATTTTCGATTGATCTTAACCATGCAGAAGTTATGCCTCCGCGCGGAGCGGCGCGAAGCTGGCGGTACCGCCCTCGATAACGCTCAAATAGGCACGGCCCGTACGCTTGGCGGTAGAGGACTGCAGGCGCTCGATCTCTTCCTCGAGGATCTGATTGACGCGCTCGTGACGACGATTTTCCATAATGCCGGCGGCAATAGCCTCGGCCCGCTCGATGCTCTCGCGCGAGATGCGGGCAGTATCCTCGGGGAACACAGCGCTGTGACGGCCGACATAGGCGGGGGCAGCAGGCTGAGGGGCAGCGACGGGAGCGGGGACTGCAACAGGAGCAGGCTCGTCAATCTCATCCAGAATCGCGGTGGCGGCGGCCCACATGTCCTCGTGGCCCGAGTAATCGGCCATGGGGACATCAACCTCGAGCGAGGCGTCCGGAAGGTCGCCGGTGTCGATGCGATCTTGGGCATCAATCGATGCGGTGATGGCTGCAGGCTCATCGAGGTCATCGAGATCGATGTCCGCGGCACCGGAGATGATAGGCATGCTGGCGAGGTTTGCGTTGTACGGCGCAGCCTCAGCCGCCTGCTGCTGGGCAGGAGCGCCCCAAAGCGAGCTTTCGGCGGCACGGCGGGCGGCAACGGCCTCCTCGTCCGCGGCCATGGCTTCATCAACGTACGAATTGTCGGCAGAAGCGCTCGCGTCCGCCGAGGTAGCGCTGTAGGCGTTATTGGCTGCCGCGTTGGCGACGAGCGCCACGAAAGCCGCCGTGCTGCCCGCAGGGGCGGCCTGGGAGCCAGACACGGCGCGTGCCGCGGCGGCGATGTCGTCGCGATTGAAGGAGTCGGTCTGCCCGCCGTTGGTGAGCTCGTCGATGGCGACTTGATAGACGTCGCGCGAGTGTGCAGGGTCGCAGCTCACCGGCGAATCGTCGTCGAGCATACTGTCGATCATGGACCAAGCCTCGTCCTCGTCCATAGCATCTGCAGCTCGAGCGATGGTAGGGACACCATCATCGGCATGACGGCGCTGGAACGCACCAGTCAGGCCGGAAAGGAATGCCGAGGTAGACTGCTCCGCCTGAGCCTGAGAAGCAGAAGCCGCAGCGTAAGGAGTCGCATCCTGCTGCTGAGCTGGAATCGAGGCGGTCTTGAACTCGCTTTGATGCTGATTGAGATTGGCGGCACCGCCCATGGCATCGGGCTGGAACAGACGCTCTTCACGCTGCGCACGATACTCGGAGATACCCAGCGAGGCGGCATAGATACCCACGCCCGCCACTGCGCCCACGGCGAAGGGAACCGCACCCGCCACGACCGTCTCGTTCACCGACGAAAACGGCAGCGTCGCGGCATACATAACCACGGGAGCGGCAAGGCCGATCCCGCACGAAAGTCCGGCAAGGACTGCTCGTTGTGTTGCATCAGAAGAAGCCATGAGCTCTCCCCATCTTCCAGCACCCAAATCGCATCATTCAGTTGGCTGCGCGAGAGAAGATGAAGCGGGGCTATGCCCCAAAGCAACGGTATATGGTTCGTTTCATCTGCGTTTTCCGTCGCGAAGCTTAAAAGCCATTATGCGAAACCGCCCTGTCGATTGCAAGCGACGATGTCGGATTGAAACGGGAAACCTGCTGCTTGCAAGTCTTATGGTCAAAAATAAGTGCGAAGCGGCGATATAGAAAAGGGCCGAGGCTCAAAGCCCCGACCCTTTATCGCATTGATGATTAACGCTGCGTGTGGATTACAACCTAGAACGTCTGCTCGTAGTCGCTGTGCTTTTTGGCCGAACGCACCAGGAACTCCTGGTTGGTGTTGGTGCCCTTGAGACCCTTGATAAACGATGCGGCCGCGCGCTCGGTGTTGTTCATGCCGGCAAGAATGCGACGTAGACCAAAGACAAACGGACGCATCTGCTCGTCGACCAACAGGTCCTCGTTACGCGTACCGGAGGCAACGGGGTCGATAGCCGGGAAGATGCGGCGATCGGCTAGGTCGCGGTCGAGCTTAAGCTCCATGTTGCCGGTGCCCTTGAACTCCTCAAAGATGACCTCGTCCATCTTGGAACCGGTGTCGATGAGGGCAGAGGCCAGGATGGTGAGCGAGCCACCGTTCTCGATATTACGGGCTGCGCCCAGGAAGCGCTTGGGCGGATACAGGGCCGCCGAATCGACGCCGCCCGAAAGGATGCGGCCTGAGGCGGGCGCCGCCAAGTTGTAGGCGCGGGCAAGACGCGTGATGGAGTCGAGCACCACCACGACATCGCCGCCCAGCTCCACGATGCGCTTGGCGCGCTCGATGACGAGCTCTGCCACACGAGTGTGGTTGTCGGCGGGCATATCGAAGGTCGACGCCACAACCTCGCCCTTGATGGAACGCTGCATATCGGTAACCTCTTCGGGGCGCTCGTCGACGAGCAGGCAGATGAGGTGCACCTCGGGGTTGTTAATCGAGATAGACTGGCAGATCTTCTTGAGGATTGTGGTCTTGCCGGCCTTGGGCGGGGACACGATCAGGCCACGCTGACCCTTGCCGATCGGCGACACGATGTCGATGGCGCGACCGGTAATGGAGTCCTTGCCATGCTCCATGCGCAGCGGCTCGTTGGGATAGACCGGGGTGAGGTCACCGAACTTGGGGCGGTTGCGAATCTGCTCGGGGTCTAGACCGTTGACGGTCGTGATTTTGGCGAGGCCGGCGCGCTTGTCGCCGCCGCGCGAAGGACGAAGCGAGCCCTCGATGACGTCGCCCGTGCGCAGACGCGCGGAGCGGATGAGGTAGGCGGGGACGAAGGCGTCGTCGTTGGACTTCATGTAACCGTGGGCATGGATGATACCGGAGCTGTCCGGACGAATCTGCAGGATGCCCTTGATGTCGCGGAAGCCCTCGGCCTTCGCGGCGGTGACGTAGATTTCCTCGACGAGCTCGGCTTTCTTCTTGCCGGTCGTCTCGATCTCGAACTCTTTGGCCTTCTCGCGCAGTTCGGCGACCTTCATGGCAGCGAGCTCCTCACGCGAAAGCGTGGGCTCGGTGGGGGCGGCGTTGCGCTCCTTGTTGCGCTGTTTGCGATCGCGCTGGCGGTTGCGACGGTCGTTGTTGCGCTCGTCCTTGCGCTCATTGCGCTCGTCGTTGCGCTTGTGCTGGCGACGGTTGGGGCGAGCGCCGTCTTCGGCCTCGGCGGGCGCGGCGCCATCGGTTGCGGCGGCGTCGGCATTGGCCGCAGCGGCGTCATTGCCCTCGGCGCCGGAATCGACTTGCGCTTCGACATCAGCCTGCTGCTCGGACGCCTTGGCCTTAGCGGACTTCTTACGACCGCGCTTGGGCTTCTCGGACGCAGGCCGTTCGACGTCCTGGGGCTCGGCGGCATCAATCGATGCATCGGCGGTCGTCTCGCCGGAATCCTCGGACGCACCCTTCTTGGCAGCCTTGGCCTTGGACGTGCGCTTAGCAGCAGTACGATGGCTGCGACCAGGACGGACATCGGCGGGAGCGGCCTCGGAAGTCGTAGCATCCTGGACGGGCGCGTCGGCGGCGGTTGCAGACTCGGCGGTCGCCGCAGCAGCACGAGCGGCTGCAGCTGCGGCTGCGGCCTTCTCTGCCTCGACGAAGGCCTTGGGCTTGCGACCGCGACGGTGCGGGCGCAAAGCCGGATCGACAACGGGAACTTCGCTGGCCTCGACAGGCGCAGCGGGCTCAACAGGCGATGTGCCCTCCCCTGCCGCGGAACGGACCGAAGCCTCAGTGAGCTCGGGGGTTACCTGATCGGCAACCTGCTCGGCCTTAGCAGCCGTGCGACGGCGTGTGCGCGGTACCGGCTTCTCGGTCGGCTGGTCGGCGACAGGGGTCTCGGTGGCGGCAGGCGTCTCGGGCACAGACGGAGCTGCAAGCTCGGTCAGAGCCGCGGCCTCGCGCTCGGCAGCACGACGGCGGGCGCGCACCACCTGAGCCTCGCTAATCTGCGCCAACGCACGTGCCTGCGCGACCTCATCGGAAATCGGCGCCGAGGAGTCAGCTGCAACGGTGCGCTTGACGCGCGTCGTGCGCGTGGTACGGCGCTTGGGCTTGGTGACCTCCTCGCCGTCAGCAGCAGGCTTGGCCGTGCGGCGCGTACGCTTGGGCTTTGCCGGAGCAGCCTCCTCACCAGTTGCAGGCACGGCCTTCTCAGCCGTTGCAGGCGTAGGCGTCGAAGCAGCCTTAGGCGTCTCAGGAGCCGAGGCATGCGCGGGCGCCGCGACCTGGTCCGACGCAACCAGTGCAGCGGGAGCGGCTTGCGTCGTCGTTATTTCGTTTTCTTGCTGTTGATCAGACACAGTGTTTGCTCAACTTTCTTTTCAAGCCCTGTGATCACATGCTCCCTGCATAAACCTTCAGGGCGGCTAAACAGTCTAGTTCCGTTCAAAACGACGGACATCATTGATCTGTATCGAGATGATTGCGTCATATACGCAGCGTTAGTGTAACACAACCGCAACCACCTGCAACTTAGTCATTGGGAACGCTCTTAAACGACTAGTCAAAAGGGGCACTCTTTGGTTTACCGCCCACAAATCTGACTGCCTCCGCCAAAACTATGGCGGTTTACTACGATGAATCGCTCAACCGCGACCACTCCGAAACTTGTTGAACTAAAACCGCAGGTAGATGCCCTGCACTTTTTTGCGAAAAGCCGGCGTGGTTGGAATTTCTCATATTCATCGTAGTAAACCGGCATAGTTTCGTATTTCCAGCAGTTCCAAATTCGTCAATACGTCGGCGTTTGCAAAAAGCCCGACCTCCGCATGGAGATCGGGCTTATAGGGCTCAGCAAAGCCGAACCTACACGGTTAAATGACCCGCAGCTTACATCTGCTCGGGAGCGGAGACACCAACAAGGGTGAGCACCAGGGCGAGCGTCACGCGGACGGCATCGCAAGCGGCCAGACGGGCACGCGAAAGCTCGGGGTCGACGGGACGGCCCTCGCTCGGCAGCACCTGGCAGGCAGCGTAGAAGCTGTGGAAGTCGCCGGCAAGCTCCTCGGCAAAGTGCGTCAGACGGAACGGGGCGCGGTCGCGAGCGCAGCTGGCGATGAGGTCGGTGAGCTCGTTGAGCTTACGCGAAAGGGCAAGCTCGGTCGGGTCGGTCAGCAGCGAGTAATCGACGTTCTCGCCGATGGCCTTCTCGGCGACGGCCTTCATGCCCATCTCGTCAGCCTGCTCGGGCGTAACGTCGGCGGCACGGCGCAGGATGGAGCACACGCGGGCGTGAGCATACTGCACGTAATAGACCGGGTTGGAGTTGTCGCGCTTCTTAACGGCCTCAATATCGAAGTCGACCATCTGGTTGGAGCTCTTGGAGATGAGCGTGTAGCGAGCGGCATCGGAGCCGACCTCGTCGACGAGCTCCTGCAGGGTCACCATGGTGCCCTTGCGCTTGGACATTCGGACGGGCTTGCCGTTACGCAGCAGGTTGACGAGCTGGCCCAGCAGAACCTCAAACTTGCCGGGATAGCCAAGGGCGTCGCAGACGCAGCGGACGCGCTCGATGTAGCCGTGGTGGTCGGCACCCCAGATGTCGATGACGTGGTCGACGCGCTGGAACTTATCCCAGTGATAGGCAACGTCGGAGGCGAAGTAGGTGTACTCGCCGTCGGACTTGATCAGGACGCGGTCCTTGTCATCGCCCAGGTCGGTGGAGCGGAACCACAGGGCGCCGTCCTTGGTGTAGAGGTAGCCCATCTTGTCGAGCTTCTCAAAAGCGCGGTCGACGGCGGAGGTGCCGGCGGTCTCACCCTCGGTGTCCTTCACATACAGCGAACGCTCGGAGTACCAACGATCGAAGTCGCAATTGACGGCGTGGCAGAGGTCGCGCATGTTGTCGACCATCTTCACATAGCCGCGCTCGCGGAAGCTCTCCATACGCTCCTGCGGGTCGGCGTCGACCCACTTATCGCCGTCGGTGCGCCAGAACTCGGCAGCCTCGTCGATGATGTAGTCGCCGCCATAGGAGTCCTTGCCCAGGGTCTCGGCAAAGTTGTCCTGATACGGATGGGTCTCGGGGTGCTCGTCGTTCTCGTCGGCAACAAAGGCGTCACGGTCGGCGATCAGTAGCTTGTGAGCCTCGTCGATATCCACGCCCTGCTTGGCGATGATGTCGGCAAGCTGCATATAGCGCGTGCTGATGGAGTTGCCGAAGGTGTTCATCTGAGAGCCGTGGTCGTTGATGTAGAACTCACGCTGGATGTCGTAACCGGCGTGGTCCATCACACGGCAGAGCGAGTCGCCCAGCGCGGCCCAGCGGCCGTGGCCGATGTGCATGGGGCCGACGGGGTTGGCGGAAACGAACTCGACCTGGGTCTTCAGGCCACCACCGACGTTGGACTTAGCGAAGTCCATGCCCTTCTCGCGAGCCTCGCCAAAGATGGCATTCTTGACGGCAACGGAGAGGTAGAAGTTGATGAAGCCGGGGCCTGCGATCTCGACCTTCTCGATCGCGGGGTCCTCGGGCATATGGGCAACGATGGCCTCGGCGATCTTGCGCGGGGCGCAGTGGGCCAGCTTGGCGGACTTCAGGGCCATGGTAGAGGTCCACTCGCCATGAGAAGTGTCAGCCGGTCGCTCGATAGCGCAATCGTCAAGTTCAAATGCGGAAAGGTCGCCGGCCTCCTGGGCCGCAGCAAGCGCAGCGCGTACCAGCTCTTCAATCTTCTCGGGCATAGATCCTCCTTGTGTTAAAGCCCCCGAGCTCTTGGTCACTCGTAGGGCAAAAGCCAGAGTTTGTAGCACTCTATCACAAGCGACGGGCACTGTCGCAGGGTAAAGCTAATAGATATTGCATATGCACAAAATTGACTACAGCTTGTATGGAGTCACTCAAAGATGCCGGTCTGCCTGCAGATTATGCAAGCGTTGAAAATGCATAAAGGTGTGAATGAGCTGCGTCTGTTATCGAATACTCTTACCTATCGGAGTTGTGTGCTTTTCCTGCATAAAGTAAGGGTTTGCGCACGTCAGCGTGTTATTCTAGTCATACGTAAATTCGTATAAGTTGGAGGTAGCATGTTCTCAATCGGTCAACACGTCATTCATCCGGGCCAGGGAGTCTGCACCGTCGTCGGTTTTAGGGACGACACGCCGCAGCCCATGCTGCTGCTCGAGACCAAGCAGGGACATGCGCAGACGATCCTCATGTACCCCGTAGCGCAGGCCGACCGTTTGCACGCCGCCATCTCTCAACAAGATGCCGAGCACCTGCTGAGCCACTACGACGAGCTGGAGTGCGACACCTTTACCGAGCGCAACAGCTCACTTGAGGAGACGCACTTTAAACAGCAGCTCAAGCTGGGCGCGCCCGAGACGGTCCGCGTGGCAAAAACCATGATGCACCGCATTCGCCAGGCCGAGAAAGCTGATAAAAAGCCCAGCTCCTACTACATGCGCGTACTCAAGGAAGCCAAGCGCCGCTCCATCGAGGAGTTCGCCGTGGCCCTTGGCGTCACCGAGGAGGACGCTGAAGCCCGCCTAGCCCAAGCCGCCCTCAACTAACCCATCCGCGCCAAAAACCACCACAAAGGGGACAGGCACCTTTGTGGTGGTTTTCTTGTTCTAGTAGTATTCATTCTTATCGATACCCACGAGCACAAGGAGTCTCCTATGGCAGAGCCGCTTACCGCCGGAATCACCCGCGACCGCGCGTTCGAACTGCTCAACGAGCACAACAAGGACCCGTTCCACATCACCCATGGCGAGACAGTCGAGGGCACTATGCGCTACTTTGCGCGCGAGTTCGACCCCGAGAACGAGGAGTTTTGGGGCATCGTCGGCCTGCTGCACGACCTGGATTGGGAGGAGCATGAGGACGACCCCATGAACCACACCATCTATGCTGCCGAGATTCTTAAGGGCGAAGGTGCGTCTCCCGAGCTCATTCGCGCCATCCAGACGCACACGTCCGACTTTAATACCTCGCTGCCCAAACCCGAGCTGCAGATGGAAAAGATCCTGTTTGCCTGCGATGAGCTCACCGGCCTGATCGGCGCTGCAGTCATCATGCGCCCGAGCAAGAGCGTTATGGACTTTACGACCAAGTCGCTCAAGAAGAAGTTCAAGGACAAGCGCTTTGCCGCCGGCTGCTCGCGCGACGTGATTTCGCAGGGCGCCGAGATGTTGGGCTGGGAGCTCCCCGAGCTCTTTGACCGCACCATCGCGGCCATGCAGTCCTTCGCCCCCGACCGCGATACCTTCCAGGCCTAACCGCCCACGCCACCTAAAACCACCACGAAGGGGACAGGCGCCTTTGTGGTGGTTTTCGTTTACGAGGGGTTTAGGGGCGGACCTGGCCGGTGCCGCGGAGCTTGTATTTGTAGGTGGTGAGGGCCTCGGCGGCAAAGGGGCCACGGGCGTGGAGCTTTTGGGTCGAGATGCCGATCTCGGCGCCCAGGCCAAACTCGCCGCCGTCAGTGAAGCGAGTGCTGGCGTTGGAGTACACGGCCGAGGCATCGACCGCATCCAGGAAGCGCTCGCAAGCATCCGTATCCTCGGCAACGATGGCCTCGGAGTGCATCGTGCCGTAGCGGTTGATGTGTGCGATGGCCTCGTCCTCGTTTGCCACGACCTTCACGCTCATCTCGAGCGCCAGGTACTCGCGACCCCAGTCCTCCTCAGTCGCGGCGACGTAGTTGTCGCCCTCGGCAAGCCCGGCGTCGGCGCATGCGGCGCACGTGGCCTCGTCGCCGTGAATGAGCACGCCGTGGTCGTGCAATACAGCAACGACCGCAGGCAAAAACGCATCGGCCACAGCACGGTCGACCAGCAGCGACTCGGCGGCATTGCACACGCCTACGCGCTGGGTCTTGGCATTAACGATAATGTTGAGCGCCTTATCAAAGTCGGCGGATTCATGCACGTAGATGTGGCAGTTGCCCGTGCCCGTCTCGATCACCGGCACAAGCGACTCGCGCACGCAGCGCTGGATCAGGCCTGCACCTCCGCGCGGAATGAGTACGTCGACAATACCGCGGAGCTTCATGAGCTCGCCGGTGGCCTCGCGGTCGGTGGACTCGATCATCGACACGGCCTCGCGCGGGAAGCCCTTGGCCTCGAGCGCATCGGCCAGCAGCTCGGCGATCATGGCACACGAGTGATAGGCCAGCGAGCCGCCGCGTAGAATGCAGGCGTTGCCGGTACGGATGCAGATGCCTGCGGCGTCGGCCGTCACGTTGGGGCGCGCCTCGTAGACCATGGCGACCAGGCCCAACGGCACGCTCACGCGGGTCAGGTCCACACCGCTCGCAAGCACGCGGTGGTCGAGCACGCGGCCGACGGGATCGGGCAGCTCGGCGAGCTTCTCCAAACCGGCGGCCATGCCCTCGACGCGCTCAGGCGTCAGCAGCAGACGGTCGAGCAGACCGGCTGAAGTGCCCGCATCGCACGCGGCGGACATATCGAGCTCGTTAGCGGCGACGATGGAGTCGACACCGTTGCGCAGTGCTGCGGCCATGGCGCGCACGGCCTCCTGACGCTGCTCATCGCTCGCCGTGGCAAGCGAGGCCGACGCTGCCTTGGCGGCAACGGCAAGATCGTGGACATACGTGGCTATATCGACCGACATGGGCGGCCCTTTCTCCTAGAAGTTTGCAACCATGGTAGCCGATTTGCGCATGGCCTCGCCCGCGGCGGTAGAATTGGTCAACCCGAAACACCGCAACGAACGGAAGACTCACATGGCCCTCATCACTTCGTACCACGTCCCCAGCCTTTACGTCGAGGACCACAGCATCGACGTCCCCCTTGACTGGCGCGGCCTGGAGCCGATGCTCCTGGCCGTCGGCAGCACCATGCGCCGCGGCGCCATGCCGGCACCAATCGCCGGCGCGCCCGAGAGCATCAAGCTCTTCTACCGCGTGGTTTGCGCGCCCGACCGCATCAACGACGATCTGCCGCTGCTCCTGTTTTTGCAGGGCGGCCCCGGCGGCGAGAGCCCGCGTCCGCTGTCGCCCACAAGCGACGGCTGGATCGAGGAGGCCGTCAAGCACTTCCGCGTGGTCCTTCCCGACCAGCGCGGCACCGGACGCAGTTGCTGCGTGGACGGGCGCACGATTGCCGCACTGGGCGAGCGCGCGACGGCGGCCGGCTCCGATGCCGCACGCTCGCAGGCTGACTTCCTCAAGCGCCACCTCGCCAGCTCCATCGTGCGCGATTTTGAGTACCTGCGCCTGGTGGGCTTTGGCGGCAAGCCCTGGGTCACACTCGGGCAGAGCTACGGCGGCTTTTTGACGTTGAGCTATCTGTCGCTCTTCCCCGAAGGCGTGGCGGCGAGCTTTACCTGCGGCGGCATTCCACATGTGCCAGCGAGCGCAAGCGAGGTCTACGCGCACACCTTCCCGCGCATGGCGGCCAAGACTCAGCAGTATTACGACCGCTACCCCGCCGACGTCGAGCGCGTGGCGGCACTGGCCGATGCGCTCGAGGCCCAGAAGCCCGTGCTGCCCGACGGCTCACCGATGACGGTCGAGCGCCTACAGCTCATGGGCAGCGACTTTGGTATGAAGCCGAGCTTTGAGCGCATGCATTGGATTGTCGATCACGCTTTTGCCGACGGCGACGGCACGCTGGCCTGCGGCGCCTCGGTATCTGACAGCTTTTTGATGCGCGCCTTCGAGCGCACCAACACGCGTACAAACCCGCTGTACTGGACACTGCAGGAGTTCATCTACGCCGACGGCGACACTATGCCCATTGGTTGGGCCGCGGCCGAAGAGAAGGCACACCGCGCCGAGTTCGACACCCTCGCGCGCCCGCTCATGTTTACCGGCGAGGCAATGTTCCCGTGGATGTTCGAGCAGATGCCCGAGCTCAAGCCCTTCAAACCCGCCATGGACCTGCTGATGGAAGACACCAGCTGGGACAAGATCTACGACCCGCAGCGACTGGCGTGCAACGAGGTGCCGCTCCAGGCCGCGGTGTATTTCGACGACATGTACGTCGATTCGGGCTTGCAGCTCGATACGCTCAGCCGCGTGGGCGACTCGCATGCCTGGGTGACCAACGAGTTCGAGCACGACGGTCTGCACGGCAGCGTGGTGTTCAAGCACCTCTTCGACGAAGCCCTCAACCGCGGAGACCTGCGCCGGATCTTCTAGCAAAGGAGTGTCCCCACCTGCCGGCACAGACGATATGAGCAGGACATAAAAACATTGAGAGCCCCTGCTGCATGAAAGACCGCGGATTAGGCCGACAATGGTGAGTGTCTAATTCAGCCGCGGCAGCCACGCCGCATTCATGGAAGGGGCTCCCATGCTCGATACTACCACCTTCGTCGGCCTCGACGTCCACGCCCGTTCGATAAAGGCCGTCTCCCTCGACGTCATGACCGGGGAGGTGCGCTGCGCGACCTTCGGCTACGACGCCGGCGCCGTCGCGGGGTGGGTCCGCTCCGTGGACCCTAAGGCCAGGTGCGTGTACGAGTCCGGGGTCACGGGATTCGACCTGCAGAAGAGGCTCTCCGGCCTTGGGGTCGACTGCGTGGTCGGCGCCGTCTCGAAGATGATCAAGCCCAGCGCGGACAGGCGCAGGAAGAACGACCGCAACGACGCCGAGTTCCTCGCCCGCATGCTGTCGGTCGGCAACGTGGTCGAGGTGTGGGTCCCCGACGACGAGTGCGAGGCCGCCCGCGACCTGACTAGGGCGCTCGAGGACGCGAGGGACGACCTCTCGCGCTCGAAGCAGCGGCTCTCCAAGTTCCTGCTCAGGCACGGGCTCGTCTTCGACGAGAGGACGCCCACCGGCCGCAGGAAGGGCAACTGGTGGATTGGCTACACTGATGTGGACAGTTCCGGGAGGGGCGCAGGAGACGGGAGGG
>NZ_SPFY01000041.1 GCF_005844325.1 Collinsella aerofaciens | reverse complement strand
CGGGATTGGTCAAAATAGTTTGACTATTAGCGGCTAAAATCGCCCGGCGCTAACAACGCTAAAGCCTAAATGAGTGTCGGTTGTTGTGCCGGTATCCGAAGCCCCTTCCCAGCGAATAGTGGAGCGCAATCCCGAGTGGTGATTACAACAACCTGGCGAAGCAACAGCGATAATCGGGGTCTTGAGGACATCGGTTACGAAAGGGGCTTGGGATAGGGTCCGCCAGCCGTCATCGGAGCTGGGTAGGCGCGGGTAGAGGTCATGCACCTGCGGTGGGCAGCGCCAGTAGCGGAATGCGGTGTTTGCGCAGACGATTTCGTCCATGTGGCCTCCCCTGGTTTCGACCGTAGGCCGTGCGGATTGCGGGCATGGCCGATTATCTGCCGGGGCATCATGCGGGTAAGTACGGGAAGCAAACCAAATGCTGACAAAAGCATGCCGAGTTCCGCCGAAAAACCGTCGTGTGATAGAAAACCGCTGGAAGGAGCTTTGGGCATGTGGTCCCTGTCTCCACATTTGCGCGCGGATCACATGGGGAATTCAATGAAAATACGCATGCGTTTTTCTTAAAACATGCAATGGCGTCAGCAAAAAGGGTGCGAAAAAAATGACGCCTTATACGACTACGATTCGTTTTGGAGTCAGCCTTGGTGTCAAAAAGAAAAAGGCCAGAGGCTTAACACCTCTGACCTGTACTTTAGATGGTGGGCGATACAAGATTCGAACTTGTGACCCCATCCGTGTGAAGGATATGCTCTACCCCTGAGCCAATCGCCCGTCGCCTTTCGGCAAAAGAGATACTATCATAGCCGCGCGTGGTTTACCAAGAACTTTTTGCCCCCGATTTTAAATTCGTGGGCGCAAGCAGCACTGTTTCAACCCTGTCAGCCAACAAAACCGCAGCTAAACCACCATTTACCGCTTTATCCACGAAGTCTCGGGGCGGCAGATAAGTCGCGCGTTGTTGTACGCCATGTCGAGCGTGAGGCACGTGCGCACGGCATAGAAGCCATCCTCGCGCTGGATGGTCAGCGCCAGCTCGGGCTTGTCGCCGGTTAGGCACAGCGGCAGCAGCAGCTGGATTCGGCCTCCGTAAAACTGTGGCACAGCGAGCGTGTAATTGGCGGCGGCGCGTCGGGCGGCTTCGACGACGGCGCCCTCAAAGGCGCGACGCAGCAGCAACGAGTTACCCTCCCCCATCAGACTGGCGGGAATACGCGTCAGGTTCTCCTCATCGCCCAGAATGTGGTCGATGTTGGAGCGGATGGGAAGGCGGTAGTCAAAGACAAGCTCGGAGGGGTCCTCGGCAAAGCGCACGCGGCACGGCAGGTACTCAAACGAGACCAGCATGGGGTCGCTCTCCTTAAAGAAGCCCTTCAAAAACCAGCGCTGGCGCGCGTCGGGCTTGGTGTTGGGCTCAAACAGGCCGTAGATGGTCTCGTAGCGGCGCGTGTACAGGCCGGTGTTAAACAGGCATCGGTCGTCGTCGAACACCAGCGGCAGGTTGGACGGCGCGGTCTGGTCCACGTCGCGCTCGGTCAAAAATACTGCGTGGCTAAACGAAAACGACAGGTAGTTCTTGAGAATGCGGTTGCAGGGACCCCAGTCCTCGGGATCGGCGAGGTCGGCCAAGCGCTCGTAACAGGGCTCGGGGCAAAACGCGAAGTCGTACACATTGCTGCACAGGGTGCTGGGGATCTCCATATGGCTTCCAATCAAGATAATGACAGGCGTGTGGATGCTTTGATTTTATACGTGCGACGGGTAGCCCGTGTCCACAACGCAACCGCGGCGCAGCTCGTCGGCGAGTTCTGCTCGCGTGCGGTTTCCGGAAACAAGGTCCTGGATCCAGGCGTAGTGCTGGTTGTCTTTGGGTTCCGGGCTATCGGAAAGTACGACTGGAGCACCAGCGGCGTAACGGGAAGGACCCGCCCGTCGACATCGGCAATCATGAGTTGACAAGTGTAATCATGGCTCAATTGCGGTTTAGCAATAGAATGTCAGGGAATCATCACCAAAGGTTTCGCGCCACTTGTCACAAATGTATCGATGGTTCATGGTGATTAGTTTTGAAAGATCCCTGAGATCCTTAGCCGGAATCTTGCTCTCGTTGTTCGCAAGTGTGCATCCGCCATTTTTAGTGAGCCAAAACTTAGTCGAGTTAGCAGCCGCCCTCTTTACCCCTACATGGATGTGAACGGGTTCTCCGTTTTCCGCGATCCAAAAGAACAGAACATACTGTCCAAAAACAAGAATTCGAGGCATTATGCCACCGCCGGTCCAGCTTTTTGCCGTTCTGCAAGCTCGAAGATAAACGGAGCGTTTGATCTAACGAACTCGGTCAAAAAATCCAGTTCGTCAGTAGAAAATCCTTCGACGTTAAACCATTTGACCGCAGGTAGAAAGCATTCTGCATGGTCAAAACCAAAATCAACCGGGCGCTCGACGGCTACGCGAACGGTCCCGTCGTCTCGTGTTTCTGAGTAGGCAAACTGAGTGCCGTCATCTAGCTGAACATAGCTCCAAAGCATTGCTGCCTCCTTAGTGTTTATATCCAAGTATAAACAGCCGCTTAGATGCAACGTGATGCGAATTGAATTATTCCCATAAGACCTGAACTGCTGATTATTTGTATTACTGAGATTTAAGCTATTTCACACTTCAGTGTCTTTTTGACATGATAACCGTCGCGGTGCGTTGATCATGGGGTTAGCAATAAAAGCCTAGCATAAGCAGAGTTCATCACTTCGTTCGCTGTCCTAGATAAATTCTCCCGTCTCCAGGTCAACGAAGTCCGCGAGCTTTATCTTTCCGCAGAAGCCGCTGCCCTTGTACTTTCCTGCATAGGTCTCAGAGTCGAACTTGAACGAAATGTTATAAAGCTTTCCGGTCTTTGTCTTCCTGATCAGCCCGTTTTCCAGCATGTAGCTCAGTACCCTCTTATGGCTTTCTCTATCGTTGCCGTTTAGGTAAAAGCAACAGACACCTTGTTTCGATCCTGCCGCGATGAGCGTTTCGGGATTCGAGTATTTGGCTTCTACGACGACGCCATCAAATACTGCGGTTCCGACAATGTCGTCCATGAGGGCTGTTTTGAATGGAGAGAAGAAGAACATCCATTTGCCGCATTGGACGGGATCTATGTCGTGGATTCGTTCCTTATTGATAAATCAAATCCATGAGAACGATTTGACCCTGGCAATCGAGCCGGATTCGTTAAGAAGCGTTTCTTCGACGGACGGCGTTAATTTCTCGTTGTTGCTTGTGTTATTTGAACTTGCCATTTCATTTATCCTAACATTCGTCCTCAATATAGCTCCTCGCCAGCAGCCTCGAGCGCTTGTATCGCTGTGCGTTTGGGCTCATTGAGACTTTCGTAGCCGCTTTCTGACAGCGGGATAATGCGCACGCTGAATGAGTCGCCGTACTTGTAGTCGGCATACACATCGCAATTGCCCCTACCGAGAAACTGTATGGCCGCCCGGTCAATCGCTTTTGCGCTTTGGCCTACGTAGTACAGATCTTTGGTTGCATTATGGACAATGAAGATGCCAGTAATTTCGCCTTGCTGTGTCAGGGACTTTCGCTGAGCCATGAACTCTTCGGCGCTTGCAACGATTTGAGGATCATCTTCTATTTGAGGATCATCTTCTAGGAGCGATTGGCGTAGCCTCAGTAGTTTTTCTTGTTGCTTCGATGCTGTAATAACAAGAAGGAGCCCGTCCACAAAAAAGAACAAGCCAAAGAGCAAGAAAAGAAAGCGAACCATATATGTTGGCACTCGATGACAGAGCGGAAAAGAGACTGACAATTACCAATACAAGACCAGTAGCGCTGATGACTTTTCCGATCGGGATGAGCCTCCTTGGAGGGGCCGATGCGACGGTTTTGATTTGATAGTAGTTCCTCATAGTATGACTCCAGTGATATAGGCAATTGAATCCAAATGGAGCTTTATAAACGGCAGTATTTGAATTGCAATTATCTTATCGCTCTGGCAGATGGGGTATAAGGCTCAACATCGGTAATAGATCGAGAGGCAGTCGAGCTGAACATAATAGTGCCGTCGCAGCGATAGCTGATACGGCACCAATCTCTAAGAATTTGATTTAGTAGAAGGCTAAAGACTTCTGCAATGGCTGCATTCACTTCTCCCCTGGTCTCACTAAACGGGGAATTAGCAGCGTTATACGGCAGCCAGGAGCGCTGTTCCAAGAAGGAAAAGCATTAAGGAAGCGGCTATCCAGTTGTTGTCTGCGGGCTTAGGGATCGTCGCTACGGTCGCAGTGGCGGCTCTTTGCTTGGAGGACGCGGGCAGCGTAGTCTTGATCGTTATGTTTGTCTTGGGCGACGTAGCCGTTAAGCTCCAGGTGGTCGGCTTCGGTCCAGACCCAGCCGAGGCTCGACGCACTGAGAGCCTGGCCCCGGCTGCCAAGCGGGGAAAGAAGGGACGCTTTGTGGCCTTCACATAGCGTCCCTTCCTCAAATTATCGTGTGAATATGATTTAAGCATACGGCGGAGCCTGAATCCACTATGCTCCAACTTGGCTACAAATCATAATTCTGCAACGTAGAATACTTGATAAGCGATTGATAGCGCGGATGTCCCGATCGAACAGCCCGCTTGTAAAGCTTGATATATTTTTCAAATCCCTTTTGAACTGCGAATTCATTTCCGCGAAGAGCTTCATATTCGTTCTGGCGCAAGTGTGGACGCACCTGTTGATCTATATATTCTGGCTTGTCTACATCGACGGCTTTCGAATAATCAATCCCGCATTTGTTTTCGGCATCGGTAAAGAATGCGTGCCCATGGCGAATATGCGAGCGAAATGGTAGGGCCCACGTATGTCCCTCGATTTCGACCAAAAAGACGATGTAAGGACGATTTTGCTTTTGTTCCATCTCTTTGAACGGCGGGTTTGGATGATCTTTGTAGAACGAGTTTGTCAAAAAGACGATTTTAGAATTCATGCAGACCCTCCGAAAAAGAAAATGCCTCCAACCCAAAGAGATTGAAGGCATCTTCTCAGTGGGCTTTCTTTTGATTCCGTTGGTCGCGCCCTACGACCAAAATCTTCTCGGTGGGCTTTCTTTTGATTCCGTTGGTCGCGCCCTACGACCAATTTCTGATTTAAGTATACCCAAGTTATAAAGGAAATGAGTGAGGTTTCGAAAAATGAACGTGGCAGAATTAGGCAGAGTCAAATAACGAATGCCTCGTGTTATTTCTTACCCTTCGTTCGGAAGCAGAAGCTTGGTATATATCTGGAAGACAGTAAGGAGAAATAGGTCTTCCATGGTCTCGATTCTCTCGCCATCGAAACCGCCTGGGCATCCGTAGTACCTATTGTTGGCCTCGTCACCAGAGCCGTAGGTTGCCGCGTAGAATGCAACGGTCGACGCGAATCGGCAGGCCTCTATCTCAGAGCTCGATTCGAATTGATACTCATTTTTTAGATGGGAAATAGGGGTGAAGGAAGCGTCCCTCGACTCGAAGGCCTCGGAAAGGACTTTACGGATAAGATGATCGTACTCCAGGGTACAGCTATCAGGGGGCAGGAACGAAGAGTCCAAGCACTCAGGAAGAAGGTCAACCCGAAGTGCTGGCAGTCTCTCCCCCGCATACCTTTCCAGGCTGCGAAGCACGTATTTCCCATCATCATAAAGAACAGATTCATCTTCTGGGAAGCGGTCACGGAGGGCGGCTTCGACTGCGGTGATGCAACGGACGAACAGGTCATCCTCTCCCCTGACCCGCAAGTCAAGATTGCAGAATTCAAGAATCAGATTCTGAACCTCCGGCACGAGACAACAGAATTCCCAATACATCTTGCGTGAATAATGGAAAAGATCATTGTGCATGGCGGCAACGGCGCAAAGCGGAATCAGGCCTCTGTCTGCGTAATGCTTCGAGATGAACTCAATCGCCTGCGCCTTATTCCCTTCGGCGTGTCTGCGTTCGTCTCTTTCGTCCTGGCGACGCTCGAGTTCTTCCATGCGCTTACTCTGGCAAGACTGTTTCTTGCCAATGATGACTGTTACAAATAAAGAGATAAACGCGCATATTAATTCAGCCAATTCGTTCCACTTCACAAGAAACTCCTACAATACTTAATGGTGTTGCAATTCTATATACCAAGCAATTCTACGCATGGGACGTAGACCTCGACTGCATCAGCCGGATATACGCAAAAGAGGGGTTAGACCATACTGATCGCACCAAAAATGAACTCAGCGAATCTAAATTCGCCTTGTGCCCGACCATGATCGCCGTATTGCGGAGCTCCGTGTACTGCCGATATTGTGCTTGGGCACCGGAGCCTACATAGGTCCCGGTGCCCTTATTGGTGCTTGTGGTCTGCCCCACTTTATTGATAATCTGTTCTAGCGTATATTATTCCGAGTTTGTTGTCACGATTCAGCCCATGGTCGCGTCCGTATGGCCTCTGCCTTCGAAATTTGGGCGCCTATAAACAAACAAGCAAATAGCTATTCTTGTGGATGTCCCTTTCTTCCAAATGGCAGCTACCTCAACAACGACATGCGATGCCCAGAAGCACTGTTCCCAGCAGGAAAAGCGCCACGGACGCGGCGATCCAGTTGTTGTCGGTGGTCTTGGGGAGCAACGCAGTGGCCGCGGTGGCGGCTTTAGGCTTGGAGGACGTAGGCACTGTGGTCTTGCTCACCGTCGTCTTGGTCGTTATGTTTGTCTTGGGCATCGCAGCTGCGGGTTTCACTGTGGGGTCCGTCGCAGGTTCCGCACCGGGCTGCCCCGCAGCAGGATCACCGACAGTCTCACCCGTCCCGCCGCCTGGCACGCCTTCTCCACCGGTCTCCCCCGCCGGAGGCATGGCGACATCGGGCTCAACCACCACATGCGGTGCCACCGCACCGGAGGCATCCACCACGCCACCTACACCAAAGGCTCCGCCGGCAGGCGTCACAAATCGCGCGGACACAAGCGACCCGCCCAGGCAAGCAACTCCGCCGTCGGCACCGGCTGCATCGAGCCACGAGGCGTCGACGGAAAGCCGGCAGCCGGCCAAACCATCGCCAAGGCTCGCATCCTGCAGATACACGCCGTAGGCGCGCACGCCCGCTCCGGACCCGGCGCCCGCGGCAACGACGCGCCCGCCGCCGCGCACGGCCATGTCGCCGGCAATCACGCCGGCGACCGCCTCGTTTGTAATATCGGCCCCGTCTGCCCGCGCATCGACGGTGCAGCCGTCAACCACGAGCGCCTGCGACACGTGGATCCCGCACTGCGAGCCCGTCGCCGTCAGGGTCCCGGTGCCGCGAAGCGTCAGGTTGCCCCACACCTCCATGCCGCACAGCGTGATGTCCGCATCGGGCGCATGCGACTCCGTCACGGAGTTCTGCCCGGCAAGCGTCAGCACCAGGTCGCCCTCGGCGCCGATGGCCTCGCCCGCGTAGCCATTAAGCTCCAGGTGGTCGGCATCGGTCCAGGCCCAGCCGGGGCCCGACGCGCCTGGCTCGTAGTACGTCGCGCCCGCGATGATGAGGCTCTCCGCGCCCGCGGCATAAGAAGGCCCGCCCAGCAAAACGCATAGGCAGGCCATGGCAACAATCGCAATGTAATGACGGCTGGTGTAGGACTTTGCAGCAAACATACCCGCTCCGATCTTCGCAGGAGCCAATAGAATATGCACCAGAAAATGCCCTGGTAGCAGCAGTTATTAGTTTAGCGAGATCAGACCTTAAATATAGAAAATGCCTCTGAGCAGTGTCGATAATTAGGTGTAAATCGTTTTGCCGGTCGGTGAAAGGAAGTAGTCCCGCCAGATCAATTGATGCTACGCCTACCATGATCCGATAGAAAGCGGCTCGATTTATACGCGGACGATAACCTCACAGTCACATTATAGTTTCGGTTCGGCGTCGGTTTCAGTTTTGGGCATTCCGTCGCATCCCTTTAGACAAATAAATGCTCTAGTAAATACAAAAGTGTTATACAGGAGCGATTTTGTTTCACACACTATTCGAAACGATAGGGCTAGATACATAAAACAGATGGCTACTTCAACATAATAATCACAGCAAATCATAGCCGTCATTTTATAAATCGTAACCTGGTCGAGTAGAGAGATTAAAAGACTCAACGTAAAAGCGACTGCAAATAAAACAAGTGCATTCTCGTAGTAGCGAAGGTAATTCAATAGTTGGTTGCCTCCTTGTGAAGCTAACCCACGAACATGCTTACCATCAAGCAGGCTGAAAAAGATCGCAAAAATTGAGAGCGCTACTCCGAATAAACCCAAGAACACATCCTTTAATGTCGTGGATAAGTTCACAATTAACTCAATGGTATTCGGAGCATTAAGTATATTTAACGAAAGAACCAGGGAGATAGCTGAAACTCCAATGGAGATTGGTAGGTTTCCTTTTACGGGCTTTAACTCGCGAAGTGCGTCACTGATTAGTTCGCCAGAGCTTCTAACTACGGCAATTTGGGAAAGACCGTCAGGCATTAAGAAACCCTTCTAAATTTTACTAACAAGCAATTCGAGGATATTGAGTGCTTTTCCATATAGGGCTTTATTATCCTCACTTGCTTCAGGTAAATAATTGCGACTCTTGCAGTAATTTGCAATTCTTTCGTCATCGTCAGCACTTAAATTTCCAGCACTTGGAATCTGAAGTTCAGAACCAAGTTGATTGTCAGTGATTTTTACTTTTGTGCCATCTTGTTTTTCACCTGTTACAGTTGCTGATGCATTGCCAGAAGCAATGCTATCTTGAAAAAGATTGGAGATTCCGTTAGCTGATTTAGGGGAATTGAATGTTAAGTTTCCCGTTTTTGAGTCAACCGAATCCATTGTTGAACGTACGTATGCCAGCAGCGGCGCCGGATCAATATCATTGTTTAAAGGGAAAAAGCGAAGATTAATTGACTTAA
This sequence comes from Collinsella aerofaciens, assembly GCF_005844325.1. Classification (GTDB taxonomy): domain Bacteria; phylum Actinomycetota; class Coriobacteriia; order Coriobacteriales; family Coriobacteriaceae; genus Collinsella; species Collinsella aerofaciens_G. The sequence continues at coordinate 3,458 of NZ_SPFY01000041.1, read as the reverse complement.
TTTTCGCAAATTCCTTGATAGTTTCATCAATACTATCAGGTAGGGGCATGTTAACGATATTGATTACAGCATTAGGAAATAGAGGCAAGTCTGCTTTATCTCTTTCTCGGTTGGCCTCGCGAGTGTAACGATCGACGACTTTCCTCAAAACGGCTTGAAAACTCTTGAGATTGGGGCTTTGGCCCTCATTCTTGACGAGGATCATTCTATGACTCTTGAGATAGATGATGAAGCGAGAGTATGGAGCAGTTGGAACGGAGCTTGGAGATGGAACGAGCTCATTATCGACAACGATAGTTCGCACCCTATAATGAGTTTCACGGATCAGATTCCCGTGAGAACATATTCCGAACTTATTAGCTTCAACTCAACATCGGAGAAATAGCTGACATTTTTGGAGGTACGAACTTTCTGCTCATTGCAGAACGCTGGATACAAAATGTCTTGGAAGTAAGTCAACATGGGCTCATTTTCTGGACCATATGTAATGTTGAAATTAGCGATACTTAGTTTTTTCACTTCGTCCATCTGCATCCCTTAAATAACAAATATTGCGCAGGAACCATTGTTTCCCGCGCAATATTTTAGTTCATATAGGCCTAAGGTCCGCGCTATGACATACGGTTCATATTACGGATGTTTGTCAAATAATGCATTCGAATATGCAACTCAAAGAAAGGTAAAAGCGTTAAGCCATCTCATCGGTCTCGTTCATCAGCCGGTTGCAGATGTAGATCAGCTTTTCGCTCTTTAAAAGTTGATTGAAAACACGGTCGAGATCTTCATCGTCTTGTATTGTGATATTGCACCGCTCGGCCTCTTCGAACTTATAACGATCATATATCTTTGCTAGATCGTTGCATACGCCTCGATCGACAGTCATGATGGCAGGATACGATGGATCGAATTCGATGGCGAATAGCCTGAATCGGTATCTATTCGAACGAATCTCGAAACAATAGTCATTTTTCTTGTAAAGGTCATTTGCATTCAAAAGGTCGACTTTTGGAGTGAGATCCGCCACGCTTGCGGAGGCTGCATGCTGAATTATCTTTGACATGGAGCTGATGGTTTCTAATGCTGGAGATAACGTTCTGTTTACGTCAAAAGTCGGGGAAAACACCCCCTTTACCCTACCGTTAGAAGCCCCAGACAACATTTTCGCCTGTTCAGTAAAAAATGGGATGATTCCGTCTGTTCTTTTTTGTTGAGGTTGAGTGAACACCTCTGCCCACGGATTTTCACTAGAAGTCATGACTGGCTCACCTAACTCAAATCGATATCAACTAACAGCGGCAAATGGTCGCTTATATTGCTGTTGGGACGAACTTTTGCAATCAAGCCCCTATTCCCTATCCTCTTTAGATAGCTATAGGAATTAATGGAGTCCATCAATTCTGGGCTTACCAGGGCTTGGTCATAACAGTTCCAAATAGGGTTGGCGCAATCCCCGGAATAGTAAAAGGATCCGTAGTTCTCCAGCTCCTCCGACAACCAATGAATTGTTGGATTATACAGAAAGGGATATTCGTCACCGCACCATGTTCTTCCGGTTTTATTTCTAACTAACCCTTTAAAAAGCATCGCGTTAAATGCGTTGGGGAGAAGTAGCTCCTTATCATATGGATTTGCATTTAAGTCGCCCATAACGATCGTCTTGTTAATTGATAGCGCGTTTTCATACCCGTGAATCACATCCATCATCTTGCGGATATCCACCAGCCTTGGTTCCGGATCGGCTGAAGACATACGGTCAACAAGATGCGCAGCGGCAATAATGAAACAAATCTTGCCTATTTTCATCGGCAGAACGGCAAACCGAGATTCCTCAAAGCAATCAAGAACTTCAATGGACTCCTGGGCAATGATTTTAACTTTGTCACACCCACCGTAACCCATTGGGCGATATCCAGAGCCCTTTAAGAGCTCATCTGAGAATTCAGTTCCAGAAAACTCACCAAAAGCAGCAATGCCGACCTCATTCTCTCGCATACATGCGAGGGCAAGGTTGGCATTGTCTTTCTTATTTAAGTTCCAAAAGAGCAGCTTCATAAATCAGTTCATAGATAGCTACTGTGCGAGCATGTCAACTATTCGCACGCTCGCGTACCCATCACCATAGGGGTTCGAGATGTGGCTCATAGCCGCGAACTCAGCCTGAACGGAGAAAAGGTCGTGGTCAGATGCAACACCGAAGACGCGCAGCACCTGGTCGAGCACCTCGCGATGCCGACCGGTCATGGTCACCGCGGACTCGGGCTCATCCGAGCGCGTCTTCGGTTTGTTGACGTGCAGGTACATCTTGATAGCCTCCGAGCGGGTGCCGAAGACGAGTATTTATTACTCTTAGCTCAAATCACTTTACAAAAATGATTAAAAAAGCTTAGTGAGGTACTCCCCCAGCTCTTCCTCCCAGTCGGGCATGTGGAACCCGACCGACTCGAGCCTGGAAAGGTCGAGCGCGGAGTGGACCGGGCGCGGGGCGATGGGGCCGACGGCGCCGGCGTAGTAGTCGGCAGTGCTGACCGGCACGACCTTCTCCCCGTTGCCGTTGGCGGCCTCGAAGACGGCGCGGGCGATGTCGGCCCAGGACTTGACGGCGCCGGAGCCCGTGCAGTTATAGGTGCCGTAGGGGGCGTGCGTCCCCAGCACGTGGAAGATGGCCTGGGCCATGTCGCACGTGAAGGTCAAGCGGCCCAGCTGGTCGTCGACCACGGTGATCTGCCCAAGCCCGTCCTCGGGGTCGGCGACGCGGTCGGACAGCGCCTTCATGGTCTTGACGAAGTTGTGCCCCTCGCCGATGACCCAGCTCGAGCGCATGATGTAGTGGCGCGGGCAGCCGGCCACGGCGATGTCGCCGGCGGCCTTGGTCTGGCCGTAGACGGACAGCGGGCTGAGGGGCTCGTCCTCGGTATGGACCTCGGCGGTGCCGTCGAAGACGTAGTCGGAGGACACGTGGACCAGGGTGATCCCGTGCTCGGCGCAGGTGCGGGCGAGCAGCGCCGGCCCGGTCGCGTTGGCCTTCCAGGCGATGGCGCGGCCCTCGGGGGTCTCGGCTTTATCCACGGCCGTGTAGGCGCCGCAGTTGATCACGGTGCCGTAGAGCGACCAGTCGTACTGCGTATAGGCCGCCGGGTCGGACATGTCGAAGGTGTCGATGTCGCAGAAGTCGAAGTCCTTGGCGACGCCGCGCTCCTCGGCGAGCGCGCGGACCGCATGGCCCAGCTGGCCGTTGCAGCCGGTGACGAGCGTCCTCCTGGGCGCCATGGGGACGACGTCGGCGAGCATCGGGTGGTTGAGGTCGGCCTCGGAGACGGTGGCCTCCTCCAGCGGGATCGGCCACTCGATGGCGAGCTCGGGGTCGGCTAGGTTCACGAAGGTGTAGGTCTTCTTCAATTCGAGGGACCAGTGGGCGTCCACCAGGTAGGTGTAGGCGGTGCCGTCCTCCAGGGCCTGGA
>NZ_SPFY01000040.1 GCF_005844325.1 Collinsella aerofaciens | reverse complement strand
CATGCGAACCTCCAGTCCGGACCGCTTCACGGTCCAACTTTCTGTCCGCACCCCCAAATGGGGGAGAAATAGGCCGCACGCCGGCGCAGGGACCGGCGCTAAAAGAAAAGCGCGGGGCCGCATGGCGACTCCGCGCTTTATTGTTCAGCTTTTGCAGCCTTGCCCTTACGCTACGAAGAAGTAGACGAGGAAGGCAAGGGCCGCGATCCACCCGTCCCGTGCGAAAAAGTGTTTACGAGCGCTTGCGGCTCACCACGGCGCCCGCGGCGATGGCGGCTGTTCCCGCAAGGGCGGCTGCCACGATGGCTGCGCTCGAGGCGTCGCCGGTTGCTGCGAGTTTGCCGGCGATCTTTGCTCCCGTGGCTGCAACTGCAACGGTCTTGGTCGTCTTCGTGCCCTCGGACTTGGAACCCTCGGGCTTGGTCTCGCCTGGCTTCTCCTCGGGTTTGATCTCCTCGGGAGGCGCGATGACCGTGCTCTTGGCGACAGCTTCGTTATAGGGGGAGTCGATCACAGCGTCGCCCGTGCCGATGGTTTGACCCACCACGTAGAAGATGCCGTCATCGAGTTCTTCCTTGTTGCGATAGCCAATGATCTTGCCGCCTGTGGGCGTCTGTATGGGAGCGCCTTCGATCTCGATGGTGCCGATTGTCTCGCCGTCCGCGCTCACGGCAAGGGCGAAGATTGCCGCCGTGTCTCCCTCAGCTGTGACCTTACTGCGGACAATCGAGATGGTCGCGGGCGTGATGCCCTCCTTGGTCCGGGCAAAGATGCCGATGTTCATGCCCCTATGCTCGGGAATGACCGCGCCACTTTGGTCGTTGCTGTAGTGATCGGGGCCGTCGCTACCGGACTCGACATAGCGGGCTATAGCCTTGACAACGGAGTCACTAATGTAGATGTGACCACCCGCTTCGTTGGGGTAGTAGTTTCTGGTGAAGATTGCGGTCGAGAACTGGCCTTCTGCGAACGCATCCACGATCGAGCCGTTCTTGATGACGATGTCGTCCTCGTCGGTGAAGAGGGCGCTGGCTTCATCGTTCCCTGCACTTGCACGGACCGTTACGGTTGCGCCATCGAACGTGATGCCCTTGTAGACATAGATGCCATACCCAACGCCACTTGCGTTGAGGGAAGCGTTCGTGACCGTGAGGCTGTTTTTACCGTCGATGGTGGCGTCTTCCTCGGAGCTTGCCTTGACCTGGCTGCCACCCGAGATCTCGATGTTGCCGTCGGCCCAAATCGCATTGTCTTTGATAGAGCTTGCCTCTACCTTGCCGCCGCCCTTTATGATGAGGTTCTCGTTAGCATCGATACCCTGATCCTCGGTGGCCTTGGCGGTGACGGTTCCGCTGTTGTCGATCGTGATGTTGCCGTCGGCCCTGATGCCATCCGAATCGCCCGTGGCGTTAACGTTTCCCGAGCCCTTGATGGTGACATCGCCCCCGGCATCGATGGCATCGTGCTCGGTGCTCGTGGCGTTGACAGTGCCAGCGCCGTCGATGTTGATGCTGCCGACGGAAGTGATGGCGTCACGAGAAGATGTCACGTTGAGCGTGCTGGACGCGTCGCCCTGAATATTAAGCTCGGCGTTCTCGTTCGCGCCATCCTTAACCTTGATGCCGCGGCCGTCGCCGTTAGTGACGATGTTGTCGCCCTCGTAGCTCACGTTGAGCTTGCCCGCTGCCTCGATCGCGCCGCCGTTATAGCCGTTGAGCTTCATGTCATCGGCGCCGTCCCAGCTCCAGGTGCCGGCGGCGTCTCCCGCGGGCCCCGCGGCCGCTTCGTGGCGGACGCCGCCGACGTCCACCCACTCGGCCGCGAGCGAGACGCTCGGCATGAGCAGCGAGCTCACCGTGAGCGCGCAGGCCAGGCCGCAGACGATGCGGCGCGTCACGCGGCGCCAGCTGCCGTGTGCGAGCAGCGTGCGACGGCACACGTCGGGCTCGACAAAATGGGCTCCAGAGGTTTTGTCATTGCGATTGGGGGTCGTGAACAAGGCGGCCATGGTCACTCCCATCCTCATAGGGCCTATGCGATTAAGCCCAGCATATCTGCAGGATGTAGCCGGCGGTAGTGCCGTTTGGAGGGCAAAATGTCCAAAACTTGGGAAGCAAAACATCGCGCGTCTGTGCGTTGCCTGGCTTTAAAAGAAAGGCGCGGAGCCGCTCGATGCGATTCCGCGCCTTGTTGTTTTGCTTTAGCAGACTATGCCGCTACGCTACAAAGAAGTAGACGAGGAAGGCAAGGGCTGCGATCCACATGAGCGGCTTGATCTTGGAGGCCTCGCCCTTAAAGAGCGCGACGATCACGTAGGCGATAAAGCCCAGGCCAATGCCGGCAGAGATGGAGTAGGTGAAGGGCACGCCGGCGACAATCATGAACGCCGGGAAACCCTGCGACACGTCGGACCAGTCGATCTCGGAGGCCTCGCTCATCATGAGGTAGCCGACGTAGACCAGAGCACCGCAGGTGGCGGCGCTGGAAACGATGGTGACGATGGGGGAGAAGAACGCGGCGAGAATGAACAGCACGCCGGTGGTGACGGAGGTGAGGCCCGTGCGGCCACCGTCGGCAGCGCCAGAGGTGGACTCGACGAAGGTGGTGATGGAGGAGACGCCCATGAAACCGCCCACAGCAGCGGCGGCGGAGTCGACGATCAGGATCTCCTTGATATTCTCGACGTTGCCGTCGTCGGTGAGGAACTCGCCCTGCTTGGCCACGGCCATCGCGGTGCCCATGGTGTCGAAGAAGTCACTCATGAGCAGAGAGAACGAGATGACGAGGAGCGCGGGGTCGGTAAGGACCTTGACGATGGCGGGCACGCCGCCGGCGTCGGCGATGGGGCCACCGATGCTCGAGAAGTCGAGCGGGGCGATGATACCGGTCGGAGCCTGGGTCACACCTAGGGGGATACCGGCGATGACGGCGACGACGATGCCGATGAGCAGCGAGCCGGGGACGTTGCGGCAGGCGAGGGCGACTGTCACCAGGATGGAGATGATGCCGACGATGAAGGTGGGGGAGGTGATGTCGCCCAGACCGACGAGTGTGCCGGCGCCAGCGGTGATAATGCCGGCATCGCACAGGCCAATCATGGCGATGAACAGGCCCAGGCCCACCGAGATGGCGTGACGCAGGACAACCGGGATGGCGTCCATAATGGCCTCGCGCAGGCCACAAAGCACGAGCAGCAAGATGACGACGCCCTCAAGGAAGATGACGCTCATGGCCACGTGCCAGTCACCGCCGCAGACGGTGGTGGTGATTCCGGCGATCATCGCGTTGACGCCTAAGCCCGACGCGCAGGCGAGCGGGCGGTTGGCGAAGATGCCCATGCAGATGGTCATGATGCCGGCGCCCAGGCAGGTGGCGCAGGCGAGCGCTCCCGCATCGATGCCGGCGCCCGAGAGCACCGCAGGGTTGACGGCGATGATGTAGGCCATCGCCAGGAATGTTGTCAGTCCAGCGCGAAGTTCGGTCCCGATTGTGGACTTGCGCTCACTGACGTGAAAAAGTTCGTCCATGCATACCCTTTCCTTGTTCGGCCCCGAGTTTAGGCCGATTGACACGAACTCAACTACTATATCGCCTTTGAAAGGCTGATGTTCCTCGCATGTTGATGTTCGGCGCTTTGTAGCAGACAGACGGTATTTTTCGCATGAAAATGTGTGGGTACCGTATACTTAAGCAGTTACAACGACCCCTATGGAGGAACGTATGATTAAAGAGCTCTGCCACGACGAGGCTATTCTGTCCCAGCGTTGCGAGGTTGCGACCGTCGAGGACGAGTCGGTGGCACAGGACCTGATCGATACCATCAAGTCGCTCGACGATGCCGGCTGCCTTGCCGCCAACCAGATCGGCGTCACCAAGAAGGTCTGCGTCTATCTGGACGACGCCGGCGAGCCCCATGTGCTCTACAACCCCCGTCTGGTGTTTGGCCTGGGTGCCAGCAAGATGGAGGAGAGCTGCCTGACGCACGAGGAGGTCACCAAGTCCACGCGCTATATCAAGTGCAAGGTCGCTTATGACGTGATCGTCGACGGCAAGATGCGCGAGCGCAAGCAGGACTTTGTGGGCTTCGAGGCGCAGATGGTCCAGCATATGATCGACCACTGTCTTGGAAAGTTGGTCTAGGGGACCAAAGCACCGCACTTCGTCTCTTTTGGTCCGGGCGTGACATTGTTGTCATGTCCGGGCTTTTGTGTTTAGCGCCTTTTTGTTTGGTGACAATAACCTTAGCAGGAACGTAAAGCTAGGAGGCGCTATGTGCACGAGCATTCGATTTACCGATAATTCTGGCCACATGTATCTGGGCCGCAACCTCGACTGGAGCTTTGACTACGGCCAACAGGTTCGTGTGATGCCGCGCGGGTTCCACATTCCGTATTCGTTTATCGACGATGCGTCGGCGGCACACGCGGTAATCGGCATGTGCATCGATTACAAGAACTACCCTATGTTCTTCGACTGCGGCAACGATGCGGGCCTCGCCGTGGCGGGTCTCAATTTCCCGGGTTATGCCGAGTATGCCGAGGACCCTGTCGACGGCAAGACCAATATCGCGGCCTATGAGTTTCCCCTGTGGGTGGCAGCGACGTTCTCGACGGTCGATGAGGTCGAGACCGCGCTGCGCGACACGGTGATTGTCGCCAAATCTGCCGGAGAGGGGCTGGGCGTGTCGCTGCTCCATTGGATTATCGGCGACAGCCAGCGCAGCATCGTGGTCGAGATGATGGCTGACGGCCTGCATGTATACGACGATCCGGTCGACACCCTTGCCAACCAGCCGACCTTCCCGTGGCACATGGAAAACCTGCGCACCTATATCACAGCCACAAGCGATTTTCCGCAGACGGCGACATGGCGTGGCGCCGAGCTCAAGCCCTATGGCGCGGGTGCCGGCATGCGCGGTATTCCGGGTGATTGCTATTCGCCGAGCCGTTTTGTAAAGGCGGCGTACCTCAATGCCAATTACCCGCAAAAGGAGAGCGAGACCGAAAACGTCGTCCGCATGTTCCGCTCGCTCGAGGGCGTGGTGATGATCGAGGGGGCGTCCAGGATGGGCGATGGCAAGTTCGAGAAGACTATCTACACCGGATGCTTTAGCGCGCGCACGGGCAATTATTACTACGCGATGTATGGGGATCCGTCGATTCGCTACGTGAGCCTGATGGATGCCGAGGGCGCAAGCCCCGATAGGCTCGTGGTTCCCGAGCCGCGTCGTTCGTAGCCGTTAGCTTTACTGCAATGCAAAGCGGCCCTGCGTCTCTCGTGAGGTGCAGGGCCGCTGTCGTTGATTTATGACGTCGCTAGAAGTTGGCGTCGTTGAGCTGGGTGCTCTCGAGTCCGTCGAGTTGCTGTTGCTCGGGCGTATCGGCGACGCTCTCGAGCAGCTCGGTGGGATCGACGTTCATGCTCTTGCCGGCCTCGTTGCCGTTGACCAGGTCGTCCGAGAAGATGTCGACTTCCATTTCCTCGGCCTCTTCAATCTGAACCTCGAGCGGCACCTGGGTGCGCACGAGCTTAACGGCCGGGCGCATGCGGGCAAACAACGGCACGTACTCGATGATGATGGCAGAGTTCTCGAGACCGTACCAGCGCGCCGGGCTTCCGCAAGCGCGGCGGACGGCGTACTTGATGGCCATCACGCGGTGGTCATTGCGGTTGATGTCCGTTTCGGGGGCAAGCATCTTGCGCAGCATGCAAAAACGGAAGTCGCCCACGTTGCCGCGTGTCTCGTAGATGGAGTAGGTGTGATGTTGCGGCGGCAACTCACCCGATGCCATCAGGTCGCCAACGATCTGGCGCAGGTAGGCGTTGATGCGCTGATTGACCTTAAAGCCCAGGTCCAAGCGTACGCGGAACAGGAAGTCTGTGCCAAAGGTCTCGACGGAATACTCGTGCGTATAGGGTTCGTCGGTAACGTGCACGTTAATGAACCAATATGCCTTGGCGCGCTTGGGATGCTTATCCAGGATGGAATAGAGCACGTCGCGGTCGAGTGTGAGCGGGTCGGGGCTGTTGGTGAGAAATACCAGATTGTCGGCGAGCACGGGATAGGTCTCGTCGTTGCGCAGGCGGTTGAGCTGGTCGATGTACTTGGAGACGGGCAGCAAAATCGTCTGCGTGCGCTCGATGGCGGTGCCGCGGCGCCACACGTACATAAGGCCAAACAGCAGTGCGGCCAGGAAGATCATGACGTAGCCGCCGTCAAAGAACATGGTGAGGCACGAGGCGAAGAAGCACAGCTCAATGGCACCAAAGAGCAGGGCGAAGACGCAGGCACCCAGCCTGTGCTTGAGGATGCCGGCGATGTAGCTCGTCAAAAGCGTCGTGGTCATGAGCATGGTCACGGTAATGGCGAGGCCGTAGGCGCTCTCCATGCGCTCGGAGTTTTGGAACAGCAGCACGATGAAGATGCAGCCGACCCACATGATGTTATTGACGAGCGGAATATAGAGCTGGCCCTTGGTGTCGCTGGGGTAGTGGATGCGCAGATGCGGCATAAGGTTGAGACGCGTTGCCTCGGATACCAGCGAGAACGAGCCGGTGATGAGCGCCTGCGAGGCAATGATGGCCGCCACGGCCGAAAGCACGATGGCAAAGGGGCGCAGGGGCTCGGGGAGCATCATATAGAACGGGTTGACGATATCCATCGCGAGCAACTGGGGATTGGAATTGTTGGCGAGCAGCCAAGCGCCCTGACCCAGGTAGTTAAGGATAAGCGCCGCTTTAACAAACGGCCAGGATGCGTAGATGTTGGCCTTGCCCACGTGGCCCATGTCTGAATAGAGCGCCTCGGCGCCGGTCGTCGACAGGAAGACAAAGCCGAGCACCATGATACCCGAGTGGTTGATGGGCGAGAACAGGAACATGACGCCGCGGATGGGGTTAAGCGCGCGCAAGATGGACAGGTTGCCGAGCATGTTGAATAGACCGGCGCCTGCCAGGAACAGGAACCACAGCGTCATGAGCGGACCGAACAGCTTGCCGATTGACGAGGTGCCAGCGCGCTGCATGGCAAACAGGCCACAGATAATGATGATGGTAATAATGATGACGTTAGTTTGCCCGTCACCCAACAGCGCGTGGCCCCACTCGATGGTGCGCAGACCCTCGATGGCCGTGGTAACCGTGACGGCGGGGGTGAGGATGCCGTCGGCGAGCAGTGCCGCACCGCCGATCATGGCGGGGAGAATCAGCCACGGTGCCACCTTGCGTACCAGGCTAAACAGGGCGAAGATGCCGCCTTCGTTGTGGTTGTCGGCCTTCATGGCGATTACCACGTACTTGACCGTGGTCACGAGCGTCATGGTCCAGATGACGAGCGAAAGCGCGCCCAGGATCATGTCCTCGCTGACGGTACCGATGCCGCCGTTGTTGGCGACGATTGATTTCATGGTGTACATGGGGCTCGTGCCGATGTCGCCATAGACGACGCCGAGCGTTACGAGCAGCATGCCAGCGGAGAGGGGGATGGCTCCGTGCCCGCCTTGACCACGCTGGTCTTGGGGGTTTGCCTCCAGTTTGTTGTGTGCCACGTGGACTCCCTTAGACATCCGGTTGTCTGTCTAGGACAGATAATCTTTATGCCGTCTTTATACATACAAGAGCAGTTTGGCACATCAGGTTATTTTAGACAATAATCCCCAGCTGGGGATTATTTATGTGCGCAGGTAGCATTTCAAAGCAGGGGCTTTTAAGCGCGTGCCGCTTGGGCGATGCTTGCTTTGGTGTCTGCGCGTTTGCCGGCGAGTTCGCAAAAGAGCGCGCCGCCGATGATAAGTGCGGCACCCATCAGGCGGACCGGTGTTATGGTTTCGCCCAAAAGGACGGCCGAGAACACGACGGCCGAAAGCGGCTCGAGGTAGCCGACGACGGCGACGGTCTGCACGGGCAGTTTGGCGACAGCACTAAAGTAGAGCAGGCAGCCAATGCCGGTGTTGACAATGCCGAGCATGGCAACGGCGCGCCAATCGATGCCGGCGGCAATGCTGGGGGAGAGGAACGAGGGGGCACCCTGCGTGAAGAGCGTAAGGATCAACGCGGTTACAAAGGCGGCGCTCACCTGGAGCGCGGAGTTCTCGAGACCCTCGATGTGCGGCGCACCCTTGCTGGCGATGACCATCAGTGCATAGCAAAATGCCGAGGCGATGCCGCAGACGATGCCCGCAATGGGCATGTTGCCGCCTAAACCTTGCGCTGCAATGAGAAAAGCGCCGCAGGCGACGGCGATAAACCCGGCGATTTTGCCACCGGTCAGCTTTTCGCCAAAGATGAGCGGGGAGAGCGCCATGACAATGATAGGGCCGCAGTAGTACAGCAGCGAGGATATGCCGACGCCGATCGTCTGGTAGGCGCGGAACAGAAAAATCCAGCTGGCGCCCAGTGCGGCTCCCGAGAGGAGGAGGGCTGCGGCTTCGCGGGGGCGAGATGGCGCCTGCAACTTATGGCGTTGCGTAGTGACGAGTATGACAACGAGTGAGAGCGCGCCCAAAAACGTGCGCAAGAGCACGATATCGGAGCTCGGCAGCGCGATGGCAGCGGCGATGATGCCGTTGGAGCCAAACAATAGCAATGCTGCTAAGTACGTAAACAGTCCGTTGTTCATGCGCTGACATCCCCTCTATATCCGAGCATGTTCACTATGGGTGAACTGGCTTTAGAAGAAAAGCGAATATAATGCATGGATAACATGACAAAGACTCATGCAAAGGTGGAGGGGTGCCGTGGAAACGAATATTCAAAAGATGCAGGTGCTGCTCGAGACCGTGCGTGCCGGCAGTTTTACGCGCGCCGCCGAGCGCCTGAGCTATTCGCAGTCGGGCGTGAGCCGTATGGTGGCCGATCTCGAGGCCGACTGGGGCTTTAAAGTGCTCGATAGAAGCCGCGAGGGCGTAGTGCTTTCTGCCGATGGGCGGCAAATTATGCCGGCGGTCGAGGCGTTATGCGAGGAATTTGTTCGTTTGCAGCGACGGGTGGATGAGATGCGTGGGCTCATGCGCGGCAAAATCTGCATCGGTACGTTTTCGAGTGTGGCGACCCACGTGCTGCCGCCGGTGATTGCGCGCTTTCGTGCCGATTACCCGGATGTCGATTACGAGCTACTGATGGGCGATTACTCGGAGATTGAGCAATGGGTGGCGGAAGGGCGCTGCGACCTGGGCTTTATCCCGCGTGAGCCACGAGAAAACGGCATGGCATCGCGGTCTTTGGTGCGTGATGAGCTGATGGCGGTGGTGCCAGCAGATTCGTTGCTTGCCGCGGCGGAGGTCGTCTCTCTTGTCGATTTGGCAAACGAGCAGTTTATTCTGCTGGAACGAGGTACCGATGACGAGATTACGCCGCTGTTCCGTCAGGCGGGGCTGACGGCGCGCTCCAAGCTGTCGACCTGGGATGACTATGCGATTATGGCTATGGTCGAGGACGGCCTGGGCGTGAGCATTCTTCCGGCGCTCATCTTGCGTCGCTGCCAGTTCGATGTTGCCGTGCGTCCGCTCGAAGGGCATCCCCATCGGCAGATCAACGCCATATATCGAACGGCCGATGTTTCGCTTGCCGCCGCTCGATTCCTTGAATACCTCTAAATGAGCGCACACCGTTGTCGCTTTGGGATAAATCTCGAGGTTTGGCTCATTTTATTTTTGAAATTGAACTTTCGAATGAGGTGCCGCGTTATACTGCTGCCTAAATTGAACCTTGGTTCAATTCGTATTCTATAAATTGAACTTTGCCAGCAAGGAGGTTCTAGTGGCCCAAGAGACGTTTAGCGATCGCCTGCGACAGACTATGTCCGATCGCGACGTTCGCCAGTCGGACGTAATCCGCGCATCGGAGATGCTCGGCAAAAAACTCGGCAAGAGTCAGATGAGCCAATATGTGAGCGGCAAGACGATCCCGCGGCGCGATGTGGCTGAGCTGCTCGCCCGTATTTTGGAGGTCGATGTTACCTGGCTGCTTGCCGGCGACGCCGATCAAGGCGAGGCATCATCACCCCGCAACGATTCCAAGCCCGAACCCCATCCCTCAGCTCAAATTGCAAGGAGCACCACCATGCGTACTTTTTCTAAATCCACCAAGCTCGATAACGTCCTGTATGACGTGCGCGGTCCCGTCGTCGACGAGGCCGCCCGTATGGAGGACGAGGGCGAGCGCATCCTCAAGCTCAATATCGGTAACCCGGCGCCCTTCGGTTTCCGCACGCCCGATGAGGTCATCAAGGACATGCGCCAGCAGCTGCCCGACTGCGAAGGCTATTCCAATTCGCGCGGCCTGTTCTCCGCGCGCAAGGCGATCATGCAGTATTCGCAGATCAAGGGCCTGCCCAATGTTCAGATGGAGCATATCTACACGGGCAACGGCGTGTCCGAGCTCATTCAGCTTTCGATGAACGCGCTGCTCGACAATGGCGACGAGATTCTGATCCCCAGCCCCGACTATCCGCTCTGGACGGCGTGCGCAACCCTTGCTGGCGGTCATCCCGTGCACTATCTATGCGATGAGCAGGCGGATTGGTATCCCGACCTGGAGGATATGGAGTCCAAGATCACGAGCGCGACCAAGGCCCTCGTCATCATCAACCCCAACAACCCCACGGGCTCTGTCTATCCGCGCGAGGTGCTCGAGGGCATCGTCGAGGTTGCGCGCAGGCATCAGCTGATGATCTTTGCCGATGAGATCTACGACCGCCTGTGCATGGACGGCTACGAGCACGTCTCGATTGCCTCGCTCGCCCCCGATCTGCCCTGCGTTACCTTTAGCGGCCTGTCCAAGTCGCACATGATTGCGGGCTATCGCATTGGCTGGATGGTGCTTTCGGGCAACCAGCGCTGCATGAGCGACTTCATCATGGGCATCAACATGCTCTCCAACATGCGCCTGTGCTCCAACGTGCCGGCTCAGTCGATCGTTCAGACGGCACTCGGTGGCCATCAGTCCGTCAACGACTATATCCGTCCCGGCGGTCGTGTTTACGAGCAGCGCAACTTTGTGTATGAGGCGCTCAACAAGATTGACGGCATCTCGGTGGTTAAGCCGCGTGCGGCGTTCTATATCTTCCCCAAGATGGATGTTAAGAAGTTCAACATCACCGATGACGAGCAGTTTGCCCTCGACCTGCTGCACGAGAAGAAGATCCTGATCACGCGTGGCGGCGGCTTCAACTGGGCTGAGCCCGACCACTTCCGCATCGTCTACCTGCCGCGCATGGAAGTGCTCAAAGAGTCCCTCGAAGACCTGGCCGACTTCTTCGACCATTATCGTCAGTCGTAGGGGACAGAAGCTCCGTACGATAAAAAGCTCCCTGCAGTTGCTTGGCTGCAGGGAGCTTTTTTGTGGACCCGTGGGGCGTGGGACAAAATAATCAGTAGTTCTTGTCCCAGGTTCGAAAGAAGTATCGAACTTGTTGCCGTAGGCGACCCTGGGACAAAAACTACTGATTATTTTGTCCCACGTGGCGTTCTTGAACTAAATAACAATCCCGTTGCAATGGTCGATTTCGTGTTGGATGATCTCGGCGGTGTAGCCCGAGAAGTTTTTGATGCGGTGGACGAAGTTCTCGTCCAGATACTCCACCTTAATGCGGCGATAACGGGTACAGGGGCGCTCTCCAACCAGCGAAAGGCATCCTTCGCTCGTCTGATAGGCATTGACCTGCTCAAGAATTTGAGGGTTGTACATCAGGAGCGCCCTGTTGCCGTCCTTTACGCAGATGATGCGTTTGCGCACGCCAATCATATTGGCGGCGAGGCCCACGCACTCGTGCTCATGCTCATGGAGCGTATCCAGGAGGTCCTGCCCGGTCACGGCGTCATCGGGGCCCGCGTCTTCGGAAGGCAGGCGCAAAAAGAACTCGGATTTCATGATGGGTTTGATCATGGCGGGCTCCTTATGGTGGGCGTTTGATTCAAATCATGATACCGCGACATGTCGCATTAATGTGTGCACATAGATTCTGCAGCTAGATTGACGGACGACACCATAAACTAATGGACGTTTTGCCGAGAGGCATGATTTATAAGCGCAAAGAGTGCGCGACGGGCCCCGCGAATGGGGCGATGATGCCCGAGAGGGCCAAGAAGGAGTCTCATGTCTGAGAACGAAGAGATCATGAACGAGACCGAGAACGAGACCATGGCTGCCGAGGTTGAGGCAGTCGAGACCGTGGAGACCGAAGCTGCCGAGGTTGAGGCTGCTGACGAGGTTTCCGCCGAGGAGGAGGCCGAGGTTGTCGAGGCCGCCGCTGATTACGATGACGAAGAGCTGATGGACAAGATGCAGAAGGCCGCCCGCCTGCTGCGCAGCCGTCGCTTTGCTATTTCCAAGGAGGAGGAGGCCAAGGCCGAGCGCATGGCGAACATCGAGCGCGCCATCAAGCTCCTTGACCTCAAGCCCAAGATGGAGCAGAAGGAGATGTCCGACCTGCTGGGCATGCGCCTTCGTGAGCTCGATGGCCTGATGGCCGAGGCCGAGGCTGCCGACCTGGTCGGTCGCATCGACGACGCCGAGGGCGACATGCGCAAGATCGTCGTCTTCGCTGCTGAGGATGCTGCCGAGGGCCTGACCGAGCTTGCCAACAAGAAGGAGAAGCTCCTGCCCGAGCTTTCTTACGAGGAGGCCACCGAGCTGATGGCTGCCCTCGATAAGGTTATCGCTCCGCTCGTCGCCATGGGCCTGGACGAGGACCGCGGTCCTCGCGGCGGTCGTGACGATCGCGGTGGCCGCGGCGGCGACCGTGGCGGTCGCGGCGGCTTTGGCGATCGCGGTGGCCGCGGCGGCGACCGTGGCGGTCGCGGTGGCGACCGCGGTGGCCGTGGCGGCTTTGGTGACCGTGGTGGCGACCGTGGTGGTCGCGGCGGCTTCGGCGGCAACCGTGGTGGCTATGGCGACCGCGGTGGCAACCGTGGCGGCTTTGGCGGTAACCGTGGTAACGACCGCGGCGGTCGCGGTGGCGATCGTGGCGGCCGCAACGGCGGCGGCTTCCGCGGCAACCGTTTCTAGGGGTTACGCGGTTTTACCAAACCGCGTAACCGGTTGACGCTGCGCGCCCACCAGAGCGACAACTTGTCATTCAAAGAGGACGGCATGACCAGAAGGTCTATGCCGTCCTCTTTTCATGCCAATTTGTTCGCTCTGGCGGGCGCTCGCTGGCGTTTGCTCAACATGCGACGCCTTCTTGTTTCAAGGCACCTTGCTCGCTCTGGCGGGTTTTCGCTCATATGACCCAATCCGCTGTCAAGAGCCACAATGGCCCCGCCGACCGC
>NZ_SPFY01000003.1 GCF_005844325.1 Collinsella aerofaciens | reverse complement strand
GGCATCGACCTGCGCCGATGCCCCCAACGTGGACACACATTTTGTCCTATAAGCCGAATCCCCAGCCTCCTTTCTCCGCACAAAAAAGGGCCCCAAATGGGACCCTTCTTCAAATTCGTACTGGCGGAGAGCTGGGGATTCGAACCCCAGATGCCCTTTTGGGGCATACTCGCTTAGCAGGCGAGCACCTTCGGCCTCTCGGTCAGCTCTCCGTAACAGCCGTTCTATAGTAACCAAACAGCCAAGGATGGGCAAGAGGAAATTTTCTAATTGCCTAGCATCCTTTCCTCCTTGGAAGCTTCGCCTACCCCAGCGAACGGTTAAGGGAGCCGAGCTCGTCGTTGCCCATGGTGCGCCACATTTGGAAGATGCAACCGCGTGCCAGGAAAAAGAAGCCGTTGTCGACCAGTTGCACAGCGGCATCTGCCAGCTGATTCGTCACGGCGGACACTGGCGGCAGCTCGAGTCCAGCCTTGCGGATGGTCTCGACCGCCTCCTCGAACGTCGGAGGCTCGCTGACGCCCATCTCATTCATAAGGCCCTGCATTTCTTCCAGCGCGCTGCTGCCCGACTCCTCGCCGCGCGGCACCAGACGGTAACAAGCCAGCGCCAGGTCGAGCTGATCGCAATTCCAATAGGCAAACGCCAAGCGATAGAACAGGTAGCCAATTGCAGAACGATCGCTGGCAATACGTAGGCCGTGGCGCGCCACCTCGATAATCTCGTCAAAGCGCTCCAGACGCGCAAGCACGTTGATGAGCGCAAAGTGCGATTGCATGGACGAGCGCGCCAGATCGTAAAGATGGCGCACCTCGGGCAGCGCTCGTTCAAAGTCCTCTTGCTCGGCGTAAAAGCTGCAGATCTCGTGCTGGGCAAAGTACAGCGCATCGGGCGCACGAAGGATTCGCACAGAGCGGTCTTCTTCCAACACCGGTAGCACCATGCGTACCAGCTGGTTATCGCAAAACTGCGTTTGAACCGGACCTGTCGCCAAAAGCTCGGCGACAGCGCACTTAGCCTCCAACTCCTCGACAAGACGGGAAAAGCCTTCAAAAGCACCTGTACGGTCGACTTTTGCCTGCTCGCGCAATTCAACAACACGGGCCACGTATGGGTCGTCGTCCTCTTCCATGACCTCCAACTCGTCAGCCGTATCGGCAAGCAGCAGATCGCGCAGCGCCGGCGGCAGCGTGCGATGGTCATCACGCGGACGAGCATGAACCTCCGCAGGCTCAATCGTCTCCGGAGCGGTTGACTCATACGCCTCAAGCACACGCTTGCACGGCATATCGTCCATGTCCATGCTCTCAAGATCCTTGGCGACAGGCACGCAATCGGCCAGATAGGCCGCGCGCTCAAAGAAATACGTTGCGACAACACGCTCGCCCTGCTCACCGTCGGGAGCAGCAATCTGCACGTAGCAGCGCGTGATGCAGGTGCCCGCGGCAAAACACGCTGCCGCAAGCGTGAGTGCCACGCGCGCATCGTGCTCCGCGGCCCAGATCGCGCGCGTGTCCTCGTCCAGCTCGCGCCAGGCG
Source organism: Collinsella aerofaciens (assembly GCF_005844325.1). Lineage (GTDB taxonomy): Bacteria > Actinomycetota > Coriobacteriia > Coriobacteriales > Coriobacteriaceae > Collinsella > Collinsella aerofaciens_G. Next base: position 147,428 of record NZ_SPFY01000003.1, on the reverse strand, counting down.
TCATCTTGAGCGTCGTATTCACGTTGCGGCATGGCATCAACGACAGACTGCCCAAACCGAACGAGCATAATCCCCTCGGCAACGTTTGCCCGATAGGTATAGTCGAGCCGCGTGACCACGTTGAGCGCCTCAACGATTCGCGCAAAACGGGTGCGCACGTCCCACTCGCCGCCCGGCTGGCAAGCCACCGTACCCGGTTTGCCCCACGGGTTATCGCTCGAGGCCGTATCGAGCAGTCGGGGAACATCGTTGGTCGTCTTGGCGATATGCCACGCATCAAAGAGCGCGCAGCCCTCAAGGCTCGGCGAGGATGCCGCAGGGGCCAATCCGGCCCCGATGCGCTCAAAGATGCCGGAGAGGCGGTTGAGACGACACTCGATGGCGAGCAGCGTGTCAATCTCGTCCTGGTCTAGCAGACTACGATCAAAATTGAGATAGAACAGCTTTGAGCGATCGATGCGAGCCAGGCTCATCTCGGACTTGGCGGCGATGGTGCGCAGGCGGGGCAAGTCAATTTCGCTCATAAGGGCGGCGGCATAGCGCTCAATGCCACTTGGATTATCCGTATGGTCAATGCGGTAGAGCAACGTTTCGATTGCATCGGGCAGCGGCGTGGAATCAAAACCCAGCAGTACCTCAACCGGCTCGGGGAGTTTTACAAGTTTGATTTTGTCGACGGCATTTTTCATACCCTCGTCGAGGCCGTCGCCGCCTGCCGTGTCTGAGACAGCGTTTTCAGAATCGGCGAATATCACGTAACGCAAGAACATCGAGGCCATGAACTCGCCGTAGCGAAGGCTGCGCGTCGAATTCCACGTCTCGCGATCGGATTGTTCGCGCATGGTGCCTTCGGGAGAGCCGATGACTCGCGCCCGGGAGCGCATCGTCCCATCGGTACCCCTGACTGCAATCTCACCGATGTTGGAATCGGACTCGTCAAGAATCAGCTGCATGTCGGGATCGTCGGGCAGCGATACTTCGTTAACGGGACGGTCCACCTTATAGACCTCACCCGAAACGCTCACGTAGCCCAAAAGCGACACATGGCTTTTGCCGACGAATTCGACGACATAGCATGATTCATGCGGGTCCTCGCCAAAGAGCTTCCAAACCACGCCATACGAGCGTCCCGCAGGCTGCTCGGGCATGGCCGGAAAGCGCTTTTTGGGATCAAGAAACCTGAGCTTGTATGTCGGACGCTCTGCCACGAAATATCACCCTAATCGGTCGTCTAAAGAAAGAGCGCGCCACGGGCTCACCGAGGCGCATACTCGAAATCTTACACGAGTCGATGAGAAATAGTCCCCTTTGACCGAGGCTCGAACCCATGCGGCGTCCGCCTAAAAGAAAAGCCCCCGTTGCCGGAGGCTTTAAGTTCGATTGGTGCGGCGTATAGGATTCCGCGCATCCGCTGCGCGGATCCGCACCGGCTTCGCCCGCCTTCCGGCGTGCTCGCCCGCGGGCTAAAAACGCTCCGCGTTTTCTTTACGCCCGCGCCTCGACCGAGGTTCGAATCCATGCAGTGCTTACGTAAAAGAAAAGCCCCCGTTGCCGGGAGCTTTAATCTCAAATGGTGCGGCGTATAGGATTCGAACCTATGACGTTCTGATTCGTAGTCAGACCCTCTATCCAGCTGAGGTAACGCCGCAGCGCAAGACATATAAAACCACTTTAGCTTATTGGAGTCAAGCACAATCTCAAACTTTTTTGTGGAACGCAGTTTTGTCATGCTGCTCCGCATATACCGCCGTTCCCCGTACGATCGATTGGCTTTTCGATCACGTCGAACTTAGCGTCAAGTTCCCTCAGGAGCGATCTCACCCGCTGGGCACAATCATAATCGGCAAACGAGATGCTCAGCATGCGCGCGACCTGGTTGGAAGTCCCAACTCCATAGAAGTGCTCCAGCGCCACAAGTCCCTCGTGCGTCACAAAGGTCTCGACCACATGCGGCGACTCCTCAAAGCACCATTGTGTCAACGGACCCTCGCTCGTCTGTCGAACCACCAGGCCACCCATGCCAGACGGCTCACACGTTACAATCAGGTACTCCCCGCCCTCGTCGCTCTCAAACAAAACCACCCGATCATCAAACAGCTCCATCGCGTCCCCTTTCTCTCGCTCTTATTTAGCAAAAGCATAGCAGGTAGATGGCTGTATACAGAACAGTTGTTCGTGTGTTTTCTATTGAGCTGTCCGCACGGCATGGTATGGACCTGCGCACGAAATAGGGCGCCCCCGAAGGAGCGCCCTTGCATATCCCCTATGCAGCCAATTTACGCGACCGGCTCGATCTTCTCGAGACCGCCCATGTAAGGACGCAAGACCTCGGGGATCGTGATGGTGCCGTCGGCGTTCTGGTAGTTCTCCAGAATAGCGGCCATGGTGCGGCCGGCCGGCAAGCCGGAACCGTTGAGAGTGTGCAGGTAGCGCGAACCCTTGAAGTTCTCGGGGTCGCGATACTTGATGTTGGCGCGGCGAGCCTGGAAGTCACCGCAGTTGGAGCAGGAGCTGATCTCCTTGTAGGCGTTGTAGCTCGGCAGCCAAACCTCGACGTCGTAGGTCTGACGGGCAGAGAAGCCCAAGTCGCCGGTGCACAGGCTAATCACGCGATACGGAAGGCCCAGCTGCTGCAGCAGGTACTCGGCCTCGGCGGTCATGGTCTCGAGCTCCTCGTCGGACTCCTCCGGCTTAGCGAACTTGACCATCTCGACCTTGTCGAACTCGTGCTGACGGATGATGCCGCGGGTGTCGCGACCGGCGGAACCGGCCTCCTCGCGGAAGCAGGGGGTGAAGGCGGTGTAGCGGCGCGGCAGGGTGTCGGCATCGAGGACCTCGCCGGCGTGCAGATTGGTGAGCACGACCTCGGCGGTGGGGATCAGGAAGTTGTCGCCCGAGACATGATAGGCGTCGTCCTCGAACTTGGGCAGCTGGCCCGTGCCGAACATAGTCTGACGCTTGACGACGATAGGCGGCCACCACTCCTTGAAGCCACGGCTGGTGTGCGTATCGAGGAAGAAGTTGATAAGGGCACGCTCCAGGCGGGCGCCGGCGCCACCGAGAACGGTAAAGCGGCTGCCGGAGAGCTTGTTGCCACGCTCGAAGTCGAGGATGTCCAGATCGGTGCCCAGATCCCAGTGCGGCTTAAAGTCGAAGTCGAACTCGCGCGGGGTGCCCCAGCGGCGACGCTCGATGTTCTCGTCCTCGTCCTTACCGTACGGCGTGGCCTCGCAAGGAATGTTGGGCAGGTGAGCCATGAAGTCGTACTGCTCCTGCTCGAGGGCGGTACGACGCTCGGCCAGACCGTCAATCTTCTCGTTGACGGCGCGCACGGCCTCCTTGGCAGCCTCGGCCTCGTCCTTCTTGCCCTCCTTCATCAGGGCGCCGATCTTCTTGGACTCGGCATTACGCGTAGCCTGGAGCTCCTCGACCTCGGTGATGACGGCACGGCGCTCGTCGTCGAGCTCAAAGAACTTCTCGCGATCCCAAGACGTCTGGCGGTTAGCCATGGCGACATCGATGGCATCGGGGTTCTCGCGAACAAACTTGATATCAAGCATTAGATCCTCCGGCGATATACATTCCATTTAGGTTGCAACCTTGTACATGTATGGGCAAGTATATACTTATGAGCGTTTACGACCCAACTCAACTACGCAAGAAGGCACCCAATGGACGCAGTTTTTTCCTTTTTGTTTGGCACCCGCACCGGTTTTGCCATCCTTTTCGCCGGCGGCATCCTGTTATTTGCGATTCTTGCCTTTGTAATGGAGAAGCGTACCCATAAGATGTACGTCGACCGCGGACCCAAGTCCGAGGATGAGGAAGACAGCTTCTGGGACTAACCTGCCAAAAAGGGCCAGGTTTATTTTGGTCGGTTTTATCTGGGCAAACGCAAGCGCCCCGCAACTGGAATTGAGCCAGTTGCGGGGCGCTTTTCGCACATACGACAAAACCGCAGGAAAAACCTGCCAAAATAAACCTGTCCCTAAATGGCAGGTTTTACTGGAGAGTTGCGTCGATTGCCTTGACCAGGGCACTGCGCATGCCGGCATCCTCGAGCGCAACGACGCCCTTGATGGTGGCGCCACCGGGCGAGCATACGGCATCCTTCATCGCCGCAGGATGCTGACCAGTTGAAAGCTGCAACTTTGCCGTACCTAGCACCATCTGGCTCACAATGCGATAGGCATCGGCACGCGGGATACCGTGCTTGACCGCCGCATCGCCCAGGGCCTCGATTGCCATAGCGACAAATGCCGGAGCGCAACCACCCACCGTGCCGCCCACGAACAGCAGGCTCGTATCAAGCTCGACCACCGCACCGAGCTTGCCAAGCAGATCAAGCACCACGGCGCTCTGCTCATCACTAAGCGTGGAAGCCTTCTCGCAAGCGATGACGCCCTCGCCCACCGAAACCGGTGTGTTGGGCACCGTCGAGATATGCGCGACGCCCGGCAGGACCTGCTCCCACTTGGCACTGTCCCAGGTCCAGGCAACCGACAGAACGACCTTTTTGGCAAGAGCATCCTTGAGCGGGGCGAATACCTTCTCGATCATGTACGGTTTGACCGCAGCGACCACGATATCGGATGCGGCGACAACCTCGGCGGCATCGTGGCAGGCGACCATGCCGCGCGCCTCGCAGCGCTCAACCAGTGCGTCGTAGCGACCCGCGCAGGCGCACATGTCGCTCGCAGCTACACCGGCAGCGATCCAGCCATCGGCCATAGCGCTCGCCATATTGCCAAAACCGACAAATCCAATCTTCATATCTCATAGTCCTCTCAGACACGCTCTTCAAAACGAAAGCTATTGTCCCACGCCATTGTTTCGTATTGCCGACCTATTTGTGATACGGCTCGCCACGGCTGATCTTGCAGGCGCGGTAGATTTGCTCCAGCAGCACCACGCGCGCCAAGTTATGCGGCAAGGTAATGCGTCCAAAGCTGAGCATCTCGTCGGCGCGGGCGCGCACCTCATCGCTCACGCCGTCCGAACCGCCAATCACAAAGGCGATGTCGCTGCTGCCTCGCAGCATAAGATCGTCGAGCCTCGCCGAGAGCTCCTCACTCGAACGCTCCTTGCCCTCGATAGCCAGCAGGATCACATGAGCTCGAGACGGCAATGCAGCAAGAATTGCCGCCCCCTCCTTGTCGCGCGCGGCATCCACGCCGCCCGCCTTAGCCGGGTCGATATCGGCCACCTCGCGGATATCCACCTTGGCATAGGCGCCTAGGCGCTTGGTGTACTCAGCGCACGCGTCCTTCCAAAAGCGCTCTTTGAGCTTGCCAACACAAACGACGGTGTATTTCACGCGTGCCTACTCCTTTGACTCGTTCTGAACCTTACCGGCAGCCAGCATCTGCTCGAACATAGAGGCCGACTGCGAAAAGTCGCTCGGCAGCACGACCGTCGAGGTTTTACCCGTGCGAGCGAACTCCGTCATCATCTCGGACCACTGCGTAAACATGAACAGTTGGTTGGCCTCGTCATTGCCGACACCCGTCTCCTGGATGATCTCGAGCGAATCTTTGATACCCAGTGCAATGGCCTTGCGCTGGTTGGCGATGCCCTCGCCCGCCTTTTCCATAGCCTCGGCCTCGGCGGTCGCCTCGGTGACGCGCTTGATGCGGTCGGCCTCGGCGAGCTCCTGTGCCGCAGCGCGCTTGCGCTGGGCGGCGTTGATGTCGTTCATGGAGTTCTCGACCTCGGTCGGCAGTGCGATTTTGGTGATGAGCGTCGACACGAGGGTGAAGCCGTAGGCGGCCATCTGCTCGGAAACGGTAGCGTTGACGTCCTTGGCGATGTCATCCTTCTTGGCAAAGACCTCATCGAGTGTGTAGACGGGAATCGAAGAGCGCAGGGCGTCGGTGATGAAGTCACGCATCTGGTCGACGGGCTCCTGCAGCATGTAGTAGCTCTTGTAGATACCCGAATCTGCCGGGCCAGCACCCATGTCATAGCTCACGTGGTACTGAGCAGAGACCTCGAGGCCGATGGTCACATTATCCTGGGTCTTAACGTCGATACCAAAACCGTTTTTCATGGTGCGCAGACTCACCGTGGCGGCTTTGCGGTCGATCACGGGCACCTTCATGTGGAAGCCCGCGTTGACGATGCGGTTAAACTTGCCCAGACGCTCGATGATCACGGCATGCTGTTGTTCAACGACATAGCAGGCGTTGGGAAGCAGCAGCAACAAAATGATGATGGGAATCAAAAGGCTCGTAAGGGCGGCAATGATACCGGACAACAGCATGGTCTCTCCTCTGATAGGCACACGTTGGCATTAGGATACCCGTCCAAGGAGATTGTGCATAACAAAAAAGCCCCCATTGCTGGGAGCTCTTTCATTTAATGGTGCGGGCGAAAGGACGTCCGCGTATCCGCTGCGCGGATCCGCACCGGCTTCGCCCGCCTGCCGGCGGACTCGCCAGCTCGCTAAAACGCTCCGCGTTTTCTTTACGCTCGCTCCTTCGCAGGTTCAAGTCCCTGCGATGGGCTCATAACAAAAAAGCTCCCATCGCTGGGAGCTCTTTCATTTAATGGTGCGGGCGAAAGGACTTGAACCTTCATGGGGTTGCCCCCATACGGACCTGAACCGTACGCGTCTGCCAATTCCGCCACGCCCGCGTGCAGGAATTAGAATAACGGAGCGCCACCGCGAACGCAAGAACTATTTTTGAAAAAGTTTGCAGGCATTTTCCCAAGCGGCTTGCGCGATTGTTTCGGCGTCCTCACCTGTGCGATCGACACGGTCGTTAACCAGCGCGTTTGCCGTAATGGAGATCATTGCGGGCTCGCATTCAAGACCGCGGATGGGCTCCGGAGCCATATACGGGCAATCCGTCTCGAACAAAATTCGATCGAGTGGGGTTGCCGCAAATGCCTCGCGCACGTCGTCGTTGCGCTTAAAGGTGGCCGCGCCACCATAGGCGATATAGCAGCCCAGCTCCACAAAGCGCTCCATCGTGGCGCGGTCCTCGCCAAAGCAGTGCAGTACGCAACCGGCCTGGGGCACGTCGACCTCGCGCAACACGTTGTAGGCGTCCACATGCGAGGTGCGCTCCTCGTCCGTATCCTCATGACGCAGATGCAGCTCTACCGGCACATTGCGGCGTACGGCGACCTCGAGTTGGCGCGCCATACAGTCGATCTGCACGTCGTGGGGCGCCGGCGCGATATCGTCGTCGTAATCCATGTGGTAGTCCAGACCGATCTCGCCGATACCGGCGCACAAAGGGTCATCGAGTGCGGCAACGACCTGTGCGTGAACGTCGTCGGTATAGTCCGGCGCGCCATACGGATGCACGCCGGCAAGATACTTGATCTGCGGGATATCCTGCATCGGCAGAATTTCGCGCACGAGCCAGTCGCTATAGTCCGTCACGCTGCGTTTGTCAGCGATGGGGTCGAACATCGTCACCAACAGGTCGACGCCCGCGGCTTTGGCGCGCACGAGCGTCTCGGGCACTTCTTTGCCCCAAAACGAAAGCAGATGCGCATGCGTGTCGGCAAGCGGTGCCAAGGGCACGGGGCAGGCGACCGTCTTCTTTTTCTTGGTAAACGTCACGCATGCGGCATTAGGCATCATGGATTAGCTCCCGGGCCAGACGGACAAAGTCGGCAACATCAAGCGTCTCGGCGCGCGTGGTGGGTGCGATACCGCAAGCCTCAAAGGCGGCATCGAGCACGTCCTTGGCAAAGCCGTTGGCGCTCATGGAATTGCGGATGGTCTTGCGACGCTGGGCAAATGCAGCATCAATCACGCGGGCCACAAATTCGCGATCGAGTCCTTCGGGCACCACGCCGTCAACACGGTCGATACGCACGACAGCCGAGTCAACGTGCGGCGCCGGCATAAAGCAACGCGGCGGAACCTCAAAGCGACCCGTAACCTGCGCATACAGGCCCAGCTTTGCCGTGTAGCCACCATAGGTCTTGTTACCCGGCACTGCGGCAATACGATCGGCAACCTCCTTTTGAACCATGACGACGGCGCGCTTGAGTGCAGGCATCGTCTGGAAGAACTGCAGGATGATCGTCGCCGCCACGTTATAGGGCAGGTTCGCGACAAACACCGTCGGCTCACCGCCCGCAGCCTGCTCAATCTGCTCCGGACCCACCTTGAGCGCGTCGCCCATGATAAAGCGGAAGTTGGCGTAGTCGGCGGCGTGGGCATCGAGCACCGGCTCGAGCTCGGGGTCGGCCTCGATCGACGTGACACACGCCGCCTCCTGCAGCAGCGCAAGCGTGAGCGTACCAACGCCCGGGCCAACCTCGAGCACGCGCTCATCGCCCGTGAGCTCGGAAAGCTCGCAGATACGCTCGATCACATGATTGTCGATTAGAAAGTTCTGGCCCAGGCGATGCTTGGTCGCAAGGCCAAACTCCTCCAGCAGCTCCCTGGTGGCCGTGGGGTTTGCCAAAGGCGAAGTTGTCATGGTTGCCTCCTTAGCATGATGGCGGCGTCTTGAAACAAAAGGGCATGGACCGTGGCGGCCATGCCCTTACAGCTAAACAGCAAATTGCCGATATGGCGCTCGCGCGGTCTCTACGCCAGACGCGGGAACAGCGGATCGCCCTTCTCGACGGGCTGACCGCCGGCAAGCAGGCCCCAAGTACAAATGCCCTTGAGGTCGTCGCTCGCGGCCTCGCCCTCACAGGACAGGCGGCGCAGGGCCTCGACAGAAGTCTGGGGCATGAGCGGCATCAGCAGGTGAGCGGCAATGCGGATGGCCTCGAGCAGGTTGTAGATCACAAATGCCAGCTCGTCAGCCTTGGCCTCGTCCTTGGCAAGCGCCCAGGGCTCGGAGTCCTCGATGTAGTGGTTGGCGGCATGGATGAGCTCCATGACCTCATCCTTGGCTCCGCCGTAATCGAGCACGTCCATCTTGGCCATGTAGCGCTCGACCAGGCCATCGGCGATCTTTGCCAGCGGGTTGTCGAACGCATCGAACGACGCGGGCTTGGCGGGCGCGCAACCGTCAAAGTACTTGCCGCTCATGTTGAGCGAACGCGAGATAAGGTTGCCCCAGCTGTTGGCCAGGTCGGCGTTGTAGACCTGCTCCATGCGATCGAAGCTGATGGCACCGTCGGTGCCGGGGACGACGTCGGTCATGAAGTAGTAGCGATAGCCCTCGACGCCCAGCATGTCGATAACGTCCTGCGGAGCGATGGCGTTGCCGCGGCTCTTGGACATCTTCTCGGCCTTGCCGGTCTCGGCATTGCGCACGGTCAGGAAGCCGTGGGCAAAGACGTGCTCGGGCAGGGCCTCGCCGATGGCCATGAGCATGGCGGGCCAAATGACGCAGTGGAAGCGGATGATGTCCTTACCCACGATGTGGAACTGCGCGGGCCAGCGATAGGCCAGCTCGGCACGCGCCTCGTCGGTGTCGACACCGTAGCCGACGGCCGTCATATAGTTGAGCAGCGCATCGAACCACACGTAGGTCACGTGACCCTCGTCAAACGGGACCTGAATGCCCCAGTCAAAGCTCGTACGGCTCACGGAAAGGTCATTAAGGCCGCCCTCGACAAAGCTACGTACCTCGTTCATGCGGAACGCAGGCTCGACAAAGTCGGGGTGCTCGTCGTAAAGCTTGAGCAGCTTATCCTGGAAAGCGGAAAGCTTAAAGAAGTAGGACTCCTCCTGCACGCGCTCAAGCGGACGGTGGCAGTCGGGGCACAGGTGCTGGCCGACGCTGCCGTACTCCTCGTCGCCCTTCTGGACCTGCGTATCGGTAAAGTAGGTCTCGTCAGGCACGCAATACCAGCCGTCGTAGCTGCCCTTATACAGGTAGCCGGACTCCTTCATGCGCTCCCACAGGTACTGCACGGCATGGTGCTGGCGCGGCTCGGTGGTGCGGATGAAGTCATCATTGGAAATCTCGAGCTTGCTCCAAAGCTCCTTGAAGTGCGGAGCCTGGCTATCGGTCCACTCCTGCGGCGTCATGTTGTGCTTGGCTGCGGCCTCGGCGACCTTCTCGCCGTGCTCGTCCATGCCGGTCAGGAACTTGACGTTATAGCCGGCGGAGCGACGATAGCGAGCCTGAACGTCGGCGATGATGGTGGAATAAGCCGTGCCCAGGTGCGGATCGGCGTTGACGTAGTAGATGGGCGTCGTGATAAAGAACGAAGGCTTGCTTTGATCCATGGGGTTTGTCCTCCAGAAAAACGTTGCATACAGGGGATGATTCTAGCGCAAGGGCTGGATATCCTCCATCTATTGCATATCGAGCACCATGGCATAGACATCGCGCTTGCGGCGCGAATACTTCTGAGACAGGCGCTTGGCCACCGCAGAGGCGGGCTCCCCCTCCTCGAGCGCGGCGCGGATATCCTCGCGCAGGGCCTCGTCGGGATCCGCTGCCGCGGCGCCAACCGGCACGATACCGGCCTCCTCATCCTCGCTCGGCGGCGCGATGACCAGCGCAATCTCGCCCTTTACCTCGCCGCGAGCACGCAGCTCCTCGGCAAGCTGAGCAGCGGGCCCGCGCAAGACCTCCTCGTGCAGCTTGGTGAGTTCGCGGCAGACGGCAACCTCACGCTGGGGAAAGACCTCCGCCACGGCCTCGAGCGTCGCCACGATGCGATGTGGAGACTCGTAGAAGATGAGCGCGCCGGGCACCACGGCAAGGCGCTGCAGTCGGCGCACGCGGTCGCCGTGCTTGCGACCCAAAAAGCCTTCGAAGAAGAAATGCTCGCAGGGAATGCCGGACGAAACAAGCGCCGTGACGCAAGCAGAGGGCCCGGGAATAACTTCGACGGGCACATCGGCCTCACGCGCCGCCTCAACTAGCGCCTGGCCGGGATCGGACACGCTCGGCATGCCGGCGTCCGAGGCAAAGGCGAGGGTCTCCCCCGCCAGCAGACGGTCGACTAGGCCGGCGGCGCGGCTGGCGATCACATTCTCGTCGCAACGGACAAGCGGCTTGGAAATGCCCAGGTGCATCAGCAGCTTTGACGTCACACGCGTGTCTTCGCAGCAGATGGCATCGGCGGCGGCAAACGCCTCGCCAACGCGCGGGGACAGGTCGCCCAGGTTGCCGATGGGCGTGCCGACCACATAGAGTTTGCCCGTATGGGCGCTGTTTTGCGTCATATCAACCTATTCAATCATGCCGCGCTCGAGCGTACCGAGCGCCGCGCGGGCGTCCCATGCTGCAATGCGCTTCTCGGTCTTCCACGTTTGGAAGAACCAACCGGCAGCCGGCGCAAACGAAGCCAGCTGATTGGCGATAAACACGCGCTCGTAGGCATTGCGGCCCTCGGGCGTAACCGACGAGTTGGCAAAGATCGCCGCGCCCGACCATTCGCCCACCAGCACGGGGAACCCAGTCGAAATCGCTTCTTTGAGCTCGCGCTTGTTGCGCGAAATCGCCGTCGTCAGCCCGCGGGGGCTCGTGATATCGAGCGCATGCTCGTCACGGTAATGGTACAGGTGAAGGTCCATGTAGACGTTCTTATACTTGGCGTCGCGCATAAAATGCTTCCACTCGCTGGGATGCCCCGACGACGAGAAGACGACGATCTTATCCTCGGGCATATATGAACGGACGAGCTCATAGGCATCGCGATAGAAGTTGCGCAGGTAGTGCGCCGGAATGCCATCCGTCATGGTGAAGAGGCTCTTGCGGACACTCATCTGCGGCGTATCCAGCAGCTCAATGCCCAGCAGGCTCTCGGCCTCGCCGTAGCGATCGGCCAGGCGCTCGAGCACGTCGAGCGCAACATGACGGCCGTTGGTGGACGAATGCCACTCGGCAACAGCCTCTGGCGTGGCGGGCGAATCATTGGAATCGCCCTGGCCACCGGGCACAGTTGCTAGATCAAGCAGCACGCGGATGTCGTACTTGGCAGCCCACTCAATCGCACGGTCAATGTAGTCGACAACCGAGATGTAGGACGCATCGGACTCCTGCGAGCCAAAGGCATACCAGGGCACCGGCAGACGCACGGCATTGAGACCGATCTGCGCCATGCGACGGAAATCGTCCTCGCTCACAAACGTCTCGTAATGACGGCGCATGCGCTCGTTATAGGCGGCGGTGCCCATGGCCTCCTGCAGCTCGGCCGCGTTGGATGCACCGGTCGCCGCGTATAGCGACGGGGTCACCCAAGGCTCGGGAATAAACCAGCCAGAGAGATTAACGCCGAGTATCCTCTCCATCACTGCCCCCTTCGGATCGTGCAGGCCGAGCCTGCATCGTATTGCATAGGAAAAGTATCGTTTTGAGTATACCCGCGCGTGCGGACAGACGACCGAACGGTCTGTAAAGTGGCGCAAAAGCGGGAGGAATATCTGGGCGGGCCCGAGATGGCGCGCCGAGATGTACATATGCGCCGGAAGTAGGCGGCCGAAAAGCGCATCCCGTTCTGAGCGCGGGATCTGGGACGCAGTTTCCGCCAAAGACCGCAAAAGGAAAGCACATCCCATTCTGACGCCGGATTCCGGGTCGCGCTTTCCCAAGCGGCCTCAAAGCGGAAAACGCATCCCACTCTGAAGCCAAATTCCGGGACGCAATTTCCGCAGAGCCCTCAATAAAAGAAAAGGACCCCTTTGCAGAGGTCCTAGTCAATTCAAGGTGGCGGGGAAGGGAATCGAACCCCTGACACGAGGATTTTCAGTCCTCTGCTCTACCAACTGAGCTACCCAGCCATTTGAGGTGTGCCTTGTTTCAAGGCTTGATTAGTATAACCAAGGACGCGTTCCGGTCAACCGAGAATTTTAAAAAAGTTTTTGGGCACAGCCTCGGTTCTATAAATCGGCACGTCAGAGGCATCAGCCGGCAGCAAGAAGTTTTTCACTCAGAGCCGCACGGGCAAACTCACTTGGCGTCATCCCCTCGGCAGCCGCCCGTCGACGAATGGCCTCCTTCATTCCCAGAGGAATCTTGACCGACAGCGTTGCCGTCCCCTCACCTGAGAGCGGGGGCCGTCCATGCACGATCCCACCAACGGTGTGTTCGCCATCCGGAAACTCTCCGCGCTCGTACGACTCGCACCACGCGTCAATCATTTCATCCGTTACAACCTGACCATTAGCGGCCGTATACGTCTTGCCCATCATCGACCCCTTTGCCGAGCCTGTTCAATCTCCTGCCAAAAATTCTTCTGGACTGGAGACAAGGCATGAATGATAAGCCACCCACGGACAAGCTCGACCGCGACAAGCTCCACGCTTCGTCCGTCTGAGAGCCATCCAATTGCAAGCCATCTCGGCGGCTCGTCCTTCGGCTCGCGACGAATGCACTCAGTAACCGCAAGCCAAGCGCTAAGCACCTGCTTTTCCGTCAGGTGCTTTTTAGCGTTGGGATGGATCTCAACATCCATGCATCTTCTCCTCCATCTTACCCAATTTCGTATGACGAAAGTCCACTGTCGCCAATTCTTAAGCCGGCACGCGTTGGAGAGCAGGAGTCGAAACAATGATTGAAGGACGCTCTAGTACGGCCCAGGCGCCGAGGCAGGAGCACATGCGCCAAGGACGAACGTTTTCGTAGCGCGCGAGGATATTGCCGTCGCGATCGATGAAGGCGATGTCGATGGGATAGGCCATAAAACACGTATGGACCGAAGAGCAGCGTGGAAACGCCATGACGAGCGACAGGCCGTTGGCGGCAACCGGACGCCGTCCCAGCATGCCGCGCAGGCGCACGACAAACGACTCCGCCACCACAAACTCGGCCGGCGTCCAACCCAGCCTATTGAGTGCCCGCGCGTAGGCGATGTAGGACGAGACCGCGGTCACATGACCACCCCCGGATGCCATGGATCGACCGTCACCGCGCGCTCGTGCGACAACGTTGTCGGCGCCCCCAGCGGAACGCCAGCGATGCTGAGAGAAGTCGGCCACGGCTCATAGTGCATGGTGCAGGTGTAGGTCCTAAACGTACCGGATAGGGAGAGCAGGCCACCATCTGATGCCTTCGCGCCTTGCTCGCTCGACACTTCGATCTGCAAGTCATAGCCTTCCATGGCATTCAGAATTTGAGTCTGGACCGTCGCCGAGGCATCGGCAGAGCTTTCGTCGCCCTCCCCCTCCGACGCCACGGCATGCGCTAGCACGATGTCGGGCACCACGCGGTCGAAGCGCGCGACAGCGCCGGCAAAGATCATGACGTTGTACACGATGAGTGCCAGCACCAGCAAAACGGGCGTAACCACTGCCATCTCCACCGTCGCTTGGGCGCGCTCCTCGCGCAGACGCATGCGGATACTCATTACGACCCACCGCCCAGAGCGCCAACCAGCGTGGCGACATCGACGGTGAGCGGGATGGAACCGCCGCCGGGCAGAGGAATCTCCGCAAGTGTGAACACCGTACCGCTAATGGTGCGTTCGACTTGATATTCCAACGCCTCGCAAAGCGCCTTGGGATCGGTCACGCCCAACGGAATACTTCGCAGTTTGTCTTGCGCTTGAGAGAGACCCGCAATGTCAGACCCCGGACTCTTAATGACGTTGGCAGAATCGGTCAGCACCGGCTTTCGCAGGCGCAAGTCGCACGGTTCCAAACCCAGCGCCGCCACGGACGCCGAAACGGTATCGCCGAGCCACGATGCGATGGAGCCCAACGCGCCGCTGCCCCCTCCTAGGCCTTTAATCATCTCGTCCATAAGTTCGTCGGCCGAACCTTGAATATCACCGTATCCTACGAGCAGCCGTCCCCAAACATCCATGACGCCGTCGAGCACGCCGGCAACGCCGCCCGAGCGTTCCTTCAATGTCGAGAAAAATCGCGAAAGCACGTTGTTTTGCGCCGTCGCGTCATCGGGCGCCAGCACCGCGGCAGAGATAGCACCGCGATCGCCAAGCCTGACTGCCGTGTTAAACGAGGAGTTAAGTTGATCGGGGCTGGTAATATCACCCGAAACTGCAAATGCGACCACGCCGTTGCGTCCAGGTGGGGCGATACGCGGGCGCTCGCCGGAAAGCGCTTTAATGGCCTGGTCAAACGCATTGCCTGCACGGTCGGCCTCGTCCTCGGTCTGACGCTCGAGCTCGAACTCCTTGTTGCGGCATTCGACGTAGTCTTCCAGGGCCTCTTTGAACTTATCGAAGTGGTACTCGAAGCCCCTTTCGACAGAAGTCGTTGCAATCGCAACGTACCCTAAAGACGACACACCGAAATGGCATTCGCTACACGTTTCGTGACCGTCAAAATCTGCGACGGATGCCAGCCCACCCGGCTTTCCTTTTTTGTAATTTGGACAGTCAGTCCCATAATGCAAATAGGTAACTTTATCTACTTCACTCGTGGGCCAACACGCATCGGTATAGAGTTCAGTCGCCCGCGCCTCATCTGGATTTCGCGGAAGGAAAGGGGTGTGGGCGGAAACTTTGCCGTCCTTTTCAGTTATATATGCCCGCTCGACTTCTTCGCTCGCATAAGCGAAGAACACCTTTCGTGCAGCAGAATCTGCCTGTTTTTCCGGACCCTCGCCAAGCGGTTTCTCATTTGCCAGGCGCTGGCGATAGTAGGCCTTCGCGCGATCGAGCGCCACTTGCGGTTCCCACGTAACGCTCGAAGCGTAATGTGGATTTTGAGCACCAGAGAGATCCGTTAGGCTTTTCGCACGCTCCCACATACACGAGTACTTGCCAATCGAACTCTCGTCCGACCCGCCACAATCCGCCAGCCAAGCGCGCTCTTTAGCCTTCGCCGTGTCCTCAGAAGCCTTCCGCAGCTCCTCGGCCGCACGCTCTAAATCATCTGATGTGTCTTTAATGGTATCGGTCGAGATCTCTGACCCTTTGAGCGCAGCGAAGTCCGACTCGGATGTCCTGGGCACGGCAAGCGCCGTACCGGTATAGGTCACGCTATCGGTATCCTGCGCCGACACCGCCTGCGTGGCACGCGCGGCGATCAGATACGGCAGAGCCGTCTCGATTTTCTGTAAGCCTTCCGATGCGCTTTTGGCAAACTTGTTGCGCGTTTTAATGATCTCAATCCCGGTGTCGACCATATTGCCGGCAACTGGTTCGGCACCCGGGATGAGGATGGCGACCAGGCCCGTCCCGATTGTGGCAAACCCCGCCAGCCCCAGACTCAAGATGCTCGCATCAACCACCGTGGCAGCCGTGTGATAGGACGACACTACGTTGGCACCCGCCAGCGCGCCGCTATCGGCCGCCACCTGGGTATCCCCGGCACGCGACATGCTCCATATCGCCGCGGTCGACGAAAACAACAACGTGAGCACCACTAGGATGACCACGGCAGAAGAAAGCGTGGTGTAGGCACCGTCTTCGATAAACAGGTCGACACCGGCACGGCCCATAAAGCCGCCTCGCTTGCGATGGCAGCTCGGACGGCGCGTCAAAACGCATCTAGACCAGAAACGCTTAATCCCATGCAGCAATCCACGAATCATAATCTCCCTCCAGCCATTCGGGACGCGATTGATACGAGACATCGACCTTGAGCTCAACGTAGCCGCCCTCGGCGGTACCACCCATAGCCCGCGCAAACGCACCGATCACAGGCAACGGCTTGACCTTGCCGGAAACGGACACGGCCGAGACGCCACCCGCACCGGCCCGGCCAAGCTCGATATCCCACGACAACGGCCCGCCGGCATGAAAGATCGAAACGTTGGGCACTGCGGCAAGCCGGCGGCGGGTGAACTCCTTAAGATCGTCGTCCTCCGCCGTCGTCGTGGTCATGAGCCGCGCGGTCTCGGCGGCGGCAGACTCCATGACCGCGCGCGTATAAAGCAGGCACACCGGTTGCAGTGCGAGAAGGATGAGCGTCAGAAACGTCGGCAGCAAAAAAGCGGCCTCGACCGTAGACTGCGCCCGGTCCTCACGCGCGATATCAATACAACGCGATGTCCTTAGCACCCGCAGCGGCGTCGATAACCGACGTCGAGGCAACGCCATGGGATGCCGCCCGCTCAACCAGCGCCGCCAAGCGCCCATCGGTGCCAGCACGCCAAAGCCCCGCGATCGCCAGCACGATCGATAACAGCGCCACCGTGACGATGGCGTATTCCACAGTCGCTTGGGCAACCTCTTCACGCAGAACGCCATGCATTTCACGATCCCTCCTTTGAGCTTATTGTTTGCGGGACCAAGCGCACGGCGCGCAGACGACACGAAGCATCGCCAGTATCCGCGGCAACCGTCACCATATCGACCCAGCCGCGCCCATCGCGCACGATGGCGCCCCATACGTTGCCCTTAATATCGAGATAGCCGCTCAGGGCGAGCTGGGACGTTGGCACCTCGCGGTAGGCGCGTAACATATCCGCCGCTGCCTCGGTCATCGGTCGGTCCTCGGACCATGCAAGCCGGACCGCAATCGCGTTGTCCTCAGGCAAATCCGTCGCAGTGCCAGACCGCTTGTCGAGCGTCCGCAGAAAGGTTTGCGCCGTGACAGCGACATCCGAATCGTCCGCATCTCGCATCTCATCTTTTTGAGACGCCACCGCCGAATCTGAGCCCGAATCGAAGGCGGCCCCAGGACGCTGCTGCCGCGCGGCGTTAAGCCCCCAAAGCACCGCCGCTATCGCCACGGTCAGGCAAGCAAACACCAGCAGCACCCCGATGGGGCGCTCGCCCTCTACAGGCTGTTGATGCCCTCGCTGATCGCATCCCATAGCTCTTTAACCTTGCCCTTAAATGCGACGATGGCGATAATCGCGATCACCACGAGCACGCCGACCAAGATGGCATACTCGGTGGTACCCTGTGCACTCTCCTCCTGCAGTAGCTCCTTGGCGCGTTGACGAACATGTGCCGCCCGGCAAAACGCCCAGCCCTGGACCTTGCCAGCAGCGTCAGTCATCGTGTTCATGTATTCCTCCCTACATCATCCCGCCTGCTCCCAGCAGCGGGCCCAATATGGACAGAAGCAACGCCGGCAAGATGAGCGTGCCGGTGGGAATCAGCAGCTTGACGGGCGCACGCTCGATCTCGCGCTCGACCGCAGCGCGATGAGCCGCACGGATCTCGCGACTTTGAGCGGCCAGCGTCTCGGCAAGTGGGGCACCCAGGGCGAGCGCCTGCCCCACCGTGATGGCAAAGGTCTCGAGCGCTCGCACGTCCAGGTCGCGCGCGGCGGCCAACAACTCGTCCTCACGCGTGCCCACGCCCACCTGCCACGCCATGCAGGCCCGCTCAAGGCGAAGAGCCAGCACTGACCGGCGGTTGGCGCAGAAAATCTCAAGCGCCGCATCAAACGAAAGACCGGCCGAAAGACCCAAGCGCACAACATCGATCATCTCGGACACTTCGCCGAGCGACACTCGCGCCGGGCCGCCCACTCCAACCGCGCCCTTCACTCGCGCGGTCAGGGCATCGACCACTGAGCGACCCGCGGCAGCGACCAGCACCGCCTCGCGCTTGCAGGCCCCTGCGATCTTGCGTGCATCCGCCCGATCCAAACCCGTCGCGACAAATACACTCAGGGCGCACAGGCAAGCCGCAACTGCAACCGGGGCGCTCATAGCTCCACCCGCATAATGCGTCGGATAACCACCAGGGCAACGGCATTGAGGGCAAGACCCAGCACCACAGCGCCCACGCCGGCAGGCGTCGCAAGACCGCGACGAAAATCTGCCGAAAGCAGCGCCAACACCGCGCACATGCCCGCCGGCATCGCCGCGACCATATGCGCAGACATGCGAGCCTGCGACGTCTTGACATCCAGGCGGCGCTTGAGCTCAATGCGCTCCCCCACCATGCTCGACGCCTCGGACAGTAAGTCGGCAAGCGGAGCACCGGTGCGCTGAGACACCTTAAGCGCCAAGGTCACAAGCGAAAGGCCGGGAGCGTCGATGCGCACGAGCAAGTCATCGAGCGCGTCGGTCGCCGAGATACCGCAATCGATCGCCGCCGCCACCCGCAAAAACTCGGTATGCACCGGTTCTTGCGCATGAGCGCCCACAAAGCGCATGCCCTGGGCCAGCGAATGTCCCGAGGCAAGCGACATGGAAAGTGCGGTAAACGCCTCGGGCATTGCCTCTTCTGCATCGTGTTGCTCGCGCCGGCTCTCAAAGCCATCCCGAGCGGCGCCAGCGGCAATCGGAGCAACAAGTCCCAAGGCAAACCCGAGGGGCGATAACGACACCATCGTTAGTAAAACGCAGCAGACACCGCTCGATAGCAGTAGAAACGCCAAACGCCCCGAAGCATCTTCGATCACGAGGCCAAGGCGATGCGCCGGAGCCAGCGATGTCCACGAACGGGCGATCTTTTTCAGCAGATCGTTTTCCACCAGCTCACGCGGCAGCCTCTCTGCCACCGTCTCGAGCGCCTGACGCGCCAGCTCCGCCGGCGGCACCTGCGGCACACGAGGTTCCGCCCCGCACGCCGTCGCAACAGAAAACCCTGCCAAACCCCCTACGACGAGGGGCACAGCGACCTCCATTCGTCCACCTCCTCTTGTGTGAGCGTCCCCGACCGCAGGCCTTCTGCGATAAACGGCGGCTCGCGGTCAAGCGTCCAAGTGCGCTCGGCGGCATCGAAAGTCACATAGCGCTCGAGCTCTACGCCGCCCGACGCGGCGCGACGCACCCCCGAATACGAGGAGACGAAACGCCTGCCATCGGCGTGGCGCTCGGACATCACGATGCCGTCGAGCGCCATGGCAATCTGCTCCTCGATGAGCTCGCTCGGCAGATCGATGCCATAACGTGCAAGCAATGTCAGACGCACCACGGTCTCCTGTTCTGAACCCGCATGAAGTGTGGTGAGCGACCCGTCGTGGCCCGTGTTCATGGCCTGCAACATGTCGCAGCACTCGGCACCACGCACCTCGCCCACCACGATGCGGTCGGGGCGCATGCGCAGGGCATTAGTTACTAGGTCGCGAATCGTCACCGCACCCTCACCCTCAATTGAAGCCTCGCGCGCCTCTAGGCGCACCACGTGCGGATGATGCGCAAACTTGAGCTCGGCAGAGTCCTCGATCGTCACGATGCGCTCGCCGGTGGAAATCTCGCATGACAACGCGTTGAGCAGGGTGGTCTTACCAGATCCCGTGCCTCCCGCAACCGCCAGGTCCTGTCGCAGCGACACCGCGCACGACAGCAGCTGCGCATACCAAAGCGGCAGCGACCCCAGCCCCACAAGCTCGTCCAGTGAGCAGATGCGGTCCGAGAACTTTCGGATGGTGAGAATCGGTCCGTCAATCGCCACAGGCGGAATCACCGCGTTGACGCGATAGCCCGTTTTGAGGCGGGCGTTGACGATGGGGCTGCGTTCGTCGATACGGCGGCCAAGTGGCGAGATGATGCGGTCGATAAGCACACGGATCTGCTCATCATCCTCAAACGCATGCTCGATGGGGTACAAGACGCCACCACGTTCAAAGAAAGCCGAGCGGCAGCCGTTGATCATGATCTCGGTAACGGTGTCGTCCTCGATGAGCGGCTGCAACGGCCCCAAGCCCACCACGTCATCCAAAATCTCGTCGATGATGGTCTCGCGCTCGGGCGTCGCGAGATCGGTCGGTTCCTCAACATTGAGCGCCGCCTCCACCGCGGGACGCAATTCCGAGCGGGCAAGTGCCGGGTCGATATAGGCGCTGATACGCGCCACTTCGTCGTAACCCATGCGGTCCATCACGGCGCGCTTGGTGCGTCGTTTCACCGCGCGGCGACGCCCCGCATCTACAGGCGCTGCCGCCGCTGCAGCGCCGGCAGCCTTAATCCTCGTTTGCAGACTCATCGCTGATCACCCTCGCGCGACCAGGGAAGGCGGATACGCGGGCGCTCGGTACGCGTTGCACGGTCGGCGACCATATCGCTCCAAGGGCCGACGGCGCACCCCAGTTCCACGAGCATCTCGCGCGTAGCCTCGCGCACGCTGGTCGCAAAAGCGCTGGTCTGCCCCACTGCCTCGTCAGCGCGTCCAAACGCCATGAGCGCGGCGAGATCCTGCCCGCCATCGGCGATATGAATCTTGGAGCTCAACGCACAGGCAATCTCAAAGCGCATGGCGACGTCCTCGTCTGCCCCGCGCGCACCGAACCGGTTGAACACGGCGCTCATGCGCGTGCGCGGCACACCTACTCGACTTGCCAGTTCAATGACGCGCGACGCCGATGTCGCGGACGACACCGCCGCATCGCCAACGACCAGGCAACGGTCGCTCGCCGCCACCGCAGCCGCCACGGCATCGCCCCAAAAGACCGAGGTATCGATAAAGACCACGTCGGATTCGCGACGCAGGACATCGAGCAGCAGCTCCACCGGACGTGCCATGAGCTCAGCTTGCTCGGGCGCCGCGACGGGACCCCAGAGCGTAACGCCCGGGGCGACGCGCATCGATGCGGCCACGATATCCGGCTCGGTGAGCGTGCCCGCCGCCGACGGCTCGATAAGTGCCGCCATATCGTGCGGAGCATCGACGCCTAACAAGTCGTAAAGGTTTCCAAACATCAGGTCCAGGTCGAGCACGGCGGCACGCAAGCCCAACAGCGACGATGTGTGTGCCATGGTGGCAACGATCGTCGACTTGCCGCAACCGCCCGAACCCGAAATGGCGCAGATGACCGGAGCTCGATGCGGCGAAGCGGCAGCGTCTGCCGGCGGCATCGGAGGCGGCGGGGCGGGCGTCGGTGACAGCGTCCCCGTCTCCCCCGCCGCAACTACACGCTGCGTCCAAGCCGGCATGGCGGCTTGTTCGGTCTGCGAGGCAGGCTCGTTCTGCGCAATCTGCTCATGCTGCATCAGCGACAACTCGCCGCACCCGGCAAAGCCCTCAACTTCGTCGAGTTCATCCGCCAGATTCACGCCGCGCACGTATCCCATATCTACAGCCGGGGAGTCGCCAGCATGCTGCGCCGGTCCTCCAGCGTCATCGTATACAAGGGGGTTCCGGGGGCGCCGACCATGCTCGGCTTCCGCTTTTCCATAATCATCAACACGCGGGCCTCTTGTAGCGCGAGGCGCCCCGGGTTCCCTATCAACAAAAGCATCGGGCTCAATCGTCATGCGCCGATCGGAATCAACCGCTCCCTCGCCCGCTCGCCCGTTGCCGCATATACTGTGCGCAGCGATGACCTCGGTCGCCCCTGCGCGAAACAGCCCCTCGATATCCGACGGATCGAGTGCTTCTATCAACACGACCACGCGACTCACGCGGCCTTCGGCCGTCAGGCGCGCAACAGTCTTGCGCACATCTTCGGTATCAAACAGAGACGCCGCGATGATGGCAGCTCCGCGGCGCGACGGAAACGCCCGCGCCATGGAAACCAGCCCGTCCAGGTCACCCACGCGAAGCACCTGTGCACCCGTATCACGGCCCTCGACTTCCCGCTGCAACAGCCCGTAATCGCCGCACGCGCAGCACGCAAGCCAGATCGCCTTCATCACTCGTCGCCTCCGCTCTTTTTGCCGCGCGCCGTGGCGGGAATCGTCAAGCTGACCGTTCCCTTGCCCGAGGCTCCCAGCAGTTCCTTGACGTCTTCGGGGTCAGCCGCCAGCGTCACCCATTCGATCTTGCCCTCGCGCGTGGCACCGGAATCCTCACTGGTATCGATCACGTACGCGCCGCACAGTCGATCGGTTACGCCGTCTTTTTGCACATACACATCCACGTAGCTGCCCACGCCCGTAGCACCGCCGACCGAGTGCTCGGCATCGACCGCCACCGAAACGGCGACCTTGCCCTTAGGCACCTCGAGCTTGTGGCTCTCGGCCTTGGTGTAGACATTGCAGATCACGGCGTTTTTGGGAATACGCGAAGTCGTCACGTCGCCGCGCACCTGGCGCAGCTCGGTCGCCGCGTCACGCGGCAGCAGACTCGTCAGCCATTCCTGGGTTATGACATTGGTCTCATCGAGGGTCTCGCCCACATCGATATCGCGCGCCGCGACGCATACCTCGGCGCGATCGCCACCGTACTTGGCCAAGGTCTCAGCCTGGACCTGTTCGGCTTGCGAGCGAATCGACGAGCCGTAAACCATGCAGAGCAGCGCAGCGAGCACGCCCGCGACCAGACTGATGGCGATGCGCTTGCTCTTGTTCACGGCCGCTCCTCTCATGGCAGTGCCGGGCGAATGCCCGTACCACCATTGTCTGGGTGGTCAGAGTGCAAAGCGGCGCAATCGCGATCTCGGTTTTCGATGTCAAACCAATCGCTGACCAAAAACTAACCAGCCCGTCAAGCTCGTGGCAAGGTTTTGGTCAGCACGTCAGCAAACTGCATGTTTCGAGGCTTTTTCGCAGCAAAAAAGCCGTCTCCCGAACAGTTGGAAGACGGCTGTCATAGGAAAAATCAATTACAGGTGGACATCGGGATCGAGCATTTGAGCACTCACGCGCATGGATGACGCCAGGTTTTGGAACGTTTCCAAACGCAGGCTGTCGATCTGCCCGGCGTCCTCGGCCTCGCGAACGGCACAACCCGGCTCATGGGTATGCGTGCAATCGCCAAACCGGCACGCGCGCGATGCCTCGACAATCTCGGGGAAGGCGCGCGCCAGACCCCGCTCGTGACCCACGAGCGGTAAGCTGCGCAGGCCCGGGGCATCGGCGATCACGCCGGCGTCGCCCGGCAGTGCCACCATCACGCGCGCGACGGTAGTGTGACGGCCCTGGTCGTCGCGTTCGCGCACACCGCCAGTCGCCAACGTATCGTGGCCCAGCAGCGCATTGAGCAGCGTCGACTTGCCGGCACCCGACTCGCCCAGAATCATGGCGCAGCTCCCGGCAGGCACGCAGGAACGAACCTCGTCCAGGCCGCGCCCCTCGGCAGAGGACGTCACGATCACGCGCACGTCCGGACCCACCAGGCGGCGCACGCGGTCCAGATCGCGCTCGAGCTCCTCGGCATCGCAGCGATCAGCTTTGGTGAGCACCACCACCGGTTCGGCATCGCAGTCGAGCGCCAACACCAGCGAGCGCGCCACGCGGTCGAGCAGCACCTCACCGGCACCGAGCGCCTGCACGATTAGCACGCAATCCACGTTGGAGCAGAGCACCTGACGCTCTCCGCGGGCACGGCCGCGCCAACGCTCAAAGCTCGTACGGCGCGGCAGCACGCACTCAATCACGCCCATATCGTGCCCGGGAGCGCGGCGCACCGCCACACGGTCGCCCACGGCAGGCAGCAGGACCTCGTCCTCGCCGCGCGACTTGGCAAACCCCACGGCATGCTCGGCGCGGAAGGTGTCGTCGGCAGTCGCCACCAGCGGAAACCCGCGATCCAAGCGCACCACGGCGCCAAGCTGCATCTGCTCGGGCTCCTCGGTATGTGCGCAAAAGTCGTCAAATGCCGCCTGCTGAGCTTCATCGACCGGCAGGTCATCGAACGCCGGAACATCCTGCAGCGCGTCAAGTCCCGGCACGTTTGCCAGCAGCTCCTCGGCAGACGCGGGGGCTTCGGTCGCGAGCTTCCGACGACGATCGCGCTTAGCCCGCGCCCCCGTCGTCTTTTTCTTCGCCTTAGCCTTCGCCTTGCCCACAAGCGCCTCCCAGCACCATAAATCACAACTGAGCAGGTATTTTAAATCAAAAAGAGCTGGCCGGGCAAAGCCCGACCAGCTCACAAACTTTTCCTCAGCTTACGGTCCCGAGAGGTCATCCGAAGGCCCGCCCGCCGGGAGGGGTTTCTTCTGAGCGATCCCGCAGCGCGAAGCGCGAGGACCAGCGAAGAAGAAACCCCGCAGGCGGTCGGGCCGGTGGGAAGGATGGCCTTTCGACCTACTCCTTCTCGACCGCGCGCATGATCGCCTTGTAGATCTCCATCAGCGGGATGATCAGGAAGGCCAGGCCCAGCGCGGCAAGAACGCCCTTGAGCTCAAGCGTCACGGGGCCAAAGAACATCTCGGCAAGCGTCGGCTGCACGGTCACGATCACCGTCAGCACCAGTGCCAGCGCGGCAGAAGCCCACAGCCACTTGTTCTGCTTCTTCATGGTGAACAGTGACGCACGACGGCTGCGCATATTGAAGCAGTGGAAAATCTCGACCATGTTGAGCGTGATGAACGCCATCATCACGCCTTCCTCGTCGGCATTGCCGGCGATCATATCGACGATGTGGATGTAGCCCATGTCAAAGTACACGCCCACAAAGAAGCTCGCCAGCACCAGCACGGTGATAATCAGACCCTGGACCACGCAGTCCAGGCCCATGTGACCGGCAAAGACACCGTCCTTGGCGTTGCGCGGCTTGCGCTTCATGATGTCGCCCTCGGCGTCCTCCATGCCCAGCGCGAGCGCGGGGAAGCAGTCGGTGACCAGGTTCACCCACAGCAGCTGCACCGGCTGGAAGATGGTAAAGCCGATGAGCGTGGCGATAAACACCGAGAACACCTCGGCAAGGTTGGCCGAAAGCAGGAACTGGATGACCTTGCGGATGTTGTCGTAGATGCGACGGCCCTCTTCGCAGGCACCGATGATGGTGGCGAAGTTGTCGTCGGCAAGCACCATGTCGGCAACGTTCTTGGTGACGTCGGTGCCGGTGATGCCCATACCGACGCCGATGTCGGCGCGCTTGATGGACGGGGCGTCGTTGACGCCGTCGCCGGTCATGGCGACGATCTGGTCGCGCGACTTCCAGGCCTCGACGATGCGCGTCTTGTGCTCGGGCTGGACGCGGGCGTACACGCCGTAGTCCTCGATGTGCGCGTCGAGCTCCTCGTCGCTCATGCGGTCGAGGTCGGCACCGGTAATGGCATGGCTGCGATCGGTGACGATTCCCAGCTGCTTGGCAATGGCCACGGCGGTGTCGATATGGTCGCCCGTGATCATGACGGTGCGAATACCGGCGTCGTGGGCCTCGCGGATGGCGTCGGAGACCTCGGGGCGGACAGGGTCAATCATGCCGGACAGGCCGTAGAAGACCAGGTCGTGCTCGAGCGCAGCGGGGCTGCAGTCGCTCGGGACCTCGGTGTAGGTGCGGCTTGCCAGCGCCAGCACGCGCAGGGCCTCGTCGGCCATGGCCTTGTTGGCGGCCACGAGCTCGGCGCGACGCTCCTCGGTCAGCGGAACGACCCTGTCGCCGTCGTAGATATGGGTGCACAGGCCGATCACCACGTCGGGCGCGCCCTTGGTGTACTGCTCATACTCGCCGTCCAGGGTCTCGACGACCACGGACATCATCTTACGGCCCGAGTCGAACGGGGCCTCGCCCACGCGCGGGTGCTCGGCAGTCAGGCCAGTAAGACCAGCCTTGCCGGCATCGTTGACGAGCGCGCACTCAGTCGGCTCACCAACGGCCTCGCCCAGGTCCTCGTCCCACTGGGCATCGGAGCACAGCGCCATACCGGCCAGGAACTTCTCCTTAGGCGCAGCGAGCTCGTGCTTGACGACGGTCATCTTGTTTTGGGTAAGGGTACCGGTCTTGTCGGAGCAGATGGTCTGCGTGCAGCCAAGGGTCTCGACGGCAGAGAGCTTGCGGATAATCGCCTGGCGCTTGGCCATTTTGGTCACGCCGAGCGAAAGCACGATAGTCACGACGGCAACCAGACCCTCAGGGATGGCGGCGACGGCAAGCGAGACAGCGACCATAAAGGTATCGAGCAGCGCGGTCGGGTCGGTGAGAACGTTGCCCACGCCGTGGCGGATGATGTCGACGCCAAAGATAACGACGCAGATGACGATAACCATGATAGTGAGGATGCGGCTGAGCTCGGCAAGCTTCACCTGCAGCGGCGTGAGCTCTTCCTTGGCCTCGGCCAGGGCGCCGGCGATCTTACCCATCTCGGTGTTCATACCGGTACCGACTACGACGGCGCGGCCACGGCCGTACACCACGGTGGAGCCCATGTAGCACATGTTCTTGCGGTCGCCGAGCGGCACGTCGTCGGTGCCGGCGGCGAGCTCGATCACGTTGGCATGCTTCTCGACGGGCACGGACTCGCCGGTAAGGGCGGCCTCCTCGATCTTCATCGTGGCGCTCTCGAGCACGCGGCAGTCGGCCGGGACGGAGTCGCCCGCCTCGAGCATGATCACGTCACCGGGCACGAGCTCGGCGCTCGGCAGGTGCACGAGCTTGCCGTCGCGCAGCACCTTGGACTGCGCCGCGCTCATCTCCTGCAGGGCCTCGAGAGCCTCCTCGCTTTTAGCCTCCTGGACCACGCCCAGCACCGAGTTGACGATAACGACGAACATGATGATGGCGACATCGGCAAAGTCCGCCTCGCCCTTGACCATGCCCGTGAGCGCGCTGATGACGGCGGCAACGATCAGCATGATGACCATGGGGTCGGCCATCTGCTCAAAGAAGCGCTTCCACAGCGGCGTCTTCTCGGCTTCCTCGAGCTTGTTAGGGCCTGTCTTAGCGAGGCGCGACGACGCCTCGTCGTCGCTCAGGCCGAGGTTCTCATCGACACCTTGGTCGCTGAGCACCTCCGCCGCGGCGGACAGGTATTCCTTTTGCATATAGAGTCCCCTCCTGGGATTCGGGCCACTCAGCAGATTGATGCCCGATCATAATTCCCAGGAGAAGGGCAAGGGCTCATCAAGGCTGCCGTGCTGAGCGGCAGTTGATAGTGGAGCTATGGTACCCCAAAGCAACGCGTCTAGCCAAAACAATCCATTTGGAAATATGGTCCATAAGCAACGGTGCAGACCGTGTGATGCTCAATACTGATAAAACGTTTTTTCTTCGGCGCATCATCAAATTGAAATATCGCCCAGATAGCAGCGGTTAGAACGGTTGGTAAAGTTTTTGCATATACCGTTTTTCCGCAAAAAATGAACTTCTAATTCGGCATACGGTCGATTTTTTGGGGTATTCGGACGCCATTTCGTTATAATCAACTCGGTTTTATTTCTTATGGTTTATCTATCAGCGCAAGACGATGTCAGATGGAGGTCTGAATGTACAAGCGCACCAAGATTGTATGCACCATGGGTCCCGCCTGCGATAGCGACGAGACCATCCGCGAGATGATCAAGGCGGGCATGAACGTCGCCCGTTTTAACTTCTCGCACGGCTCCTACGACGAGCACCACGGTCGCATCGAGCGCGTCCGTCGTATTTCCAAGGAGCTCGGTATGCCCGTCGGCATCCTGCTCGACACCAAGGGCCCCGAGGTCCGCACCGGCCTTCTGGTCGACGGCAAGAAGGTTGCCGTCAAGACCGGCGACAAGATCGTCGTCACCGCTCAGCCCACGACCGAGGATTTCCACGGCACCTCTGAGCACATCTCCCTCGACTACCTGGCTCTGCCCTCCGAGGTCGAGAAGGGCTCCCTCATCCTGATCGATGACGGCCTGGTTGCCCTCGAGGTCGAGTCCGTCGACGGCCAGGACATGACCTGCGTCGTTAAGAACGACGGCCTGATCGGCGAGCGCAAGGGCGTCAACATGCCCAACGTCAACATCTCGCTGCCCGCCATCACCGAGCGCGATCGTCAGGACATCCTCTTTGGCCTGACCGAGAACATCGACTACATCGCCGCTTCCTTCATCCGCGACGGCGAGTCCGTCCGCGGCATCCGCGAGCTTTGCCGCGAGAACGGCGGCGAGCACGTGACGATCTTCCCGAAGATCGAGTGCGCCCTGGGCGTCGAGAACTTCGACGAGATCCTCGAGGCTTCCGACGGCATCATGGTCGCCCGTGGCGACCTGGGCATCGAGATCAAGCCCGAGCTCGTTCCGCACATCCAGAAGGAGATCATCGCCAAGTGCAACGCGGCCTACAAGCCCGTTATCACCGCTACGCAGATGCTCGACTCCATGCAGCAGAACCCGCGCCCGACGCGCGCCGAGGTTGCCGACGTTGCTAACGCCATTTACGACGGCACCGACGCCGTTATGCTGTCCGGCGAGTCCGCTGCCGGTAAGTACCCGGTCGAGGCCGTCAAGATGCAGGCCAGCATTGCTCTCGAGACCGAGAAGTACCTCCCGGCTCACGCTCCGCTCGAGGTTCCGGCTGACGCTCACGGCACCCGCGTTGTCAACAACGTTGTGGGTATGTCCGCTGTGAACATGGCCACCACCGTTGGCGCCAAGTGCATCACCGTGCCGACGACCACCGGCCGTACTGCTCGCCTGATCTCGCACTTCCGTCCCAACATGCCGATCTGCGCGTTCTCCCGCCACGAGTGGGCCGTCCAGCAGATGATCATGTACTGGGGCGTTATCCCGCACCAGGCCGAGATTACCCAGGGCACCGTCAACGGCACGATCGTCAAGGCGATCGAGACCGCTAAGGAGCTCGGCTACGTCGAGGCCGGCGACCTGACCGTCGCCACCGCTGGCGATCCCCGCATGAGCGTCCAGCTCGAGGACAAGGTCTCCTCGACCAACGTCGCTTACGTCGCTCAGGTGCGCTAAGTCGTACTTGCAAGCACACTTGCATCGCAAAGGGCCCGGAAGGCGAAGCCTTCCGGGCCCTTTTTCTGTGCCAATGCCGGCGCACGGCAAAACACACACTCATTTCTTTACCAAAAGCGCGAAATCCACCCTTCGAGACCCAATGAATAAAGTCCCAAGCGCTAAAAGTGTTCGCCCGGTGGCAAACCCACACCTTAACCGACGCTGCTAAATCGTTTTAGCAAGAGCCGGATTGACCTGCTTTTCGGAAGTATGCGGCAAATTCTGATACCTCCGAGCACACCCCGTTTTTTCGCAACAAAATGCCTGATAAACTAGCCTCAAAAGCCAGGTCTGCTCACAAGGTTTAGATTTTGCCGCATACTTCCGAATTGACACTGGCATCGCACGGTCCAAAAGCATATTTCGACCAGGAGGACATCATGGACCTGACGCTATGCGGTCAATCCGCTTTTTACTATCACCGTATCCCGCCACAGATATTAGGCCTTTACCCTGCCATTAGCCTTGGCAATATGGATCGCAGATGTTGCGGCCTCGGAAGTCATGCAGTTGTAAAAGACCTGCTTCACGCACCGCTTCACAGGATTGTATTCACTCGGGCACAATCCGGGTCGCGAAGCCTGTTTAAATCGCACCTCCTGACCCAAGAGCCGCCTCCCGGGTCGTTTAGGCAAACCGAGCATGGGTTTGATGTCACATCGCCCGAGTTCACACTGCTCAACCTTGCTACGCAGGTCTCACGCAACCAGCTGCTTATGGCGTGTTATGAGATGTGCAGCTCGTTTGCTGTGTATACACCCTGCAAACGAGCGCAACGGCAACTTGATGAAGCTATTTCGCTTAAGCTCATTCCACCCAACTGCGGCTGGGAGCGGGTTATCGACGTCAACGGCAAGGATACCAACCTGTGGAAGCGCACGCCGCTTCTTTCCGCAGCGGATATCGCCGCGTTCGCCAAGCAGGCCGCAGGCCTGCGCGGTGTTAAGCAGCTCCGCTGGGCCGCCGAACGCATGACAGGACAGACCGCCTCGCCCTTCGAAGTACAGACCTCCATGCTTATCTCGCTCCCCCGCGACGAGGGCGGCATGGGCATCAACATCGCAAACAACGTGCGCATCCCACTCAGCGACGCCGCGCGCTCGCTGTATGACAAAACCTGCTGCTACGCCGATATCCTCATCGAAAGCGCCACCGACAGCATGGGTGTCATCCTTGAATGCCAAGGCCGCTCCGCCCACGACAGCGAAGCCGCGAGCCTCTCCGATGCCGAGCGCGCCACCGCGCTCACAAGCATGGGCTACGACGTCATCCAAATTACCTTTGGCCAGATTAAGGATAAGAAGAGCTTCGACCACATAGCCGAGCTCATCCATAAAAAGGCTGGACTTTCCTACACCCCAAAGACCAAACAGGAGCGCGCCGCCGAAGTCACCCTGCGGCAAGAGCTACTTGTCAATTGGGTTGAGCTATTCACCGCCAAGCCGGCCAGCTAGCAGCTAGCAATCAGGGGAAGCGCAGGCATATCGGGCGATTCGACGCGAGCCGCAAATCCCGCCTCGGTTAGCTCGATGACCTCGGTAAACGTTGTATCGAAAAACTCCTCGGTTAGCAGGCGATACGGCGGATGATCGGACTCGCCGGGGTTTTCGCGTACAATCTCGTGCATAACGCCGATGGTCTTGAGCACATACTCCTTATGGATGGGATACTGACCAAAACGGGTCGCCGCAGTATACAGGCGATCGGTCGCGCGCGGTATCGAAACGATGCCGAGTGTCTTGCCAAACCAGTCAAAGTCGCCTTGCTTTTTAATGCGGAATTCCTCGCACGGCTTGCCGCCGTGCGCCTCCAGGTACTGATTCACACGCGTATTCCATACGGTATCGGCCACCAGATGCGACCAAACGCCCAGCGTCAGATCGAGCAGCGACTGCGCCACGTCATCGGGCGCGAGCGAAAGCTCGCTAGCACCGGGACCGGCGACCGGCTCGGCGTCCTTGTAACGTTGGGGATAATGCACGCGATTCAGTCGCTCGCGCTCCTCGACAATCGAGGTAGCCGCGGCTGGCGCACCGGTGGGCGAACTTTTAAGCAACGGTGCCACATAGGTATCCCAGAACTCATGCTCACGAGGCTTAGGGATAGGCTCGGGCTTTGCAAAGTGCGTAATGCGGTACGGGATGGGATCGGCGATGCCAGGGACCATATAGCCCACGAAGATATCCGGAACCACGCAGCCAAACAAAAAGGCATTGCGGTCGCGCACGCTATTGGCAAGTGCACCGGTGCGCTCCAGCAAACGCTCCGTCTGAGCGATATGAATGTTCCAACTTGGCATAGCCACCCCCATAAAAAACCTGGATAACTATACCATCACGGCAAAGCCGCGCGGGCGGCTACGCACGCTCTACGCAGCAACTAGTCCGTAGTACCGCTTTCGGTTCCATACGACGGCGAAGGCGCCTCGACCACATGGTGATATCGATCGATATAGATTGCACGGGCACCCAGGCGTCGCACCAAATCCTGGTGATGCGTGCTCATCAAGACCGTCTTACCCGCCGCGACGTAGGCCAGCAAGAAGTTGACCACGATGTCGCATGAATCCTCGTCGAGCCCATTGGTGGGCTCATCGAGCACTAGGATATCGGGGTTCATCGATACAACTGCCGCCAGCGCCACACGCTTCTTTTGCCCGCCCGAGAGCTGATAGGGAGAGGCGTCGGCAAGGTCGGCAACCTGGAACAGCCCCATGGCATCGCGCACGCGGCGCTCGAGCTCGTCTGCCGGCAGCCCCATCTGCGCGGGACCAAAAGCAACTTCCTCGTCCACCGTGGCGCAGAACAGCTGGGCATCGGCGTTTTGGAACACGAAGCCCACGCGCTGGTGGAACTTCTGAGCAGCAGCAGAATCCTTCAGATACGCCGCATCGACCACGTGCCCGTCAAACAGGTATGCCCCTGCGTCCGCGAGTTCAAGGCCGTTAATAAGACGCATAATCGTCGTCTTGCCGCAGCCGTTGGGACCGAGCAGGGCAACGAGTTCACCACGATCGACCTGCAGCGACACGCCATCGACAACCGTATGCCCCGCATAGGAGAACACCACGTCGCGCAGCTCGATGAGCGGAACGACCTCGGCGCCGCCCACACCGTTCGTGCCCGCCGCACTATTCATATCGATCGTCAAAACGTCGCCCTTCCCCATTTGCATCCCCAGTCGGAACCAGCAGCGCCTACAGCACGGCGCACAACACTGTCAGCAGCGCCACGCCGGCCGCATAGGCCGCATCGCGCCAGCCAAACCTGGCGCGCGCGGGAGCCGGATACGCACCGGCAAAGCCGCGGCAAAGCATAGCCTCGTCCATCGCGCGGCTGCATTTCATCGCCTTGATAAAGGTCATGCCCATGATACCCGCGATCGAATCGGTACGCGAAAATCCCTCGGGCGCACGGCCAACGCTGCGCAGCATGACCGATTCGCACAGATCGTGCGCCGTACGACCCAGCACCTCGATGTGCTTGAGCGCCATATCAAACGTAAAGATAACTTCGTCGGGTAGATGCAGCATCTTGAGCGCCGCCGACATGCGGCTCCACGTGAGGGTCCACGAAGCGCCCAGCACCAGCGACACATTAATGAAGGTCTTGAGCGCAATCTTGAGCATGGCGCCCGTAGCGGAAGCACCCAGCAGCAGGGCAGGCAGCGCCAAAACCACTGCGAGCCCCGCGGCGCCAAGCGCCGGCACAAAGGTCGCGCGCAGCCCGCGTATGGGACGCACGGCAACGAGCACCAGCGCAATGGCCGCCATCAACATGAGGTACAGCGGGCTTTGTGTCAGGCACACGCACAGGACGCAAACGAATATCCCCACCAGGCGCACCGGAGCCGAAACGCAAGAAAGGGCGCGGTCGACCATCGACCCGCCCTCGTGCGCGCCTCCACCCAGGCGAACCCGCTCAAGCAGGCTCGCCAGGTGCAGGACGTTCTTTTGCATCACGCGATGACGAGCGCCCGTGGGCTCGTATCGCTCCTCGGCCGCAAGCCAGCTAGGCAGCTCGACCATCGCCATGGGCTCCGCTTTCCTTGACCGTCAGCGAGATCAGACGGAATGCGATGGTGAGCACCGCCACGCCAATCACGCCGGACAAGATATACATGGCAGCCTGACCGGCAAAGCCGAGACCCTGCTCCTCGGAATAGGCCTGCAGGTAATCACCCGTAGGCAGAGCGTCGGCAAAGGTCGGGGTGTCGAGACCGACCGAAGCCTGCAGGCTGTCGTCGCCAGCCTCCTGAACGGCGGTCGCGGCGCCCTCGGCGTCCCACTCACCCCAGGCGTCACCCGTGGCCAGCAGGCCCAGCGGCGTGGCCACGACAAGCACGGCAACCAAGATGAGCGTGGGGACCAGCGAGGTCTTCTTTGCAGCAGCGCCCTCGGCAGCAAGCTGTCCATCGGCGGCTTCGGGGCCGACGATAACGCTCGGCGCCGTCTTCTTGATAAAGCCGTAGATCGCGGCAGTCGCCACGCCCTCGACCACGCCGGCTACCAACATATGCGGGATCATCATGGCCGGAATGGCAATGGACAGCGGGAAGGGGCAGTACAGCGGAGCGCCCGAAGCATTCGTGAAAAGCATCGGCTGAATACCAAACTCGATTGCTGCGCACAGGGCCGCCAGGCACAGGCCGACCCAGCCGCTTACGATGGCCGAAACCGAGGTGCCCCAGCTCTTGTCGTGCAAACGGCTGTTAAGCGCGCGGAACACGATGGCTGCGGCAAACGGCAACACGAAGGCCATGTTAAAGCAGTTAGCGCCAAAGGACAGGATGCCGCCGTCGCCAAACAGCAGCGCTTGCAGCGCCAGCGCGACCGAAACCGCGATGGCAGCGGCCTCGGGACCCAGCAGCAGTGCGATGAGCGCACCGCCGACGGCGTGACCCGTGGTGCCGCCGGGCAGCGGCACGTTGAACATCATGAGCAAAAAGGAGAACGCGGCGCAGATGCCCAGAAAAGCCATGTGCTCGCGATCGAGCGTGGCGCGCACCTTCTTGATGCAGTGAACCCAAACGGGCACCATCGCCACCGCCATGACGGCATCGGTCTGCGGGGACAGATAATTATCTGGAATGTGCATGTATGCCTCCCGATTGTCGGCACGCAATCGCAGCACCGTTTGAATCACCTTGATAGTGTTACGTATTGATAGATTCGTAACACGCCGCCGGCTATCATAGCAAACGGCGCACTGCCAACAAAGCAGTGCGCCGTTTTGCAATACATTCGTCACAGACGCAAGCGATCTTAGCCGCGGACCTCGCCGTTTACGCCCTTGCACACCTTGGTGACGATCTTCTGGTGCGCCTTCTCGACCTCTTCGCTGGTGAGCGTGTGATCGTCGGAGCGATACGTAAGCGCAAAGGCCATGGACTTCTTGCCCTTGCCAATGCGGACCGGATCGCGGTAGACATCGAACAGGCGCACGCCCTCGAGCAGCTTGCCGCCGGCACTGGTAATACGGCGCTCGAGGTCCTCGCAGGTCACGGAGTTGTCGACCACGATTGCAAGGTCGTGCTCAACAGCCGGGTACTGCGAGAACTCACGGTAGTTCTCCTGGTTGCGGGCACCCTTGATCAGCTTGTCCAGATCGAGCTCAAAGGCAACGACGACCTCATCTATGCCGCAGGCCTCGCGCGCCTCGGGGTGAATCTCGCCGACCCAGCCCAGCACGGTACCGCCCGAGAGTACCTCGGCAGCACGACCCGGTTGCAGGAAGGCATAGCTCTCGCCCTCGGCGGGACGGAAGCGCACCTTCTCGATGCGCAGCTGAGCGAGCAACTCCTCGACAATGCCCTTACCAAAGAAGAAGCGCAGCTTGCGATACTTCATGTTCCAGGACTGCTCACTCCACTGGCCCGAGAGCACACCCGCCACGGACTTGGTCTCCTTGGGCAGGCTAGCGTTCTCGCGGCCGTGGAACAGGCTGCCGACCTCGTACAGGTGCACGTTGGGCGTGCCGTGGGCCTCGTTGTAGGCCACAGACTGCAGCAGACCCGGCAGCAGCGAGCGGCGCATCTCGGTCTGCTCGGCCACCAGCGGGTTCATGAGCACCACGGGGCAGCCACGGCCCTCGGTGGACATACCGATCTTCTCAAGGTCGCCCGGGGCGGCAAAGCCGAAAGTCGTGGTCTCGTTGAGGCCGCAGGCGCGCAGGATCTCGCCGACCTTACGGGTGAGTTTCTGCTCGCGGGTCAGGCCGCCAATATGGTTCTTGGCAGCCGGGATGGTCGCCGTCACACGGCCCATGCCCCATAGGCGCAGGACCTCCTCGATCAGATCGATCTCGCGCGGCAGGTCGGGACGGAAGCTCGGCGGGGTAACCATAAAGTCCTCGCCGTCGCGCTCGACGGTGCAGCCCAGGCGAGTGAGCGAACGCTCGATAAACTCGGGCTCGATGTCGGCACCGCAAATGGCGTGCACGCGGGCCAGGCGCAGCTTGATGCTGTCGATGGTCTTGGGCGCGGGGAACACGTCGACGTAGCCGGGAGCGACCTCGCCGCCGGCGATCTCCTCGATCAGCGCGCAGGTAACGTTGGCGACATCCACGCAGCCGGTCTCATCGACCTGGCGCTCAAAACGGATGGAGGCATCGGAGATCAGCGACAGATCGCGGCTGGTGTGCGAGGTGCGACCGGCGTTGAAGCAAGCACTCTCGACCATCACGTCGACGGTGTCGTCCTCGATCTCGGAATCCATGCCGCCCATAACGCCGGCCAACGCCACGGGGCGCTCGCCGTCGGTGATAAGGCCCATGCCGGCGTCGAGCGTGCGCTCCTCGCCGTCGAGCGTCGTGAACTTCTCGTCCTGCTGGGCGGCGCGAACCACCACGCGGCGATGACCGTCGCGCTCGGCAAAGGTGTCCAGGTCAAAGGCGTGCAGCGGCTGACCGGTGAGCATCATCACATAGTTGGTGATGTCGACGATGTTGTTGTGCGGACGCACGCCCAGGGCGTTGAGGCGCTTGACCATCCAGTCGGGCGACGGGCCGACCTTGACGTTGCGCACGATGCGGGCAACGTAGCGGTCGCACAGGCCCTCGTCAGCGATCTCGACGGAAAGCTCGTCGTCGGTCGCGCGGCCGGCCTCGGCCTTAATGGCGGGCAGCTCAACGTGGAAATCGCGGTCGAAGATGGCGCCGGTCTCGCGGGCCATGCCGATCATGGACAGGCAGTCGGGGCGGTTGGGCGTAATCTCGCAGTCGAGCACGGTATCACTCGAGCCCACGTACTCGGCAAACGGCATGCCGCAGGGCGTATCCTCGGGCAGGATCATGATGCCGGAGTGGTCGCCGCCCAAGCCGAGCTCGCGCGCGGAGCAGTTCATGCCCATGGACACGACGCCGCGAAGCTTGCTCTTCTTGATCTTGACGTCGCCGGGAAGCACGGCGCCAATCATGGCCGCGACGATGTGGTCGCCGGCCTCGAAGTTCTGCGCGCCGCAGACGATCTGCAGCGGAGCGGGGTTGCCGTCGGCGTCGAGGTTCTTGTCACCCACGTCGACCGAGCACACATACATGTGGTCGCTATCGGGGTGCGGGGTCTTGGTGAGCACCTTGGCGGTCACCACGTGGTCGAAGGACTCGCCCACGGTGTCGATCGCCTCGACCTCGGTGCCGGTACGGATATATTCGTCCGAAAGGGTCTTGGGATCCTCCGGAATATCGATCATGGTCTTGAGCCAGTCGTAAGAAACGCGCATCTAACTGGTCTCCTTTCATAAATGCGGCTTTGAGCCGGAAACTGCAACTAAGAAGAAAGCGTTCTAGAACTGGTTCAAGAACCTCATGTCACCAGTCATCAACGTGCGCAGGTCGGGCAGGTCGTAGCGCAGTGCCGCGACGCGCTCGGCGCCAATACCAAAGGCGAAGCCGGTGTACTTCTCGGGGTCGATGCCGCAGTTGATCAGGACGTTGGGGTCGACCATGCCGCAGCCCAGGATCTCGATCCAGCCGCTGTGCTTGCAGAAGTTGCAGCCCTTGCCGCCGCACACGTGGCAGCTCACGTCCACCTCGCAGGAAGGCTCGGTGAAGGGGAAGAAGTGCGGGCGATAGCGCGTCTTGCGATCCTCGCCAAACATGCACTTAACAAAGTAGTCGAGCGTGCCCTTAAGATCGCCAAAGGTGATACCCTCGTCGACGACCAGGCCCTCGATCTGGTTGAACTGCGGCAGGTGGCAGGCGTCGGCCGTGTCGGGACGATAGACGGTGCCCGGGCAGATCATGTAGATGGGCGGCTTCTGCGACTCCATGGTGTGGATCTGCACGCCCGAGGTCTGGGTGCGCAGCAGCACGTCGGACTCGCCGTGGGCGTGAGCCTCGGGGTGTGCGACGCTGCCGGGGTTGTTGTCGACCACGTAGAAGGTGTCGCGGGCCGAGCGGCTCGGGTGATCCATGGGGGCGTTGAGCGCGGTGAAGTTGTAGTAGGAGGTTTCGACCATGGGACCGGACTCGACGGTGTAGCCGATGCCGCAGAAGATGTCCTCGGCCTCCTCGATGATCTGCTTGATCAGGTGCTGGTGACCGATCTGCGGACGGATGCCCGGCAGCGTGATATCGACGGCCTCGCGCTCAAGTGCGTGCTTGAGGGCGGCGGCCTTCATCTCGGTGGTGCGCTCGTCGAGCATGCCCTCGATCAGCTGGCGCATCTCGTTGGCGCGCTTGCCCATCACGGGACGATCCTCGGGGGCGAGCTTGCCCATCATACGCATCAGGCCGGTAATACGACCCTTGCGGCCGAGCAGCTCAACGCGCGCAGCCTCGAGCTTGGCGGCGTCGTCGGCGCCTGCGACGAGCTCCTTGGCCTCTTCCTCGAGTTTGACCAGATCATCAATCAGACTCATGTCTTCCCTTTCGTCTCTCGCGCATTCGCCTGCCGGGACGACCGATGCCGCTTGGCGCTGCGAAAACGCGGCCCGGTTCGGTAACAAAAAACCGCCCTCGGGCATGTGCATTGCCCAAGGACGGTTGAATTCCGCGGTACCACCTTGTTTGACCCGGCGGATGTCTGGCCCGCCGCGCCCACTCTGCGCCCCTTGTCGCGAGGCTCACGGCTTCCCTACTGGGGCTTCGCCGCCGCTGGCCGCGCGCCCGTTGAGGTCGCTGCTCGGGAGTGAACGCTTGGCCCTTGCCACCGCAGGAAGGCTTGCAGCCCATGACCTTCCCTCTCTTGCCGGCGACGCGGCGGGCAAACCCTCTCCGTCAACGCATTGGGCTATAGGATAACACATTCTGCGAGCATATCGCCGCGTTCCGTTTTGTTCGCACTGGGTACAAGACGGGTAGCTGTGCAAACTGGCCGCACGCCTACCCGTGGCGTCCGGTCTGCGAGATCAAGGATATAGGTATGGGAAAGAAACTCGATAAGAAGGCCAAGGCCGCCGTGGCCAAGGCCTCTAAGAGCGCCAAGGCGGGCAAGGGCATCAAGAAGCTCCGCAAGCTCGAAGGCAAACTGTGGACCCGCGAGTACCTGCTCAAGATTGCCGAGTTCGATGGCGCGACGATTGCCCCCGCCAACGGCGCCGCGGCCCGCGCCGATGCTATGGGCACCCTTGCCGGCGAACATCACAAGCTCCTGACCAGCAAAAAGTCCGTTGAGCTCGTGCGCTCTCTCGCGCGCGAGACGGTCGCGGGCGAAAAGATCGACGACCCGCAGCTGCTCGACGAGATTCGCGTGCTCGGCCGCGACCAGCGCGAAGCGAGCGTCATTCCCACCGAGGAGGCCGAGGCCTGGACCAGGCTCACCTGCAAGGCCGACGCCGTGTGGCACAAGGCCAAGACGGCCAATGACTGGGCAAGCTTTGAGCCCTATGTGGACAAGATTGTGGGCCAGCTCAAGCATCAGGCCGAGCTTATGGACCCCAAGCGCGACCCATACGACGTTTGGCTCAACCAGTACGAGCGCGGTCTTTCCGCCAAGAGCTTCGATGCGTTTTGTGACGAGGTCAAGGCAACGGTCGTGCCACTCGTGCACGCCATCGGCGAGCGCGGCCAGCAGCCCGCTGCCGACTTTTTGCACGCCCGCGTGCCCGAGGCCGCCCAGCGCGCCATGAGCTTCGACCTTATGAAGCTCGTCGGCCTGAACCTGAACGACACCACGCTTGCCTTTACCGAGCACCCGTTTAGCGAGGGCTTTGCCGTGGGTGACGCGCGCATCGCGACACACATCTACGAGGACGATTGCATCTCCAACGTCTACAGCATCATCCACGAAGCGGGACACGCCATGTACGAGCTGGGCGTCAATCCCGCCTATGCGCGCACCTGTCTTGAGGGCGGCACCTCCATGGGCATCCACGAGAGCCAGAGCCGCTTTTTCGAGAACACCGTAGGTCGCAGCCGCGCCTTTATGGGACCGCTGCTCGAGGTGCTGCGCCGCCACGCACCCGAGGTCTACGGCGACGTCGACGAGGACACGCTCTACCACGCCGTGAACATCGCGCAGCCTTCGCTGATCCGCACCGAGGCCGACGAGCTCACCTATCCGCTGCACGTTATGGTGCGCTACGAGATCGAGCGCATGCTGTTTGCCGGCGAGGCCACGGCCAAGGATATCCCTGCGCTTTGGAACCGCTTCATGGATGAGTACCTGGGCATTCCCGTTCCCGACGACACGCACGGCTGCCTACAGGATACGCACTGGAGCGGCGGCTCGTTTGGCTACTTCCCCACCTATGCGCTGGGCAGCGCCTACGACGCCATGTTTGTGCCGGCCATGTGCCGCGACGGTGTCGACCTCAACGGCGCCTGTGCGAGCGGCGACCTGACACCCGTCCGCGCCTGGCTGGGCGAGCACATTTGGCAGTGGGGCCGCGCCAAGGACGCGCCGGAGCTCATCAAGGGCGCGTGCGGCATGGCGTTCGATGCCCGCTACTACTGCAGCTACCTGCAGGACAAGTTCACCACGCTCTACGAGCTGTAAGGCATAACCGACACGTCAACGCAAAGGGGACGCCGCGGAACCAATCCGCGGCGTCCCCTTTCCACCTAGTTGTTTAAGAACGTCCCCAATGACTACCTTACAGAGCTTCCAGCGCGGCGGCGATGCGCTTCATGGCGGCATCGGCGGATGCTTGGTCGGGCGCCTCGGCCAGCACGCGGATAACCGACTCGGTTCCGCTCTTGCGCACGAGCACGCGGCCCTCGCCTGCCAGCGCAACCTCGGCCTCGGCGATGGCGTTCTGCACGCCCATGTTCTCGA
The DNA here is from genome assembly GCF_005844325.1 of Collinsella aerofaciens. GTDB lineage: Bacteria > Actinomycetota > Coriobacteriia > Coriobacteriales > Coriobacteriaceae > Collinsella > Collinsella aerofaciens_G. Next base: position 106,926 of record NZ_SPFY01000003.1, on the reverse strand, counting down.
GCGCGGCGTCCTTGTCCGCCACGCGCACGGCCACCTGCGCCTGCGGCAGCAGCTTGCACGGAGCCGTGAGCTGCGAGAGCGTCTCGCGCTCGGCACGAATCACTTCCATCACGCGCAGCGAGGTCATAATGCCGTCGCCCGTGCGCTCGATATCGCCAAAGATCGTATGGCCCGTCTGCTCGCCGCCCAGGCTGTAGCCCCCCTCGCGCATCTTGGCATACACGTGACGGTCGCCCACGCCGCTGGTCACGGCGCTCAGGCCGGCAAGCTCCAACGACTTGATCAGGCCAAAGTTGCTGGCAATCGTCGGCACCACGGTACCGCCCGAAAGGCGACCGTGCTTGTTCAGATACACGCCGCACACGTACAGGATCTGGTCGCCGTCTACCACGCGACCGCGCTCATCCACGGCCAGGCAGCGGTCGGCATCGCCATCGTAGGCAAAACCCACGTCCAGGCCCTGCTCCACCACATGGCGCTGCAGACGCTCCATATGCGTGGAGCCGCAGTCGACGTTGATGTTAAAGCCATCGGGCGCGGCGTTGATCACGCGCACGTCGGCGCCCAGCGCGCCGAACACCGGCTTGGCCACCGAGGAAGCCGAGCCGTTGGCGCAGTCGATACCGATCTTGACGCCCTGCAGCGAAAAGTTCGCACTTGCAATGAGCGAAGCAATGTAGCGGTTGCGGCCCTGCATGTAGTCCACCGTGGCACCGATGTGGTTGCCCGTGGCCAGCGGCACCTCGCTCTTGCCATCGATGTAGTCCTCGATGAGCTCCAGTACGTCCTCGTCCATCTTAAAGCCGTCGCTGTTGACGAGCTTAATGCCGTTATCGCAAAACGGGTTGTGGCTCGCGCTGATCATGATGCCGCAATCGAAGCAGCCTTCCACGGTCTGGTGCGCTACGCCCGGCGTGGGGATCACGTGCAGCATATAGGCGTCCGCACCGCTCGCGACCAGGCCGCTCACCAGCGCCGCCTCGAACATGTAACTCGAGCGACGCGTGTCCTTGCCCACGATCACGCGCGCCTTAGCACTGCGGTTGACGCCGTAATACCAGCCCACAAAACGGCCAATCTTATAAGCGTGCTCTACCGTCAGCCCAACGTTGGCCTCACCGCGAAAGCCGTCGGTGCCAAAGTACTTCATGCGCTCTCCTTACAAAATAGGGGCGAACAGATTGCCTGTCCGCCCCAAAATGGTACTCGATTATCTGCGCTACCAGAAAAACCCTACGCCGACGCGCTGTCGCGAGCCGCCTGGCATGTAGGAGTCTGACGCAGCGTAAGCGGCTTGTCCCCCGCCTCGGCCGACGTGGTCAGCGTATACGTGATCGTCGTCGTCTCGCCAGCATGCAGGTCAACGGTGCCCGAATAGAAGGGGATTCCATGCCACGTAGCGGCGCCAAGACCAAACTGGGTGCCCTCGACGGTCAGATCAGTAATGTTGCCGCCCGTCGGGGCAAACAACGAGACATTCAGACGCTCGTCGTCACGCGCGGCATCGGGTGCGCTCGCCGCAACGTAGTCGGGCAGCTTGCCAGCCTCCTCCTGCGTCATGATGTTCGTCAGGGTAACGGTGATGCGATAGGAGCACGTGCCGTCACCGTTCTTGATGCCCTGGCCAATCTGCGTATCGGCGTTCAGGTACCAGTCGAGCTTGGAGAAGCTCAGGTTGTTAAAGTAAACGCCGGCAACGGGATCGGCACTCGGGTCATCCGGATCGGGCAGCGAAGCGTCAATGCCCGTCTCTTTGATGGCATTCTGCTCATCATCGTTTCTCATCCACGCGATCAGGCGGCCCTCTTCGGCACCGCGCTCAACGGCGCTGACAAGCTTCGTAACATCGACATCGCCGATACCGCCAAGGATCTTGTCGAAGGCAGCGCTGGCGACGGATGCAAAGATGCCGTCAGACTCCTCGACCGGATAGTTCCAGTACACATCGTGCATGAGAACCTTTGCGGCGTTGGTGCCGTCGACAACCGTTCCGTCGGGCAGCGAGACATTACCGACCAGGCCCAGCAGATACTGCAGGAACACCGGGTCGATACCGATGACGCCATCAACGTCCTGTCCATACTGGGACTTCCACAGCGCGGCGACACGCTGCGAGTTGCGGGGCCAATCAGGCGAATAGGTATTGCCCGAGTTGTACAGGTTACTGTGGTTGCCGAACAGCGCCTCATCCTCTTCGTCGACGCTCTCGACTGCCTCTTCCTCGCTGAGTCCAATGCGGGGAACAAACTCGCCAATCGACATCTGGCCGTCAGTGACCGAAATCAGGCCCTGCGAACCGCCAAAGCCGCCGCAAGCACGAATCTCGACGTTGTTCATGGCGTACATAAGGTAGTTGCGCGTCTGGCCGTTGGCGCCGAGCATCTGGGGAAGGACGGGGGCGACCTTCTCCGCCGCGTCAACCGCACCGTTGAGGGTGGCAAAGCCGTCCTTGGCCTTATCGACCAGCTCGGTCACCTGGGAAATATGAGTATCGCCAATGCCCTGGACCTTCTCGTTGGCGCTCTTGAACACCTTCGAGCTGCTGGAAAGCGAATCGGCGACCGCCTGCAGCGCGGACACGTTAATCATGCCGTCCTGGAACAGCTTGCCGGGCGTAGCCTGCGAAAGGTTATCGGCCATGGGAACCAGCGCATTGCTCGAGACATCGGACAGGGCGTCAATCATGGTGCGGGCCGCATTGATATCGCTGCCATACACCGGGATAAACGAAGCCGCCGCCCACAGCGGGCTCGAGGTCTCCGCCTTCATGCTGTTACAGAGCTCATCGATCTTCTTCGCGTCGTCAGGCAGCGTCGAAAAATCGCCCGACGTGACCTTGCCCTTAAGGCCACCGACGATCTCGACAGCCTCCTTCGCTTCGCTCTTTACGGTCTTTGCCGAGTTAAGCAGCATAAAGCCGCCTGTGCCAAGCACAACGAGAAGCACTGCGACTACAGCGGCAATAATGGCGCCGGTGTGACGCTTTTTGCGCTCGCCCTTGCGATGGCGATGACGGACCAGACCGTCAGAGATCGAACTCGACGAAGCATCGCTACCGTAGTTCAAGCCAAAATCGTAATAATCTTCCTTGGAACCCGAGCCCGCAAACTCGGCACCGCTATCATCCAGGCGGGCGAACGTGCCAGTCTCGGAGGCGCCGGTGTAAATCGTGCCAAGGTTACCCGTAAGCCCCGCGCCACCGGCAGGGGGAGTATTGTTGGCGGCCTTGCCGGCATTAACGTTGCCGGCAGCATTCGCGGCGTTGGCAGCACCTGCGTTGTTCGCAGGCACCGAAGGAGCCCCGCTCGGCTGCGACGCGGAGGTTGCACCGCCCGCAAAGACATTCCCTTTTGCACGGCCGGTCTTTTTTGCCTTTTGAGACTGCTCGTACAGAGCGGTAAACATCGCCGTCTCGCCCGGGGACACGCGCTTACCGGAACTGCCCTGTCCAGCGCCGCCCGGCGTGCCGGCCTTACCAGCCCCGTTCGGACGCGGCGGAACTGCAGGACGGCCGCTATCGCTGCCCTTAAAGTGATTACCAGCCATAAAGAAATCCTCGCAATTGAGTCGCAATGAAAATGTCCATAACGTTACTAGTTTATGGCATTTTGAGCATCGACAGCTAAACTCCAGACACGGACATCAATTGGCGAAAATGCGGCACAACACCTTTTCCGTCTTGGCGTCGGCGCCAGCTACACCGTGAGGAACATCATCACGATGATCATGGCAAAGCCGATAAGGTCGGTCGGCAAAAACACCGTGCCCAGCATAACGGCGCTGGTGATGGTCGCCGAAACCGGCTCCACAGTTCCGATGAGGCTCGCACGCACCGAGCCGATGTCCTTAACGCCCTGCATATAGAGCATGTAAGCAAAAAACGAGCCGATAACCACGAACACCGCAAGCGCCTCGACGCCGGCGGCGTCGAGCGCCGGCATATGCGCCCAAGGCTGCACGAAGACGCACGAGACCACGCCCGCCGTGAGCATTGCCGAGCCCGTGACGATGGGGCTGCCGTATTCGGGCAGGATCTTGGCGGGAATCACCGCCATACACGCGGCGCTGACCGCACACATAAGACCTGCTGCCAGGCCAAGCGGCGAGATATTCAGGCTGGTGGGGTCGCCGCCGGTGGTGATTAAAAAAGTACCGCCGAGGGCCAGACCAATGCCGATCGCCTCGCGAACGCGCGGCCTGCGGCGATCGACCACGCAGGTGTAGCCCATGATGATGATCAGCTGCAGGCACTGGAGCACCGTCGCGGTTCCGGCATTGGTCAGGCGCACGGCCGAAAGATAGCAAAACTGGTTGAACAGCAGGCCAAAGGCGGTAAAGAGCAGCAGCTGCTTGCAATCGGCGGGTGTGGTCCAGAGCTTAATCAGGCGCTCGCGGTCGCGCGTAACAACCACGGCCATAAAGAGTAGACCGGCGAGAATCTGACGCACGCTCATAAGCCACAAGGTATCGACGTGGTAGGTATCGAACAGAAAACTCGCGCTGGTGCCCGAGAAGCCCCAAAACGAACCGCCCACCAGCGTAGCCAAGACGCCCGTGATCATCTTGCGCGTCGAAGCGCTGTTCAGACGCCCGCGCCAGGCGCGGCGGGTGCTACGGCTGAGCTCGTCGGTGCCCTCGGGCACATCAATGTTCGATATATCGGTCATCGGCACCGAAGCCCCTGCGCCTTCGACCTGCTCGACACACTCTTTGCTCATTCCACTCCCCCGAAACAGTCTGGAAACAATTCGGCTTACCTTACCACGGCGAAGTCGCCAGCTGGAGGCTTGTCCGCTTATCGGTAGGACAATTCCGCAGGCGTCTTTCCATAGCTCGATACCGCAATGGCCTTGCATTATGCGACAGCCAAATCGCGGCAGCAGGCTCTTTTGAAATGGATACGACAAAGCCCCCGAATTCCACAATGTAAGCGATTTTTAAAAATGTTCTTGCCACCGAGTTCAGGCTCCGTTATATTATCCCTTGCGCGCTTGCGCATCCTTGATCGGGCGTTTAGCTCAGGGGGAGAGCGCTTCCCTGACACGGAAGAGGTCAGAAGTTCAAATCTTCTAACGCCCACCAAATGTTCGCAGCTCAGAGGCTATGTCCTCTGGGCTGTTTTGTTTTATGTCGCCAAATCCGCTGGCTGCTCCAACCGCCCAAGCAACCACCCTGCCCATGCACAAAACCGCGTCAATAGCCACCGAGGCCGAGGCCAACGCGTCTCGAACCCATCCAAGCCGCAACTCCTCAGCAAAACGCCGCGATGTCTGCGCCCTGCGGTATCCTTGAGCCACTTACACCTGCAGCACCAAGGAGCCACCATGCGCACCGAGCTCGATGTCCCCTTTTCACACAAAGAAGAAGCCAAGGCGCTGGGCGCCAAATGGGACCGGACCAAGAAGATCTGGTATGTGCCCAGTGGCGTCAACCCCGAACCCTTTGCCGAGTGGCTGCCCGGTGTTGACCGATCCGACCCCTCAGCACCGTATATATATCTAGTACTGGGCAAGCACGAGTGCTGGAAGTGTCACAAAGAAACCTCGGTCGCGGCCTTCGGCATTCCCTATCGAGCCGATAACGACGAGAGCATCGCCATCGCGCACGCGCCCAACGAAGCCGGGCACATTGCCATCGACACGGCCAACGCCAACGCACTCGCCATCGTGCCCGCTCTTGGCTGCGTACCGGGCGAGATCCGCGACTACCTTCATAAGCGCTGCGGCTACAAGCCCGTAGGCGCGCGAGCCTCCAAAGCCCCGTCGCTCGGCAACACGTGCACCAGTTGCGACGCGCTGCAAGGCAGCCGCTATCTGTTCGAGGAGCCCTCGTCCCCGTTTGCCCTCACTGCCATCAACAAGCTGCCGGCACTGGAGTTTATACGCGTCGAAGTTGCCGGCGTCTTTGGCGTCCCGGTCACGCGTACCGACTTTGACCAGGCGCTCTTTACCTGGGCACGCGACCATCACGCCGAGTTCCACAAGCAACTCGGTGAGGGGATTTATTTGTAGAGGCAAAAGACACTCACAGCCAACTCCTCCGCATCACCTATCCCTCGTCGCCGGCGTCGTACACGATATCGAGGCCACAAACAGGGCATTTCTCCGGATACACCGGCATATGAACGCCTGTCCGTTTTCTCACTTCGTCGCTGAGTCTGTCGCGCGCATCGATAAACCGAATGTCGAGACACGGTATTTGCGAGCCGCAGCAAGGGCAGGTGACGACAAACGACGCGCAATCAACCTCTACGCTCGGAAACATATTGTTGTCTATAAGGGCACACGGCAGTTTTCCGTACTTCCCCATCGCAATATCGCCTCGCCAGCTCATATACGCTCCCCTCTCGCTATACAAATCAGGAAGAGCATGCACCGGCGGGCGTGCGCGAGATTGCATCGCCACGCGATCCGATCAAACAACACGATCGTCAAAGAATGCCAAAGCCAAATACGCTAATACGGCAGAAGCCCCGCCTTTTCACGCTTCTTTTCCGAGCGATCGAACTCAATGCGATGGGCCTCAAGAAACACCGTATCGGGTCGCCACTGACGCTCATCCGGCTGCCTTAGCGTCGCACCCGCAAAGGAAGCGTAGTCGGTCTTATCCAGCAGGTACGATCCGCACAGCCGATATTCGCCGCAAACAGGCTCAAACGAAATCAGGTGAGCATCAAATAGGGAATGAAGATCGCGCCGAAGCAGAATACCGTTGCTGGCAACCTGCGATTTGGGTCCCGAGTAATTCTCGATATGTGCAGCCTCCAGAGCTTCACTGACGCCGCAGTCCGACACCGCGCAACGGCCATCATAGGCGGCAACGAGCTGCTTGCGGAACCATTGCTGCCCCAATCGCTCGCGCCTTAACGCATAGCGGACCTTTTCGTCGTCGGTCGCACCCTGTCCGGCAAACTCAATATCGACGGGTATGTGCTTCAGATAACTCATGTCGGGCGCAAAACGAGGGTCCGGTCCGCCTTTATGAACAGGACCGTGCAGAACAAACCATCCATTTTCGGGCTCGAACCGCTCAACAAACGCAAGGCCGAGCACCTTATAGCCCACCTCGGTTGCAAATATGACTCCGACTGGGACGCCACATTCCATGCAGTTGAGCATTTTACGGTTGTAATTCTGGTCTCGAGAACCAACGGCTCCTGGCGCTTGGACCGAATACTTAATGACCCACGTACCGTCATCCAAATAGAGCGGAGGCACATCGGTGTAGAAGCTCTTTTTAGAGTTATGGACCGAAAGCGCAAAGATCTTATTGGGATCTTGCTTCACCCGATCCTGGCCCGGCCAGAAGATCCCTGAATCCCGCGTTACGGGAAAGAAGTCCGAGCCAATTCTCAAACGGTACTGATACTGAGGACTATCTTCCTTGGTGTGGTGCGGAAGGCTGGTCCAAACGCCGCCGCGCTGTTCCTCACCCAGAAACCACTCCCATGCCTCAACGTATTCGGAAGGCACGAGACTGCAGGCGCGGTCATAGCTTGGTCCATCCATCAACGGAACAGCAAGGTCAATGTCGTTCATCGCCAGCACCTACAACCATACGAACGCGAGTCATGCCCCTCAATAATATGGCCGAGAGTCAATTATTACGAGATCTCATTCCGCGATCGGCACATCGTTGATGCTCTCGGTTTGCCGCTGGCGCGCTTGTACCCCGCTACCCCACTTCCCTGTATACTGATGTAGCACGTGTTTCATCCGGGCTTGTTGGGCCGGGTCGTTCATGGGAGGTTCTTGTGGCTGTTTCGAATCCGCCTAAGGGAAGCGTTTCTTCTTCGTCCATCAAGCCGGTTACGCGCAAGGCTGTGCGTTGCCAGCGCGAGGTCGCTTGGCTTGTCACGCAGGCGGCGGGCAGGCTTGTGGCGACCACTCAGGACGTCAATGCGCCTACGCCGAGCTTTGTGTTAGCGGCGGCGCTGGATTTTGTGCGCCAATTGGAGGTTGCCGCGCAGGATGCCAACGGCCACCTCGACTACCAGAACGTTATGGCGCCCGACCTGCAAACGTTCTGCCACATGGCCAAGTTGCCTGCCGCGCCCAATGCGCTTTCGGACGCAGGCTACATGTTTACGCTCTCGGGCGCGGACCTTATCCGCGACATCTATGCATACTGCAGCGAGCTCGCCGAGCGCCACGTCTTTGACGCGGCAGAAGTCAAACCGGGAAATGTCATCAAGCTGGTTCTTAGGCTGTTCCTGATAGACGGGTTCGGGGCCATGCCGGCGTAAGCCGAGTCTTTAGCATCACCGTCGACTGGGCAACAACCGCTTTACCTTAATGGACGCCAATCGAGGGTCGATTATTGGGTCGCCTCGTCCACTAACGCATCTATCCCACGCGCTCCGACAGTCGATACTTGCGGTTGCGGCTCGTCGCCGGCGCCGTGGGCTCAAGCTCGCCTTGAGCAATGAGCGCGTTGACGCGCGACCTAACCTGGGAAATTGTGAGCCCTGTGTGCTCTGCCAGCTCGCGCGTCCCCAGCTCGCCGTAGTGTTTGAGTGCCGTCACAATTAAGCCCCCGCCATGATCGACCGGCTCGATCTTTGAACGGTAAAGTACGACCTTGAACCGATCGAATCCCGGGCAGAACAGGGGCCCGGCCAGACCATGCGCGCGCATGGCATCGATCATCATCGGGATGCCCGAGCCATTGCCCTCAGCCGGCGAACCTGCGCCATCCGGCAGCGGGACAATCGACATGAGCTTCACAAGCGTCGCGTTACGGCATCGGGAGCTGCCGTCAAACAAGTTCTCGCGAGTCTTTCCCCCGTAAAGGCCGCCAGGATTTGTCACCTCGACACGATCATCAAAGACGTCGACGGCAATCGATTGTCCACAGAACCGATCCCCGTATTCTCGATGGATTACGGCGTTGGCGATTGCCTCGCGCAGAACCTCCTCGGGAATCTCAAGCGAGTCGACACGCGAGACGCCTTGGACGGTCGAGGTTCGCCGCAAATTCTTGGCGACGGCTGCGACGGCATCCGAGATCATCTCGCCCAACGTTCCCTCACAGATTGTGCGGTCCATGAACCTCAGCGACCCCGCCATGCCCTTCTGAGTTCCCGCATGGACAGCCACGTCAATGAAGAGCTTGGGATAGAACTGCTGAGGGTAGGTGCCCACAACTAGGAGTCCAGCCTTGGTGACATTGCCCTGGGAATCAAGGATATTTAGGCGCTCCAGCTTCGTTTGTTTGTCCGGCGCGCCGCGCATTGCCCGGGGCGTCAACGAGAAAGCCCGATCTATCGTACGGTCGACCAGCGTCTCGTCGAGATTGTCCGCGCCCGCACCCGCCACCGCGTCCCGATCGCTCGGAGTCGCTCGACCGTATGACGCCAATGCGAGCACCTCGGTCGATGAAAGCGGCACATCTTTGTCATCGATGCGCTTGTAGCTGCCGCCCTGGGCGCCCCGCTCTATGACATAGCAGGGCTTGCTCGACGGATCGAGCTCCTCAATCGTAATGACGAGAACGATGACGTCCTGAAGCTCCACTCGCTCGATCGTGTATTTAGGCGGATTGGCCAGCTTTCCTCGACCGCCCGCATCACCCATGCCTGACACAAATTGGTTGAGCACTTTCTCGGTCTCGAAGTTCTCAACCGGGACAAAACCTGCGCGCTCACTCACTCCGAGCACGATGATTCCGCCGGCAGTGTTCGCGAATGCGCTCACCGTTTCCCACACATCGCGGGAAAGCGTCGTGGCGCTCTCCTTCACTTCGACGTTAAGATCATCCGAGCCCATACGCCTTAAAGACTCAAGCAGACCGGTCAGCTCGTTTTCGTTCATCTGCACGTCCTTTCGCTCGGTCCTGCGGAGAATGCCGCGGATAGATTTCCCTCGTCTCTCAGTTATCTCTCGAAATTATCTCTCATCTATCTCTCTATCTCTCGGCTTAGAGATAGAGAGATAGATGAGAGATGGAATGTCTACCATTTGCTTCATTTATACATATTTTTGCTGGTAGAACAATTGGTATTGAGACAATACCATGATTGCCTGTCTCTTTGCTGCTCAGTTATCTCTCATATTTTTCTCTCATCTTCCTGTCATCTCTCATATTAGAGACGAATGAGGGACGAGAGATACGCGAGTGATGGACGAGCGAGGATTTTCGGACGGTCGGATATCGAGAGTGGATATTTGGACGGTTTTTGGGGCTTTTGCGGCAAATTCCGTCCAAATATCCACTCTCGTTCGATAGGTATCCGGAAATCCTCGCTCGTCCGTCCGAATATCCACTCTCGTTTGGCGAGTGTCCAATTTTCCACGCTCGTGCGGCGGGCACGCGAGCCCTTCGCCCAATCCGCTGGCATCGTCTCCAGTTCGCCGCAGGGTCGCGGCCCCATATGGGTATACTCTCGAGGATTCGACTCGATTCGCCCCCGCTGGGGCGTCAAAGGAGACTGCATATGCCCACCACCTCAACCGACCCGCGCGCCGCAGCCGCTGCACTGCTGGTGCCCGGCACTACCTGCCACGGCTTTGCCGTCGAGCGCCGCGAGACCGTGCCCGAGCTCGACTCGGACGCTTACGTGCTGCGACACACTGCCTCGGGCGCTCGTCTGCTGTACCTGGCGTGCGACGACGAAAACAAGGCCTTTGCCATTGGCTTTAAGACGCCGCCGGCCGATTCCACCGGCGTGTTCCATATTCTTGAGCACTCGGTGCTGTGCGGATCGGCCAAGTTTCCCGTCAAGGAGCCGTTTGTCGACCTGATCAAGAGCTCCATGCAGACGTTCCTCAACGCCATGACCTACCCCGACAAGACCATCTACCCCGTTGCCACCACCAACGAGCAGGATCTGTACAACCTGATGGACGTGTACCTGGACGCGGTGTTCAACCCGGCCATCTATACCAAGCCCACCATTTTTGAGCAGGAGGGCTGGCACTACGAACTGGACCTGCCGGAGGGCGACGGCGACAGCAGCGCCGCGAGCCTGCACGAGGGCACGCTGCGTTATAACGGCGTGGTGTTCAACGAGATGAAGGGCGCGCTGTCCGATCCCATGAGCGTGCTGGACGATGCCGTCAACGCCGCGCTCTATCCCGACACCGCCTATGCGCACGAGAGCGGCGGCGACCCGCGCGCGATTCCCGCGCTCACCTACGAGCAGTTCCTGGACACGCACGCGCGACACTACAATCCCTCCAACTCCTACATCACGCTCTACGGCGACCTGGACGTGGACCGCGCACTGGCCTTTTTGGACGAGCGCTATCTGTCGCAGCCGAGTGCCGCGAGCCGCCGCATGGACGCTGCCGTTGCCGCCGGCGAGGACCCGTCCACGCTGGCGCCCAATCCGTTGGACGCGCAGGCGCCCGTGACCTGCGAGTACAAGCGCATCGAGATGGCCACCACACCCGAGAACGCCCTGGTGGGCCTGGGCCTTGTGCTGGGCAGCGCGCTCGACCGCAAGCGCACGATCGCGGCGGATATCCTGTTCGAGGCGCTGCTGGGCTCCAACGAAGCGCCGGTTAAGAAGGCCATTCTGGCCGCCGGCCTGGGCGGCAACGTGGTGAGCTACACCGCGGCCGAGAGCCTGCAGCCCTACGAGCTCATCATGCTGCAAAACGCACAGCCCGGTGTGGCGCGCGAGCTGCGTCGCGTGTTCCAGGACGCCTGCCGCGACCTGTGCGAGCACGGAGTTCCGCGCGAGCGTCTGGAAGCCATCATCAGCAGCAACGAGTACGACCTGCGCCAGCGTGACTATGGCATCGCCGACGGCGTGGCCATTGCGTGCGACGCGCTGAGCACCTGGCTCTACGATGACGACGCCGCGACGCTGGCGCTCAAGTACGGCCCGGTGTACGAGGAGCTGCGTAGCGAGCTGGACGGCAGCTATTTTGAGGACCTGCTGCGCGAGCTGGTGCTGGAAAACGACCACATGGCACTGGTCGAGCTGGTGCCGGTGGACGCCGCCGAGGGTTCGGAGGGTGCCGAGGCCGCCGAGCTGGCAGCCAAGCGCGATGCCATGACCGATGCCGAGCTGACCGACGTGGTCGAGCGCACGGCCGCGCTGCGTGCCGCGCAGGAGGCGGAAGACACACCCGAGGCCAAGGCCACGCTGCCGCGCCTGCGCGTGTCCGACATTGGCGAGGCGCGCCCCGAGCCGCCACTGATCGTGGACACGACCGTGCCCATCCCCTGCCTGCGCCACGGCATCCCCACCAACCGTCTGGCCTACGCCATGCAGTATTTCGACCTGAACTGCGTCGCGTTTGAGGACCTGCCCTATGTGACACTGCTCTGCCGCCTGCTTAAGCAGCTGCCCACGCGCGAGCACTCGGCCGAGGAACTCGACAACTTGCTCGCTGGCAAGCTCGGCTTTTTGAGCTTTACGACCGAGGTCATGACGCAGCCCGAAGTGGACGGCGTGCGCCCCTACCTGCTGGTGAGCGCCGGCGCCCTGTCCGAGAAGATCGATGCGCTGGCGAGTCTGCCGCGCGAGGTATGGTCGAGCACGCTTTTGGCAGATGCCGACGCCGACCGCGTGCGCGACGTGCTCACACAGATTCGCATTGGGCTTGAGCAGGGCTTTATCAACAACGGCCACTCGGCGGCGCTCGGTCGCGCGATGAGCTACAGCTCGCCTTCGGCCGTGGTGCGCGAGCAGCTTTCGGGCGTGGACTTCTATCTGTTCCTGCGCGACCTGCTCGACCACTTTGACGAGCGCGTGAACGGGTTGCGTACCAAGCTTGCCGAGCTGGCAGGCCGCATCTTTGTGGCCGATGGCTGCCTGGCGAGCTTTACCGGCAGCGACGAGGACTTTAACGCATACTGGGCCGCCGCGGGCGACCTGGAGCTGGGCGCTGGCGACGGCGCCGATGCCGGCCGCAACGCGCTCGTGGTGCCGACGCCGTGCGACCGCCACGAGGCCTTTGTCATCCCCAGCGACATCTGTTTTGCGGCAAGCGCGTGCGACCCGCGTCGCTTGGGCATCGACGTGACGGGCGCCTGGGCGGTTGCCGCCAACGCGCTCTCCTACGACTATCTGTGGAACGAGATCCGCGTTAAGGGCGGCGCGTACGGCTGCGGATTCCGCGCGGCCGGCGAGCGTCAGGCGGCGTTCTACACCTACCGCGACCCGGCAATCGACCCCTCGATTGAGCGCGTGGCGCGCGCGGGCGAATGGCTCGGCAGCTTTGATCCCGACGAGGCCGCCTTTGAGGGCTTTATCGTGAGCTGCGTGAGCGGCATGGACGCGCCGGTGAAGCCGTACGCGCTCACCAAGCGCCGCAACACGACCTACCTGGCCGGGCTCGATCCGCATGCGCGCGAGGAGCGCCGCGCCCAGATGCTCGCCGCCACGCCCGGTGAGCTTCGCTCGCTCGGCGCCGACGTAACGCGCATCGCAGCCGAGTCACCCACCTGCGTCTTTGGCGGCCGCGACGTCATCGCCAAGAGCAACGCCGGCTTCAACGTCATCGACCTGCTGGGCTAAGGCACGGCAAGCAAAACTACCACGAAGGGCGCAGTTCACAGGCGCCCTTCGTGGTAGTTCGAACATTTGTTCTATACGCACACATGTTCTATAGTAGAGGTGCTTGCATCGAACTGAAATTGCAACTAGAATATAGTTGCAGAATGTGAGGCGGGATGACTCGATCCGATAAACTCATCGCCCAGCTGCTTAGCTGTCCTTCAACGTATAGATTTGCTGACTTTCTTAAAGTTATGGCTTCATATGGCTTTGAAATGGACAGCAAAGGCAAGACGTCCGGATCGCGCGTTCGCTTCTACAGGCCATCAGATGGCAGGATGTTCGTAATGCACGCGCCTCATCCATCTGACGAATTGACAGCGGGGACCATTCGAAACATCGTTCGCTTTCTGCAAGATGTCGGAGGTAGTCATGAGTAACGTTTTGGCATACAAAGGTTATTTCGCCCCGGTCGAGTTCAATGCCGAACAGCATGTGCTAACAGGTATGGTCGCCGGCATTAGGGACGCAATCGTATTTGAAGGCTCCACGGCTGAAGAAGTGGAGCAATGCTTCCACGACGCCGTCGACGATTACCTTGAGTTTTGCGCCGAGAAGGGCAAGGAACCCGAGCGGGCTTTTAAGGGCTCGTTCAACGTAAGAACGGGCTCTGAGCTCCACAAGCAAGCAGCGCTGGCAGCAGCAAAGAAGGGTGAGTCACTCAATAAGTTTGTGACTGAAGCGATCGCTGCGGCGCTGTGAAGCCAACGTCGAGTCGAAGCCGCCACACAGGGCGCCTTTGTGGCGGCTTCGACGTTTGCCCAGATAAAACCCGCCAAAATAAACCTGTCCCTTTTTGGCAGGTTTGCTAGAGGAGGCTGGGATGGACAAGGCTGAGTTGCGGCGGGCAATGATTGCTCGGCGCGACGATCTCGATTTGGATGTACGGGCGGCGAAGTCTGCTGATATCTATGCGCGGCTGGTTGAGCTGCTGGGCCGCTTGGATGCCGCGGCGCCGCACACCGTTGCCGTCTATGCCGCGATGGGTTCCGAAGTCGACCCAGCCGCGTTTGCCGCAGCTGCCGCCAAACGCGGCTGGCGCGTAGCCTATCCGTGCATGCTCTCGGCAATTGATGCCGCAGCTTGTGGCCAGCGCATGTGTATGCGGGCAGTTGCCGCCGACGATGCGTCCGCGGCTCCGTTTATCGCCCACCCTACGCGGGCCTTTGCGGCCACGGACATCGACAGCAACCACTTCCCTATCGTGCCTGCCGAAGCTCTCGACATGATCGTCGTGCCGCTCGTGGCCTTCGACCAAACCGGAGCGCGCCTGGGCTACGGCGGCGGTTGCTACGACCGCTACCTGCCCATGCTCTCGCCCGCATGCCAAATCATCGGCATCGCCTTTGACGAGCAGCGTGTCGACCGCGTTCCCACCGACGCTCACGACCTGCCGCTACCCCACATCATCAGCGCCTAATCGCCGCCATATCAGCCACGGCTACAGCAGTACCATCGCAGCCTAGTGCTCCTCGCCGGCGCGGGCCAGGTCGTAGGGCGTGGTCTGGTAGACGTAGTAGTTGAGCCAGTTGGTGTAGAACAGCTGAGCTTGGCTGCGCCAGACGTTGCGCGGCTCGGCGGAGGGGTCGTCACCCGGAAAGTAGTGCGCCGGCACCTCCGGGTTGAGCCCGCGCTTCACATCGCGCTCGTACTCCAGGCGCAGCGTATCGGTGTCGTACTCGGGATGGCCAAAGACAAAGAAGCGACGGCTGTCGGTCGACTTGACGATGTACAGGCCCACCTCGTCGGACACGGCCACGACCTCAAGCTGCGGCTCGGCCTCCACGTCCTCGCGGCGCACGTCGGTGTTGCGCGAATGTACGGCATAGAAGCGGTCGTCAAAGCCGCGGACCAGCGGGCTTTTCGGCTTCACTAGATAATGCTCGAACACGCCGCTCGCCTTTGCCGGCAGATCGTACTTCTGGATACCGTAATGATGGTACAGGCCGGCCTGCGCGCCCCAACAAATGTGCAGCGTAGAGTGCACGTGCGTGGTGGACCAATCCATGATCTGGCAGAGCTCGGGCCAGTAGTCGACCTCCTCGAACGGCATCTGTTCCACCGGCGCGCCCGTGATGATCAGGCCGTCGTAGTGGATGTCGCAGATGTCGTCGAACGTGCGGTAAAACGTCTCCAGATGGCCGGCGCTCACGTGCGTGGCCTCGTGCGTTTTGGTGCGCAGCAGGTCCACCTCCACCTGCAGCGGCGTGTTGGAGAGCTTGCGCATGATCTGCGTCTCGGTGGCAATCTTGGTGGGCATGAGGTTGAGGATGAGCACGCGCAGCGGACGGATGTCCTGGTGCAGCGCGCGGTACTCGGTCATGACAAAGATGTTCTCGCTCTCGAGCTGCGCGGCGGCAGGGAGGGCGTCTGGAATGCGAATGGGCATGGATGCTCCTTACGAGTCAGTTGCAGCTATGGTACAACGAGCGGCCCCATTCGCGCGAGCACATCGCCCAGCGATGCCGCCAACGGCCCAAAACGCCCCAAAAGTAGAAATTAAGGCATGTCTCTAAAATCTGCTGCACTTTAGCCTAGCAAAGTAACGGCAGGACGCTACAATGTTTCAACGCGAAAAACTCGGCCGAAAGGATACTCATATGTACCAGACGCGTAAGATCGGTGTGGTCGGCCAGGGCCACGTAGGAGCACATGTCGCCAACAGCCTGCTTATGCAGGGCATTGCCGATGAGCTGTACCTGTGCGATATCAACGAGGCCAAGGTGACGTCCGAGGTCCAGGACCTGCGCGACTCCCTTTCGTTTGTCCCGTATAACACCAAGATCGTCAACTGCTACGACCACTACGAGGAGCTGGCCTGCTGCGACGTCATCGTCAACGCCGCCGGTAAGGTCGCACTGGCCGCCGGTAACCGCGACGGTGAGCTGTTCTTTACCACCGACGCCGCCCGCACCTTTGCCAAGCGCATCGTCGACGCCGGCTTCGACGGCATCTTCGTGAGCATCTCCAACCCCTGCGACGTCGTGTGCACCGAGCTGTGGCACCTGACCGGCTACGATCCCAAGAAGATCATCGGCTCGGGCTGCGGTCTGGATTCCGCACGCCTGCGCACCGAGATCTCCAAGAAGGTCGGCGTGAGCCCCAAGTCCATCGACGCCTACATGATCGGCGAGCACGGCTTTAGCCAGCTGGCCGCCTTTAAGGCCGCGACCATCGCCGGCAAGAGCCTGACTGAGCTTCAGGCCGAGAACCCCGACAAGTACGCCTTCGACCACATGGAGGTCGAGGAGCTCGCGCGCAAGGGCGGCTATGTGACCTACCAGGGCAAGCAGTGCACCGAGTACGCCGTCGCCAACTCCGCCGCGCGCGTCTGCGCCGCCGTGCTGCACAACGAGCACGCCGTGCTTTCCGCCTCCACGCTCATGACCGGCCAGTATGGCGAGGAGGGCATCTTCACCTCCCTGCCGTGCGTGATCGGTGCCGAGGGCGTCGAGGAGGTCTACACACTCGACCTGTCCGAGCACGAGCTCGAGGGCTTCCACAAGAGTTGCCAGCACATCCGCGACAACATCGCCCAGCTCGACTGGTGGGATACCGAAGCCTACGACGCAAAGTAGGGCACCGACTGCCGCAACCTTGCGAATCTAAGCACGATCCCAAGCGGGCCGCGCCGGAAACCCCCGGCGCGGCCCGCTTTTTTGACTCATGCGGCACGCTTGCAAATTTAGGTCTAATACTTTTCCGACCGAACAAATTCGGCCGCCACAACGCAAAACGGGGCCCGCGCTCAGCGCAGACCCCGCCAAAAAAGATAATTCCCGTTACTTAGTACTGCTCGATGCCCATGTAGCGGCGGTACTCGGGGCTGTGGTCGAAGACCTTGCCGCGGGCGGCGCGCAGCTCGCAGCTCATTGCGTAGAAGAAGATCGGCTCTAGGAACGAGCGCACGCTAGCGGGCACCTCGCCCACGCCGTACTCGAGCGCATCGAGCACCATGAGCGTGTCGGTATGCGTGTTGAGGAACGCAAGCGCGCGCTCCTCCATGGGGCGGCACTCGCCTGCGCCGAGCTGCACAAAGTAGAACACGCCGGGCTCGGTGGCCTCGAAGGGGCCGTGGAAGTACTCACCGGAGTGGATGTAGCAGCAGTGCTGCCACTGCATCTCCATGAGCGAGCAGATGGCCATGGCGTAGGTCTGGCTAAAGTTGGGGCCGGAACCCAGGATGTAGAAGAACTTGTGCTGTTGGCAGAGCTCGGCAAAGCGGGCGCCCAGCTCGGCGTTGACCTTCTCGCGGGCGGCAGGCAGCAGCGCGTCCATCTGCTTAAGACCCTCGTACATGTCGGCGAGCGCCTCGTAGCCCTCCTGCTGGTCGAGCAGCTCGGCGGCAATCAGAGCACCGATGCCCTGCGGCACCTCGGCCTGCGACACGCCCTCACCCCACGGGTAAACCCAGGTGGTCCACTTGCCGCTATCGATCTTGGAGCCCTCGCAGTCGGTCATGGCAACGACCTCGGCACCGGCAGCCAGCGCCATCTCGCAGCCGTCGACGACCTCCTGTGTGTTGCCGCTGTGGCTGCAGGCGATGACGAGCGACTTCTCGCCGAGGCTCTTAGGGGCCATCAGGCAGAACTCGCGCGCAGTATAGACCGTGGAGGTAAACGTGGTGGCCTCGCGCTTGAGCAGCTCGTTGGCCGGCATCAGGTCGATCATCGAACCGCCGCAGGCGATCCAAAAGACGTTCTCGATCTTACCCTTGCGCTCGATGATTTCCTGAACCAGATCATGTGCGTTCATACTGATGTTCCTCCTTGTGTGGCAACTTTAGACGACAGCTCGTACCTGCGGTCGTTCTATGTTGTCCTATTTATACCACGCAAGCAATCGCTCGGAAAGTCATTTCGGCAAATTTGTTCTATGTTGTTCTATCTATGAACGTTAGATGTCGAACACGTAGCGCGAGCCCACGATCTTTTGGCGACCGAGCAGCAGAGGTTGCTCATCAAAATCGGTAAAGTACGTCTCCATGTAGAAGAGTGGCTCGCCGATCGGAACCTCGAGCAGCGGGGCCGCCTGAGCATCGGCAAGCGCAATCTCCACCGTGCAGGGATCGGATTTGAGCGGCGAACGACCCGAATGCTCGGCAACAAGCGCAAAGATGGAATTGTCCGTGAGGTCCTTGTCGGCAAGCGTCTGCAGATACGGATGGTCGGCAAGCACAAAGGCGTTGTTCTCGAGCATGACGGGGACGCCGTCGGCCGTACGCACGCGCTCGACCACGATAAGCTCGCAGCCGGGCTCCACGCCAAAGAATGCCGCATCCTCGTGCGTCGCCGCGACCACCGTGCGCGACACCAGGCGCGCGCCCGCCACCATATCGTTGGCGGCACAGCCCTCGGTAAAGCTCTGAACATCGCCTTTCTGGACAATCTTGCGCTTGAGCTTGGGAGCGCACACAAAGGTACCCCTCCCCTGCTGGCGGCTAAGATACCCCGCGCGCGACAGCTCCTCGATGGCGCGGCGCACGGTGATGCGCCCCACGCCGTAGGACTTCGCGAGCTCCATCTCGGATGGAATGCGCGAGCCGGTCGGATACACGCCACGCGCGATCTCGCCCTTTAGGTCATCCATAACCTGCTGGTACAGCGGCACAGCGGACACCTCAGTGCGCTCGGTTTTATCGTCGGATGCCATCGTTATGCTCCATTCCGTGCATGCTCGGACTCAAACTCTTCAATCGCCGCCATAAACTGCTCGCCAAAGGCATCGGCCTTTTTCTCGCCGATGCCGTTGACCTGGATAAGCTCATCGCGCGTCTGCGGGCGTAGGCGGCACAGGCCGCGCAGGGCCTTGTCGGAGAAGACCATGTACGGCGCCATCTCCAGCTCGGTCGAGATCTCCTTGCGCAAGGCGCGCAGGCGTTCGAACAGCTCGGCGTCGTCGCCCACGCGCGGGCGCTGATCCAGCTCGGCCTCCTCGCGCAGCAGATCCACCGCACGGCGGGCGCGGGCCGAGGCCTTGCGCTTGGACGCGCGACGCTTAACGGTAAAGGCGAACGCCTCATCCTCGACCTCGACGGCACGCGGGCCCAGCCCAACGACCGGGTACTGCCCCTGCGAGGTGGCCAAATAACCGCGGCCGCACAGCTGGCCGATGATGTCCTTGATGCGCCCGACCGATTCGCTTGACAGCTCACCGTAGCCGCGGTCCTCGTCCAGATGCATCTGGCGAATGCGCTCGGTGTTGCCGCCGTGGAGCACGTCGACGATCAGCGACTTGCCAAAGCGCATGGGACGCGTGGCCACATAGCGCACGGCAGCGCGGGCCATATCGGTGACGTCCTCGACATCAAACTGCGTGAGGCAGTTGCTGCAGTTGCCACAGCCCTCGGCGTCGTCCGTGGCGGCGCCGCCCGCACCAGTCGCTGACGCATGCTCGGCCGCGGCCTCGTCGCCAAAGTAGCGCAGCATGTATTCGCGCAGGCAGCCGGTGGTATTGCAGTAGCCCTCCATCTGGCTGAGCAGTCGATATCGATTCTGGAGCGCCCACGCGCGCTGCTCGTCGTCGAGCGCCTCGTCGGCAGCATCGCCGCGGTCGATCAAAAAGCGGCGCATGCGAAAATCGTTACCGTTCCACAGCAAGTGGCAGCTGGCCGGATCGCCATCGCGGCCGGCGCGGCCCGCCTCCTGGTAGTAGGCCTCGATGCTCTCGGGCACGTTGTTGTGAATCACGTAGCGCACGTTAGGCTTGTCGATGCCCATGCCAAAGGCGTTGGTGGCAACCATCACCTGAATATCGTCGTCGATAAAGGCGCGCTGGCTTTGACGGCGGGCGTCGTTGCCCATGCCGGCATGGTAGCGGCCCACGCGAATGCCGCTAGGTCCCAGCGCCTCGGCAAGCTCGCCTGCCAGCGCATCGACCGTCTTGCGGGTCGAGCAATACACGATGCCGCTCTCGCTCGAATGCGCGATCACATAGTCACGCACCCACGCGGCCTTGGCCTTGTCGCCCATCTCCTCGCAGCCAAAGTAGAGGTTCTTGCGATCGAAGCCCGTCACCACCGTCGCGGGGTTTTGCAGGCCGAGCATCTGCTGAATGTCCGCACGCACGCGCTCAGTCGCCGTAGCGGTAAAGGCCGCCACGATGGGGCGCTGCGGCAGCGAATCGATGAACTCACGAATCTGCAGGTAGGCGGGACGAAAATCCTGGCCCCACTGGCTCACGCAGTGGGCCTCGTCAATGGCCACGAGCGGCACGCCAATGCCGCCTTCGGCCGCAGCTTCCTGCGCAAAGGCCAGAAAGCGCGGCTCGAGCAGGCGCTCGGGTGCCACGTACATAAGCTGGTAGCGGCCCTCGCGCGCCCGCTTGAGCACGGTGTTTTGCTGGGCCGGAGTAAGGCTGGAGTTGAGATAGCTGGGTCGCGCGCCCGCCGCGAGCAGCGCGCGGGTCTGGTCCTCCATAAGCGACAGCAGCGGACTCACCACAAAGGTGATGCCGGGCATCATGAGCGCGGGCACCTGGTAGCAGATAGACTTGCCGGCACCCGTGGGCATAACGCCGAGCGCATCGCGACCGGCAAGGATCGCATCGACCATGCGGTCCTGGCCCGGGCGAAACGAGGTGTAGCCAAAATAGGCGCCGAGCGTGTCGAGCGCCATCTGCTGCATGCTATCGGTCATGGTTTCCTAACGTCCAAGTCATCTGCCGCCGATTATACGCCGCCACGCGGACCGGCGTCGCCCGGCTGTCAGCCACGCTCATTCTGCGGGTAATCATTGGAGACGTTCTTGAATGACTAGTCGTTTAAGAACGTCCCCAACGACTAAGGAGTGTCCCCAGGTGCCGGCACAAAAGGAACGTCCCCAAGTGCCGGCCCGGCAACGTCAATGTTTTGGCAATGTCAGCGAAAGCCCACCAGAGCGAGCAAGGTGCCTTGAAACAAGGCGGCATTGATCTTTTGATCATGCCGCCGAAGTTGAAAGGCAGATTGCCGCTCTGGCGGGCTTGCAGCGTCGATCGGTCCGCCGTTCGTAAGAACGGCGGAACCAACCCTACATGACCATAACGTAGCGCGATCCCACGTAGTACTGCTTACCCATCAGGACCGGCTCGCCATTGGGGCCCGTGAAGCCGGCACGCAGGTTGAGCAGCGGATCGTGCGGAGCAATGCCCAGCTCGGCCGCCTGCTCGGTATTGGCACGAACGGCCTCGACCGTGCGGTAGCCAACCGAGACAATCGGCGTTCCGCCAACACGCTCGACCTCGGCAAAAATCGACTTGTCCTCAAGATCGGCCGTCAACAGCTCACGGTAGGCGTCAAACGGCACAAAGATGTTCTCCTCAAAGATGGGCTCGCCGTCGGCCGTACGCACGCGCTTGATATGCAGCAGCAGCGCATCCTTCTGCAGGCCAAAGAACTCCATCTCGTTTTGGCGCGCCGGAACGATCTGGCGATCGATCACGTGCGCACCGGCCTTCATGCCGTTGCCGGCACACAGCGCGGTAAACGTCTGCAGCGTCGAGGCGTGAAACTGGCGGTTGATGTGCGGCGTGGAGACAAAGGTGCCACGGCCCTGCTGCTTAACCAGGTAGCCATCGGAGCACAGCTCCTCGACGGCGCGGCGCACCGTAATGCGGCTCACGTCGTACTGCTCGGCTAGCTCAAGCTCGGACGGAATACGCTCCTTGGGTGCATAAACACCTTTCTCGATCGCATCCTTGATTTCGTCGTAAATCTGCTGGTAAAGCGGTGCATTTTTGGGCGCAGGCATATCTAATCACTCTTATCGAAATATCGAAATAACTAATACGTATATAACGTCTAGTTTCATATTACCTCATAATGATAAAACGATACACCCTCCCTACCAAAAAGCGACAGCTTCATTTTGGTAGGTTTTATCTGGGCAAACGAGAGCCTCTCGAAAGCAACGGGGCTTTCGGGGGGCTCGTTCGGATGGGTTGCGCAGGACCGGCAAAATGCCAATACCCTACTTGCCGTCGTCCTGCTGCAGGCTGTCCTGTTCGCTGAGGCGCGCCTGCCTGCTGGCCATGCGTGCGGGCTTGTCGGGATCGGGAACGGCCGTGGGCATGGGCTCGTCGACATGACCGCCCCACCAGCCGCCCACAAAGTTGAGCGTGTGGAACACATTGATCACGGCGCCGGAATCAACGTCGCACACCAGCTTGATAATGTCCTGACTCTCGTAGGTCGAGACAACGGTGTTCAGCAGGTACATCTTTTCGCGGCTATATCCGCCGACGACCTCGGCGCAGCTAATGCCGTGCTGAAAATGGTTTACGTAGGCAGTCATGACCTCGTCTGCCCTACGCGTCGTGATCTGCAGCGTCACGCGATCGTAGCGACGATAGAAACTGTCGATGGTCTTGGTCGAAATAAACTGGAACACGATGGAATACGCCGCCTTGTCCCAGCCAAACATAAAGCCAAAGATCGCCAGGATAAAGCAGTTGAAACCAAAGATGACGCCCCAGATGGTCTTGCCCGTGTGGTTGGAAACCCACAGCGCGATAAAGTCGGTGCCGCCGGTGGATGCGCCGGATTTAAGCGCGATGGCAGCGCCCAGACCCGAGACCACGCCGCCAAAAATGATGAGCATGATCTTGTCGCCCAAAAACGGCGCGAAGTGAAAGACGTTGAGGAACAGCGATGAGAGCACGACCTGCATCATCGAGAAGATGACGAAGCGCTTGCTAATGCCGCTCCAGCATAAGAGCGCCACGGGGATGTTGAGCGCGAGCATGCCGAGCGAGATGTCGATATGAACGCCACCCAGCGAGGTAACGCGATCGAGCAGGACCGCGACGCCGGTAAGACCGCTCGGAAGCAGGTCGGCGGGCTGAATGAACGCCTGGATCAGAAATGTCTGGAGAACGGCGGAAATGGTGACCGCCACAGCAGTAATGGCGCGGCGGACGATGGTGAGGCGGCCGAGCACGAGCACTCGGTCCGTGAGCTGATCGATGGCGTTCGCCACGTAGGCTCCTTTCGAAGGCAGATGTGGTTGTGGGGCATGCCCGCGATTGTAGCATGGAGCGTGCGGGGGCGCTTCAATTCAACCTCCCTCGACAACCAAAACGGGACCAGCAACCCCCACGACCAAAGGGCAAAATTCCAAGTGAGTAGACTTTTTACGATCTGCCGAGCACACCCAAAACCGCCACCCCTGTGACCTGCGGTTTTACAAAGGAAGATATGCATTGTGCTCGGCCTGCGCCAAAAAGTCTACTCACTTAGTCCGAATCGAAGCCAAACGGATCAAAATCGAAACCAAATTGAGCCAGTCCACCGCAAAAAACGTTTGAACCCGTGCTTCTCGCGGCGGATTGACACTACAAAGCGGCCAAAATGTCGGTCAGATTATCAATAACGGCATCGGCTCGCGATTGATCGAGGTTGACGCCCTCGTGCGGACGCAGTGCCAGGACGCGGGCGCCGGAACGTTTGCCAGCCTCGATCCCCAAAGGCGAATCCTCGATAACCAGGCACTCGGCAGGCTCCACCCCCAGCGCCTCCATGGCACGCAGGTAGATCTCGGGGTCGGGCTTAAACGCACTGCACTCGTGACCGCTGATGGTGTAGTCCAGCACATCGGCGATACCGGCAATCTCTACCAGCTCGTCAATGAGCTCACGATAAGACGAGCTCGCGATGGCACACTTCACGCCGCGCTCGTGCAGTGCGCGCATCACCGGCTCCGTCTGCTCGTTGAGCAGCTCGGCATACGGAACGGGGTGGTCCGGGCTGTAGACCTGCTTGTACTCCACGCGAAGGCGCTCGCGCAGCTCAACATCGTCGGGCACCAGCGCCTCCCAAATGGCCGGCTCGTTAGACCCCGAAAGATCGGGGATCTCGTCAAAGTGGAACCCCTTCTCCTCCATAAACGCCACGCGACGACGGTTGTAGAACCACTCGGTATCGACCAGCACGCCGTCCATGTCAAACAGCACTGCTTTGATCATACGCATCTCCTCCCACCTGCCAAATAGAGACAGGTTTATTTTGGTAGGTTTTATCCTGGGTTTTGCGACGCGACAGGCGTGCCCTCCCAAGAGCAAAAAAGGGGACGGGGCGCAAACCCCATCCCCTCTCAATCAACCCGTAAGGTCTACTTACTTGTGATTAGTAGGAAAGCTTCCACATGTAGCGACGCATGGTCAGCGGGTGCTGACGGGCCTCGGCGATCTGGTTGCCGTACTCGCGCATAACGGCGAGGTGCAGCAGCGGGTTGAAGTAGGTGACGACGCTCGCGGGCACGGCGTCAGCCAGGCCGTAGTCCTTGGAGTCGATCAGAGCGACCTTGGCGCCCATGCGCTCAAGGAAGGTGAGGGCGCGGGCGTCCATCGGACGGGTAGCGCCATCGGACATGAAGAAGACGTAGGGCTTACCCTCGGTGGAAACCTCGAACGGGCCGTGGAAGTACTCGCCGGTGTTGTAGGCGGCGGCGTCGATCCACTGCATCTCGGTGAACAGGAAGGCGGCGTGAGAGTAAGCCATCTTCTCGGAGGCACCAGAGGCCATGAAGTAAATCATCTTGTCGTCCTTGAAGTCCTCAGCGAACTTCTTGGCGAGCTTCTTGCAGGACTGAGCAGCGTTCTCGCAGAGATCGAAGACGTTGGTGAGGCCGGTGATCATGTCGTCGTACTTGTCATAGCCCTCGGTCTGCTGAAGGATCTCGAGAGCAAGAGCGATGGCATAGCCGGGCTTCTCGCACTTGGCAGCGAAGTTGGCGTGGAAGCCGTGAACGATGACGTAGTCGGCGTCGACGGTCAGAGCGGAGCCAGCCTTGTTGGTGAGGGAGACGACCGGGCAGTTGTGCTTCTTGGCGGTCTTGTTGGCCTCGACGGTCTCGGGCGTGGAGCCACCGAGGGAGCAGGTGATCACGAAGGTGTGCTCGTTGACCCAGGAAGGCGTGTCATAGTTGAACTCGTTAGCGGTGAAGATCTGAACGTTCAGCTTGTCCGTGTTGTTGGCCAGGAAGTACTTGGCGGGGTACAGGTCGGACATGGAAGCACCGCAGCCGACGAAGGCGACACTGTGGATCTCGTGGTTGGACAGGACGTCAGCGACGATCTGCTTAGGGAGGTTAAGGTCGATCTCGTACATCTGACACATTCCTTTCGATTTTTGCGGCGCCACATTGCCGGGCGCTCGCAGGGTTACCGTGATTTGGACCGAGTCGCCGGCCCGTTGAGGATGCGACAAAGGGACTGTCCCATTGTCGCATTTTGGGGATGGAAGCCTGCCTGGGGTATGGGATGCCAGGCAGGCCCCCGGGGGAAAGCGGTTAGGCGCTTGGTCGCGACTAGGCCAGAATGCCGGCCGCGGAGAGGGCGATGCCGCCCACGATGGCGATCGCGAGAAGCCAACCGGTGTTGACGTTCTTCTTGATGAGCCAGTACATAAGGCCGGTGAGGCCGAGGGAGATCATCTGGGGCATCATGCCGTCCAGGATGTCCTGGATAACAACGGTGCCCTCAGCGAACTGCAGCGGGGTGGTGGCGCCGATCAGCGTAGCGATCATGCCGCCCACGGACATAAGGCCCACGATGCCGCAGACATACATGAGCTTCTCCATGAGGTCGCCGCCCTGAAGCTTGCTCAGGTACTCGTGGCCGCCCTGATAGCCCATCTTGGCTGCGAACCAAGTGATCAGCACAGAGGGGACGATGGAGATGAGCATGGCCAGGATCGGGCCCATGATGGAGCCCTGCTGAGCCAGCTGAACGCCCAGGCCAAAAGCGATAACGCGGATGGTACCCTGGAAGAAGGAGTCACCGATGCCGGAAAGCGGACCCATGAGGGAGGTCTTGACCGCGTTGATCGAATCGGGATCGAAGTTCTCGGGATCCTTGGCGTACTCCTCCTCCATGGAGGCGGTGAGGCCCAGGATAAAGGCGCTCGTCTGCGGGGTGCAGTTGTAGAACGCCATGTGACGGTGGTAAGCCTCTTTCTTAGCAGCGAGCTGCTTGGGGTCGGACTCGTCCGGATAGAGGCGGTCGAGCGTGGGAACCATGCCGTAGAGGAAGCCCATGTTCATCTGACGCTCGTAGTTCCAAGAGGCCTGGATGGCCCAGGAGCGCCAGAAGAACTGGCTGACCTTCTTGTTCAGGGACACGTCCTTGGTTGCGGTTGCCATAGTGTGTTCCTCCTTAGTCTTCGTCGTCTTCGAGCGGATCGTAGTCGGAATCGACACCGGCGGCTGCATGGGAACCGTTGAACTTGAAGCCCATGAAGACGACAGCCAGGCACACACCGATCAGAGCGACCGCGATGACGGACAGGTTGAGGTAAGCGGCGAGCAGGAAACCGATGAACAGGAACGGAGTCATACCCTTCTTGATCATCATGGTGAGCAGCAGGGCCAAGCCGTAGGCGGTCATGATCTTGGTCGAAACGTTAAGACCAGTGGACAGCCACTCGGGAACCATGTTGACGATGGCCTGAACCAGGTCGGTGCCAACAAAGACGGCGAGGAAGATCGGCAGGAAGTACATGATGGCGTACAGACCGGAGCCGGCGCAGATGTGCATACGGTAGGCGGTCTTGAACTTTCCGTTATCGATCGCGCTATCTGCCACATGGGTGAGGGCGGCGATGATGGAACGGAACACGATGCCGAGGAGCTGACCCAGGACGGCGACCGGGATGGCGATCGTCATGGCGGTCTCGGCGGAAGCATCGGTCAGGCACGCAAAGGCAGCGGCCACGATGCCGCCCAGGACCATATCGGGCGGAACGGCGGCGCCGACCTGCACCAGGCCCATGGACACGAGCTCGACGGCGGCACCGACGGCAAGGCCGGTGGGCACATCGCCCAGCAGCAGACCGACGAGCGTAGCGCCAACGAGGGGCTGCTCGAAGTTAAGACGACCGAGCAGGCGGGAGTCCCACATGCAGAACACGCCGACGAGGCCGACGAGCACCGCACTGATGAACGTATTCATACCCTTCTCCTTTCAGTCAGGCAAAAGCCTGGTTGATTACAGCTTGGCGTCGATGTCGACGCTCTGATACGTAGGGGTCTGCTGGACATAGAGCTTGATGCCCATGTCGAGCAGCTGGTTGACGTCGGCCTTCTGGGTGGCGTCGAGGAAGACGGAGCTGTCCTTGCCGCCGACCTGATCGGCACCGTCGTGGTTGGCGGTGGCGCCCAGGTTGATGGCGTCGAGCTTGTAGCCCTGACAGAACTGCAGCATCTCGGCAGTGTTGCCAAAGACGAACATGACGCGCTCGCCGAGGGTGTTGAGCTTATCCATCTTGGCGAGGGCACGCTCGACGGTGAAGACGTTCAGGCGCACGCCCTGGGGCTTGGCCAGCTTAAGAGCGCCCTTCTTGATGTCATCGTTGGCGGCAGCGTTGTCGACGACGATGATGCGCTCGGCCTGAACCTTGGTGGTCCAAGTAAAGACGACCTGGCCGTGCAGCAGACGGTAGTCAAGACGTGCGAGGACGATCTTGGCGGGACCGGAGCTGTGACGGGACGCCTTGGCCTTCTTGGCGGGAGCCGCGGCGGCCTCGACCGGTGCGTTGGGGTTGGTCAGACCGGTGCGGGCCTCGTTGATGAGGGCCGCGAGCTCGGCGCCCTTGACGGGGGCGGGGCTCATAGCAAGCGTGAGCGCCAACGGGATGTTGAAACCGCTGACAACCGTGAACTTCGTGCCGTTCTTGGAAAGCTCGACCATGTTGTTGTTGACCGAGCTGCCGAGCATATCGGTCAGCACATAGACGGTGTCGTCCGCGTTGAACGTGGCGATCATAGCCTCAACCTTATTGGTGATGGGCTCCTTGTCGTCACGAGCAAGCGACACGACGTGGACGTTCGACACGTCGCCGAGAACCATCTCGAGCGTGTCTTTGGCGCCTGCGGCCAGGCCGCCATGAGATGCGAGAATGATCTGATTCATCTTGCCTCCTCCTTTTCGTTATGGTCATTATAACGTCTTATACGTTGCTTATATTGCTAATTAGTATAAAGACCGTTCGCGGGTGAAAATCGACCGTTGACGGGTTTAACGTACTCGAAACGTTGGGCTGGGTAGGCCGGCGCTAGCTGGATAACCCCAGGTCAGACCCTGCGCGCAATCCCCTATCGCACGAAGTACCAGGGGCTTTCCTGTACGGTGGGTTCCAGCGCAATGCCGGTGCGTTCTTTAAACAGATCCATGTCCTGAGATTTTTCGGTCCACCACGCGTTGGGCTTAAAGGTCATGCTCTCAATGACATGACCGACAAACACACTGTTGCGCAGCTTGGAGAAGTCGGTGTTCATAATCAGGATGGACGCGAGCACCAACACGATGCCCAGGACTTTAATCGCGCCGGCGGGCTCGGCGTAGACACCAATGCCCACCAGTACGGTGACGACCGTCTCGAAAGACATTACGACGGGAACTTTCGATGTCTCGAGCCCCATGGACAGACCCTGCATATATAAGATGTAAGCAACGGCTGTGGGGATGAGTCCAAAGCCAAGGAACAGCAGCAGCAGCTGTGGCGACATTGCCGCGGCGACATCCGGCCACGGAGCCGCGATAGCTGCCATAACCGCACCGCCAAAAACAAAGCCCCAAAACGTGACAGCCAGCGGGTGGACCGTCTTGGTTGCTATTCGGCTAAACACCGCGAGCGACGCACCACAAAGGCCTGCAATCACGCCCGACGTGACGCCCCAAACCGAAAAATGAAAACCGGAAAGGTCGCCATTGGTCACTGCAAGCACGCAGCCTACGATGTTAAAGACAATGGCAACGAGCTTGTTGGGGGTCACGTCCTCGCGATAAAGCACGCGGCCGAGCATGACGCCAAACACCGGCGAGGTGTAGAGCAGCACCGAGGCCGTGGACATGCCCACCTCGCCCATGCACTCGTAATAGCAGGTGTTAGCGGCGGCCAAACCGACGATGCCAACAAGCGCACAAGGAACAAGCTCTTTAGGGCTTGCCTTGAACAGGGCCAGCGGACCCTGAGCCACGGTAGACCCCTCACCCGGACGGCAGCCCATAAACATCAGGACCGGCGCCAAGATAAGCGCTCCGACCAACAAGCGAAAGGCAGCCATGCTCTGGGACGAAACGCCCATGGCCGAGATGCCGTTTACAAAGATTCCGATGCTGCCCCACATAAGCGCGGCGATCAGCACCAGCACATAGCCCAGATTGCTCTTCTTCAACGCAGCCTCCTCGGTATTGCTTCCAATATGTTTCGTACTACGTTATAGTCGTTATATACATTTTTCAAGACACAAATCGGCGAGCGGATAAGTGATCCGTTTTCCTCCGCCCCCAGCGGATTACTGGGCGGTTGCGGTGAAATAGTTCCTAAATAGAGGCTTCAAGCCCCCAAGCAGGAACTATTCCACCGCAACTTATGAGGACATCGAGCTGTTAGGCCGCTCTATCCCCTAGTAGTCCAGCTTCCACATGTAGCGGCGCGTCATGTAGTCCTTGTGGGTGACGGCAGAGAGCGCACGCATGTACACGTTGTTGAGGATCGGGGCAAAAATCAGGTGATTGAAGTACTCGCTCACGCTGTCCTTGACGTCGTTGAGGCCGAGCTCCTTGGCGTCGAGCTGATAGACGCGCTCGCCACCGTACTGGTTGACGAAGCGGATGCCGCGCTCGTCGTTGCAGCGGCTGCGGCCGACGCTGATGAGCTGGAACAGCGAGGTGCGCTTGTCCAGGATCTCGAAGGGGCCGTGGAAGAAGTCGCAGGTGTTGATGGTGCAGGAGTCGATCTGCAGCATCTCCTGCACGTTGCAGATGCTAAAGACGTAGGCGGCACCAAAGAGCGGACCCTGAGCCATCACGTTGATGCAGGGCTTGTCGGCGTTTTGCTCGGCCCACTTGGCGGCGAGCGGACGGGTGTACTCGACGGCCTTGCGATAGATGGGGTCAACCAGGTCGAAGGCGGCCATAGCGGTCTCATACTCGGCATAGCCCTCGGTCTGCTGCGTAAGCTCCATGGCGATCATGGTCACGACGGCGGAGTTGGTACGGCCCATGCAAGACTCGTCGACGGCCAGGCTGTCATACTGAATCTTGTAGTCGCAGACCTCGGTGAGGCCGGACTCATCGACATAGATGGCGATGGTGCTGGCGCCGTGGTCCTTGGCGACCTGGGCGGCGACGATGGTCTCCTTGGTGCCGCGCATGGACACGACGACGGCCAGGGTGTTCTCGTTGACATAGGCGGGCGTGGCGTGCACGAACTCATTGCTGGTGTAGCTGGAGCTCACGACCTGCGTGGCCTCGTGCTCCATAAAGTACTGGGCAGGATAGTTGCCGCCGTTGGATCCGCCGGCGCCAATCCACACGACGCGCTTGATGCCGCCCTTGTCTGCCTTGTCGGCCAAAACCTGGGAGACGACGTCCTTAACCTGTTCCTGAGTAGTCATCGTGCATCAGCCTTTCTTCTCGTTTGATGCTCTCGATGGCATACAAGTTACATACATGTTTTGGTTATGTCGACTAGTTGTATGCTATATTTGTCTTAAAAAATTTGCTGATACGGTTTTCGATAACTTGATACCAGCGGTTTTGTTGTTGTATTGAATACATGCTTGATTAGATACGCATACAGGTTAGATACAGGTTGATCGCATGAACGCTTCATCTAAAAAGAGACTGACCCAATACGAGCGCTTGGCGGGCATGCTGCGCGACCGCATCGCCTCCGGCACCTACGCGCGCGGAGACAAGCTGCCGTCCGAGATGGAACTCATGGACGAATCGGGGCTGTCGCGCAGCACCGTACGCCACGCCCTTAAGGTGCTCGTTGATGAGGGCCTGGTGCGCACCGAGCGCGGGCGTGGCGCCTTTGTGGCCGACACGCCGGCGCTCCACGAGAACAACCTGGTGTTTTCGAGCTACACGACACAGGTCCAGGGTCAGGGTATGAAGCCCACCACGCGCACGGTGGACTCGGGCTTTGCCAAGGCCGCGGGCAATGCGGCCAAGTTCTTCGATGTCGCCGTGGGCAGCAAGCTCGTCAAACTTGTCCGCCTGCGTTATCTGGACGATGCGCCGCTGTGCCTGGAGACCACCTATCTACCACCGAGCTTTGAAGCACTCATCGATCGCGATATCAACGGTTCGCTCTACGCCACGCTGCGCCAAGAATTCCATCGCGCGCCGGCAGAGGGGCACAAGACCTTTGAGGTGTGCTATGCCTCGCAAAACGAGGCGTTTTTGCTCAACGTTGAGCGTGGGCAGGCGCTGATCCTGATCACCGACTACGTCTACGACACCGACGGCCGCCCGCTCCATGTCTCCAAGCGCATCCAACGCACCGACCGCGCCAAATACACCGAGCCCATCGGCTAACCTGTCCCTAAAAGGTAGGTTTGGGGAGGTCGGGGAACCAGGTCGGTTTGGGTTGGTTGGGCGTGCGCTCGGCTAGGACCAACTCCATCCAGCACATGTCGTACCAGCGGCCGAACTTTTGGGCGCAGCGATCGAAGGCGCCCACCAGGCGATACCCCATATGGGCATGGAAGTCCTGGCTGTTGTGCGTCAGGTACTCGTCGTCCTTATCGTGCGGCACGGCGATGAGCGCGCACATGTTGGTGATGCCCATCGCAATCAGGCATTGCTTGAGCGTATCGTGCAACTTGCGACCCAGCCCGCCATGGCGCACATCGCGTGCCAGGTAGATCGACGTCTCGACCGACCAGTCGTATGCCTCGCGGCTGTTGAGCGGACTCACATAGGCATAGCCTATCGGACGCCCGTCCAGCTCCATCACCAGGTACGGATAGCGCTTGAGCGTACGCTCGATGCGCCCGGCGAACTCCTCAACGCTCGGCACCTCGTATTCGCAGGTAATCGCCGTCTGGCGCACATATGGCTCATAGATGGCAAGCAACGCCGGCGCGTCTTCGGGCGTCGCCAGGCGAATCGCCGGCTCGGACATCTCGGTCATACAACTCTTCTCCCCCAAAAGCAAAGGCCGCCCTGCGCCAAACCCAGCGCAGGGCGGCCCCTCGTCATTACATCAGGCTACAGGACAGCCGCCAGCGCGTCGATGTCCTCCTGCGTCGTGGCCCAGCTGGTGCAAAAGCGCACTACCGTATGAGTATCGTCGTACTTTTCCCAGTACTCGATCGCCGCATGCTCGCGAATGCGGGCCATATCCTCGTTGGGCAGAATCACGAACTGCTGGTTCGTGGGCGTCTCCAAGAAGAACTGGTAGCCGCGCTCGTGCAGCACACGACGAAGCGCCTGAGCGGTCTCAATCGCCTGGCGACCAATCTCAAAATACAGGCCATCGGTAAAAAGAGCCTCGAACTGCACACCCATCAGGCGGCCCTTGGCGAGCAGTGCGCCATGCTGCTTAATACGCGGAATGGGGTGCGCCGGGGCGTGCATGCCACAGAACACCACAGCCTCGCCGCAGAGCGCACCACACTTGGTGCCGCCGATGTAGAACACGTCACACAGCTGCGCCAGCTCGGGCAGGGTAATGTCGCACTCATCGGCCGCCAGCGCATAGGCCAGGCGAGCACCGTCCACAAACAGCGGAATCTCGCGCTTCTGGCACACCGCGTGAATCGCCGCGAGCTCGGCCTTGGAGTACAGCGTGCCGTACTCGGTCGATAGGCTCACATACACGGCACCCGGGAACACCGTGTGCTCGTAGCTCTCGTTTTCGTAGAACACCTGGATATAGTTCTCGAGGTCCTCGGCGTGCATCTTGCCCTCGTAGCCGGGGATGGTGAGCACCTTGTGGCCGCCAAACTCGATAGCGCCCGCCTCGTGACAGGCGACGTGGCCAGTCTCAGCAGCAACGACGCCCTCGTAGGGCGCAAGCAGCATGTCGATCACCGTCGCGTTGGCCTGCGTGCCGCCCACCAGAAAAAACACGTCGGCATCAGGGGCCTGGCAGGCCTCGCGAATAAGTTGCTTGGCGCGCTCGGTGTGCGCATCGGTACCGTAGCCGGGCTGCGGCTCCATATTGGTGTCGACGAGCGCCTGCAGCACTGCCGGATGTGCGCCGTGGGAATAATCGTTGTTAAACGCGAGCATGGCAATCCTCTCTTACCGGGTATCGGCCAGATGATTCAAACGGAGCTATTGTACGCCGTTGGGATAGGCAATGCGCGCGGCAAGGCACTCAAGTGCCAGTACCAGGGCAAAACCGCAGCTCACGTCGCTCAAAAAGTGTGCACCGATCACGATGCGGCCAAGCGCGACGAGCGCCGCGACCACAGCCGCCGCCCAAAAGATCACGCGGCGACGCGAAGATTTTTCCTTAAAGGCTGCCGCGGGAAGCCCGGCGAGCATAAGGCCAATCGCCGCATGCGCCGTGTGTCCGCTCGCAAACGACTTAAAGCCGTCCTTGACTACACCGGCGGCAATATAGGCCCACTTGTCAGGGTTGCCGATCACCCACCACGGCTGAAACTCGAGTCCCTGCGTCACCTCGATCACGCGCATGCGTGGGCGCGACCACAGCGGCTTGACAATCACGTTGAGGATGATGGCCTGAGCGACCCACACGACAAGCACCATCAACGCCCAGCGCGTGAGCTCGTCGGGCTCGGTCGTGCGCGTGAGACGATAGACGATAAGATTGGCGGCGATGACCAGCACAAACGTCAGCACCAACTGAGCCGCGATGAGTTTGCCGCCAACCCTCAGGGACGAAACGATCTCGTAGCCGAGCAGGCCCACGTTGATGAGGATGCCGAGCACGGCGAGCCATTTGCTCCCCCTGGAGTCGGGACGCACCGCGCGCACGAGCATAACGCCCGCGATGCTCGCCGTCAGCTCAAACGGCAGCTCGCCGGCCGCCTCGATAAAGCGACCGTACATGCTGCCGATATTGAACAGCGCGCTCGAGATCTGATAATCGAAGAAGCTGCCCACGCCCAGACAAAGACACAGGACAACCGCGATAATGGCGACATCTTTCTTATAGATGTATCCGAACATGCTTTCCTTTCGATGGAGCCAGATTGCCCAAATGGGGCGTTTGCAGCGTCGACCCGTTAGTCGTCGTCGCTGGCACCCAGCTGTTGCAGCAGCATGAGCGCGGCCGCCACGGGGCCGGTGCCGTCGTTGGCGTCGAGACCGCGACCCAGGCCGCTGCCCGCGCCGGCGCCCGCCTTGTAGGGCACCGATAGCTTGCGGCTCTTGGGGAAGTTCACCGCGCCATAGCGATTCTTGAACTCAAAGGCCACCTTCTTGGGAACGTCAACCCCCAAGAAGGTAATGCGTCCACCACTGAGCGTGACGCTCTCGAGCCCCAGGCGCTCGCCGCGAATACGGATGCGCGCGCGGTTGAACAGGTTGAGTCCCGCCAACGGCAGTTCGCCATGCGCGGCCTCGGTCTCCTCCTGCACCTCGTCGATACTCTCCAGGTCCTCAGCCGCAGCGAGCTTGCGGTACACGAGCACGCGCTGGTCCACCGCCGGCATGTACTCCTCGGACAAGAAGTAGTCGGCCGGCAGGTTAATGCCCACGCTCGCCGCCTCCACGCCGGCATCGTCGTCGCCGCGCGCCTCGGCCACGGCCTGCCCCAGCATCTGCGTAAACAGGTCAAAGCCCACACTCGACAGGTTGCCGTGCTGCTCGGCGCCCATGAGCGAGCCGGCACCACGGATCTCCAGGTCACGCATGGCGATGCGCATGCCGCTGCCCAGGTCCTGAAACTCGGAAAGTGCGGTCAGGCGTGCCGTAGCCTCCTCGGTAAGCGGCAGCTCGCCCGGGAACATAAAGTACGCATAGGCCTGCGTGGCAGAGCGGCCCACACGGCCCTTGAGCTGGTAGAGCTGCGCCAGACCTAGGCGCTGCGAGTCCTCGATGATCAGTGTGTTGGCGGTCGAGTTGTCGATGCCGCTCTCCACGATGGTCGTGGCGATGAGCACGTCGATCTTTTTGGTCGCGAACTCGATCATCACGTCCTCGACCTCGCGCGGGCTCATCTTGCCGTGTGCCACACCCACGCGCGCCTCGGGCGCGGCCTCGTGCACGCGCGCCACGGCGTCGTCGATAGTCTTGACGCGGTTGGACACGTAATACACCTGACCGCCGCGGCCCACCTCCAGGCGAATCGCCGCACTCACCACGTCGGGGTCGTACTCCCCCACGTGCACGATCACGGGACGACGCCCGGTCGGCGGTGTGGTGATCAGGCTCATGTCGCGCACGCCGCTCGTGGCCATCTGCATGGTTCGCGGAATCGGCGTTGCCGAAAGCGTGAGCACGTCAATCTGCTCGCGCAGGTTCTTGAGCTGCTCCTTGTGCTGCACGCCAAAGCGCTGCTCCTCGTCGATGATCACCATGCCCAGGTTCTTGGGGTTCACATCGGCCGAAAGCAAGCGGTGCGTGCCGATGAGCACATCAATCGTGCCCTCGGCAAACGCCTTAAGCGCACGCTTCTGCTGCGCCGGGGTGCGGAAGCGGCTGAGCACTTCGACCTCGAGGCCAAACGGGGCAAAGCGCTCAAAAAACGTCTCGTAGTGCTGCTGGGCCAGAATGGTCGTGGGGCAGAGCACCATGACTTGGCGGCCGGAGTCCACGCACTTAAACGCCGCGCGCAGGGCAACCTCGGTCTTGCCGAAACCCACGTCGCCGCACAGCAGGCGGTCCATGGGCTTGGGCGCCTCCATGTCGGCCTTGATGTCGGCGATAGCCTCCAGCTGGTCGCGCGTCTCGTCGTAGGGGAAGCTCTCCTCCATCTCGATCTGCTCGGGCGTATCGGGCGGGCAGGCGATGCCTGCGATCGACGAGCGGCGCGTATACAGGTCGACCAGGTCAAACGCCAGCTTTTTGGCATTCTTGCGCGCCTTATTGGTGGCACGCGTCCAGTCGGCAGTGTTGAGCCTGGTCAGGCGCGGCTTGTCGCCGTCGGGGCCAACATAGCGTGTGATGCGGTCGACCTGCTCGAGCGGCACGTAGAGCTTGTCGCCGTCGGCATATTCCAGCAAAAAGTAGTCGCGCTCCTTGCCGCCCACTTCCTGGCGCGCGATCTCGCTAAAGAGCGCGATGCCGTGGGTAGCATGCACCACGTAGTCGCCCGGCTTAAACGGGAAGGTGATCTGCGTAATGTCAACCTTGCGGCGGCTGCGCGCGCGGTTGGCATCCATGCGGGCATTGAGGTCGGCGATCGAGAACACGGCCAAATTGGCGTCGGGCACCACCACGCCCTGCGGCAGGGCAGCGTCCACAAAGGTCACGCGCCCGCGCGAGATGGTGGGCACGGCAGCGCCGGCGGCAGCCTGCGCGGCGCCCGCCTCGAGCGAGCGGGCGTTGAGCGCGTCGGCCTTACGCTCGCGAATGGAAGCATGGGCCTCCTGGCGTGCGGCACGGTCGGCGGAATCCGCCGCTGCCACGCGAACGCGGTCGCCGATAGCGCCGACATTTTCGGGCGCCGCGGTCAGCGATTCCTCAAAGGTAATGCTCTCGTCGCCAAAGGTGAGCTCCATCGACTCGCGCGCCCCGCGGTCGGGAATGGCAAACACGCAGGCGTAGCGCTTGCCCACGACCTCCTGGATGCGCGTCATAAAACGGTTGTCCGATCCTGCGATGGCAGGCTGCTCAATCTTCAGCTCGGCCGTCACCGCACCACCGGCGCGAATCAGGCTCACATAGTTCAGGCGCTGCTGAGCACCAAAATCGAGCTGCTGGGCACGTACATACAGGCCATCCAGTCGGTCAATCCCCGCCTCGCCGGCACGCGCCTCGATATCCTCGTAGGCGCGCAGGCAGTCGTCGAACAGCGAGCGCGGCTCGGACAGAACCACGAGCGCCTTGCCGCTCACGTGTGCCAGCGGGCTCACGGTCTGGCCGTACATCACCGGCAAAAAGCGGTCGAGCTCGGGCGTGACGATGCGTGCATCCACCATCTCGAGCAGCGCCGCCAGTTTGCTGTCGTCCTGGCTGGCGCGATAGAGCGCCACATGCATGTTGTGGACGGCTTCGTCGGTAAGCGCCAGCTCACGGCAGGGGAAGATCTCGATACTGTCCTCGTTGCCGATGGTCTGCCCCGTTGAGCTCACCATGCGGCGGATGCGGTCAATCTCGTCGCCAAAGAACTCAATGCGCACGGGCGCCTTCTCCTGCGCGGGAAACACCTCGACGGTGTCGCCGTGCACACGGAACAGGCCGGGCGCGTCGGCGGCGCCGGCATTGGTGTAGCCCATGCCCACCAGGCGCTGCGGCACCTCGTCAAAAGGAATCTCCTCGCCCGCCGCAAAAGTGGTGGACTCCCAGTAGTGGCTCTCGACCGGCGGCACGCAGCGCAGCAGCGCACGGGCTGAGGCAACCATGATGCAGTTGTCCCCACGCACGATGCGCCCCAATGCCTCGCAGCGCTGCGCCACCACGGCGTCGTCGGGCGCCTGCTCGCGCCACGGATAGTCCTTGCGCTCGGGAAAACGACACACGTGCGCCAGGCCCACGTAGGCGGCAAGGCTACGCGCGGCGCGATCGGCCGCATCCTCGCCGCTCACGATATAGACCGTCGGGCGCGGACGGCGCGCAAACTGGGCGGCCGCCATAAGCGTGCGGCCCGACTGCGACACAGCCAGCGTCACGTCCTCGCCAGCATCGAGCCCGGCCTCGACGGTCTGCAAGGCCTCGGCAGTGTAGAGCTGCGCGGCTATACGGTGAATGAGCATGCTGTTCCTCCGGCATTGCAACGCCAAAAGCCCGCCGGGGCAAGCTCGGCGGGTCGTACGTCAAATACATTGTCTGTCATGGTAACGCATGGAGAGGACTCCGGTTCAAGGGCAAACCCAGCCCCGCAAAAAACGCCAGACGAAAATGCGTTCCGCCCTACCCCGCCACGCGCACGCTGGGGCACAAATCCGCCAGCGGGCACTCGTCGCACTTAGGTTTGCGGGCGTCGCAGATCTCACGGCCAAAGGTAATCCACTGGTGGTTGACCGACTCCCAATACTCGTGCGGCAAAATCTTGAGCAGATCTTGCTCGGTCTTGAGCGGCTCCTTGGCATGCGTCTTGGGGCTCAGCATCAGGCGGTGTGCGATGCGGTTGACGTGTGTATCGACCGCGATGCCCTCGACAATGCCAAACCCCACGTTGAGCACGATGTTCGCCGTTTTGCGTCCCACACCCGGCAGCCTGACGAGTTCCTTCATGTCGGCAGGTACCTCGCCGCCGTAATCGGCAACGATCATCTGCGCGGCCTCCACGGCGTGCTTGGCCTTGCTCTTATAAAAGCCAAGCGACTTGATGGTATCGGCCACATCGGCCACGCTTGCCTGTGCCATGGTCTCGGGCGTGGGCCACTGGGAAAACAGCTTCGGCGTCACCTTGTTGACCTGCGCGTCGGTCGTTTGCG
Organism: Collinsella aerofaciens; assembly: GCF_005844325.1. Classification (GTDB taxonomy): domain Bacteria; phylum Actinomycetota; class Coriobacteriia; order Coriobacteriales; family Coriobacteriaceae; genus Collinsella; species Collinsella aerofaciens_G. The sequence goes on along the minus strand of NZ_SPFY01000003.1, from coordinate 68,130 downwards.
CCGAGAGCAACACCGCGATCAGCAGGCGGAAGGGATTCTCGTGGTCCAAAAAGCACTCGACCGGGCCATAGCGACGGTTGAGGCGCTCACACACCTCAACGGCGCGCTCGCGTTTGGCGGCATTGGTCTCGCGTGGCATAACGACTCCTCGGCTCAACGGCACAATAAACTTATGGGCACAATTGTCCCACGTCCGAGACGCTTACACCTCCAAGAATGCGCCGGTCTGACGGCTCCACAGGCTCGCGTACTCGCCACCCGCCTCGACAAGCTGCGCATGCGTGCCGTCCTCGACAATCTCGCCATCGGCCAGCACCACAATGCGGTCGAGCGCCGCCACGGTGGACAGGCGATGTGCCACCACAATGGAGGTGCGGCCGCGCATCAGGTTCTCGAGCGCCTCCTGCACCAGCGCCTCGGACTCGCTGTCGAGGGCAGAGGTCGCCTCGTCGAGCACTAGAATCGGCGCGTCGGTTAGGATGGCGCGAGCGATAGCCACGCGCTGACGCTGGCCGCCCGAGAGCTTGACGCCGCGCTCACCCACCATGGTGTCAAAGCCACGAGGCAAGCGGTCGATAAACTCCAGGGCGTTGGCCAGGCGCGCGGCCTCGCGAATCTGCTCATCAGTGGCGTCGGGACGACCGTAGGCAATGTTTTCGCGAATGGAGCGATGGAACAGCAGCGCCTCCTGCGGCACGTAGGCAACCTGGCGGCGCAGGCTCTGCTGCGTGCAGCGCGAGACATCCTGACCGTCCACGAGCACGCGGCCGCCCTGAACATCGTCCAGGCGCAGCAGCAGCTTGGTAAGCGTCGTCTTACCCGAGCCCGATTTGCCCACCAGGCCCACGCGCTGGCCCGCCGCCACATGAAGCGTCAGGTCATCGAACACGCTCTCGCCCGCCGCAGCGTCACGGTACGCAAAGCTCAGGTGCTCAAAATCAATCGCGCCCTCGGTCACTTTGAGCTCAGGGGCGTCCGGGTCGTCTGCCACCAAACGTGGCTCGTCCAGCACGCGCGTCATCTCGGCCGCATCGCCCAAAGCGCGGTTGATGCGCTGCATCATGGAGCTTATGTAGTTCAAACGCATGGTGAGGTTATAGGTGTAGGTAAAGATCATGACGAGCGAGCCGGCCGAGATGCCAAACCACGCGTTGCCGCCCGCCACGAACACACTCACCACGGCCATGGTGATGACGATAAGGCCCGAGGTCGTAAAGTTGCGCTGCATCATGGCGTGCATCGAGACCGTCTCGGCATCGCGCGCGGCACGATCGGCGGCGTCGAACAGATCGCGTTCAAAGTCCTCGCGCCCGCAGGTCTTAACGGCCAAGATGTTCGTGACCGCGTCGGAGAGCACGCCCGAGAGCTTGTTCTGCGCGGCGGACGTCGCGGCCGAAAGCGGCATGATACGCTTGTACATAAGCCAGACAAACGCGATGTAGACGACCATGATGCACACCAGGATCACGGTAAACGTCGGCACCACCGGGGCGAGTGCGGCCACGGTGCAGATGACCGAGGTGATGGTGGGGATGAGCGAATACACCGTCACGTCCACCAGCCCCGTGTAGCCGCTCATAAAACGACTCGTCTGGCTCACGAGCGATCCGCCAAAGCGGCTGGTATGGAATGTCATGGATTGGCTGGAGAGCGTGTCGAAGCATAGGCGCGCCAGGTGATAGTTGCCCGCGATCTCGAGCTTGTAGACGGTGTAGTCCTGCAGCTTGGAGAGGATTTGGCCCACCAGGTTAACGAGTACGAGCGCCAGGATATAGGGGCCGAAGACCTCAAACACCTGGTCACCCGCCACGGGACCGGCTTGAACGCGGTCGACAATGAGGGCCATCACATAGGTATTGGCAAACGTCAGCAAAAAGATGTAGCCCGCCGACGAGAACACCGAGAGAAAGACAATCAGCGACTGCGTGCGCGTGACGCCCCAAAACCGCTGCAGCGTGCGACGCACGGTGGAGCGGCTGAGCGGGCTGGCGCTTCTCTGAGACATGGGCTTCCTTTCGCATCTGATTGGGCGAAACGCCATTGTTGCATACTAAAGCGCACTTCAGGCAAGTGCGACGCGAAAAGCGCCCGCGCCCCGCGCTTGCGCAGGCGCCCCGCCGTCTTGTTGCAATTAGTCCTCGTCTTCTTGGTCTGTGGGAAGGCCCGCGGACGTGAGTCCCAAGATCTCATCGGCTTGGTCGACGTCTTCCAGTGCGTCGATGTCCTTGAGCTTGCGCTCCATGACGTTGGTGCGCGTGGTGATGATGCCCTCGACCGTTTTGCCCGCGGTCTCGATCTGCTGCTGGGCGCGGCGCAGCGCCTTTTGATAGCGCGGCAGCTCGGCCTTGACGGCGGAGAGCACGCGCAGCACGTCGTCGGTACGTTTTTGCAACTTAAACGTCTGATAGCTCATCTGCAGACTGTTGAGGATGGCCGCCATGGTGCTGGGACCGGCAACGTTGACGTGATAGTCGCGGCCCAGGGTCTCGATAAGCCCGGGGCGGCTGACGACCTCGGCGTACAGTCCCTCAAACGGAACGAACATAATGCCAAAGTTGGTGGTCGCGGGCACGCTCAGGTACTTCTCGCAAATGTCCTTTGCCTCGCGCTTGACCATGGTGTCGAGCGTCTTGCGCGCAGCCGCCACGGCCTCCGCATCACCCGACTCCTGCGCGTCGAGCAAGTGCCCGTACGCGTCGCCCGGAAACTTGGAGTCAATCGGCAGCAGCACGGGGTCGCCCTCGTCCACCGGCAGCTTGACGGCAAACTCAACGCGCTCCGAGGCGCCGGGCTTGGTGGCGACGTTTTCCAGATACTGGTCGGGTGTAAGAATGTCCGCCAGAATTGCACCCAGCTGCACCTCGCCCAAAATACCACGCGCCTTCACGTTGCCCAGCACGCGCTTAAGGTCGCCCACGCCGGTGGCGATGGACTGCATGTCGCCCAGGCCCTTGTACACGGCCTCGAGCTGGTCGCTCACCTGCTTAAACGATGCCGACAGGCGATCGTTGAGCGTGCGGGAGAGCTTCTCGTCCACCGTCGCGCGCATCTGATCGAGCTGCACGTTGTTGTCTTCGCGGATGGCACCCAGCTGAGCATCGACCGTCTCGCGCACCTTGTCCAGGCGATGCTCGATGCCCTCGCGATTGGCGCCGAGCTGTTGGGCGGTCTCGCGGCGCAGATCATCCATCCGGTCACCGGCTTGCGAGAACTCGCGCGCGATGGTCAGGTAACGTTGCTGCTCTACGGCCGCATCGGTCGTCTGCTGCTGCGCGATGGCATTGGCCGTGCGACGGGTTTCGGCCAGCGCGACGTTCAGGGCATCGAGCGCTTTGTTAGCCTGCTCGAGTGCTGCCAGCGTTTCCGCGCTACTGTCGCCACGCTCCCGCAACTCGGCACGCAGGCTCTTGAGTTGGAGGGCGCAAGCCACAGCAACCCCCACCGCCACCAAGGCGATCACAACAAGCACAATATCAATAGCAGACATAAACTCCGCCCAACAAACCCAATCGAGCACCAATCAAAACCGCGATCAATCTTACCCCGCCACACGCACCGGGCGCTTCACGGCAATCGGGCAAATGGATTTGGACCACAGACATCAAAACGCTAAGTCTCCCAGCCGGCGCGGATGGTTGTTGCGACATCGCCCAGGCGCTGGCCGAGAGCTGCCAAGTGCTCAAGCACCTCGCTGGGCGAGGCGCCGTTGAGAATGCATGTGAGGGCATATGAGGCCAAGAAGATTGCCGCGAGCCCCAACGGGATTAGCACGATCATCGCCAGCGTACGCAGGCGCTGGGCCCAGCGACGGCGACGCGCACGACGTTTATCGAACGCGAGCTCCTGAGCATATGAATCCTGCTGTACGGAATAGGCCTCTGGGACCGCCCCGCCCGCAGGTGCGGCGTTTTGCGCAGGAGGCTGGACGGCCGTCCCTTGCATTTGCATCTCCATAAGCCGTTGCTGCTGGCGCAACATGCGCTCGGCTTGTTGCTGCGGGGTCTCAAGAAACAGATCCATGTTGGCCTCCTCAATAGGAGCATTCGACGCTTGCGCCCAGCATCCCGCACCATCGCGGCCGCGGCAACGAAATCCGCGGCAATAGCCGCAAAGATTCTTTTGTCAGAAAACTGTCAAAAAGCTCAACAACTCCCCTACCAGCACTTTCTTTGAGCTTTTTTCGTCAGCAATCTTTTGCCCTTTCGCCCTTGCGCCATCCGACCAAAACCTAACCAAAAGCTTGACGGAAATTGTGAAGACAGGGACCCCACACAAAAAGTGCCGCCCCAAAGGGGGCGGCACACAAACTTCTTATCAGCTTTTCTGTAGTGAGCACGCGACGACCCGAAGCCGGAGCGCAGGGCGGGAGGCCGGACTACCTTCCCTCAACGCGACCCTGCGGAGCCGTGAGCGGGGAGGGAAGGTAGTCCGGCCTCCCGCCCTGCGCTCCGCAGCAGCCAGCGCCACGCGCTAGTAGTTCACCACCTGCTCCTCAAAGTACGCCTTCGGGTGGTTGCAAACCGGGCACACCTCGGGCGCCTCGGCACCAACATGCAGGTGCCCGCAGTTCAGGCACTTCCACACCTTCACGCCCTCGCGCTCAAACACCTCGCCCGACTCAATGCGCTCGACAAGCTTGTTGTAGCGTTCCTCGTGAGCCTGCTCGACAGCACCGACGCCACGGAACTTTGCGGCGATCTCGGTAAAGCCCTCCTCCTCGGCGGTCTTGGCAAACTCGTCGTACATCGTGGTCCACTCGTAGTTCTCGCCCGCAGCGGCATCACGCAAGTTGTCCAGGGTGTCGGGAACGGCGCCGTCGTGCAGATACTTAAACCACAGCTTGGCGTGCTCTGACTCGTTGCCTGCGGTCTCGGCAAAGATATTCGAGATCTGAACGTAGCCGTCCTTCTTGGCCTTGGATGCATAGTAGCGATACTTAGTGTGCGCCTGGGACTCACCGGCAAAAGCGGTCTCGAGGTTCTTCTTGGTTTGAGAGTTCTCAAAATCCATAGGTGTACTTCCCTTCAACATGCCGCCCGTAGGCTTCGAGCGGCCTTGTCTTTAGGATGCCCTCAAGCCGAGAATTTAAACCTTACAATCCTCTTCTTCAGATTCGGGTTGGCTACACGCTTAGCCAGCGATCACCCTCGGAGCGGCAAAAGCCCTCGCGCTCCAAGTCGGCCAAAATGTCTGCGACAAGATCGTGATCGACCGGCTCTCGGCCGGCTGCCGTCTCCATCTCGTTAACGCCTGCAACGGCTTCATCGAGCGTAATGCCCGACGGCCGCCCATCGCGCGCAGCCAGCAGCATGCGCACAATATGGGCGCGCTTTTGGCGACGCGAGCCCTCAAACTTGGACTGACGGCTATAGCTCGCCGAGCGCCTGGACGGATTGGGCAGCGTCTTCTTAAGATACGCGCCATAATCCAGCAGCGCGTAATACCATGCGCGCGGCGTGTCGGCATCATCTCGAGGCGCGGCAAAGGGCGCAATCTCATCCGCCGTCGCACCAGGGGCCGCCGGACAGGCGGATTGGATCAGCGGCACCAGCTCGCGATCGGGAACGGCCGGCACATCGGGAAAGAAATGATGCAGAAAGACCGTGCGCACGTTGGTCTCCAGATACACACCCGGTAGATCGAACGCAAACGACCGAATGCCCTGCGCCGTCGCCGGGCCAATACCGGGCAGAGCAACCAGGTCGCGCGTCTCACGTGGAAACTCCCCACCCCAGTCTTCCATAACGCACTGAGCGGCTCTGTGAAGCGCCAGGGCACGCCGGTTGTAGCCCATCCCCTGCCAAGCATCCAAAACGTCGGAAGGAGCGGCCTGAGCGAGCGCCTGTACGGTCGGAAAGCGGTCGAGCCACGCGGGCATACGCGTCTCCACACGCGGCACCTGCGTTTGCTGCAGCATAACCTCAGAAAGCCAAATAATGTACGGGTCGCGCGTGCGGCGCCACGGAAGGTCGCGATAACGCAGGACCCCTTCCGAACGAATCATCGAACGAAAGGGATCCTGAATCATGGCTATGCTCCTTATGCGGCGTTATTCCTCCCGGCAAGCGCACGTACAGGTGGCGTACTCGGGAAACGCATCGCGGTCGGCGAACTTAGAATCGACGGCCGGAAACTGGCGGTGAGCGACGATATCGCCCAGCGAAACGGAATCGAAGTAGTCGCGCATCAGCGCTTGAGCTCCGGCCCACAGGGGATGATAGCAGCACGTACCCATGCGTGCACAGTCGCCATCGGGCGCGGTGCAATCGTTCATGACCATGGGGCCCTGAACGGCCTCGACGACCTGGCGGATGGTGACATCGTCGGGGCTGACCTTAAGACGCATGCCGCCATGGACGCCACGCAGGCTCTCCACAATACCGGCCTGAACCAAACCATGCTGGATCGAACGAGCAAACGAATACGGGACATTGACCTCTTCGGCGGCGGTGCGAACAGAAAGCAGACGCTCCGGGTCCTCGGCAAGCATCGCGAGCATGCGAAGGGCGTAATCAGTCTTCCTCGATATGTCCATTTTTCCCCTTTCAAGGAATAGGAACAGCTCGAACGAGCTCCGGGACCGAGCTTGCGTCGAGACACCAATGGCCGTATGGACGCCCAAATAGCAAAACGGGTGCCCACTGAATGCCGTGTTTGAAGCCTCTTGCATCAAAAACGGCATTCAGTGCAATTTAGTATAACCTAACCCCCTGCTTCGCTGAACAGGTGTTGTGCAACAAACGCTTTGTTTGAACACATGTCTCAAACGGAGCTTGTCCGGAAATTGGGAGGATTTGGTTTTGGGCGAAAGGGGCCGATGGGATCAAGGTCCTATCAAACGCAAAAAGCCACGTCCGAAGACGTGGCTTTAATTGCGTTGGCGGGAAGTACGGGGCTCGAACCCGCGACCTCCGACGTGACAGGCCGGCGCTCTAACCAAACTGAGCTAACTCCCCAGGCAGTCGTTCGCGTTTGTTTCCGCTCGCGTGCGCTGCGGGGATTAGTATACACAGAAGTCTGTCCGGTGCGCAACAACTTTTTTGAAAATATTTTTTGGGCCCTCCGGGAGGGTCTCCGGGGCCGGCTGGCGCGGGTTAAGTTTGCTGCTCTACAGTCCTGCGCAAGACGGAAAGCACATTAAGTGCTTTCCTTTGCGTGCGGAACTCGCGACAAACTTAACCCGCGCCAGCCGGCCCCGGAGACCCTCCCTGCCGTCACATTGTTCGAGCCGTTGTTGTTCCTCGCCGCTTCCGCGGCTCGGCGGCCCCGTTCTCCTCGGCGAGGTTGGTCTGATTATTCTTGTTGAACTTCGGCCTTTTGCTGAAAGAAAAACGGGAGATGCGATCTGCATCCCCCGTTTTTGTTGCGGTTAGTCTAAGTCAATAAATTTGGTGCTCAGGATCTTGCCGTCCTTGACGAGCATTCTGGCCATGGTGGGGCCTCGGGTGCCTCTGGGGTAGCTGGCGCTGCCGGGGTTGAGGACCAGGCAGCGGCCTACTTGGGCCTCTTTGGTTACGTGGGTATGACCGTTGATGGCTACGTCTACGGATCCCACCGGAAGGTCTTCGCGGTGGTGGGCTACGGCGAATTTGAGTCCTTCGTAGGTGAAGAGGGCCAGACGGTCTACATCCGGGCCGTAGTCGCGGTAGTAGTCGTTGTTTCCTAGGACCGCTCGCACGGGGGCGATGGTGCATAGATGCTCGTAATCCATCTCTGAGGTGAGGTCTCCGGCATGGATGATCAGATCTGCGCCCTTGAGCTCGTCCAGAAGCGCGGGCGAAAGATAGCCGTGGGTGTCCGAGATGATGTCGATGCGCTTGGCGCTTGCACTGTTCATGGGATCCCTTCTGCAAAACCGATTCGACGTATATACAAAAAGCCCCACGGCTCCGCAGACAATTGGTCTACAGGGCTGCGGGGCCAGTGTGCTAGAGGCTCAGGGCCTTCTTGAGCGGCACAACGCGGCGGCGCGAGACCGGCACGCGTTCGTCGACGCCCGTAATGCCCAGTTGGATAGCGCCCGAGGGCACCGTCTCGACATCTGTGACGCACGCCAAGTTGACGATATAGCGGCGATGAACGCGAAAGAAGCCAAAGTCGCAAAGCTTGGCCTCGAACTGCGCCAACGAAGTCGTCGATAGAAAACGATCATCGACGGTATAGATACAGGAGTAATCGTCCTTGGCCATGATGAAGCGAATGTCATCCACGGGAATGAGGACCTTACGGCCGCCCTTTTCCACCGGAATGCGCTCGATGGTGGCTTTGCTGTCCGTGACGGGCTTGGCGTGTTGCATGACCTTCTCGATCGCGCGATCCAGACGTGCCTCCTCAACCGGCTTCATTAGGTAATCGACGGCATCTACGTCGAACGCCTCGACGGCATGATCGCTATACGCGGTCACAAACACAATCGCCGGCGGATTCTTAAGCTTATGTAGCGCCTCGGCAAGCTGCAGACCAGAAGCGCCGGGCATCGAGATATCGAGAAAGACGACATCGACGCGGCTTTCCATCAGCATCTCAATGGCGGAGCGGACGCTCGACGCCTCAGTGATCGTGCCGATCTTGCCCGTCTGCTCGAGCAAGAAGCGAAGTTCCGAACGGGCCGGGGCCTCATCATCCACAATCATCGCACGCAGCATAGGGATTAAACCTTTCGTCAACAAACTACGCTGGGCATCCGCCGCTTGGCGTTGAGCCCATAGCCTTTTATTTTACTCTTGAATGTCAAAGATGCTCTCTGACAAATCAAGATGCAGGAGCACTTTGGTGCCCTTGCCCGGCGCCGATTCGACGCGCGTATAAGAGTGCGGTCCATAAAAGCGATGGATGCGCTCAGAAATATTGTGCATGGCCACGCCGGCGCCGCCGCCTTGCGGGGAACTGGCATCGGGGCGGGCGGAGCGCTCATCAAACAGCCTGGCGGCGGTGCCCTCGTCCATGCCCACGCCGTTGTCGGCCACGGCAATCAGGATTGCGTCGTCGCCGTCTTGATGGACGGTCACATCGATCTGCAGGGCATCGCCATCGCCCATGCCATGCCGCACGGCGTTCTCGACAATGGGCTGGATTACAAAGGCCGGGACCAACGTGTCCTCGACATCTTCGGAGACATCGAAGGTCGCCAGTACGCGGTCCTCGCCAAAGCGCGCCTTCTCAAACGTCAGGTAGCGCTTGGTCTGGGCAACCTCGCGCGAGACCGGGATAAGCGACCCCGAGTTGTCGAGCGTGGCGCGATAGAACGAGGAAAACTCGCGCAGCAGCTCGCGGGCACGCAGCGGGTCGGTACGCGTAAACGACGCGATGGTGTTGAGCGTGTTGAACAGAAAGTGCGGGTTGATCTGCGCCTGCAGGGCACGCACCTCGGCACGGGCCGTCAGTTCCTTTTGCACCTCGAGCTCGTGGATGGCGAGCTGCGTGGACAGGATCTCGGCAAAACCCGAGGCGAGCGCATACTGGGTACGGTCGACGGCACGCGGGGTCTTGTAGTAGAACTTGAGCGTGCCGACGGTGCGGTCGCCCACCTTGATGGGCGCGATGATGCCGGCGGGAACATGGTTGTGCGAGCCATCCGAACCCACCACGTCCACCACGCGGTTGAACGACTGCACGATGCCGTGCTCAATGACGTAGCGCGTGGCGAGCGTATGGATGGGCGAATCGGGCAGCAGCTTTTCCTCGAACTCGCCCGCGCAGGCCAGCACGTTGCTCTCATCGGTGATGGCAACGGTCATGGCACGTGTCTCGGGCAGAATACGCCGGCACACCAAAAGCGCCGATTCCTGCGTCAGGCCGCCCTTAATGTCCTCGAGCATGGCCGAGGCAACCGAGAGCGTCTCCTCGGTGTACTGGGAGCGTACCGAATCGGGGTTGAGCGTCAAATAGATAAAGATGCACAGGAAGATACACAGCAGCGCACAGGCGATCACCGTGGCAATCGGCTCAATGCCAGTCGCCAGGGCAAAGATAAAGTACACCAACACGCAAACGGCGCAGACAACGGCGATGATGCGAAAGATTGAAATTGAATTATCGCGCTGGGCGCGGCGGTCGATCATTCAGCCCCCTCCAGGATGCTAATCAGTTGTGCGTCGCGCCAAAGTTCATCCATGATCTTGGGCCAGAAACTCTGAAAACGCAGGTAGCTTGCGGCGTTTTGGCGGGCATAGGTCTTGGCCTCGTCAATACCATGACGCCAGATGCGCAGATACCCCTCGTGCTCGCGGGTAAACATGCTGCGAACCATGGCGGTCTTGCGCACGCGGTCGTCGAGCTCGCGCGAGATCCACGGACCCGGATAGGGCATGAGTGATGCGGCCGTAACCGGAATGAGCTCCTTTTGGTGCGCAGCGAACGTCAGCTTGGCCCGCTCGTAGTACCAACGGTACACGTCCTGCATAAAGCGCGGCGAGCGCTTCTCGGACTCGGGCGGCAGGTGGCGCACGGTCCACTCGTTATCGAACCACACGTCGTAGCCGAACATGCGCATGTTAAACAGGTAGTCCAGATCCTCGCCGCGGGTGATAAACGGGTCGAAGGCCACGCGTGTAAAGGCGCGGGCGTGCAGGGCCATCAGGCCGCCGCATACGTAATTGGAGCGCGAGATGCGGGTGCCCGAGAGCGCCTTTTTCATCCAGCGATTGAACTCGATACGCTTGGTCCACCAGCGATGGCAAATGCCCGCTTTGTCCGTGGGAGCCAGCGGCGACCCGTCGCGATCGTAAAAGTATCCGCTCTTGACTAAAATCGGCAGGCCCTGACGTGTCTGTTGACCCAGTGCATAGGTCGCACGCTTCATAAAGTCGGCATCGATGACGGTCTCGTCGTCATCCAAAAACACAACCGCGTCGTGCCCCAGCACCGCCGCGCAGGCAAGACCCATGTTGCGGATGGCGCCGTAGCCGCGCAGGCTCACGCACTCGCCCGAACCTTTGGGCGCAATCTGTGCCACGCGGTCGGCAACACGCGAAGCCTGAGTATTGGTAACGATGGTGACCTTAAGTGAGGGATGCGCATTAACGATTTCGTGCACGCGATGGGATACGTCGGACGTGGCAGAAACCGGACAGACCACCAAGAGAATGATGCGCGGAATGTCGCGCACCTGTTCGAGCGAAGTCAGGCAGCGATCGAGTTCCGGGTTGGCGGCATTGAGCGACGTCGAGTGATCGTAGGTGCCGGGAGCGTTTGCTTGGGTATCATCGCCTGCCCAATATGTTGGGATCACAACCGTGGCGTTCATACCTTTGCCCTCCTTGCAACACAAAAACGGGGCGCCGCCAAACACAGGCGACGCCCCGCGACCTAGCTGTTTCCATCATACCCACTTGGGCTAAACATTGTTCGGAAGTCAGAATGATTTATGCGGCTACTTCCAAAAGAGTACTGCAGATAGGCACAATTGCAGTACTGAGCCCGGTTGCCTTACGCCGCCGCCTGAGCCATGCGGGACAGACGGACCAGCAGCACAAAGCCAACAACCAGCAGAACACCAATAGAAAGGACGCCCAACGACGGGTTGCCGGTCAGCGAGGTGACAACCGACACCAGGAAGGTGCCCATCACGCTTGCGTAGCGGCCAAAGATATCAAAGAAGCCGTAGTACTCGTTGGACTTTTCCTTGGGGATGATGCGGCCAAAATAGCTGCGGCTCAGCGCCTGCACGCCGCCTTGGAACAGGCCAACCAAAATAGCGAGCACCCAAAACTCAAAGGCGGTCTTGAGGAAAAACGCGGCAAAGAGCACGATGCCCATGTAGGCGGCGACGGCCACCATGATCATGTTGAGCGTGCCCACGCGACCGGCGAGCTTGCCGTAGATGATGGCGGACGGGAAAGCGACGAACTGCGTAACGAGCAGCGCCAGCACCAGCTGGGTCGAATCGATGCCCAAAGCCGAGCCGTAGCTGGTTGCCATGGAGATGACCGTATGGACACCATCGATGTAGAAGAAGAACGCGATCATGTAGACCAGCACGGTCTTGTTGTGGGCGATCTCGCGCATGGTGTGTCCGACCTCGGAGAACACGCCGCCCACGATGTGGCCGATGGTGTCCTCGGGACCGCGCTCGCGACCGTACTTTTGCTTATAGGTGCGAATGAGCGGCAGGGTAAAGATGAGCCACCAGGCACCGGTGATGACAAACGACAGACGCGTTGCCAGCATGGTGGGGACGCCAAGAGCGGGGCCACCCATGATAAGCGCCAGGCAGATGATGAACGGCACGGTGGAACCGATGTAGCCCCAGGCATAGCCCGAGCTGGACACGGCATCCATGCGCTCGTCGGTGGTAATGTCGGGCAGCATAGCGTCGTAGAACGTCATAGAAGAGTTAAGGCCGATGGTGCACAGCACGTACACGGTCAAAAATGCCATGGCGGACATGGGGATAGCCTGCGCCAGGCAAAGAACCAGGCCCGTGAGGAAGAAGCCCAAGAAGAACTTGATCTTGTTGCCGGCGTAATCGGCAAGCGCGCCCAGAATGGGCATGAGCATGGCAATGACCAGCGAGGCAATCGTCTGCGCGTTGCCCCAAGCGACCACCAGGTCTGCCGAGGAAGCACCGGTATTGATGGCGTTAAAGTAGATGGGCACCACCGAGGTATTGAGCAGCACGAGGGCCGAGTTGCCCACATCGTACATAACCCAGTTACGCTCGAGCTTGGTGTATTTCATGGACAGGGCCCCTTCGTATTCGCCCGATATGCAGTTAGTTCATCGTACCCCAATTGCCCAGAGGCGCCGGTAAGGATTCGGCAAAGGGGCACGCACGAGCCCTACTCCTCGCGGTCGAACTCTTCGTCGGCGCCGAGCACGCGACCGCTGTAATTGACGTGGTTGGTCACGGCTTCCATATCGCCGGTCTCGATAAAGCGGGCGACGGTGAGCTCGTAATCGAGCAGTGCGCGGTCAAAGACCTCGGGGAAGCTCTCGGTCGAGATTTCATCGGTAAAGGGGCTTTTCCATGCCAAGTGGCCCAGGTTGCCGGTACGCTCGGGCAGCTCGGTCGTCACGCGGTGCGCAAGGCCGTCGAGCAGCGAATAATCGTGCACCAAGCCCTCGAGCAGGGCAATCGCGCGCGTCTTGGCCGAACCGGCCGGCTCGATAGTGCGGTAGAGCAGCTGCATGTCGTCTACGGCGCCGCCGTACTCCCCCACCGGGATATCGATGCCGTACACGCGTCCGGCAACATAGCTCATCAGCACGCCGGCAACGCGATTGATGCGGTCGGTAGTGACGATCTCGCCCGCCGGCGGATAATCCTCGACCGTTGCCCCATCGCGCTTGAGCTGCAGCATCAGCACGTCCAGGTCGCTTTCGAGCACGGCATGAACTTGACTGCCCGAAGCCTCGAGCTCGGGATCGGACTCGACAATGCCAAACTGCTGCTCGTAGACAAAGGGATGGGCATTGCGATCGAGCACATAGTGCGACAGCAGGCCCAGCGCAAAGGCGCGACCCAGATTGGCATCGCGCGGCTGCAGGTGTGACACGCCGTCGCGCAGGCACGAGAACTGGCGCGACATGCGCGAGCGGTGCATGACCTGAGCAAGCGACATGCAGTCGGAAATGCGCGGCGTGAGCATGTGAAAGAAGAACGGGTCGGGACCTTGGTTTCCCAGGATAAAGGCGATGCGCTCCTCGTCGGACGTGATAACGCCTCGCGGAAGACGGTCGATGCTTTCCTCGCCAAACAGATGATGCGTAATGAGCGCGGGCATAATAATCCTTTCGATTTCATTCGATGCAATCCATTATGCCCACCGCACAGTCATGCCAAACCTGTAACGGCAAACGATGGCACACCGACCCTTACGCAAGCCCCAAGTGCGATTTGACCTCGGCAGCGCGACGGCGGGACACGGGCACCGTCGAGGTTACGCGATCGAGCCTGAGCTCCATCAGGCCCGTGGAGCCGATCTCGACATTATGTACGTCTTCCAAATTAACCAGATAGCTGCGATGGACGCGGATAAAGCCCTCGGAGGCCAGGCGACGCTCGAGCGAGGAAATCGACTCATTGATCAGATACGTCCCCTCGGCGCAGACGGCGTTGCAAAAATCGGCGCGCGCCTCAAAGTAGCAGACATCCGCCACGGGAATGAACACCTTTTTGCCCCCGCGATCCACCGTCAGGCGCAAAGGCTGGCGCGGAGCATGGACGACACGGCGAGCGCCCAGGGCAGTCTCGATCTTGTCGAGCGCCTTTGACAGGCGGGCATCCTCGACCGGTTTGACGATGTAATCGACCGCATCGAGGTTATAGGCATCGGCCGCATACTCGGCAAATGCCGTCACAAACACCACGACCGGCGGCGTCTTTAGGTTCTGCAGCGTCTCGGCAAGCTCAATTCCCGAGCGACCGGGCATGGTAATGTCTAAAAACAGCACGTCGGGCTTGTTCGACAGAATCGACTCCACGGCTTCGGTGACATTGCCCGCCTCGGCAATCTGACCTACACGCGTATCCTTTTCCAACAGATAGCGTAGCTCAGCCCTAATGGGAGGCTCGTCATCAACCACCAGGATGTTCCAGCCTTCGGACATATGCGCTTCCCCTCTTTTTCTCTCAATCCAACCGCGTGCTACACCGTTAGCGGCGCTGGCTCATGCGGCTCGCCGTTCAGCTCGACGATGACCTGCGTTCCCACGCCCTCCTGGGACTTCACGCGCATGCCAGAATCTTCTCCGTAAAAGAAATGGATGCGCTGAAGCACGTTGAAGAGCGCCAGGCCGCAACCTCGCTTGATGGAGCCGTCGGCGGTAATGCTCTCGGGCTCCTCTCGGCGATGCTGCTCAAACAGATGCGCGCAGACTTCTTCGCTCATACCGATGCCGTCATCTTCGACGATGATCTCCAAGCCGTCATCGGTCTCAAAAGCCCTAACACGAATAGAAAGCGGCTCGGTCTCGCGCTGCGCATGCTTGATGCAGTTTTCGAGCAGCGGCTGCAAGATAAACGGCGGTACCAGGCTGTCGCGCACCTCAAAGTCGATGTCGACCGAAACGCGCAGACGGCCGTCGCCATACCGGGCCTGCATAAGATTGATATAACGAGTGCCCTGTTCCACCTCGTGCTCGAGCGTGGTGAGCGTATCGGAATCAGAAAGCGTCTGACGATAGTAGTTGGAAAAGTCGATCAACAGCGATCGCGCCTTGTCGGGCTCGGTTCGAACGAGCGACACGATCGTGCTAATGGTATTGAATAGAAAATGAGGATCGACCTGTGATTGCAAGGCACGCAGCTCCACGCGGGCCGTAAGCTCGTCCTGGCGCTCGAGCTCAAAGCTGGCGAGCTGCGTGGAAATGAGATCGGCAAAGCCCGAGGCCAACGCCGTCTGGCGCATATCGATGCTGCTCAGGCGGGGATAGTACAGCTCGAGTGTGCCCACGCAATGCCCGCGCACGGTAAGCGGCGCGACAATGCCGGCGCGCAGACGGGGAAAATAACCGCCCGTCTCATTGGAGGTGTCACGCGAAAACACACTCTGCTCGCCCGTCTCAATCACACTGAGCGTGGTCTTGAGCACGACCGGGGTGCCGGCAGGGCACTTTGCCGAGTCCTCGCCCCAGCTTGCCAACACCTGTTTGCCATCGGTAAAGCAGATGGCAGAGGCGATGGTCTCGGACAGGATGATTTTAGAGGCGCCCAAGGCCGCTTCGGGCGTAAGGCCGCGCGACGTGTAGGCGAATATTTTTGATGCGATGGCGAGCGTACGGTCGGTTGCACTCGATGTGAGGTCGTCGGGGACCACAAAGACATACGAGAAAAAGAAGCACAGCATGACCATGCCGGCAATAACGACAACGCCCGGAACGGGATTGGGGTTATCGGTTAAATCCCAGATAAGCAGCAGGATAAGCGCCGGAACGACAACACCGAGCAGGATGGCCTGGACCACATGCTGGGCCGTACGAAAGACCTTGGTAGAGTTGTAGCTCTTGCCCAGAATCAGCCTGTTTAAATCCACCGTCATCCCCTTTTATCTATCGCACCCATAGCAATAAAGAGGGCCGCAAGCGACCCTCTCCATTGCATTATGCAATCAAATACTGTGTTTTACATCCAGTCGTCGATGAACGGTAGTTTAGGCGCTGTATTTGTTGGCCTCGCCAAAGGTGCCCGCCTCGACGATCCAGCCGTCCTTCATGATGACGTCCATGTTGTCGGTGTTGAGCACGTGGATGTCGGCGGCGACGTCACCGTTGACGACCAGCAGGTCGGCGCACTTGCCGGCCTCGATGGAACCGGTCTCGTCCTCGATGTGGCACATCTTGGCACCGTTGAGGGTGGCGCAGGTGATGGTCTCGACCGGGGTGAAGCCGATCTTGTCGACGAACTCGTACATCTCCTCGATGGAGCAGGTGCCGTACGGGGTGACGAAGGAGAAGGAGTCGGAGCCGATCGTCATGACGACGCCGCGCTTCTTGGCCTCGCGCAGGCAGTCGTAGTTGCGCTGCAGCTCCTTCTCGACCAGGGTGCCCTCGTACTTGTCGTGCAGCTCGGGGACGTAGACGGGCGGATAGGTGGCGTACCAGGTGGGCAGGAAGGCGATCGTCGGGGTGAAGAAGGTGCCCTGCTCGGCCATGAGGTCCATGGTGCGCTCATCGATATCGAAGCCGTGAATCAGCTGCTCGCAGCCAAAGCGAACGGAATCGTAGGCAGCGGCGTGGTTGTTGTAGCAGTGGCTCCACACGGGGATGCCGACCATCTTTGCCTCTTCGACTACGGCCTGGATCTCCTCGGAGCAATAGTGCTGGTCGCGACCGGAGTCCCAGCGCCAGATGCCGCCACCGGTAGCCCAGATCTTGATGGCATCGGGGTTCTCGCGCAGGCGACGACGGACGGCCTTGCGCAGATCCCAAGGACCGTCGACCTGGTCGCCCCAGGGATGGGATTCCTTGTTGAGCTCCTGGGTGCAGTGGTGGGAGTCACCGTGGCCGGCAACGCGGCAGAAGCCGAGGCCGGTGGCCAGAACGCGCGGGCCCTTAAAGACGCCCTTGTCGATGCAGTCACGGATCTGGATACCAAAGCGGCCGATCTCGCAGACAGTGGTGAGGCCGTGAGTGAGGCAGTCGTAGGCCTGCTTGACGGCGACGGCCTGCTTCTCGAGGAGCGGCTGCATGACCCAATCGGTATCATCGTCGGTCAGGTTGCCCGAGAAGTGCAGATGGGTGTCGATCAGGCCGGGAAGGACGGTCTTGCCGGCGGCGTCGATGACCTCAACGCCCTCGGGAAGGTCCTGCATAGTGCCGGCGTACTCGATCTTGCCGTTGTCGTCGACGAGAACGAGGGAGTTCTCGACCGGCTCGGCACCGGTACCGTCGATGAGCTTGCCGCCAACGATTGCATACTTAGTGGACATGGTTCCTCCTTATGGATCCATATAGTGGGCGAGGCCGTGTTGGGTTAAGGCCTCACAAAGCTACCCAAGTGGTGCCGGGTTCGGTGCGCGGGAGAGAGGGCCCCACGCACCCGATCCGCCCCGGCTAGGCGTTACTTTTTGCGGGAATTGGTGAAAGCCATGAGGGCCAGGCCAATAGCCAACCAGCCGATCACGATGCTCCACTCCACCATGTTGAGGGAGGCGGGAGAGAACGGAATCACGAGCAGGCCGATGATGATGGCGCAGGCAGCGATAGCGAGGCCGATGCCAAACTTGCCGCCGGGCACCTCGTAGGGACGAGGCAGGTCGGGCTCGGTGAAGCGCATGCGCAGGCAGGCGAGGGCGACCATACCGCAGGAGAAAATGAAGGCGAGAGCCGACACGTTGGTCAGAGGGATGAGCATGTTCTTGCCCAGGAACGGACCGATGACGGTGATAACGCCCAGAACGACGCAGGCGAGCTTGGGAGCGCCGGACTTGGGGTCGACCTCGGCGAACTTCTCGGGCAGTTGGCCCTTGCGGCCCATGGCGAGCATGATGCGGCTCGTGGCGCCGTAGAAGGAGTTCATCGGGCCCATGGGTCCAAGCGTGGCGATGACGAGCATGGCCAGGTACAGAAGCA
The DNA here is from genome assembly GCF_005844325.1 of Collinsella aerofaciens. Lineage (GTDB taxonomy): Bacteria > Actinomycetota > Coriobacteriia > Coriobacteriales > Coriobacteriaceae > Collinsella > Collinsella aerofaciens_G. Next base: position 50,118 of record NZ_SPFY01000003.1, on the reverse strand, counting down.
TGTTGATGCCCTTGAGGCAGGCAAGCGCGGGAACCGGGCTCTTAACAAACTCATGCCAGTCGAGGATGGTGCCGAACGAGTAGATGCAGACCATGTAGAAGCCGCCGGCGGCCAGCAGGGCCAGGGAGATGATCTTGCCGAACTTGTTCCAGTTGAGGCCCTCGGCTGCTTCCTCAGCCTGCTGAGGAATGGTGTCGAAACCGGCATAGAAGAACGGAGTCAGAACCAGGACCGACACGATGCCGGCGAACAGGCTGGCGCCCTCGGTAGCGGCCTTGCCGCCGCCAGCGCCGGTGACCCGGGAGAACACGGGCATGGCGTTGTCCGGCGAGCCGGTGAACAGCGAGACGCCCATGGCGAGCAGCATGCCGCAGAGCAGGGCCTTGGTCAGGAAGGCCTGGAGCTTGGCGGCCGAGCTGGCACCGCGGAAGTTGAGGAAGATGACGTAGGCTGCAAAGCCGAGCGCGATCAGCGTCGGGAACAGGTAAACGTCGGCGCCCAGGATGGTGTAGAGCTTGACGGCGCGCAGCCACTCAAGACCAGGCAGGCTGCCGAACATCTCGGACACGAGGGTCGAAATGGCGATGGCCTCCCACGGGCACAGGATACCGTTGCCCAGAGCCAAAAGCCATCCGGTGATGTAGCTCAGCGTACGGCCAAAGCTACGATCGACATACTCGACGATGCCGCCCGAGATGGGGATAGCAGCCGTGAGCTCACCGAAAACAGCTCCGACGGGCACGAGGAAGATTGCACCCAAGAGGAATGCGATCATAGCGGGAACGGGACCGCCGCCCACGACCATCCAGTCGCCGACCTGCAGAACCCAACCGGTACCGATAATGGCACCGAAACCGATGGTGAAGAAGTTCCAGAGCGAAAGCGTTTTCTTCATATCGCCGTTATCCTCGACTGCAACTTCTGCATTCTTGTCCGCCATTGTTCCCCTCCTTTCCTTTTTGACGCCCCTTGACGTCACCCCTTGCGCGGTCTGTTTTGCCGCGCGCTTTTATTCCATGGCTTTAAGATACGGCCTTGGCGCAGCAGCTCCGCTCGCAGCTCGACCGAAGGCAGAACTGCAAAACGAGCGGCACCGTTTTTGGGACGAACGGCGGGAGACGTCATTCGTCTTGGACGCTTTCATCTTGTCTGCTTTTGAAGACCTGTTGCCGTGACGCTTGGCGCGCGGCGCGGCAACGTTCATACCATTTGTCAGGCTTTTGGCGCACATACCCATGTGTCGTGCATCTTTTTATGTAGGATAGACAAGTTACACATGAGGCAAGGTGATTCGAATGGCATACGGATACAATGACGGCGACCAACGGCCACAAAGCGTGCGCCTTGCCGGCCGCACCACGCCAACGCCCAGAAGCACCTCCGACAACGACAACCCGCAGCGCCCCCAAGAGCAGCCCGGGGCTTCTTCGCGGCAGCAAAGCCGTACCGTGCAGCAGTCAGACCGCGTGAGTACGAGCACACGCCAACGTCAGACCGACACATCGCAGCCACGCCGCTACGATCGCCGTAAGACCGACTACTACGTCAAGCGTTCCTTTTCGCGACCTCAACGCGATCGCGGCAATTCCTCCCCTCACCCCGCGTCGCACACCACAAGCCACGCGCTTCCGGCCCGCCGCCTACGCCTTGCGCTTTGCTCCATCGCCGCCTGCCTCGTCTTTGTGTTTTTGGGATCCTGTATCTCCCACGGATCAGCCGGTCTTGAGCCCACTGCCGAGGACAAGCTGCTTAAAGCTCCCGTCGCGCCCGGTTACTCCTTTGCGTTCTCGACCCCACGCTCGCAATGGGAGGCCGGCACCATGCCCCACATCTACCAAATTGACCCCGCATGGTCGGAGCTGCCCTATGCCGGTGGCACTATTCGCGAAAACGCTTGCGGTCCTACCTGCCTCACCATGGTCTATATCTTTAAGACCGGCCATACCGATAAGACGCCGGTCGATATATGCGCGCTGGCCGAAGCCGGCAACTACGCCCCCACTGGTGCCACCGAGTGGTCGTTTATGACAGGCGGTGCGTGGCAGCTGGGGCTCAACGGAACACAGCTCTATAACGATCGCGAATCGATTACTCAAGCACTTCGCTCGGGTGCGCCCGTCATCGCCGCAGTGCGCCCCGGTACGTTTACCAACGTAGGCCACTACATCGTGCTCTACGGCATCGACGATGCCGACCAGATTGGCGTCTACGACCCCAACTCGGCCAGCCGCAGCGCCCGTCGCTGGGGCGTCGTAGAGGTCCTCAACGAAGTCGAAGCCATGTGGGCCTACTACTAGTCATTGGGGACAGACTTAAATGAGTGGTCATTGGGGACGCTCTTGTTTGACTAGTCATTTAAGAACGTCCCCAATGACTAGGTGAATAGCAAAAGCCCCGCAGTCGGAGCGGACTGCGGGGCTCATGAAGAGAGGCTAGTTTGCGGGCGCTTTGCCTGGCGCCCACGAGAGAGGCAACAGAGTAGAGACTACTCGTGGATGCGGGTACCGGAGAGGCCAGCCATGGTCTCGGCGGCCTTGTCCAGAGCGCCGATGATGCAGGTGCGGCCCTTGCGGGAACGGGCGAACTTGATGGCAGCGCGGACCTTGGGCTCCATGGAACCCTTGCCGAACTGGCCCTCGTCGGCCAGGCGCTCGGCCTCGTCGGCGGTAATGTCCTCGAGCTCCTCCTGGTTGGGCTTGCCAAAGTTGATGGCGACATGCTCAACGGCGGTCAGCAGGAACAGAACGTCGGCGTCGCAGTCCTCGGCCAGCAGCTCGCCGCCCAGGTCCTTGTCGATGACGGCGGGAACGCCCTTGTAGCAGCCCTTGTTCTCGTAGTCGCGGACGACGGGGATGCCGCCGCCACCGCAGGCGATGACGATGAACTCGTTGTCGAGCAGGTTGAGGATGGAGTCGGCCTCGACGATCTTCTTGGGATCGGGGGAAGCGACGACGCGACGCCAGCCGCGGCCGGAATCCTCGACGAAGACCTTGGAGGGGTCCTCGGCCATGAACTCCTTGGCCTGCTCCTCGGTGTAGAAGGGACCGATCGGCTTGGTCGGGTTCTTGAACGCGGGATCGTCCGGGTCGCACTCGATCTGGGTGACGACGGTTGCGGCGTGCCAACGCTTATAGCGCTTGTGCATCTCGCGGCCGATGCCCTGCTGCAGGTGATAACCAATGTAGCCCTGGGACATAGCGCCGCACTCGGGCAGCGGCATCTCGGGGGTACCGATGGCATCGTGGGCAGCGGCGAAGGCGTTCTGGATCATGCCGACCTGCGGGCCGTTGCCGTGGGTGATGATGATCTCATTGCCTTGCTCGATGAGACCGAGGAGAGCGTGGGCGGTGTTGCTCACGGCCTCGATCTGCTCGACGGGGTTGTTGCCGAGGGCGTTGCCGCCAAGGGCGACGACAATACGATCGGGCTTGCCAAGAGGCTTAGACATTGCTGGAATCCTTTCTGTAAAAGGCCTACAACCCATTAATAACCCGCGTCCGTGCGATACGCGAGTTTATTAAGGTTTATATTCTCTTTATCGCTCATTTTATTCATTTTGAAAATAGCGGAACGGTGAACGGTCGTTTTTGTCCGCTCAGCGTACAGAACTCCAGCTCAGACATATCTACGTAATTTACGTGCGACTTTATTTAAATGAAGCGAGGATTATGTCGGATTATGCAAACTACATCTCTGCTAAACACAAAACGGACAGCGCAATATCTTACTCGCGCTATACGAGATTCTATGCACTTATAAGTCGAGTATGCACCCCTGCAAAAACAAGGGGCTTTTCATCCAGCAAAAGGAATAAAGAAGCGCTCCGAAAAGGCGGCAACAGCCAAGTCCCCCATCCATCCCCAAAGTGGCGCGAGGTTTCGCGGCAAAGCCGCGAAACAGCGAAAGGGACGGAATACCCGGCCAACTACGTCCTTCATCCGCCCACACAATCTGAGGACGTAGTCGTAGCAGGATCTGAGGGCTGACCTTCGCGGACACTCCGCAGGACGAAAGAACCCCCGCCGCACATAATGCGCAGCGGGGGTTCTTTCATGTCCGAGGACGTCCGCGAAGGTCAGCCCTCAGATCCTGCGGTGGGAGACCTAGGCCTCGTTATACACCGTTTTGAGCTTCAGCAGGTGCTGATAGCGGTCCATAGCAGCCTGCTCATTCTCCTTGAAGAGCTCCTCGGCGCGCTCGGGGAAGGAACGCGTCAGCGAAGCGTAACGGGCCTCGTTCATCAGGAACTCCTGATAACCGCCCGCGGGCTCCTTGGAATCGAGCGAGAACTTCTTGCCGGCAGCAGCCTCGGGGTTGAAGCGGAAGAGGTTCCAGTAACCGCACTCGACAGCCTTCTTCATCTCGGCCTGGCAGTTCTGCATGCCACCCTTCTTGATGGAGTGCATCTCGCAGGGGCTGTAGCCGATGATGAGGGACGGGCCGTCGTAGGCCTCGGCCTCGTGAATGGCCTTGAGGGTCTGAGCCGGGTTGGCGCCCATGGCGACCTGCGCCACGTAGACGTAGCCGTAGCTCATGGCGATCTCGGCCAGGGACTTCTTCTTGGTCACCTTACCGGCAGCGGCGAACTGAGCGACCTGGCCCAGGTTCGAGGCCTTGGAGGCCTGACCGCCGGTGTTGGAGTAGACCTCGGTGTCGAAGACGAAGACGTTGACGTTGTGGCCGGAAGCCAAGACGTGGTCCAGGCCACCGAAGCCGATGTCGTAGGCCCAGCCGTCGCCGCCGAAGATCCAGAAGGACTTCTTGGTGAGGTAAGCCTTGTCAGCGAGGATCGCCTTGGAAGCGTCGCAGCCGCACTTCTCGAGCTCGGCAACGTAGGCAGCAGCAGCGGTCTTGGAGGCCTCGGCGTCGTTGACGGAGTCGATCCAAGCCTGGCCGGCGGCCTTGAGCTCATCGGACGGACCATCGGCAGCGATGATGTCCTGGGTAGCGGCGATCAGCTTCTTCTGGACGGCCTCGTAACCGACGGCCATGCCCAGACCGTGCTCGGCATTGTCCTCGAACAGGGAGTTGTTCCACGCCGGGCCGTGACCGTCCTTGTCCTTGCAGTAAGGAGCGGTGGCAGCGGGGTTGCCCCAAATGGAGGAGCAGCCGGTGGCGTTGGAGATGAACATGCGGTCGCCGGCAACCTGGGTCACCAGACGTGCATAGGCGGTCTCGGCGCAGCCGGCGCAGGAGCCGGAGAACTCCAGGTAGGGCTGCTTAAACTGGCTGCCCTTGACGTTGGCCGCGATGAGCTCCTTCTTCTCGGAGACGTTCTCGACCATGTAGTCCCAAACGGGCTGCTGGTCCATCTCCTGCTCGGTGGGAACCATCTCGAGGGCGCCCTTGGGGCAGACCTTGACGCAGTTGGTGCAACCCATGCAGTCGAGCGGGGACACGGCCATGGTGAACTTCATGCCCTTGGCCTTGGGGCCCATGGCGTCGAGCGTGCGGGTAGCCTCGGGCGCGGCGGCGGCCTCGTCCTCGGTCATCGCGAACGGACGGATGGTGGCATGCGGGCACACATAGGCGCACTGGTTGCACTGGATGCACTTGGTCTCGTCCCAGTGGGGAACGACCACGGCGACGCCGCGCTTCTCGTATGCGGAGGCGCCCAGCTCAAACTGGCCGTCAGCGCAATCGACGAAGGCGGAAACAGGCAGGCTGTCGCCATCCATGCGATCGATGGGCTCGAGCAGGTTCTTGACCTGCTGGGCGATGGCGGACTTGGTCTCCTCGGAGAGCTCGACGGGAGCGGCATCCTCGGCGGTAGCCCAGTCGGCCGGAACCTCGAACTTACGGAAGGCGGTAGCGCCGGCATCGATGGCCTTATGGTTGGCGTCGACGATGGCCTGGCCCTTCTTCATGTAGGACTTGGTAGCCGCGTCCTTCATGTACTGCAGGGCGTCCTCGGCGGGCAGGACCTTGGCCAGCGCGAAGAAGGCGGACTGGAGCACCGTGTTGGTGCGCTTGCCCATGCCGACCTTGGCGGCCAGGTCGATAGCGTCGATCAGGTAGACGTTGACGTTGTTGTTCGCGATGTAGCGCTTGGCCACGGCGGGCATGTGCTCGGCGAACTCCTCGTCGCTCCACTGGCAGTTGACCAGGAAGGTGCCGCCCGGCTTGACGTCGCGGACCATCTTGAAGCCCTTAACGATGTAGCTGGGGTTATGGCAGGCGACAAAGTCGGCCTTGGTCACGTAGTACGGCGAGCGAATCGGGGAATCACCAAAGCGCAGGTGCGAGACGGTGACGCCGCCGGTCTTCTTGGAGTCGTACTGGAAGTAGGCCTGGACGTACTTGTCGGTGTGGTCGCCGATGATCTTAATCGAGTTCTTGTTGGCGCCGACGGTACCGTCGCCACCCAGACCCCAGAACTTGCACTCGATGGTGCCGGGGGCTGCGGTGTTGGGCGCATCCTCGGCCTCGGGCAGGCTCAGGTTGGTCACGTCATCGACAATGCCGATGGTGAACTCGCGCTTGGGCTCGTCCTTCTTGAGCTCCTCGAAGACAGCGAACGCGGACGCGGGAGGCGTATCCTTGCTGCCCAGGCCATAACGGCCGCCGACGACCTTGATGCCCGTCTTGCCGGCCTCGTAGAGAGCGGAGACGACGTCCTGGTAGAGCGGCTCGCCGATGGAACCCGGCTCCTTGGTGCGGTCCATGACGGCAATCTTCTTGACGGTCTCGGGGAGAACGTCGACAAAGTGCTTGATGGAGAACGGACGGAACAGGCGAACCTTGACCAGGCCGACCTTCTCGCCGTGAGCGTTAAGGTAGTCGATGACTTCCTCGAGCACGTCGCAGAAGGAGCCCATGCACACGACGACGCGATCGGCATCGGGAGCGCCGTAGTAGTTGAACAGGCCGTAATCGGTGCCGAGCTTCTCGTTGATCTTCTTCATGTAGCCCTCGACGACGGCGGGAAGCTCGTCGTAGACCTTGTTGCAGGCCTCGCGGTTCTGGAAGAAGATGTCGCCGTTCTCGTGGCTACCGCGGGTGTGCGGGTGCTCAGGGTTGAGCGCGTGGTCGCGGAAAGCCTGGACAGCGTCCATGTCGCACATCTCGGCCAGATCCTTGTAGTCCCACATGGCGACCTTCTGGATCTCGTGGCTGGTGCGGAAGCCGTCGAAGAAGTTAAGGAACGGAGTCTTGCCCTCGATGGCGGCAAGGTGGGCCACCGGCGAGAGGTCCATGACCTCCTGGACGTTGCCCTCGGCGAGCATGGCGAAGCCGGTCTGACGGCAGGCCATGACGTCGGAGTGATCGCCAAAAATGTTCAGGGCGTGGGAAGCGACGCAACGCGCGGAGACGTGGAAGACGCCCGGGAGCTGCTCGCCCGCGATCTTGTACATGTTCGGGATCATCAGGAGCAGACCCTGAGAAGCCGTGTAGGTGGTGGTCAGAGCACCGGCGCCCAGCGAACCGTGAACGGTACCGGCTGCACCTGCCTCGGACTCCATCTCGACGACCTTGACCGGGGTGCCGAAGATATTCTTGCGACCCTGGGCCGCCCACTGGTCGACATGGTCGGCCATCGGGCTGGACGGCGTAATGGGATAGATTCCCGCTACCTCGGTGTACGCATACGAAACATATGCGGCCGCCTCGTTGCCGTCCATAGACTTAAACTTACGCGCCATATACCCCTCTCCTCTCATATAGGTATACAGGCCCCGGCGATCGCCGGGATGTTGGCGTGATGGGATTTACGCTGTTGCTTCCAATCATCTGGCAGGCAGGCTCAGCAGCAGGTACGTGGCGTGGAGAGAAGACATGCCGAGGCGAGGGCCAGCTGATGCGCCCCACAGACCCGACCGCCCGTCTTGCACATGACCGAGCGCCGCAAAGGCCGCATGCCGGATGCTCCCGGGCACGCCCCGGCGATGGGAAGCGCCCGCAACGGAAATCCGCATGCGGGTTTATTGTACCCCGCCGTCAAGTGTAATTTCGGCAAATATAGGCGGGCGGTAAAGGTTTACCTCAGGTGACTGCCGGGAGCAAAATGATCCCTTGGGGACGGAGGGACCATTTGGCAGGACTGGCTAGAGGGCACCGAAGAGAATGGCGTAGGTAGTGGATTCGCCGAGCTTGAGCTCGTCGCCGGGATTGAGTTGGGCGGAACGGCCGGGCTCGACCTGAATGCAGACGCGCGTGGCCCCGTTTACCACCACGGTTCCGTTGGTGGACGACAAGTCCTCGACGTGCCAGATATTTTGAGCATCGCACCAGATATGGGCATGGCGGGCCGAGACATCGTCGCCGACGTCGGTAATATCGCCCTCACCAGTGGCCAGCGCGCCAATCTCAACACCCTGCTCGCTCGGCTGAATCCAGCGCGGGGCGCTCACGACAAAACTGTTTTGCACGCGCAGCAAGCCCAAGGGGTGCGCCGGGGCGGGTTCGCGTTCGCCCGCGGTCATCGACATGCCAAGCGAACGCGGCGTGGATGTTCCTCCGCCACAGGTCGCGTGCGCGTAGTCGATGGCATAGTTCACCGAGGACCGCACATCCGCCGAACAACCGACAGCGACAAACAGCACCAGCACGGCCTCGGCGCGCTCGGCGGGCATGAGTTCCGCCGCCTGGGACAGGCGATCGAGCGCGTTGCGATAGAGATTCGTGTCCTGGTGGCACTCTTCGAGCGCGCGTACCATCGGTTCACCTGCAGGACCGCACGCCATATTGATCACAGCCGTGGAGTCCATGGGATTTCGCTGGCGCAGGGCCAGTTGCGACATAATACGCGCAGCCGAGGTACCGTATTCGGCAAAGTAGCGCTGCTGAAGCGTGCCGACCGGCGCGCGAACGATAAAGCGGGAAACCCAAGAGCGATCGGCGGCTCGGCTCTGCGGGCTGCGGCCGTCGGCGAGCGGACGGGACGAAAGCACCAGGCCGCACAGCTCGATATGGCTCAGATGCGCCGCGCGCTTAAAGATGTCAAACATGGCCCCGCATGGGGTGAGCTCAACTTGAGATGCCATGACCTAGGCCTCCTTGGTCGTAGAAATAGAATCGGACGATACTTCGACAGGTCCGCCAAAAGTACGGGCAGCTGCGGCTCCACCGGCAAGCGGAGTCGCCATCTGGGCTTTTGTGCGTCGCGGTGCCGAAACGGGAAGTTCAAAGGCAAAGCCCATCGCAAGCAAAAACCACGTAAGCGTATAGGTTGCAACCAGAGCGGCAACAAGGCCGCCCATCACGGCGCGTTGGGAAAATACGCTACATGCAGCCACAACCAGCACCGGAACCTCGCAGGCAGAAAGCGCAAGCACACCCTGCAGGAAGCCCGAGCGCCGATCGCGCGCAAGTGCCCCCGCGGCAACGCCGGCTATGCCTGGCAGCGCCAACGCCAGTGCGGCAATAATACCCGGTAGCGACCCAGACCACACGAGCGATCCCAAAGTCGCCGTCACGCGAGCGCCCGACGCCAGCAGCGCGGCCGAAACCACGACCACAGCCCAAACCACGCCACAGACGACCGTCGCGCCGACCATCAGCGCGCGACGCACCGCGCGGCCAGACGCATCCATGGGGCACGGCGTGAGCGGCTCGCCGCGGAGCGAACGACCGACATTTTGCGCATAGTGGTCACAAAACGCCGAGAGCGCCGCCTCGACCGCCGCCGGCTCGGGACGATCTTTTTGATGGCTGGACAGACAGGCCATCACCACGTCGAACAGCTGGGCATCGACAAACGCCAGCGCATCGCGTAGCTCTTCGGAATCCGGCTCAAGCCCTAGCTGCTGGGCCTGCTCGGCCGCGGCGAGCGCCACATCGGGCTCACGACGAAGCAGCTGAGTCAAATCACAACCGGGCGCATGGGCACCAATGGGATAGTCGGGCCGCGTGTCCATTTTGAGACGGTAGGGGCTCGCGATGTCGCGCGTCCTTTTGCGCGAACCCGAGGCGCCCGAAGTGCTCGGCGCGGCTTCGTATGGCGCGACGCCGGCAATGAGCTCGTAAACCGTGCTTGCCGCGGCATAGACGTCGATCGCCGGCGACATACGCAAAGCGCGCAGGTCGGGAATATCGTCGGTGAGCATCTCGGGCGGAGCGTAGGCCACCGTCGCGCGACGCAGCGTCGCATAACGCTCCGTAAACGACGCCTTGCCGCCGGTACCGGCCACGGCCGACGCAGGCTCAAGCGCCAGCGACGAGCCAAAGTCGATCAGGCACAGGTCAAAGGTGCCCTCGGCAAGCTGCCGGTCAAGCGGTAGACGCGCCGTGCGCACCATAATATTAGCGGGCGAGATATCGCGATGGACAAAGCCCTCGCCCACCAGGCTCATACGGCAGAGCAGATCGAACAGGTCGCGACCCAGACGCGCCGCCACAAGCGGCGACAGGCGTCCGGCATCGTCCACGGCGAGTCGCGAACGCAAGCGGGCAAGCGTCTCGCCCTCGACCCATTCCATGACAATTGCAGGCACACCGTCGACCTCGCCCCAGCCATAGAGGCGGGGAAAGCCCTTAAGGCCCGAAAGGGCGCGATGGCATTCGTATTCCTCGCGAAACGCCGCCTTGAACTTGGCGACCAGCGCCTCGTGAGCGGCATCGTCGTCAAACTCATCGCGCGTCGGCAAGATGAGCTGCTTGAGTGCCACGGCCTCGCCTTGGGCGTTGACGGCACGCGTCACGCGGCCGATACCGCCACGGCGCATGGTGGCATCGTCGGCAAACAGCATCGTAAAACGACGCAGATAGGCAGGCAGTTCGTCCTGACCGAGCGCAATGGCCGGCTCAAACCCGTCGACACGCGCCAGGCGCAGGCCGACCATGGGATCGCGACCGAGTGATTGTGGTGTGGTGGATGCAAGATCGGTCATCATAGGGCAAGCGCCGCCACGTTATTGTTGAAGTTACCGAGCGCGACGTCATCATCGCCGTAATGGCCAACCCATTGACATAGGTTGGTGTAACAGCCCCACAGATTGGCATACTGCTGATACCACTTTGACCGGGGCGAGAATGTCTGACGACCGAACTCGGCTCGAATGACAAACATCTCCCCGACCAGGCTGTCGCACGGCCTGGGATCTCCCGTAGAGTTATAGGTCGAGACCACGTCATTGGCACGAGAAACGTAACTGTCGAGCATGTTGTACTTGGTCACAAGCCAACTGTGAATGCCCTCTTCCTCAGCAGCGGAAAGGCCGCCGGAGTTTGCATCGTTGTCAGTGTTGCCGCCCGTCGAGCCGCCGTTTCCAGGCCCTCCGGTAGAGGAACCCGACCCAGAGCCGCCGCCCGAACTCGATGAATCCGAGCCGGAGCCAGAAGTATCCGAGCTACCGGGCTTTCCGGACTGCTGGGCGTCCTGCTCCTTTTGCTGCTCGACCTTATTCACCGTTGCCGCCACGCTATTGTTGGACAATCGATCGATGATCTTGGTGTTGGTGAGCACGATGGTTTTGCCATTGGCAAGCGTGACTTCGTTGTCCGGGGCCTCGGCGCCGTCCGCATCGTCGGTGCCAAACACAATATGCGCGACCACACTTGCCCAAGCATATCCAGTCGTGGTACCCAGATCACTTTTGACCTCATGCCCCACGCGCGGTTCGCGTGCGGCATGCGCCTGCATCATGGACGGCACGGTCATGCCATAGGCAGAAACGCCAGCCATGACCAGCACCAGCGAGCACGATAGCAGTGCGTACGCCCGCGGCGCCAAGCCCAGTCGGCGTCGTATGCGCACCGCGGCGCCGCGCTTTGTCTGAGTGCCACCGGGCCGCATGCGTTCTCCTCCAACAAAAACACGCCGCTCGGGAGCGGCGCATTCATTCGAATCCATATTTGAGTGTATCAGCGAACCAAAAAGGTTGCGCAACGAATGGACAAATTAAGGATGCGAGCGGAAGCATCCATGCGATAAGCGGATACGAAGCATCTTTGTTGCACAACAAACTCACAGTCGCACGGGGAAATTATGACTACCCCGTGCGTCGCGAGGAAAACATACGGCAGGAGCAGGCTCGCCACCTAAATCGCGCGGCGGGCCTCGATGGCGCGGCCAAGCGTAAGCTCGTCGGCATACTCCAAGTCGCCGCCCACGGGAAGGCCGCTTGCCAGACGCGACACCTCGACGCCCAACGGCTTGATGGTACGGGCCAGATAGCTCGCCGTGGTCTCGCCCTCAATATTGGGGTTGGTGGCGATGATGACCTCGTGGATGTCCTCGTGGCCCAAGCGTGCCAGCAGCTCTCGAATGTGCAGCTGCTCGGGGCCAATCTTGTCCATGGGACTGATCACGCCGCCCAATACGTGGTAGAGGCCGTGGTAGCTGCCCGTGCGCTCGATCGCCTGGACATCGCGCGGCTCGCCCACCACGCAAATGCGAGTGGTATCGCGCATCGGGTCCTGGCAGATGGAGCACTCGTCGGCCGTGGCGTAGTTAAAGCAGCGGCTGCAAAAGTGGACCTCCTGCTTGACCTCCAGGATGGCCTCGGCCAGGCGGCGCGCCTCCTCGGCGTCGGCCTCCAACAGGTAATAGGCGATGCGCTGGGCCGACTTGGGACCAATGCCCGGCAGACGGCCCAGCTCATCGAGCAGTTTTTGCAGACTGTGGTTGGCACTCATATATATGCGTGTCTTAGAACGGCATGCCCGGGATGTTGAGGCCGCCGGTGATGGCGCCCATCTGCTTGTTGGCGAGCTCGTTGACGCCGCGAACGGCCTCGTTGACGGCAGCCATGATCATATCCTGCAGCATATCGACGTCCTCGGGATCGAGCGCATCGGGATCGATGGTGAGGTTGACGAGCTCCATCTCGCCGTTAACGGTCACCTTGACCATGCCGCCGCCGGCAGAGGCGTCGACGGTCTGGGACTTGAGGTTCTCCTGCGCGGCGGCAAGCTGCTCCTGCATCTTGCGAGCCTGCTTCATCATCTGCTGCATGTTCATACCGGCCATGATGGCTCCTTTACGTGCGGCCGCACGCCGAGCTGCAAGGGCAGCCGGAGCACGGCGGGACTTTCAAACTCAAAAATCGTACCACGGCGCGCGGCGAGAGAGCGGGGCGGACGTGTTACCTCAGTCGATATACATGTCCTCCAATACAAACCGCACTCAAAGATTATGCAAGGTCGAATTATGCAAGGTTGCATAATATCGCACACTCAATCTAGTAGAGCCGAATCCGGCATTTCATGTGCGCCACTAAATAGCTAAATGCCGAACCGCTGCTCGAGGCGGCGCACATGGCGGCAGGGTATAATTTGATTGCCATAGATAGTAATTTGGAGGTGCCCCATGAATGCCCCCAACGCGCTCCAAAACATCCGCTCAAAACACCCCGTTGCATATGTGGTTCTCTATCTCTTTGTCGGCTGGGCATTGCTGGTTGTCATCACCCATGCCATAGCTTTTGGAGCAGAACTGCTGATAGCCAGCTCGGACCAGCCCGTCGTCAAATGGGAGACGACCGATGAGTGCACCGACGGAACCCGAACCGTCTACTACAACAGCCCGTCCCTCTATCAAGAGTTCAAGGTCAAGATAAAGGACTTCAAGATTGTCGATGCCGAGCTAGGCGTTTATTTGGCAATCGGAGCAACCATTAACGCCGAGCAAGTCGAGTACACGGACAGCCATGCGACGTATCGTATCGACCTCAGCATCCTAGGCCGACCGTCACGCACCTGTCTGCTCAAATGCGACATACGCGGCACCACACTACACATGTCCGAAATACAGATGCGCCCGGACAAGGGGTCCTCTTCTTGAGCAGTATACCCGCCTACGCAGCTACTCCACCGGCTTGAAGATGGTGGCCTGGCCAAAGACGCTGCGGATGAGGGCCTTGGCCTCGTCCTCGGTCTGCGGGATGCTCGGGGCTGCGCCCTGATGGCCGAAGGGGCTGCCAGCACCGGGATTGGATTCCCAGGGAGCGGCGGGGACGTCGTCGTTTGCAGAGGCTGCGGGTGCCACAGCAGCGGCCTTGGTCGCGGACGCCGCACCCGGCACGTCGAACGGGGGCAGATCGTCCCCGCCGGCATCGGCAGCAAAACCACCGACCATAGCATCGTCGTAGGGCACCTGCTCGGATTCCCATGGCGCAGCCTGCGCAGGCGGCTGAGCCATGGGGACGGACGCGCGCTCGGGCGCTCGGGGCGCGGGCTCGGTCGGGAGCTTGCCCGTGGCAGGAGCACCGGCAGGGTTGTCGGAGCGCAGCCAAGGGGCCTTGGCCAGGTCGGATGACTTGGGCGCAGGCGCGGCAGCGGACTTGGGCGCGGGGATCGGAGCAGCCGGTTTGGGCGCAGCGGGTTCAGGCGCCGACGGGGTCGGTGCCGCTACCGGCGCCGCTTTTGGCTGCGTCGCGCTGGCGCTCGAGGATGCAGGGGGCACCGAGGACACGGGTTGCGGGTCCGCAGATACCGCAGCCCGTGCAGATGGAGAATGCTCCTCATGTTGAGGAGCCGGCGTGCCACCCCCATCCAGGACATAGTCGACGGTACGACGACCGAAGACCGCGCAGACCGTCGGCAGGACCACCGACTGCGTATCGGCGCGACCGAGCATCTTGATGGCAAAAGTCGAACCCGCGGGGAACGAGACCGTGAGCTTGGAGCCGTCGTCGGCCGTGGCGCGGGCGTTGAGCAAAAGCCCTGCGTAGGAAGCCTGACGCGCCTTGACACGCTCGACAACCTCGGCCCATTTGCGCTGCAGCTCTCCGGCATCCTCGACCGCGGGCGTCTCGGCGGCACCGGCGGCGGCAACCTGGGCGGCGTTGTTGGACTGGGGCTTAGGTGCCGGAGCGGTGGCAGGCGCGGGGGCCGCAACGGGCTGAGGCGTCGGAGCCGGCGCAGGCTGAGGTGCAGGCGCTGCAGGCTTGGAAGCTGACACGGACGCAGAACGGGGCGCAGGCTGAGCCGTCGGAGCGGCAGCACCACGGTCCCAAGGCATACCGCCCTGGCGCGCGGACGTAGCAGCGGGGGCAGCGGATGCCGCCGGGGCGGCAGCGCGGGCGCCCGAAATGAGCGTCGGCTGTTGGGCAGCAGCGGGTACGGATGCTGCAGGCGCGGCGGCCTGAGCAGCAGCCACGCTCGCCGGCACGGCGGCGTTGGCAACCATGGCCTCCAGGCGTGCCACGCGCTCGGCCAATGCCTCAATCGTTAAATCAGCCTCGGGACGCGCCAGACGCGTGCAGGCAATCTCGAGCACCAGGCGCACGTCGCTCGCGCCCCTCATCTCCAGTGCGGCATCGTCGAGCACTGTCAGCACACGAGCCAGGCGGTCGGCAGGATGCTCGCCAAAGGCAGCGGCCTCGGCAGCAAGCGCCTCGGCCTGCTCGGAGCCGCCCTCAAACAACTCGGCACGGGCACGGGCAACGCAGGCAACATACACGTCGCGCACGTGCGCCACCAGGTCGCGCGTCAGTTCCAGCAGATCGTTACCTTCCTCGACCTGCGCGCGAATCAGCCCATAGAGCTCGGCGACATCACGATCGGCAATGGCGCGCGCAAACTCGCCCAGGATCTGGTCCGAAACCTCGCCCAAAAGCGAGCGGGCATCGTCCGCATGCACGGCTCCGTTGCCAAAAACGCTCAGCTGCTCCAGCGTGGAAAGCGCGTCGCGCATGCCGCCCTTGGCATGGCGCGCCACGATGGCGAGCGCCTCGTCGTCGTAATCGAAGCCCTCCTGCTCGCACACGTAGGACAGGCGATGCTCGATATCCTCGTTACCGATGCGGTGGAAATCGAAGCGCTGGCAGCGCGAGAGGATGGTCTCCAGAATCTTTTGCGGGTCGGTGGTGCACAGCACAAAGATCACGTGCGCCGGCGGCTCCTCGAGCGTCTTGAGCAGCGCGTTAAACGCCGCCGTCGTGAGCATGTGGACCTCGTCGATGATATAGATCTTGTACTTGCCACGCACCGGGGCAAAGTTGACGGAGTTGATGATCTCCTCGCGCACGTTGTCTACGCCGGTGCGGCTTGCGGCATCGAGCTCGTAGACGTCTGGGTGGTTGCCCTCGGCGATGAGCTCGCATTCCTCACAGGTGCCGTCGGGCATGCAGCCGCTCGCACCCTCGGCGCGCGCCGCCTCGGCATTGCGGCAGAGCAGCGCCTTGGCAAGAATACGCGCCATGGTGGTCTTGCCCGTGCCGCGCGGACCGCAAAACAGGTACGCGTGGGACAGGCGCCCCTCGGTGATGGCGTGCTCGAGCGTCGAGACGATATGCTGCTGGCCCACCACGGAGTCGAAGGTGAGCGGGCGATACTTTCGGTACAACGATTCCATGGGTGCTCCCCCGGGTATACTGAGTCTTGTTGCCGCGGCGGCCATGCGGTCGCACGGCATACTGCATCCATAATAACCCGTACGGCGAGCCCGCCGCGATAGGAGTCCAAAGAGCATGGCAGACGCAGAGAGCAACCTCGTTCCCTCCGAAGCAGCCGACCAGGTCGAGGTCGCGCTCGAGAAGCAGGCCGCAGCCGACGACGGCATCCTGTACCTCAACGAGTATCAGTACGAAAACGACCTCGTCACCGATTTCGCCCGCTTGGTTGCCTCGCCCAGGCGCCGTGGCTCCCTGTACGTCGCCGCCGCGATTGCCGCGCTCATCGGCATCGGCATGCTGGTGGCCGGCGGCAGCTGGATCAAGTTCGGCGTCGTGCTGATCGTGTTCGGCGCCTTTTTGGCCTGGTGGAGCAAAAATCTGCACCATACGCTCGCGCGCGACTTTATCGAAGCCGTCGAGGCCGACGAGTCCATGGGCGGCCGCTACCGCCGCGTCGCCGCCAACGAGGACGGCCTGATGGTCTGGGGCAAGAGCGGCAAGTCGCAGTTCTTCCCGTTTGAGAAGCTCGACCACGTGCTCGACGGCGAGCGCATCTTTGTGGCCATGTTCGCCGAGCAGGGCGTGACGATCCCCAAGGACACCTTTGTACGTGGTGATGCCGAGCAGTTTGGCTCCTTCCTCAAGGCGCGCATCAACAAAAAGCTGCGCATCGAGACCAAACGCAAGAAGATGAAGGCCGAAAAGGCCGCTGCCAAGGCCAAGCAGGAAAGCGAGCCCAAGAACGCAAAGGCCAAACAGCGCAAGCAGAAGAAGAACAAGAAGAAGCGCTAAGGCCAAGTCAGATAGGCCACCTCGCCCCGCTACCTTCACCATGCGCCCGAGCGTGCTAAACTAGCAGCATCTATGCCACCGCGAACGGCTTGACCCTGGCCCGCCGCTCGCAAACGAACTTTAAACGCACGAGGGTTGGCCATGCCGCTTTTCTCGCAACATACCGCCCGGTTCTCGCCGGACGTTCCCTTGGAGGGCACCAGCTCTCGCGAGCTGCTCAAGCGGTTCCAGCCGCTCGAGACGCTTGCAACCGGCGGTTTTGGCTCCATCGAGATTTGCCGCGACACGCACCTGCGCCGTCGCGTCGCCATTAAGCGTATCCCCCTCACAAGCGGTGCCGGCATGCCCGCCAGCGACATCATGGATGTCCTGCGCGAGGCACACACCGCCGCCATGCTTCAACATCCCAATATCGTGCAGGTTATCGACTTTACGCACGATACCGCCTATGCCTACCTGGTCATGGAGTATGTCGACGGCATGTCCCTAGCCGAGTTTTTGCATCGTGTGGACGGCCATTCGCTCACCTTTGACGAGGCCGCGGCAATTGCCGACACGCTGGGCCAGGCACTCACTTTCGCCCATAGCAACGGCGTGCTCCACCTGGACATTAAGCCCGCCAACGTGCTCATCGACCACTCGGGCAATGTAAAGCTCACCGACTTTGGCATGGCGCGGCTGTCGTCTGCCGGCGGCTTTGGCGGCTCGCGCGGCGGCACCATCGGCTACATGCCACCCGAGCAGCTCGACATCGAAACTGGCACGGTTGACGAGCGCGCCGATGTCTTTGCCCTCGCCTGTGTGATCTACGAGGGCCTGTGCGGCAGCGCTCCCTTTATGGCCGCCACGCCCGGCGACTCGCTCGGCCGTATCATCGGCGGTGCCACCTATCCCAGCGAGCTCATCCCGCACTTTCCCCCGGGAGCCGAGGCTGCGCTCATGAGCGCCCTCTCCCCCATGCCGCAAGACCGCCCCAACAGCATTGAGGCATTTTGCGACCAGCTGCTCGACGACTTGGGCAGCGTGCGCGAGGGCCGTCGCAGCCTGGAGCAGATGGTGGGCGAGCTGTCGGATGACGAGCGCGCGGCAGACGATATCGAATCGCTACCCTATGAGGACGACACCATCGAGGTCGACCCCGCACTCGGCTGGGCCGGCACGCGCTGGAGCCACGCACGCGATTACACCATGCGCGCCATCTCGGCGCTAACGTGTGGTGCCTTTAGCTTTTTGATCATGCAGACGGCTGGCGTCGCGGCGCTTCCCGGACTTATTGCCGCGGCCATCGCGATTGGGGCGGCCGCCGGCCTGGCCCCGCAGATTGGCTCGGCCATCTCGGCCGTGGGCTTTTTGGTACTTATGGCCAACGCCACCATGCAGACGCAGGGCATCCTGTCGATGCTACCCGTCGCGGTGCTCTTTGCCGCCACCATGTCCGGTTGGTGGATCGCCTGGGGACGCACCGAGGCGGCCGCGAGCGCGGCGCTCACCTGCGCGGTGGCACTTGGCTGTCTAACGGGCGACGTCCTCCTTGCCGCCGGGGTCGCCGCCGGCATCGCGGCCTTTTGGCTCGGCCCGGCAAGCGCCGCGGCCGCCACGGGGATGGGCGCGCTTTTTGGCCGCCTGGCTACGGTTGCGCTTTCCGCCGGAGGCGCGCTGGGGCTCGGCAATGTTGCCGCGGCGCTGGGAGACATGCTCTTCTGGGCTGCCGTTGTGCTTGTCGCGGCGACAGCTGCACTGACATCTCTGCTGCTCAACGCCCATGCCAAGCGTGCCGAGCAGGGCTCGAACCTGGCTGCAATCGCTGCCATCGCCGGCTGCGGAATAGGCACCGCGACGTCGCTCTGTCTTGCACACCATATGGAAATTGCCAGCCTTGCGGGCGCGGTCGTCGTCAAGGCGGCGGTTGCGGGAACCCTATCCTCTATAATCGTTGGGATATGCCTATATTTGCTCGGATACCAAAGAACCTATACGGAGAGTGATCTTTCGTGAACTTCCTGAACATCTTCGAGGACCACGTGGCCGGCATCTTCGGTGCCACCCGTGCCCCGTTCTCCTTTAAGAAGCTTGCCAAGCAGGCCGCTCGCGACATGGAGGATCAGACTCTGGTGATCAACGGCGTCAACACCGCGCCGGCACTCTATACCATCCTGATCGCCGCCGACGACGATCCCATGCTCGCCCCGTTCTACCCCGAGCTTTCGCGCGAAGTCCGCGAGTTTGTGAAGGCACAGGCCGAAAAGCGCCGCTATGTGTTTGTCGGCGAACCCCTCGTTCGCTTTATGATCGACCCGCAGCTGCGTGCCGGTAAGTTCTCGGTCTTTGCCGAGAACGTCGACGCCCCCACGCTCGGTCGTTTGTACGAGGAAGAACGCGCTTACCAGAATGGCCTGGGCCAGAACAACTCGGCCGCAAGCCGCGCCGCCAGCGCTCCCCGCGCCGGCAAGCAGCAATTCGCCGCTCCGCAGCAACAGCACCCCGCCGCCATGCCCCAGCAGCCGTCGCCCCGTGCCGCCGCTCCCGACCCGCTCGCCGTGGCCGATCCCTTTGCGCCCAGCGTCCCCGACCCCGCCGCCGCGCCCATCCCCGTGCCGCAGACCGTCTCTCGTGACGCCCTCGCCGGCATGGGCGGAGCCGCCGCGACCGGCGCCGCCGTGGGCCTTGGCGCCGCGGCCGGTATTGCCTCCAACATGGCGAGCACCCGCGCCCCGCAGCGCCCGCTCGCCCAGCTCGTCGACGTCGTGAGCGGCGAGAGCCACAGCATCACTTCCGCGCAGGTGACCATCGGTCGCGAGCGTTCGGTTTCGGACATCGCCCTGCGCGACCCCAACGTGTCGCGTCGTCACGCCCAACTCACCTTTACCGGTTCGGACTGGTCGATCGAGGACCTCAATTCCACCAACGGCACGCTCGTCAACAACCGCCGCATCACGCGCTGCCCGCTGCGCAACGGCGACCTGCTGACGTTTGGCCTGAGCACCTTTGAATTTAGGGGATAGTCGCTTATGAACATCGATATCGTCCTTTTTGCAGGCCGCATCGTCCTGGTCGCCCTGCTCTACATCTTCCTGTTCGCCGTCATGAAAACCGGCGTGGGACTCGTACGCGGCCAGCGCCGCGACTCCGCTATCTGGACGATCGATGTGGACAAGGGTCCGCGCGGCATCCGTGGCATCCATGTAGACATGCTCGGCCCCGTCATCGTGGGCCGCTCGCCGTCCTCGGACATCTGCATCAACGAACCGTTTGTCTCGGCCTCGCACGCACGCTTTTCGCTGCAGGGCCCGGCACTCATCATCGAAGACCTCAACTCGCTGAACGGCACGCTCGTTAACGGGCGTCAGCTGGTGGAGCCCGCAACGCTGCGCGAGGGTGATGAGGTCCAGATTGGCGACGTGGTCATGAAGGTGAACCGTCGATGATCGACGAGGAGAACAAGTCCGCAACCATGCCCGAGACGCCGACTGCCCCCGCAGCTGCGCCGGCTCATGCCGCTCCGGCGCGCCCTGCGACCGTGGAGCCCGAGGACACCGTGTTCTCCCTGCCTCTTTCGCATGTAACTCAAGAATATCCGGCACTCGTCGATGACGAGGACGCCGACACCGAGCAGCTCGATGCCCCCATCGGCGCGCACGCTGCCGAGCAGTCCGCGGAACCGGAGGCAACGCCCGCACCGGCTCACTTTGCCGAGCCCGTCGCCGAGGCGATTAACGAGAGCGCTGCCGTGTTTGCAGCCCCCGAGCCTGCCGCGCCGGTATTCCCCGTCGCCCCGGCAAGCGAGGCGGCACCCGCATCCGCAACGCCTGCCGAAGTCGAGCAGCCCGTTGCCGCGCCCGCCACAGCTCCCGAGCCCTCCGCTCAACCCCAGAGCACGCCCGCGCCGTCGCACTTTGCGACGCCCGAGCCGACGGCTGTCGAGCCGCAGCAGGACGGCAATCCCGCCGACCGCGTAACCGAAGATCTCAACCTTCCGGACGTCTCCGACGTCGAGTCGGGCAACGATGCTGACACCGTCTCCCCCGGCGACACCGCCGAGATCGATGTCGCGGCCGTGGAGGCAAAGCTCAAAGATCCCGGCTCGACCATGAGCTTTGAGCCGCTGACCGACGAGCGCATCGAGACCGACTCGACCTACGACGCCGGCACCACCACGCAGCTTATGTGGGGCGCCCGCTCCGACGTCGGATGCGTACGCCCGCACAATGAGGACTCCTATCTGGTGCAGTCGCCGCTCTTTTGCGTGTGCGACGGCATGGGAGGACACGCCGCCGGCGAGGTGGCATCCTCCATCGCCGTCGAGACCATCGCCAAGACGGCGCCGCAGTCCGCCGACGCCGCGCGCCTGGCCGCAGCCGTTGAGGCCGCCAACGCCGCCGTGATCGAGGCCGCCCTCAACGGCCTGGGCAAACCCGGCATGGGGTGCACGGCCACCTGTGCCTACATCGAAAACGACACGCTCGCCATCGCCCACGTGGGCGACTCGCGCGCCTACCTGCTCCACGAGGGTACGCTCATCCGCGTGACCCGCGACCACTCCTACGTGGAGGAGCTCGTGGATGCCGGCGAGATTACGGCCGACGAGGCCCGCGTCCACCCCAACCGCTCGGTCATCACCCGCGCGCTGGGCTCGGATCCCGCCATGTATGCCGACCACTTTACCCTGCACATCGAGGAAGGCGACCGCCTGATTCTGTGCTCCGACGGTCTTTCGAGCATGATTCCCGATAGCGATATCGAGAACATCGCCACGCAGTCTTCGAGCGCACAGATCTGTGTCGACAACTTGGTGGACGCGGCGCTCGCCGCCGGCGGCCACGACAACGTGACCGTGGTGGTCGTCGATCTGGTCGACGACGGCGTCATGCGCGAGGCAAAACGCGTCCGACGCCGCAATGTCACCATCGCCTCCATCTTGGCCCTTGTCTTTGTGCTGGTAGCAGGCATCTGGGCATACACGGGCGTCACCGGCTCCTATTACTTGGGAACCTACCACGGCAATGTCGCCGTCTGGCGCGGCCTACCCGGCAAGACGCTCGGGGTCGAGCTCCACTGGCTCGAGAGCGAAACCAGCATCAAGCTGTCCGACCTGCCCGAAGACACGCAAAACCGCCTGAAGGCAGGCATTCCACAAACGAGCGTCGACGATGCGCAGGACACCATTTCCAAGTACCGCCATCAGATTGACGAGGAGCAGACCCGTCAGGTGATTGACGCGCAAACGATTCGCGACAACACCGATCAGGAATCCACATCCGAGTCAGATTCCGAGAAAACCGCCGAACAGTCAGCCGAGGCCGAAGCCTCCGATAAGAATTAGAAAGGGAGTGCCGCTTATGAGTCGCCGCAACACCGAACTGCTCTTGCTCATCGCCTCGGCGTTCCCCGTCATCCTGCTCTATGCGATGTACGTGCTCACCGCGGGTGCCACGGTTTCCTTTGAGACGCTCGCCGTGCCGATCGGCCTGTTCGCCGCCTTCGCCGCGGCGCATATCGCCGTGCGCATCCTGGCGCCCGGCGCCGACCCCGCCATCCTGCCCATCGTCTTTGTGCTCTCGGGCATCGGCATCACATTCGTGACGCGCCTGGCCCCCGACCTCGCCATCTCGCAGCTCATCATCTTGTTTGTCTCGGTGGCGCTCATGGTGGGAACGCTCGCACTGGTTAAGAACCTCGACGTGGTCATGCGCTACAAGTACACCTTTGGCATTATCGGCATCATCCTGCTGATGCTGCCGATCTTTATCGGCACCACGATCTCGGGCTCCAAGCTGTGGATTCGCATCGCGGGCTTCACCATCCAGCCTGGCGAGTTCGCCAAGGTCTTCATCGTCTTGTTCCTGGCAGGCTATCTGGCCGAGAACCGCGAGCTGCTCTCCATCTCCAACCGCAAGATCCTGGGCCTCAAGATTCCGCGCTTCCGCCTGCTGCTGCCGCTGTTTGCCGTGTGGGGCGTGTGCCTGCTCATCGTCGTCTTCGAACGCGACCTGGGCTCGGCCGTCCTGTTCTACACCATCTTTTTGCTGATGCTCTATGTTGCCACGGGACGTTTTTCGTACGTCATCATCGGCCTTGCGCTGCTGGCCGTTGGAGCCGTGGGCGCCTACAAGTTCCTGTCGCACGTGCAGGTGCGCTTTCAGGTCTGGGTCGATCCGTTTAAGGACGCCCAGGGCCAGGGCTACCAGATCGTACAGTCACTTTACTCGCTGGCTGACGGTGGCCTGGTTGGCGTCGGCATCGGCAACGGCATGGCAAACAACATCCCCGTCGTCGAGTCCGACTTTATCTTCTCGGCCATCGGCGAGGAAATGGGCCTTTTGGGCGGCGGCGCCGTGCTCATCCTGTTTATGCTTTTTGCCGTGCGTGGCCTCACCACGGCCGCCCGCGCCAAGTCCGACCTTGCCGCCTTTAGCGCGACCGGCCTTACGGCGGCCATCAGCTTCCAGGCATTCTTAATCGTTGGCGGCGTAACCCGCCTGATCCCGCTGACTGGCGTCACCCTGCCCTTTATGAGCCAGGGCGGCTCCTCGCTGCTGGCGAGCTTTATCATCGTCGCGCTACTGCTGCGCGCCGGCGACGAGGCAACCGGACGCGAAGCCGAGCTCACCGGCACCGGCACCATGGCCGCCATCACCGATGACCAGGTCGCATCCGCCGTCGCCCCGACCGGTACGCGTTTTGCCAGCGCACCTTCCTACAGCCACGGCAACCACTCCGCGGGCTCTCGCATGCGTCGTCGCCTGCTCGACACGCCAGAGTCCGGCGTGCTCGGCCGCGTGGCACTTGCCAACCGTCTGACTCGTGCCGTGTTTGCTTTCACGGCGCTGTTCGCCATCCTTATCGGCAACCTCACCTATGTCCAGGTCATCAAGGCGAAGGACTATCAGGACATGCCGACCAACAACCACACCATCGCCCGCTCCAAGTACATCCAGCGTGGCTCCATCATCACGTCCGACGGCGTGACGCTAGCCGAGTCGTTGCAGCAGGAGGACGGCACCTACGCCCGTTCCTACCCCAACGGCAACATGGCCGCGCACGTGGTGGGCTACGTGAGCCAGCAATACGGCACCGCCGGCATCGAGAGCGTCATGAACGATACGCTCACCGGCTCCAAGGATTACTCCAGCTGGAACAACGCCATCGCGTCGCTCGCGGGGCAGACCCAGCCGGGCAATACCGCCAAGCTCACCATCGACTCGCGCATCCAGACGGCTGCCGAGCAGGCGCTCAAGGGCTTTAAGGGCGCTGTGGTGGTCATGGATCCGCGCACCGGTGCGGTCCTTGCGTGCGCGAGCTCGCCCACCTACGACAACACCAACATCGATGCGCTGCTCCAGTCGGGCGGCGGCGAGGACGGCTCCATGTACGACCGCGCCATGGACGCGCTCTACACCCCGGGCTCGACCTTTAAGGTCGTCACACTCTCCGCGGCGCTCGAGACCGGCACCGCCAGCCTTACCAGCACGTACCAGGCGCCCGGCTCCATGGATATTGGCAACGCGCCGGTCACCAACGATGCCAACGAGAGCTACGGCACCATCAGCCTGCAGCAGGCCTTCGCCGTGTCGTCCAACGTCGTCTTTGGCCAGGTGGCAAACGAGGTCGGCGCCAGCTCGCTCGTCCAGTTTGCCAACGCCTTTGGCTACGGTCAAAAGCTCGGCCAGGATCTGACCACCGCGGCTTCCATCATGGCCGACCCGTCGCTTATGACCGAATGGGAGACCGCTTGGGCAGGCGCCGGACAGCCCGTCGGCATGGACCACACGCCTGGCCCGCAGACCACCGTTATGCAGAATTGCGTGATCGCTGCGGCTATCGCCAACAGCGGCGTGGTCATGGACCCGTTCTTTGTGTCCCAGATACTCGCCCCGGACGGAACCGTGGTTAAGACCACGCAGTCCCGCTCGCTGGGCCAGGCTGTCAGCTCTGCCACGGCCGACCAGGTCAAGCAGGCCATGCTCGCCGTCGTCCAGTCCGGTACCGGCACCGATGCCCAGATTCCGGGCGTCAAGGTTGCCGGCAAGACCGGTTCGGCCGAGACCGGCGGCACCAACGTCAACTCTATGTTTGTTGGCTTTGCACCTTACGATTCACCCACGGTTGCCATCTCGGTGGCCCTGGAGGATTACGACAAACACGACGTCGAGGCGGCCAAGATCGCCGGCATCGTCCTGACCGCGGCGCTCGCCGCACAGGGAGCGTGATGCCCGTGATCAAAGCGGATACTTGGGACGCGCCGCGGCCGATGAGCTAGCGACAACGCGCCACACGGCCCCAGCGGCCATACATTTGGTACTACACACATCGTTGAGCGAATAGTTATGTTAGGAGCAGGAATGGAACAGAGGGTCCTCGGGGGAAGATACCTCCTCAAGGATAAGGTGGGAACGGGCGGTATGGCGACCGTCTTCCGTGCACAGGATCAGGTCCTCGACCGCACGGTTGCCGTCAAGATCATGCTGCCGCAGTATGCCGGCGACGCCACCTTCGCCGCCCGCTTTAAGCAGGAGGCCCAGGCAGCGGCCGGCCTGTCCTCCCCCTATATCGTGGGCGTCTACGACTGGGGCAAGGATGGCGACACCTATTACATCGTCATGGAGTACCTGCGCGGTACCGACCTTAAGAGCGGCATCAAGAGCCACGGCGCCCTCGATCCCAAGAAGGTCGCGCAGATCGGCTCGCAGATCAGCTCCGCGCTTTCGGTCGCACACAAGCACGAGATTATCCACCGCGACATTAAGCCGCAAAACATCATGGTGCTGCCCGACGGCAATATCAAGGTCATGGATTTTGGCATCGCACGCGCCAAGAACAGCCACCTCACGCAGGATAACAACGTGCTGGGCACCGCCCACTATGTAAGCCCCGAACAGACCCGCGGCCAGGACCTCGGCCCCACCTCGGATATCTACTCGCTGGGTGTCGTCATGTACGAGTGCGCCACCGGCCGCGTACCCTTTGACGGCGACGACGCCATCTCGGTCGCACTCAAGCAGGTCAACGAGTTGCCTATTCCGCCGAGCCAGATCAACTCCGGTGTCGACGCCGACCTTGAGCGCATCATCCTCAAGTGCATGGAGAAGGACCCGGCAAACCGCTTCCAGACCGCCGACGAGCTGCGTCAGGTGCTCAACAGCTACCTGTCGGGCCGTGCCGTCAACGTCTCGGAGCCCACGCGCATCATCGGCGCCCCCGGTGAGCTGGGCGCTACCAAGACCCGTGAGCTGTCTGACTCCACGCGCGCTATGGTTCGCCCCGTATCGGGCGTAAGCGGACAGACCAACCCCCGCAGCGCCGTCTCGGGTTCCACCGGTTCCTACGAGGTCGATCAGCCCAAGTCCAACAAGAACAAGATTATCGCCGCCGTAGTCGCCGCAATCGCCGTGGTTGGCGTTGTGGTGGCCTTCGCCACCGGGCTCTTTGGGGGCGAGCAGGTTACGGTGCCCGATGTGCTTAACAAGGACCAGCAGACCGCTATCGAGCTGATCAAGGAGGCCGGCCTTGAGGTCGGAACTGTCGACCAGAGCTATAACGACGATGTCGACGAGGGCAAGGTTGCCGAGCAGACCCCCAACGGCAACACTAAGAAGCCCAAGGGCTCCAAGGTGAACCTGGTGATCTCCAAGGGCCCCAAGCCCTCCGAGAAAGTTGAGGTTCCGCAGCTCGTCGGCCTGACCAAGGACCAGGCCGAGGCCGCGCTGGCAAGCGTGGGCCTGAAGGGCAACGCAACCGAGGAGGCCAACGAGGCCGACGAAGGCCAGGTCTTTGAGCAGGGCACTGATGCCGGCAAGGAAGTCGAGAAGGGCACGACCATCTCGTACAAGGTCTCGAGCGGCCCGGATACCACGTCCGTCCCCGATCTGACCGACATGACCGAGGCCCAGGCGCGCAACGCCCTCGATATGGCAGGCTTTGGCGTCGACGTTAGCTACCAGGAGAACGACTCGGTTACCGAGGGCACCGTGATCAGCTGGAACCCCAGCGGCAAGCAGAAGCCCGGCGCCACGATTACCGTCGTCATTGCCAAGAAGTCCGGCAAGGCCACTGTCCCGGGCAACCTGTACGGTAAGAGCATTTCCGCCGCTGTTACCGCGCTCAACAACGCCGGTTTCTATAACATTGGCTTCTGTGACCAGAACGGCAATCCCGTGAGCGGTAACGAGGATGCCACCGTTACGGGCGTCTCCCCCACCGGCAAGCAGTCCACCGACAGCACGATCACGCTAACGGTCGCACTTTCTGGCTCGGGTTCGGGCTCTGGCTCGGGCACGGGTGACGATTCCGGTACGACCAACTAGTCGCCACCCCACCGCCCATCACGGCTCTCGCCGCAAACATATTCGCTCACAGGCGCCCGCTTGCTCCCCCAGCAAGCGGGCGCTTTCTTTATCTGAAGCAGCGAATACTACGGCATGCCTTAAACCAGAAGAGCCCGGCACCGTAACGGTACCGGGCTCGATATTCCTCTGGTGCCCCCGGGCGGATTCGAAAACTCCCCCCGCGGGGAAATTGGTGACGCGGGTGTCGACGGTCCGAATCCGCCGGCGGTCCCCACAAACCAGAAACGGCGCCGCCCTCGCGACGCCGTCATAATCTTCTGGTGCCCCCGGGCGGATTCGAAAACTCCCCCCCCCGCGGGGAAATTGGTGACGCGGGTGTCGACGGTCCGAATCCGCCGGCGGTCCCCACAAACCAGAAACGGCGCCGCCCTCGCGACGCCGTCATAATCTTCTGGTGCCCCCGGGCGGATTCGAAAACTCCCCCCCCCGCGGGGAAATTGGTGACGCGGGTGTCGACGGTCCGAATCCGCCGGCGGTCCCCACAAACCAGAAACGGCGCCGCTCTCGCGACGCCGTCATAATCTTCTGGTGCCCCCGGGCGGATTCGAACCGTCGACACCCGCTTTAGGAGGTCTTGTATTTCTATCTGAGCTGGTGTTTTATAATTTTATACAATTTTATATAGCCGCATGTAAAACGGCATGTTTCAAGAATCGCGAGATAAAGGCTTCAAAAATTTTCTACCCTAATTCTACCCAGATACTCTTGCCTGGGTAGAATTTTGGGATTAGGCTAGGGGCAAGCCCTTAAAGGCTTGCCCCTAGCCTAATCCCAAGGAATCCCACCATGAGCACCAGACCAAGAGTTGTCGGAAACGGCAGCGTATATCAAGTTAAAGAAGGGGTGTTCCAATACCGCTTCAACCTCGGCAAGGACCCCAAGACCGGCAAATACGCCTACTCATCCAAGAGAACGCTGCACTGCGAAGGTGTGAGTAGACGCACACAACAGGCAATGCTCCGCAAAGCCCTGGAAGAATACAAGGAGGAGTTGAACTCCGGTATCGTCCGTGACAGCGGAAACCTCACCGTCGTAAAGTACGCCGAGGACTTCCACAGCCTAAGGATAAAGAGCTTCAAGTCACCGCTCGCCTACGCCCGTGAGGGCAACTACATTAGCCATATTCAAGAGATGTTCGGCCATATCCGACTTGCCGACCTCCACCCTGACGATATACGGCGCATCTACGCAGACGCCCGCAAAAGAGGAATGTCCGAAGCCGAGTTACACGGGACACATGTCAAGCTGCGACAGATTCTCCAAGACGCCGTAGACAACGAGCTCATCCTTCGTAACCCATGCACGCCGATCAAGCTTCCCAAACCAACTTACAGGGAAAGAGCTCCGCTTACGGCAGACGAGGCTTCACGATTTCTGTCTTGCCTCATGGATGAACCACTGTCGGCCAAGGCAACAGGCACCATGCTCCTGCTCCAATGTGGTCTCCGACGCGGCGAGATGCTCGGCTTGACTTGGGGCGACATCGACCTTGGGCGGCGCACGTTGAGCGTGTCGAATCAGTTCACCAATGACAAGACTCTCCGAGCACCAAAATCGAAGATGAGCCGACGCACCATAGCAATCAACGACTCCCTGGCCCGCTATCTCGGCAAATGGAAGCTGGAACAGCGGGCGCAACTCAACCGATACACTCTCGATCAGGACGACAAGACGCCTATCGTCAACGGCATAAAGGTCGTCACGACCGAGGATGGCATATACGCCACAGTCGTCAACGTAGACGGCCACAACTTCGACCGATGGTTCCGCGACTTCTGCGTCGATAACGGCTTTGGGAGCTACAGCAATATCACCAGAAGATTCCAGCGAAACGGCAAAGAGCACGTGAGGGGCACGGGATACAGTGGGCTCGTCCCCCACGCCCTGCGGCACACGCAGGCGACGCTCCTTATCGGAGAAGGCGCAGACGTGAAGACCGTCCAGGCAAGACTTGGCCACGCGTCTCCGAGCACGACGCTTTCCATCTACTCCCACGCCATCGAGGCAAACGACCGTAAGGCAGCAGATGCCTTCGGCGAGCTCATTTCCCAAAAGAGCAGTTCATAAAGGAAGGGCCGAGATATACCCGGCCCTTCTCTTGCTTTGAACATAGATGGGCTAATGACGATAGACCATCGCCCCATATGGAGCCTTATCCTCCCAGGAAAACGATGAGGCGTCACGAATGGGGAAGACGCCGATTATAGGTGCCTTCGCCCATTCGTCGGTATTCAGAATCGCACCGTCCTTGTCATAGATCGGCTCGACCTGAGAACTCTGGACATCACGAATCCCCGGCCATTTATCAGCTATCGCATCAAGCACCTCATCCGTAGGACAGGCTTCCTTTGAGGAAAGATAAACATAGTGCGGAATTGCGTCGCTTGCGTTCCGCACTTCAAGGACGAAAGCATAGTCGCATGACGCAGCATTCGACTCATTGACCACCGGCCAATCGTCGGGGACAACGAGATACGAGCCACCTCGCAGGTCCACGCGTTTCATTGACGGCCCCTTATCAACAAGGCTGTCTTGCGGAACAAATCGCAACATGTGATTACGAAGAGCCTTGTAATAAGAGAGCTTGTCGTTTAAGTCGTCGGCAGCGAGCGACAGGGACTCAGCATCGCCATATCCACTAAGCTCATCCTGAATAGACTTGACCCGTTGCGCACAAAAAGCGCTCAGTTCCGTAGCTGCGCCCTTGTTGACGCGGAGACAGAGGCTCGCGAGAAGGTCGACCACTTCCCCCGGAGTCTTAAACTCTTGCGGATGTTGTTCCTTGAACATGCTGATGTTGTCATCGGTCTGTTCAAGGATGGTCGTCCCAAACTTTCGTTTTTTCGGTTTCCTGGAGCGTTCCATTTCATCCTCCAATCGGTTTTCATTGCAAGTATAACCCTGTTTTTCGAGGTAAAAGTGCTTATCCGAAAATCTTCGGAAATTTTTCTGAATCTTCAGCGCCTCGATTGCCAGAAGCAGTATCATCGAATTGCACAGATAAGCGAATGCCGGAATGGAGGTGCCCAAAGAAGGCCATAGAAACAAAAAGCCGCCCACCCCTCCCCTCTAGTCGCCAAACTGAGGTGGGGAGGAGTGAGCAGACCAAAGGAGATTCTACCATGGTAGATTCCGCTATTCCCAAAGCGGGTATCGCACCCGCTCCTCCTCGCGTCGTTCTGGGACGCGAGCGTCTGCTCGGCGTCACCGAGATTCGTGAGCTGACCGGGCTTGGGGAGGTTGCCGCCGCATCGCTCATGAAAGAGAGCGGTCGCTGCCTCAAGCTTCATAGCCGCCTCTTCGTCATCGAGTCCAGCTTTTTTGAGTACCTTCACGAGTTGGAGGTGTCGGATCCGTGCAGCCTGTAGCCAATAGCTCATTCAACGTCGAAGCCGATCAGCTCAAGACCTATATCGAGGAAATGAACGGGCGTAAGCCCATGGCTCATATACGCAGCCTCCCCTCTCTCGACAAGCTCATCGGAGGCGTCGTACCCGGAATCCTGACCATAGTCGGAGCGGCACCCGCTGCCGGCAAAACGACGCTCCTCAAGGTTATCTCTGACGACCTTGCCTCCCAAGGCGTGCCCACCGTCTTCTACTCCGCGGAACTCCCCGCGTATCGCATTGCTCAGAAGGGCATCACGCGCCTCGGCAACGGAGACTTCAGCCTTTCCGAAGCGACCGGGGCTATCCCCGAGAAGAAAGAGGCATTTGAGCGCGCTTGCGCCACCTACGCCGAGAGCGTAGCACCCAACTCATGCATCATGGACGGTCAGACGTCCATGGAAGACCTCTGCCGTTGCATCGGTGACTGCATCCACGTTCGCGGCCAGCATCCCGCTCTCTTCGTAGATTATCTACAGCTCATCGCCGCAACGTCCTTCGACGTCCGCGCTGAAGAGCGCGTTGTCATCACCGCTTGTGTGCAGGCGCTCGGAAACATCGCCCGGACGTATGACGTCCCCGTCTTCCTGATCAGCAGCGTCGCACGAGACAAGTACAACGACGCGAACACCGAGCTCAACGTCTTCGCGGGCTCGCAGGGTATCGACTATGGCTCCGACAACGCCCTCTTCCTGCAGGTCGATGGCAAGGACAAGAAGGAGCGGAAATACAACTCAGAGCTTGACGTTCGTCCCCTGCTTGTTCGGGTCCTTAAGGCGCGTTATGGCACGCTTGGGAGCACCAAGCTCATCTTCGACGCACCTCATGCCACCTTCTACGATCAGGAGGGTTAAGCCATGCGCGGCAACGCAAAAACCGCGCACATCAACGTCCGTATGACTGAGGAGGAGCGTGCCGCCATCATGGCGCGCTCCTCCGCTTTCGGCATGACTCCATCGGCGCTTATGCGCGAGTCCGCACTTCGCATCGGGGAGAAGCCCGCCAGGGTCGCCGACGAGGCGACGCTGCGGCAGATTCTTTATCAACTGAAAAAGGAGGGCGGGAACCTAAACCAGGCTTGTCACGCCCTCAACGCATACGGATCAGACGCGCAGACATCCCAGCAACTTGCAGACGCCGTCCGCCTGGTATCGAACACGGCGTCGCAGCTTTCAGCCCTCCTATCGAAAGCCAGGGAGTAACCATGAAAACGAAACTGCTCACAGCACTCGTATCATCCATTTTCCTAGCAGTCCTCGCATGCCCCGTGCTCGCTGCCCCCATCGACGCGTTCGTCGCCGGGTACGGGCTCGACACATCGGCAATCCCCGCAACGTTCGACGCGGGGATCGTCCTCGGCTGGTGGCTCTCGGGCGGGTTCGCCGCCTATCCCCTCGGGGTCTTGTTCGTCTTCCTCCTTGCACTCTGCACCTGCGCCCTCATCGCCTACTCAAGTGCTCTCAACGCGCGGGCCGAGGACGGCGGCGTGCTCGGCGACGCCCACGTCAAGACAGGTCGCGAGGTCGTGAAGGGGTCCGTGACCTGGGACGGCTCGACGATTCCATCGTCGCGCGGGTTCGTCTACGGTTTCACCAAATATCGCGGTAAGCCCTGTTATCTCTACGAGCCGAAGAAGATGATTTTCGTATCAGGGGCCACTGGGTCAGGTAAGTCACGCTTCCTCTACCTCCCCTCAATCGACCTGCTCAGCTACGGCGACGGCTCAAACGGCTCCGAACCCGCGACCCTCGTCGTCTCAGACGTGAAGAACGAGCTCGTAGAGCTCACGGGCGACGAGCTGGCCCGTCGCGGCTACCGCGTCCTCCTACTCGACACGCAGCATCCCTATCGCGGCCAGAGGTTCAACCCGCTCAGGCAGGTGCTCGACCTCCACGCCGAGGGCCGGAACCAGGAGGCCGAGCAGGCGGCGGACGCCATCGCTGAGCTCGTGGTACAGGACGACGAGAAAGGCAAGGGCTCGCACTGGACCGCGTCCGCGCGGGGGCTCCTGTCCGCCCTCGTCCTGCTGGTCTCCATGTCCGACGAGTGCCCCGAGGAGTCCAAGCATCTGGCGACCGTCTGCGAGGTGTTGGACCGTGGCACCGAGGCCGAGGGCGACGACCCGGCCGAACCGTTGAAGTCCGTCTTCCGCGCCCTGCCGAGCGGGCACCCCGCGAAGAACAGGGCCTCGCAGTTCGTCTCCTCGGGCGGCAACGAGCTCAGGAGCATCCTCTCGACGCTCAAGGTGGCGCTCCGCCCGTTCTCGTCAGCCCCGGTCGCGTGGATGACGTCCGGGTCCGACATCGACCCGCGTTCGATCCTTGAGAACAAGAGCGCCGTGTTCCTCCACGTGCTCGACGAGGGCTCGCCCTACAACTGCATAGCGGCGATATTCCTCTCGCAGCTCTGGGCGTCCGTCCAGGCCGCCGCCGACTCCAACGGCGGCAGGCTCCCCCGCCCCGTGCAGATACTCGGCGACGAGTGGGGCAACCTTCCCCGCGTCGAGTGCCTGCCCGCCCTCCTTTCGCTTGGAAGGTCGTTCCAGATTTACTGGACGGGGGCAACGCAAGATATATCCCAGCTTAATAAATACGGTGAGCGAGACGGGCGCAGGAAAATTCTCGCGAACTGCGGCGTCAAAGTCGCCATGAAGCTCGCTGAGGAGGAGGACCGCCGGTACTTCACCGAGCTCGTCGGCAAGACCACGCGCCACACGCAAGGCACGAGCAACGGCAGGGCCGCGTCGGGCACATCCTCCTCGACGTCCTACAGCGAGAGCGCCGACGACGTGATACATCCCTGGGAGTGGCGCGACATGGCACCCGACCGGGACGGGGTCATCGTCGTGAAGCATGCGGACAACGGGATGCCCGCGTGCCGCGCAGGGGTCTTCCGCTCCCCCGTCACCGACTGCACCAACACGCCCACAAAGGAGCACTTCGGCCTGGGGACGCCCGAGCACGAGGCAGGGAATCGCCGCGCCTACCAGGCGGGGCTCGACGCCTCGGCGACCGAGAAGATGGCCGAGGCGATCCCCGTCTGGTGCCCCGAGTGGCCCGAGCCCGAGAAGAGGGCCGGGGACGCAGGTGGCAGCAAATTCAGCGGGCTCTCGCTCGACTAGGAGGCGACCATGACGGCAATAAAGCAGACGAGCGTCTGCAGCGAAAGGCACCTCTCCCGTCTCAGGGACTACCTTTCATGGGACCGCGACAAGGCGCTTGCCCACGGCACGCAGAACATCATCGACGAAGGCCGCTGGTTTCAGGAGATGGCAGACACGAGAGCAGCCATGGGTCACGACATGCCCGGCAAGGCCGGTGCCAAGTGTACCTACATGCAGCACCAGATACTCGGGTTCCTCCCAGACGAGTGCGACCTCAACGGCGGGAAGATGACGCCGGAGCTGTGCATGCGCTATGCGAGGGAGTACGTGGCCGAGCGCTACCCCAACCAGGAAGTCGTGATGGTGCTGCACCGCGAGCGCTGCCGCGCGGACGCCACCGACCGCTACGCCGTGCACCTCGGCATCAACCGCAGTGATCTGGAAACCGGCCGAAGGCTCGACGAGGGTCCCGCACGCAAGGCCGCAACCGCGAGGGTGAAGACCGTCCGCGCCTTGGACGAGAAGTATGGGCTCAGGCAGCTTGAACGCGGCAAGGCCAACTCGCGCGTTCACGCGAGACAACCGGGCAGGGAGGAACGCGAGATGGCCCGCAAGGGGCAGGCCGAGCGCTCCGAGAACGCCCGCGTCCGCGTGGCGGTTGCCCGCCGCGTCGAGGAGGTCGGGCGAATGAGGGACTGCCCCGACCGCATGGCCGAGCTCGACCGGCGGCTCAGGCGAGACGGCATCGAGCTCGCGAGGTCGAAGGGCGGGAGCCTCCAGTACCGATTCTTCTCGAAGACCCTCGGGGCCGTGCGGAAGGTCAACGGCGGCAGGCTCGGCTTCGCGGTCGACCGCTCGACCGGCCTCGTCGTCCGCTTCACGCTGCGCGGGATAGCGACGGCGATGAGGGCGTTCTGGGAACTTGAGCGCAAGGCGCACGAGAACCAGAACGGGCGCGGGGACTAAGCACTTGGGCCGGGACGCAACAGGCGTCCCGGCCCCTTCTTTTGCCCTTCGGTGAGAGCGACCTCGGAGCGGTTCGCCGTCCCGCCGCAGGCGGGCAAGATGATTCCGTGCAACGGAATCCATATCTTGCCTGCACGGAGCGAGCCGGTTGCCCAAGGCAACGCGAGCCCGGGCAGGTGAGCGCCGGTTGAACCGACGCCGAGGAGACGCGACCCTGGGAAGCGTCGCACGACGGCGCTCGGCGACCCGGCGCGAGAGGCCCAGCCCGGCGACCACGGCGGAGCGATGGCGACTTCTGGAAGCCATCGAGCGCAGCCGTTCGGCGGGCTGGGCCGGCGTGAGCGGAGGCGGACGAAACGCGACCCTGGGGAGCGTTGCCAGGGAGCCGCAGCGAGAGCGACGCCGTGCGTCGCGGGGGTCCCGCCCATAAGCGGGACCCATCGGCCGCAAGGCCGATTGCTGCATCACAAGCCGCTTGACAGGACCCTAGGAGAGCTTAGCCATAGCGACGTTTCTGTCCCTGCACTCGTACAGTTCGTCGCTCAGTTCTTGGTTTCTGTCGATGAAGGAGTGGAGCAGTTCACGGTCAATCTGGTACTGATAGTTTGGTTGCTCTTCGTCCTTGGCCTTAGTCTTCGTTCGAAGCTCCTGTCGCCCATCATGCGTTACCGGAAAGCTGTGGATAATTCTGTTCCTCTCGTTTCCGAGCTCGCAAAGCAGTTCCAGGACTCTTTTGTCCTTTTCATTCACAAGCCACTTCCTTCCTTCATCCTTGAGCTGCCCCGTCATCATGTCGGCAAGCTCGTACCAGTCGGGAGCCCCAGCGTGCAGAAGGTTCTCAACGAAGAAGGAGACATTCGAGTTGAATACATAAACCGCCCCCCCGAGAAGGGTCAGATAGTCCTCCTCTGGAAGGGCAAAACGCGTGGGGTGAATCATTTACTTTCACCGACTTTCTCGGCGTAGAGGTTGAAGAGATGGGCGACGATCTTCTCCTCGTCCCCGCCGAAGTCGACGCCATAGGCAGCCTCAACAGCAGCGTCAAGCGCCTTATGCGCGGCCATCAGCTCGGGGAAGAACGTCTCATTCTTGGGATCATACATGTCCGCAAGCGTCGCACCCTCCTGGACGTCTCGGGCATCGAGCACGGCTTGGGCGCAGCGTTCGACCTCGTTCCTTTGCTCTTCACTGGGCTCGGGCCAGACGAAGTTGTTGTAATCAATATTGGCCGAGTACTGGTAATCGTTCTTCAACCTTCCAGTTACGACCCTAACCCATGCATTATGGAACTGGGATTGCAGGATGCCGTAGTGATAGAGAGAGGCATTAGGAATCAATCTCACCTTGTTACTACAAAATATCTCTGGCCCAACAAAGCCCATTGGAACACGTTTTCTTCTGCTTGAAGAGACCTCAGGGATGATGATGGAACTTCCCTCAGGCATGTTCTCAACATGAAACCTTGTCGGCTTATCTGCAATTTTCCGAGTTCCAGCGCTTTTACTTGCAAGCCTGTATTCACGAACCTGCTCTATTCTCTTTCTGCACTCAGGAAGCTGCTTTAAATCTGAGAAAGTTGCCTCCCCAAGCCATAGACACCAGCGGTGATAGCCATGAATGAACTCTTTTGAGCCAAGCCATGGGTGAAAGAAGGCTTCGGCTTTGGGCTCTTTCTTCAGGAAATCGTCTTTCTCCTCATCAGTAAATAGGTAGAAGCCTCCATCAATAGGTTTATTTCCGATACCCATTTCCGGAACATCACAAATAGGCTTGTTGCGGCTATAGATAAATACATCAGGGGCGTCTTTCAGATACGCGTTGATTCGAGCCATGGGAACCTGTTCTTCGTCGCTGTCCGGGGTCGCGTGGTAGAAGAGCGTCTTGTTCCCCGCTTCGCGGGAGAACCCGACGATGACGCAAAAGACATGCGCCTTATCTGCCGCCTCGTTGTCCCACCTGAACGTGTTGTGCGCAAAGTCGATGTGGATACCCAGGTCGTGCAGGGGTTTCCAGAGGTTGGCGACCTGCTCACCCTGGCAGATGGAGTTCGTCGAGACCAGGGCGCAGCGCGTGCGCTTCCCCTGCGTGAACCTCGCGGCCTTCATGTACCAGGCCCCGCAGTAGTCGATGTTGCCCGCGTTTTTCGCTCCGTCGAAGACCTCAAGCAGTTCAGATTTCTGCTCCTTGGACTGGTTACGAGCCCCGAGGAAGGGAGGATTGCCCACGAGATAGGTGAGGTCGTCGGGGAACACCTCGGACCAATCGATCTTGAGAGCGTTGCCCTCATGGAGGTTGCTGAGGCTCCTGAGCGGCAGGAAGTCGAAGTCATAGTCGACGTATATCTCCTGCGTCTTACGAAGCATCTGCTCCTCGGTGATCCACAGGGCGGTCTTGGCGACCGAAACGGCGAAGTCGTTTATCTCGATGCCGTACAGCTGGCCCAGGGAGACGCGGACGGGACTGTCTTGCGCAACGACGAGGGACGTCTGTCCCGCGTTGCCGGTCTCCTCGCTGAGCTCGTCCTCGATGATTCGATTCTCGATGGTGCGCAGCTGCCGGTATGCCTCGGTGAGGAAGTTGCCCGAGCCGCACGCCGGGTCGCCGATGGTAATGGAGGCAACCTTGTCGTGCAGCCTCGCCAGGGCCTGTTTGCGCTTCGCCGCCGTCCTCTCACCCTCGGCCTCGTGCAGCTCGTCCCACAACTCGTCGAGGAACAGCGGCTTCAGGCAGCGCTCGATGTTCTCAACGCTCGTGTAGTGCATACCCCCGGCATGGCGCGTCTCGGGATTCAGAGTCCCCTCGAACACGCCGCCGAAGATGACGCCCGAGATCTCGCGCCAGTCGAAGTCCTGGGAGGCGTCGGTGATGGCCTCAAGGATTTCCGGGGTCATCTGCGGGACGATGATGGAGGAGTCGGCGAACAGCCCACCGTTCACGTAGGGGAAGGCCGCAAGGTCCTCGTCCATGTACTCGTCCCGCTGATCCAAGGGAGTATCGATGGTCTCGAACAGATCGACCAATTTGCGACGGAGCTTCGCGGGGTCTCCCTCGCAGTACCTGCCGAACGCCTGATGCGATTGCAGGAGATCGGCGTCCTCGGCGTAAAGTAAGAAGATGATTCGGGTGATGAGAACGTTGAGCGAGCGCTGCTCCTCCTGGGCCCGCTCGTCCTTCTCCTCGATGTGATGGTACTGCTTGGCGAGAGCATCATAGAGCCTGGAGACGTAAGCCCCAGCCTCGATTGAAAGCTGCTGTTCCTTGTGCAGGCGGCTCGTCTCGTTGGATGTCAGGAATGAGAGCAGGTACAGACTGTCCGGGAGCTCTTCGAGGGAGAACTCCTGCACGGTGTCCTCGGGCCTCTCGTTGTCGAGGTCGTAAAGGCGGAAGGTCCCGAAGTTGCACGTCATCACCCAGCGCGGGCGCTCGGAGTACGGCAGGTGCCGCGCGTACCACATGGCCTGCTGGAGCGGCGTCTCCATGCCCCCGTTCCTAGGCTCGGGCTTGTCGAGGTCGATGCCCCACGACTTCTGCTCGCAGAGGAAGTTGTGGTCGGAGACGAACACGTCGATGCGTCGGCCTCTCACCTTGCGCTCAAAGTCGACGAAGCTGTCTATGGTGTTGGACGGGATACCCAGGACATTGATGAGCAAGTCGACCCAAAACTTCTGCGTGTCCTGCTGCTCATTGTTGGAGCCCGCGGGGATGGCGCTGAGGCGCTTCTTCCACCGCTTTACGAACTCCTTTGCCTCTTTCTTGCTGGCAGGCATACCGGACCTCCTGCGTCGTTGTCTCTTGCGGACCATTTTAAGGGGTAAGGGCAACCTTGCGGATAGAGGGGCGAGTTTTCAACGGTCCCCGGTGTCGGAGGGTCCCCAGTAAAACCCGGAGACGCCGGGGACTGTTGGAAACTCGCCCGCTCACGACAACATCGACCTAGGTTTTCAACGCTTTCCATAGCCGGAGGGCTTCTATAAGCCCGTAAGCTGTGGAAAAGGTTGGAAACCGAATATTGGGCTTAGACCTCCACAAAAAATCTTTCTACCCAATTTCTACCCAAATGCCGCTAATAAGACCCTTATACAAGAAGACAGGCCAGACGTTTTATACCGTCTGACCTGCAATTTCTTCTGGTGCCCCCGGGCGGATTCGAACCGTCGACACCCGC
Organism: Collinsella aerofaciens; assembly: GCF_005844325.1. Lineage (GTDB taxonomy): Bacteria > Actinomycetota > Coriobacteriia > Coriobacteriales > Coriobacteriaceae > Collinsella > Collinsella aerofaciens_G. The sequence goes on along the minus strand of NZ_SPFY01000003.1, from coordinate 11,086 downwards.
TTTAGGAGAGCGGTGCTCTATCCCCTGAGCTACGGAGGCATGTTGTACTAGTGTAGCAGATTTACGCCGTTGTAATACAGCGTATAGCCACTCTTCGAAGTTGCGATGGAACAGCCCTCCGGAAAGTGTGTCCCACTATCCAGGCAAATTCTGGGTCAAACTTTCCCAATGGGACCTCGCTGGAAACTGTGTCCCAGAATTTCGGCTCGAAACGGGACACAGTTTCCCAAACGACCCCGTTCCGGAAACTACATCCCGGAATCGGCGCTCGAACTGGGATGCACTTTCCCGATCGAGCCCCATGGGAAACTGCGTCCCACTTGGGGGGCGCTCTTTAATGACTAGTTGCCTTTGTGGAAGAGGTTTTTGATAACGGAGGGGATGCTCTTGGCGCCCTTGGCCGTCACATCGATAAAGTCGGGCGAACGCACAAGCTTATCCTCGTCGACGTACTTGCGGACCGCGCGCAACGTCTCTTTGTCGTCGCGCGTCGAAAACGTAAAGTGACCGTTGTCCTTGGTGAAGATGGCAAAACGCGTGATCTTCTTGGTGCCGCGTAAAACCTCGGCGGCAATATAGTCGACCTCGTCCCACGGGATTTGAATATAATCCTCGGGATTGCGCTCGTTGTAATACTCGAACGCCTTATTGCCCACCATCACGTTACCGTGGCTGGTAAGCCCCATCAGGCAGGTTGCCGGCGTTGCCAGATCGACCGTGCTGTTCTGAGATTGCGCCATGCGCGCCTCGCCCTCCAAATAAAACAATCGGACCGCATCCAGTGTACCCACCGGGTGCGGTCCGTTTCAATGGCTCAAAAGCCCTTGCCTAGCAATTCTCGGTCTTAAGCCGAAGCGTGCTTACATGAAGCCGCAGAAGCGACCGATGATGCCGACGGCGAAGAGAGCCAGGATGATGACGATCGGGCTGACCTTCTTCTTGAGGAGCTTGCAGACCAGCAGGGTCAGGCACACGGCGGCAAGGCCGGGGATGAGCTGATCGAGGTTACCCTGGAGCGTGGTGACCTTCATCTGATCAAGGGCGGTAGCACCGACGGAGTTGTACATCGTCAGCGCTTCCTTGATACCCTCGGAACCGGAAGGCAGGCTAGCCCAGTCGATAAAGGCGCCAGCAGACTGCTTGACCGTGGAGACGATCGGGGTGAAGGAAATGGACACCCAGCGCTCGACCAGGGCGCCGATGATGAACATACCCAGGATGGAAGCGCCCTCGGTGACCTTGCCCATCAGACCGCCGGAGAGGTCCTTGGCGATAGAGGAGCCGACCTTGTAGCCAAACTCCTGTGTGTACCACAGGAAAGCGTAACGGATGATGTTCCACGCGAAGAAGAACAGCAACGGACCGACGATGCTGCCGGACATGGCCAGGGAAGCGCCCAGAGCGCCCAGAATCGGGCGAAGGGTGAACCAGAAGACGGGGTCACCGACGCCGGCGAGCGGGCCCATCATACCGACCTTGACGCCCTGGATGGCGACATCATCGATCGGAGCACCGTTGGCGCGCTCCTCCTCGAGGGCGAGGGTAACGCCAATGACGGGGGCGGAAACATAGGGGTGGGTGTTATAGAACTCCAGGTGGCGCTTAAGCGCGGCAATCTGGTCATCCTTGCTGGTGTAGAGCTTCTTGATCGCAGGGATCATTGCGAAGCACCAGCCGCCGTTCTGCATACGCTCGTAGTTCCACGAGCCCTGAAGGAACTGATGACGGAAGCAAACCTTCTTACGGTCAGCCTTGGTGAGCTGAATCTTGTTCTCTGCCATATGTATCACTCCCCTCCTACTCGTAATCGTTCAGAATGTCGCCGAGCGGGTCGCCGGAGCCACCGCCCGTGCCGCCACCCTGCTTGGCCAGATCCTTAAGGCCAAGGTAGATGAGGGCAAGGGAGATGCCGATGAGGCCAAGGGCGATCAGCGTGAGCTGAGGGATGGCAGCAAGGACAAAGCCGAGGATGAAGAACGGCCAGGTCTCCTTGGTGGCCATCATGTTGATGACCATGGCGTAACCGACGGAAGCGACCATGCCGCCGCCGACGGCCATGCCGCCGGACAGCCAGTCGGGCATAGCGTTAAGCGCGTTGGTAACAGCCTCGGCCGGGATAACGCACAGAAGTACTGCCGGGATGGCGATACGAAGGCCCTGCATGAGGATGGCAGCGTACTGCCAGCGCTCGATGCCGGAGAAGTCGCCCTTCTCGGCGCAACCGTCCATGGCGTGAGCGATAGCGGTAGCAATGGTACGGCAGATCATGGTCAGGAACAGACCAGCGACCGACAGCGGGACGGCGACGGCGATGGCCGCGGTAACGGCCTTGGCCGAATCAGTGGCGCCGCCGTTGAGGGCGAGCACCATGATGATCGAAGAAGCGACCGAGGCCAGAGCGGCGTCAGGCGCGACGGCGGCGCCGACGTTAGCCCAGCCAAGGGCCATCATCTGGAGCGAACCGCCCAGGAGGATGCCCTCCTGAAGGTGACCGGTTACGAGACCGATAAGCGTGCATGCCACGAGCGGCTGATGGAACTGGAACTCATCCAGAATGCCTTCCATACCGGCAAGCAACGCGACAATCGCAACAAGCAGAATAGTGATTGCAGACATGTATCGGACCCTCCTTTACTATGCTTGAGCGGCCAGTTCGGCCTTAGCTTTCTTCAACATGGCGTCGAGATCCTCGGAGGCATCCGAAGGAACCTTGCGGACCTCGAACTTGACGCCCTTGGCCTTGAGGGCCTCGAGGGTCTTAACGTCGTCATCGCCCATAGCGACGGCGTTGGTGACGACGACCTTGCCCTTGGAGTGAGCCATGGAACCGATGTTGACTTCCTTGATGTCGACGCCGGCCTCGATGGCCTTGAGCAGATCCTGCGGGTTCTCGAAGAGCAGCATGGCCTTGGTGTCACCAAAACGCGTGTCCTTGACGACCTCGGCCATCTTCTTGATAGGCACGACGTTGGCATGGACTCCCGGAGGGGCAGCCTGCTCGATCATGGTCTTGCGGAGCTCGTCGTGAGCAACGCCGTCGGAAACCACGATGATGCGGTTGGGGTTGATCTGCTTGGTCCACGTGGTGGCCACCTGGCCATGCAGCAGACGGGTGTCGATACGGACGTGGGCAATCTTGATGTGCCCGTCGCCGATGACCGTTCCCGGAGGGATGGCGCCTGCAGGAGCAGCGGCGGCCGCAGCCGGCTTCTTCTCCTCGGGCTCCAGAGACTCGGGCTTGACGCGCACGCCAGCCTTAGCCTCAGTCACGAGATGTTTTGCGATCGCATGTGCAGTGTTCTTTGCATCAAAGCGCTGCGAATATGCCTCGATGAGCATAGGCAGGTTGACACCGGTGACGATAGCCCAGGAATCATGGCCCTCGATGAGCCCGCTAATCTGGTTGAACGGCGTGCCGCCCCACAGATCAACGAGGAAGAGCACCTGCTCCTGGTCCTCGAAGGAAGCGATTGCTTCCTCGACCTTAGCACGGAAGTCGTCGGGGCCCATGCTCGGCTCGAGCGAGACCACGGCCACAGACGGCTGATCGCCAAAGACCATCGAGCCCGTCTGCTTGATTCCAGCTGCCAAGTCCCCGTGGCTAGCAAGAACAATACTTACCATCACATAACCTCCTTTTTGTCTACGTAATTCCTACACGACATGAAAGGAGTATACCTGTTTGGTTTGTGGAATTATAGCTAAATTCGTAAAAGGTTGCATTATTTGTTTAAACGTCTATTTTTGTTACAAGTTGATTACATTACTGCTTTTCGACTCATTACCCGCCAAAGCGTCGCCCATCAAGCCATGTACTTTACAGATACAAACAGGCTGTTCATTAATAACGATTTTAAGCAAGTGCGAATGTGCTTGTACTGCTGCTATTTTGTTTAAACAGACATGACTTGACTATTTGTATGACTTATGCACTTCGAAACTACTCAAAAAAAATTGCGGTGGAATAGTTCTTGTTTAAGAGCCAGAAGGCTGGTTTTAGGAACTATTTCACCGCAACTTATAGAGGATCCTAGGCGATGTGGAGAGGGTTGGCGGCGTCGACAGCATCGGGGACGTCGGAGAGGCCGTCAGGAGCAGCATCTGCCGGGTCCTCGTCGGGGGTCTCGATCTGCTTGATCATGACCTCTTGGCCCTGGAGCAGATAGGTATCGCCGCTACCGCAATGGGGACAGGTCTTACCATGCTCGACCGTCGCATAGTCGTGGCCGCACGCCTCGCAATGCGTCACGGCGTTGACTGGCTCCACGATAAGCTCCGCGCCCTCGGTGATAGGCTTTTTATCTGCCGCCCAGCGCCAAGCGTCGAGTAGTAGATCGGGAACGACGCCCGAGACCTCGCCCAGCAGTAACGTCACGCTCGAAACGTGACGCACGCCATTGGCGCGCGCCACGTTCTCAACATCGCGAATGATGTGATAGACGATTCCCAATTCATGCAAGGTAGAAACCTTTCAACAACGGTTGATGCGATGTCGGCCAGACGTCAGTGAGCGACGCTCTGCGCCGCTCCCTTACTCGTTACGTCCTGTTATTTCTTCCCGAATTTGATCTTAATCGCACGCTTTAGAGCATACTTGCCCAGGCTTGGGAGCTTTTGCTCGTATTTGACCATCGTGGAGCACTCGGGGCGGTCGCGATACAGATGGATAGCGTCAAACGCGCACTTGGTGGTGCACAGGCCGCAGCCGATGCACTTGTTGGGGTCGACGATCGAGGCGCCGCAGCCCAGGCAGCGGGCGGTCTCGGCGCGCACCTGCTCCTCGGTAAAGGTCTCAACATACTCGCTAAACGGTGCAGCCTTCTCGCGTTCGCGGTCCACATGCGCAACCTCGCGGCTCGCGTTGTCGTAGCTCTCGATCACGACATCGTCGCGGTCGAGCGCGGTGTAGCGGCGCTGGTTGCGGCCGATGGTGAGCGTGGAGCCCGGCTGCACAAAGCGATGGATGGACACCGCGGCCTCGTGACCGGCGGCGATAGCGTCGATGGCAAAGCTGGGGCCGGTGTAGACGTCGCCGCCCACAAAGATGTCGGGTTCGGCGGTCTGGTAAGTCTGGGGATCGGCAAGGGCACCCTGGCCGCGGCCGAGCTCCACCTTGGAGCCAGCCAGCAGGTCGCCCCACACAATGGACTGGCCAATCGACATGACGACACGGTCGGCATCGACACGGCGCAGATCGTTCTCGTCGTACTCGGGCGCAAAACGGCCCTCGTCGTCAAAGACACGCGTGCAGCGCTTGAAGGTGATACCGCATACACGACCGGCCTCGTCCAGGTGAATCTCCTTGGGGCCCCAGCCGCAGCTGATGTGAGCGCCGTCCTCAACGGCCTCGCGACGTTCCTCCTCGCTGGCGGGCATCTGGGCCTCGCTCTCCAGGCAGAACATCTCAACGTGCTCGGAACCCAGACGGCAGGCGTTGCGCGCGACATCGATAGCCACGTTGCCGCCGCCCACCACAATGGTGCGGCCGGGCAACGCGTCGATCTTGCCACTGTTGACCTCGCGCAAAAAGTCGACGGCCACGGTCACGTCCACGGCATCCTCGCCCGGAATACCGGCAAGGCGGCCGCCCTGGCAGCCAATAGCAACGTAGAAGGCCTTAAAGCCCTGCTCGCGCAGCTCGTCGAGCGTCACGTCGCGACCGACCTCCACGCCATAGCGGAACTCGGCACCCATCAGGCGAATGATCTCGACCTCGGCCTCGATAACATCCTTCTGCAGCTTAAAGCTGGGAATGCCATAGGTGAGCATGCCACCCGGGCGCTCGTTCTTCTCGAACACGACGGGCTTGTAGCCCTTCTCGGCCAGATAGAAGGCGCAGGACAGGCCGGCCGGACCGGCACCGATGATGGCGATCTTCTGATCAAAGCCGCCAGCGCGCGTCGGCGTAACCACGGGCGGGACGTAGCGGGTCGCGGCATCCAGATCGCGCTGGGCGATGAACTTCTTGACCTCGTCGATAGCCACGGCGGCATCCACACGGCCGCGGGTGCGGGCATCCTCACAGCGGCGGTTGCACACACGGCCGCAGATAGCGGGCAGCGGGTTCTCGCGCTTAATGAGTGCTAGGGCCTCGTCATAGCGACCCTGAGCCGCGAGCTTCAAATAGCCCTGAACGGCAACGTGCGCGGGGCAGGCCGTCTTGCAGGGAGCGGTGCCGGACTCATGCGTCTCGATACGGTTGTCGTTGCGGTAGTTGGGCGACCACTTGGTGTGATCCCATTTGGTGGCGTCGGGCAGCTCCTGGCGCGGATACTCGGGCACCTGTCCGCCGGCCTTTTTGCTGCAGAGCTTCTGGCCGAGCTTGGCGGCGCCGGCCGGGCACACCTCAACGCAGCGACCGCAGGCAACGCACTTGTCCTTCTCGACCTTGGCGACATAGGCCGAGCGCGACAGGTTGGGCGTGTTGAACAGCTGCGAGGTGCGCAGGGCGTAGCACACGTTGACGTTGCAGTTGCAGATGGCGAAGATCTTGTTCTCGCCGTCGATGTTGGTGATCTGGTGCACAAAGCCGTTGTCCTCGGCCTGGCGCAGGATGTCGTAGACCTCGTCGCGGGTCACGTAATGGCCACGATCGGTCTCGACCACGTAGTCGGCCATATCGCCCACGGCGATGCACCAATCGGCCGGGTCGTCGGCGCAGCCCTCACCCATCACGCGACGGCTCGCGCGGCAGCTGCAGGTGCTAGCGGCATACTTACCCTCGTATTTGTCGAGCCAGTGCTCAATATGCTCAATAGGCACCGACGTGCTCGCGGCGTCAATGGCCTTCTCGACCGGAATGACGTGCATGCCGATACCGGCGCCTCCGGGCGGCACCATCGGTGTGGCCTTGGACAGCGGGCCCTTGGATGCCTGTTCAAAGAACTTGGCGTAGACCGGGTGCTCCTCGAGCTGGCTCACGCGCATGTTGAGGAACTCGGCGGAACCCGGCACCAGCATGGGCAGCACCCATTGCTTGGCGCGCTCGGGATTTTCCCAGTTGTACTCGAGCAGGCCCGTGTAGCTCATATCGTCGAGCATCTTCTCGATCTGGGCCTCGGGCATGCCGGTGAGCTTGACCATCTCGGGCAGCGTGTAGGGACGACGCATCTTCATCTTGCAGAGTACCTCGGCCTGCTCGTCAGTTGCGGCCTCGGCAAACGACCAGTACTCGTAGCCCAGCAGCTCGTCGCGATGCAGCAGGCGGTTAGTGCAGTGCTCGCACAGTTTGACGATGGCCTCGCGCGGATGCTCCGGCAGCGGCGGCACAAACTCCGCACCGATATCGGGCTCGGTGTAGCTAATCCCCGGTCCGTTGAGAATCATAGTCGTCCCTTCTCTTGCCGCAGCCTGGCAGGCACGCAGCGCCCCTCTTTTTACGGGCTCGACATGCCCCCACGCCGTTCACCCGTTATTGTTGACATTGTGTCAAAAACAGTATTGACGAACCGTCAACAATATTCAAGACTGTTAGGCGAACGGTCAGGCTCAAACGGATGAAAGGCGGCAAGCACATGAGCAGTAACGCAGCGAACACCTCTGTGGCCGACGCCGTCCCCGCGCCCGACAGCACGGCAAAGCGCTTGACGGGCGACGAACGCCGTCGCGAGATCCTCGATGCCGTGCGCACCGTAAGCTCCGAGCTGGGCGTGTCCCACCTATCGGTATCGGCCGTGACCAAGCGAGCCGGCTGCACGCGCTCGCTGTTCTACCACTACTTCGCCGACATGGACGCCGCCGTCACCGCCGTCATGGACGAGGCAATCGACGGTTTTATCTCCGAGCTCGAGCAGTGGAATGCCAACCGCACCGTCGGCGATATCGAGGGCGCACTCGACACCGTCGCCCCGCTCTTTAAGCGCCTGGTCGCCAGCGGCCACGAGCTGCCGAGTACGCTCACCTCCAGCAGCGGTGCGCTCTACGGCGGCTTTCTGCACAACGTGGTCCAACGCGTGGCGCAGTATATCTGCGACACCACCGTGGTGGATTTTGTCGCCCATCATGAGCTACGCATCGACCATGTCTACGAGACGTTCTACACCCTCATCATGGGGTTGTTGATGTATATCCGCACGCACCCCGATGTGCCCGACGAGACGGTCAAGGAAATCATCGCCTCGACACTCCACATCGAGGGCTATACCGCCAAGTATCCGGAGCGCAAGCCCCAGAACTGACGACATTTGGCCAAACTGCCCGCGATCAGAAGAGGGGCCGCGGGCGTGTGAAAGGAGAGCAGCATGCTGTTCGATGTTTGGGGTAGCGATACCCTTATCCACTGGGCCGGCTGGGCCATGGTCTTTATCGGCCTGATCGTGCTCAACGAGGTCGGCCGCCGCACCAAGCTGGGCGCAGCAATCATCTTTGGCGTGGCTCCGCTGGCCATGACCATCTACTGCGTCGCCATCGCCATCGGCGTCTCACAGGGTGCCGAGTGGGCGCTCACCAACCCCACCCATGTGTACCAGAACAGCTGGTTCCACTACGCCAAGGTATACGCGGCGCTCGCCGGTTGCTGGGGCTTCATTGCCATTAAGTACCAGTGGGGCAAGATCGGCAAGGCGCATTGGTTCCGCGCATGGCCGTTTGTGATCGTCGCCATCAACATCATGATCGCCGTCGTGTCCGACTTCGAGAGCGCCTATCACTTCTTTGTCCTGGGCCAGTCCACTTGGGTCACCTCCGAGGGTGCCACGCAGCTTGCCGGCTGGAACAACGTGTTCAACGGCATCGCCGGCATCATCAACATCTTCTGCATGACCGGTTGGTGGAGCGTCTACGCCTCCGAGGATCAGACCGATATGCTGTGGCCCGACATGACCTGGGTCTACATCATCGCCTACGATATCTGGAACTTCTGCTACACCTACAACTGCCTGCCCACCCACTCCTGGTTCTGCGGCTTTGCGCTGCTGCTGGCGCCCACCATCGCCGCCTTTATCTGGAACAAGGGCGGCTGGATCCAGAACCGCGCCTTCACGCTGGCCATTTGGTGCATGTTTGCCCAGGTGTTCCCGTACTTCCAGGAGGAGTCCATCTTTGTGACCCACTCCACGCTCGACCCCGGCGCCGCTACCGCGGTCTCGATCGCCGCACTGGTCGCCAACGTCGCCGCGATCATCTACATCGCCTACCGCGCCAAGAAGCTCGGTCGCAATCCCTACAAGCAGGATGTCTTTGAGGGCACCAGCGATTGGGAGAAGGCCACCGCTCGTCGCGCCAAGGTCGATTACGCTCACGCCGAGTAACATGTTGGTCGCTGTTGGCGCCTGGGCATAGGCCCGCCCGCCAGGTTTTTCATCCAATGCCTCGCAGAGCCCCCGGAAAGCGTTTCGCTCGCTTTTCGGGGGCTTTTGTCGTTGCGTCTCTATTCATCTATTCAAAAACATGCGCATATATAAAATCGGATTTCAAATCATGAGGCGGCTCTATGGGGTCCCGTTTTTGGGTACAGTGTTGTCCCGATATTGAGCTTGGGGGATGTATGAATGATGAGACGATGGGCCAAGAGGATGCGGCCCAAGATGCAGAAGCGTGTGCCGAGGCCCTGGAGAGCCTAGACCGGATTTCGCTTGACGATGTTGCGTTTGACGATTCGAGCGTTGATGTGCAGGATGAGCCGGAAGCCGAGGCGCAGTCCGATGATCAGGATGCAGACGACGTTGAGCCTGCCGAAGATGAGGCAGATCACGAAGACACCGAATGCGAGGCCGACGACCAGCCCGAATCCGACACGAGCGAGGAAACCATCTTGCTCGACAGCTTGCCGGCCGAAGATTCGCTGACCCGCGAGCTTCCCGGCCTGGGCTCCGCTCCTGCCGTGGACGAGACCATCGCCATGGGCGATATTCCCCTGCCGTCCGTTCCCTCGGCACGCGAGGCCGAGGTCCGCCATCGCAAGATGTCGCCCAAGCGCCGCAATCTGATGGTCGCCGGTGTCGTGGCCGTCGCGCTCGTCGCCGGCGGTGCAGGCTATGCTGCCTGGAACGGATATCAGCAAGAGCAGGCTGCCGCTGTCGCCGCCAATGCCCACACGATGATGTCGGTGCAGATTGGCGCGCATGCCGCGGGCCTCGACTGTTCCACTGGCTCCAAGATTCCCGTACAGGTGAGCGGTCAGGATTCTGACGGCTCCTCCGTGAGCGAAACGCTCTATGTTGACGAGCACGGCCGCGGCATCAAACTGCTGCCCGGCGATTACACGCTCTCCATCGCTGCCTCCCCCATCGCGGCCGACGGCACCATCTATACCGTCCCGACCACCAAGACGCAGGTCACCGTTAAGAGCGATGGACAGGATTTAAGTGCCCAGGCCACCTTTAAGCTCAAGGTGCCTTCGGCCGACACAGTGACTGACGACCAGATCGATGCCGCCGCCAAGTATGCCGAAGAGGGCGGTGCGAGCTCCGCCGCGGCTGCCAAAGTGCTCCAGCAGGCAGCAATCGCGCGGCGCGACGCCGCCGTCAATGCCGTGAGCGCGCAAAAGGCACAGGCATCCCGTGATGCTGACGCTCGCCACAAGGCAACTGACCTCTACCAGCTCGATATTCCCGTCGAGTGGTACGGCAAGGTCGAGACTTGGCAGAATGGCAGCACGCTATGCATCTATCTGGGCGACGACGCCAATACGCCGCTCGTGACGCTCGTCGCCGTGCGCGATGGCGAGACCTTTACGCCCGATGACGGCGATACGGTTTTGGGCACGGTCAGCCTAGGCAACGGTTATACCGTCTATGCCAGCGGCCCCGTCTATCCGCACGTGGTGCCCCAGACTATCAACGGGCGCACCCAGAATCCCGTGTCAACCTACCCCATGGACACGGCCATTGAGCTTGTCGAGCTGACGACCGGCAACCGCTATACGTATAGCCAGATCAAGAACGACCTGGTTGGCAAAGACGGCAACGCAGACGCCGCCACCAAACTCGAGACCGACTACCTCGCCCAGATTCTGATGCCGAGTATCAAAGCCCAGGACTAGCCGGCCCGAAGACAGCCGCCTAACGCAGTTGCGGTGAAATAGGGATTGTTTGGGGGTGCGGACGATTTCTTGGACCGCGCCTAGGCGTATCCAAGCTTCCTGCGG
>NZ_SPFY01000039.1:3436-14462 GCF_005844325.1 Collinsella aerofaciens | reverse complement strand
GGCATCGACCTGCGCCGATGCCCCCAACGTGGACACACATTTTGTCCTATAAGCCACTGCCCACATATGCAAAAGGAGGCCTCCGCGGCGATGCGGAGGCCTCCTTTTTGTGCACGGTGTACTTTTGAGTGTGCAAGTGGGGAGTTGTTACTCCTCGACGATCTCGGTGATCGCGCCAGCGGGGCAAGCGTCCTGGCAAGCGCCACAGGCGACGCAGGAGTCCTCGTCGGCGACGGTAGCGACGTCCTGGAGCTCCAGAACGCCAGCGGGGCAGGAGTCGACGCAAACGCCACAAGCGATGCACTCGTCGGCATCAATTACGGGATGAGCCATGGTAGTTTCCTCTCTGTTGACCGACGCTACAGACGATGCGCGCCGGTTTGATTCGGGCAAAAACATACCACGGGAGCGACCGTTTGCAATACCCTCTGACCGGCATCTTCATACCGTTCGCCGAGTATGCCGCGGCTTACTAAAAAACACGCAGGTGGGGCCGTTGAGCTGCGCAAATGTTAGCTAAAGGTGACTTGAAATATTGAGCTATTGAGCGCGCCTGCGGAAAGGGCATCCCGTTATTTTGCCGAAAACTGGGACAAGCTTTCCGCAAGGCAGCCCCAGGCACCCTCGGACCCAAACCTCAGTCATCTCTACATAGATCTCGATAGATTTGCCTAGAACTCAAACAGTGCGTCTACCTGCGCATTTGCGAACCTAAACTCTCAGCAATAAGAAATCTTATATGAATTGACTTAGATTTTGTATATTCCGGCCCATAAGGGGATACACTACATCCTGAAAGACAAGCCGAAACACCGCTCGACAGACCGCCGAGTCGGTGCAAACGCACAAGAGAGAGGGAATTTCTAATGGGCAAGATTCTTGGTATCGACCTTGGTACTACTAACTCCGCAATGGCCGTTCTCGAGGGCGGTTCTCCGACCATTATCGTGAACGCCGAGGGCGACCGCACCACCCCGTCCGTCGTGGGCTTCCGTGCCGACGGCGACCGCGTCGTGGGTAAGGCCGCTAAGAACCAGGCTGTCACCAACCCCAAGAACACCGTGTTCTCCATCAAGCGCTTCATGGGCCGCAAGTACTCCGAGTGCACCTCTGAGATCAAGACCGTGCCGTACGAGGTCAAGGAGGGCCAGGGCGGCCGTGCCGTCGTCGACATCGAGGGCAAGGATTACACCGCCGAGCAGGTGAGCGCCATGACGCTCGCCAAGATGAAGGCCGACGCCGAGAAGTATCTGGGCGAGACTGTCACCGACGCCGTCATCACCGTCCCGGCCTACTTCAACGACGCCCAGCGTCAGGCCACCAAGGACGCCGGTAAGATCGCCGGCCTCAACGTCAAGCGTATCGTCAACGAGCCGACCGCTGCTGCTCTTGCCTATGGCCTGGACAAGCAGGGCACCGACCAGCGCATCCTGGTCTTCGACCTGGGCGGCGGTACCTTCGACGTCTCCATCCTCGACCTCGCCGACGGCGTGTTTGAGGTTCTGTCCACCTCGGGCGATAACCACCTGGGCGGCGACGACTGGGATCAGCGCGTCATCGACTGGATGGCCGATAAGTTCCAGCAGGAGAACGGTGTCGACCTGCGTCAGGACCCCATGGCCCTGCAGCGTCTGAAGGAGGCCGCCGAGAACGCCAAGAAGGAGCTCTCCGCCGCCCAGCAGACCACCATCAACCTGCCGTTCATTACCATGAACCAGTCCGGCCCGCTGCACCTCAACTACACGCTGACCCGCGCCGAGTTCGAGAAGATCACCCGCGACCTGCTCGAGCGCTGCAAGCAGCCTGTCACCAACGCCCTGCGCGACGCCAAGCTTAAGCTCTCCGATCTGACCGAGGTCATCCTCGTCGGCGGCTCCACCCGTATGCCCGCTGTCCAGGAGCTCGTCAAGACCATGACCGGCAAGCAGCCCAACATGTCCGTGAACCCCGACGAGGTCGTTGCCGACGGTGCTGCCGTCCAGGGCGGCGTGCTCACCGGCGACGTCGAGGGCATCCTGCTGCTCGACGTTACCCCGCTGTCGCTGGGCGTCGAGACCATGGGCGGCATCATGACCAAGATGATCGACCGCAACACCACGATCCCGACCTCCAAGACCGAGGTCTACTCCACCGCTGCCGACAACCAGACCAGCGTCGAGATCAACGTGCTCCAGGGCGAGCGCGAGCTTGCCCGCGACAACAAGTCGCTCGGTAAGTTCCAGCTGACCGGCATCCCGGCTGCCCGCCGCGGCGTGCCGCAGATCGAGGTCACTTTCGACATCGACGCCAACGGCATCGTCAAGGTCTCCGCTAAGGACAAGGGCACCGGCAAGGAGCAGCAGATCACCATTTCCGGCTCCACCGCTCTGTCCGACGACGAAGTCGATCGTATGGTCAAGGACGCCGAGGCTCATGCCGAGGAGGACAAGAAGCAGAAGGAAGAGGTCGAGGTCCGCAACCAGACCGACAGCCTGTGCTACTCCACCGAGCAGACCCTCAACGAGCTCGGTGACAAGGTTTCCGCCGACGTGAAGTCCAAGGCCGAGGCCGCTATCGCCGACGCCAAGAAGGCGCTCGAGGGCTCTGACGTCGAGGCCATCAAGGCCGCCGGCGAGTCCCTGCAGTCCGTGGCCTACGAGCTGGCCCAGGTTGTCTACGCCGACGCTCAGCAGCAGACCGACGGTGCCGCCGGCGCCCAGCCTGCCGACGATGACGTCGTCGACGCCGACTACGAGGTTGTGGACGACGAGGACAAGTAATCATGTCCGCCCGTAAAGCTCGCACGGAGGCGGCCGCCGCTGGCGCCGCCCCCGTTGACTCTGAGGAGAAGGACGTGAAGATTCCCGTAGAGGCCGTCGACGATACCGAGGCCAACGAGGCCCCGGCCGCCGAGGCTGCCGAGAACCAGGTAGAGGATTCCAACAAGGAGGCGACGATGACCGAGGACGAGATGGTGGAAGCCGCTATCCGCGCCGGTGAGGAAGCCGCCGACAACGACTTTAAGCTCAAGTTCGAGCAGGCCCAAAAGGAGCTCGCCGACGTGCGCAATGAGCTCGATGCTGCGGCAGAGGCTCAGAAGGCCGCCGAGGACAAGGCAAAGGACGCCACTGAGCGTACCGCCCGTCTTCAGGCCGACTGGGAGAACTTCCGTCGCCGCACCGCCAATGAGCGTATCGCCGAGCGCGAGCGCGCGACCGAGAAGCTCGTCACCGCGCTGCTGCCGGTGGTCGACGATATCGAGCGTGCGATCGACCATGCCCGCAGCCAGGAGCTTGCCGACGACTTTAAGCAGTTCGTCGACGGCGTCGACGCGGTGCATGCCAAGCTGCTCGATGTGTTTGCGCACGAGGGCGTTGAGCCCATCGACCCCAAGGGCGAGGCGTTCGATCCGCTCGAGCACCAGGCCGTGGGTCGCGTCGAGGACGCGTCGCAGTACGACGAGACCGTCAACGACGTGTACCAGAAGGGCTACCGCATGGCGGACCGCATCCTGCGTTCCGCGATGGTGACGGTGACCTACGGTGGCGAGAAGCGCCCCGCACCGGAGCCCGACGCGGCGCCCGAGGATGCTGCGGCCGATACGGCCGAGAGCACCGAGGAGTAATTGAGAAGGGCCCCGGGGCAACACCCGGGGCCCTTTCTGGCCTAGTGCCATATGAAAGCATGAGCCGCCGCCCGCTGGGCGGCGGATGAAACAGGAGAGGAGCTACGATGGCTGCAGGCAAAACCTTCTATGACATCCTGGGCGTATCCAAGAGCGCCTCCGACAAAGAGATCAAGAGCGCGTTTCGCAAGCTCGCGCAAAAATATCACCCCGATGCCGGCGGCGACGAGGCCAAGTTCAAGGAGATCAGCGAGGCCTACGAGACGCTTTCGGACGAGAAGAAGCGCAAAGAGTACGACCAGATGCTCATGTTTGGCGGCATGCCGGGCGCGGGCGGCGCGTATGGCAGCGGCTACGGTGCCGGCGCGGGTGCCAGCGGCTGGGGCGACATCTTCGACAGCATCTTTAGCGGCAACGGCGCCTGGGGCAGCGATTGGGGCTCGGGCTTTGCCGGGGCTGCGGGCGCTGCCGGTGCCGGCGCGGGTCGCAGCCGTGCTCGCAAGGGCGGCGACCTGTCGCTGACCGTCGATGTGACGGCCGAGGACGCGTTTCGCGGCGTGACGCACAAGGTCACCTATCGCATTCCCTCGACAGGCGAGCAGCAGACCATTACGGTCTCGGTGCCCGCGGGCGCGGTCGACGGCGGCAAGCTACGCTACAAGCGTCGCGGCGAGTATGGCGTTGCCGGCGGCGAGCGCGGCGACCTGGTCGTGACCACGCATGTGGAGGAGCACCCGCTGTTTAAGCGCAAGGGTGCCGATGTGACCATGGAGGTGCCGATCTCGGTCTACGAGGCGGCGCTCGGCTGCACGGTTGATGTGCCCACGCCCGGCGGCGCGACGGTTCGTCTGAAGGTGCCCGCTGGCACCCAGACGGGCAAGAAGTTCCGCTTTAAGGAGATGGGTGCGCCCGACGTTAAGCACCGTGGCCGCACAGGCGCGCTGCTCGTCGAAATCAAGGTACAGGTCCCCACGAACCTGTCCGATGACGAGCGCGATGCTATGACCAAGCTGCGCGAGGCCGACACGCGCGATTATCGCGAGAAGGTCAACCGTTACAAGGCGACGTACTAGGGCGGTCGTGGCGCACACCCGCGCCCGCGGGCTTATGATGGACGATAACGAGACGGAAAGGGGTCAGGTAGCATGGCCGAGGACAATAGGAATAAACCGCTGTACATGATCAGCGTGGCGGCCGAGTTGACCGGCATGCATCCGCAGACTCTGCGCGTCTACGAGTCCAAGGGCCTGGTGAACCCCCAGCGCTCGGGCGGCAACACGCGTCTGTATTCGCGTGCCGATATCGAGCGCCTGGAGCTCATCAACCAGCTGACCGACGAGGGCATCAACCTTGCCGGCGTGGTGCGCATCCTCGATATGAAGGAGCGTGCCGAGGAGCGCGAGCGCGAGAACGAAAAGCTCCGCGCCCGCGTGCGCCAGCTCGAGGACGAGCTGCACGAGTACAAGATGCAGAAGAAGATCACCGCCCTGGCCCCGCGCGACGGCTCGGTTAACCCCGAACAGGTCATGCGCAAGCTGCTGGGTGCCGGCGGGGATCTGTAGGTTACGCCGTTCTGCCGAACGGCGTAACGGCTCGACGCTGCGCCTTTGGTTCCGCCGTTCTAACGAACGGCGGACCGGTCGACGCTGCAAGCCCGCCAGAGCGGCAATCTGCCTTTCAACTTCGGCGGCATGATCAAAAGATCAATGCCGCCTTGTTTCAAGGCACCTTGCTCGCTCTGGCGGGCTTTCGCTGGCGTTGCCAAAACATCGGCGTTGCTGGGGTAGTCATTGGGGACGTTCTTAAATGACTAGTCGAAAGGGACGCTCTTGCACCAGATCTGCCGGCCCACACTGGGCTCGTCCTTTGCTTTACTGAGATAAAGTGAACGTGTAGATTCGTAACCCACTCGCAACTGTTCTATGGCACGATATTGAACGAATGTATGCTATGCGCCCAAATCTTTTGGGCAGAGTGGGAGACAGTATGGTCAAGCTGTACGAGGACGGCATCTACCTGCGCGGCGGCAGCGAGGTTGTGCCTGCGGCCGAGGCTGCCGAGCGCGGTATTACGCAGACGCCCGAGGATGCCAAGCGCGGCACCATCGCGTATTCGATCCTCCAGGCACATAACACGTCGGGTGACCCCGAGGCACTCAAGATTCGCTTTGACGCCATGGCGAGCCACGACATCACCTTCGTTGGCATCATCCAGACGGCGCGCGCCTCGGGCATGGAGCAGTTCCCGCTGCCCTACGTGCTCACCAACTGCCATAACTCGCTGTGCGCCGTGGGAGGCACCATCAATGAGGACGACCACGTCTTTGGCCTTTCCGCGGCCAAGAAGTACGGCGGCATCTTCGTCCCGCCGCACATCGCCGTCATCCACTCCTTTATGCGTGAGAACTTCGCCGGCTGTGGCAAGATGATCCTGGGCTCCGACTCGCACACCCGCTACGGCGCTCTGGGCACCATGGCCGTGGGCGAGGGCGGTGGCGAGCTGGCAAAGCAGCTGCTGCGCGACACCTACGACGTTGCCTATCCCGGCGTCGTTGCCATCTACCTCACGGGCGCCCCGCGCCCCGGCGTTGGCCCACACGATGTGGCGCTCGCCATCATCCGCGCCGTCTTTGCCAAGGGTTACGTTAAGAACAGGGTCATGGAGTTCGTAGGCCCCGGCATCGCGAGCATGACGACCGACTACCGCAACGGCGTCGATGTCATGACCACCGAGACCACCTGCCTCTCCTCCATTTGGGCTACCGACGAGGACACGCACGCGTTTTTGACCATGCACGGTCGCGGCGAGGACTACCGCGAGCTCAAGCCCGCCGATGTTGCCTACTACGACGGCTGCGTCGAAGTCGATCTGTCGAGTATCAAGCCCATGATCGCGTTGCCGTTCCATCCTTCTAACGGCTTTGAGATCGACGAGCTCAACGAGAACCTCGAGGACATCCTGCATGAGGTGGAGCTCGAGGCCGCCAAGATCGGCGAGGGCAAGACGCACTTTAGCCTGCTCGACAAGATCGTCGACGGCAAGCTGCACGTGCAGCAGGGCGTTATCGCCGGCTGCTCGGGCGGCAACTACGACTCCGTGGTCCAGGCTGCTCGCGTGCTCAAGGGCGCTAACACCGGCTGCGGCGAGTTTTCGCTGTCGGTCTATCCCACGAGCCAGCCCGTGGCACTCGAGCTTACACGCCGCGGCTACATCTACGACCTTATGGAGGCCGGCGCGATTGTGCGCACGGCATTCTGCGGCCCGTGCTTCGGCGCCGGCGACACGCCTGCCAACAACGGCCTTTCGATCCGCCACACCACGCGCAACTTCCCCAATCGCGAGGGTTCCAAGCCGGGCAACGGTCAGCTGAGCGCCGTGGCCCTGATGGACGCCCGCTCCATTGCGGCGACGGCTGCCAACGGCGGCGTCCTGACGCCGGCGACCGACCTGCCCGAGGAGACTTGGGACGAGGCCTGCGAGTACACCTTTGACGACGCGCCGTACAAGAAGCGCGTGTACTGGGGCTTTGGCAAGGCTGAGCCGGCCGACGAGCTGGTCGAGGGCCCCAACATCAAGCCGTGGCCCGCGATGGAGCCTCTCGGCGACGACATCCTGCTCAAGGTGTGCTCCAAGATCATGGACCCGGTCACTACGACCGACGAGCTCATTCCCTCGGGCGAGACGAGCTCCTTCCGCTCCAACCCGCTGGGTCTGGCCGAGTTTACGCTCAGCCGTCGCGACCCTGCCTACGTGGGCCGCTCCAAGGAGGTCGACGCGGTGGAAAAGCGCCGCATTGCCGGCGAGGCAGCGGGCGACCTGGTGGCACTCGATGCCGAGCTTGCCAGCGTGTTTGAGGCGCTGACCGGCGCGGGTGTCGCGGCCGATGCCAAGGCGACTGAGTACGGCTCCATGCTCTATGCCAAGAAGCCCGGTGACGGTTCTGCCCGCGAGCAGGCCGCGAGCTGCCAGCGCGTAATTGGCGGCCTGGCCAACATCGTCCACGAGTACGCCACCAAGCGCTATCGCTCCAACGTGATGAACTGGGGCATGGTGCCCTTCCAGATGGAGGCCGAGCCCAGCTTTGAGGTGGGCGACTACGTCTTTGTGCCGGGTATCCGCGCCGCGCTCGACGGCGACCTGAAGGACATCGCCGCTTACGTGGTTCGCGCCGATGGTGCGGTCGAGCAGATTGAGCTCTACATTGCCGATATGACGGCAGAGGAGCGTGCCATCGTCAAGGCCGGCTGCCTGATCAACTACAACAAGTTCAAGGCCGCTGCCGAGTAACGCACATACTTGTCCGCCCCGGTTATACCTTTCCCTGCCGCTCACGCGCTTCGCGAGGGTCGCGTCAGAGAAAGGTATAACCGGGGCTACTTGTTAAGTGCTGCTCGTTGGGTCTTGAGGGCGCTAAAATCGAGGTTGCAACTCTCCTCTATGGGGGAGTGCGCCTTTGTTCATATGCTATCTAGAATTGACAGTATGAAGTTGGCGCTTTAAAGTGAGCTCAAAACACTCTCGTTTGTGGAGTTGAAGATGAAGCGTTGCACTTCTGTTTTGTTGCTGTTGGTGGCTTGCGTCGTCGCTGCTGCGGGCGTGGTCCTATTTGGCTCGCTTATCTTCTATGGGCCGAGTGGGGTTGAGCAGACGGTTGAGATGGCGTCCCTTGTTGCATCGATGCCCGGGCAAATGATTTCGGACGTTACAAAGCCCGATGAGATAACGCTCGATATCGAGGAAACGCCGGGCATTCTAAGCATAAGCAACTACCCCATGATTGAACTTGGCTCGTCTCGCTATACCAAGGACGAGAAGTTGTCCCGACAGGCGCTGGACTTGCTAAACGGGCGTTCGTTCAAACGCTGGGACGGTTGGGATGCCTATGAGCGCCGACGTGGTTCTGTGAACGGTGGCTACTATACAACGCTGAAGTTGTATTCATCTGATGGCAAACTGATGCGCACCGTTAACTACAATCCGGAATACGCAAAAGCCGGAGGTGGGGACGGCGTCTATATCCAAGATGGCGGCGTGACCTACATTCTTGAAGGCGACCAGCAGCAGGTGATCGATTTTTTGGATCGTTGCGTGATGGACGCGTACGACCAGACCTGCCTGCCCGACCTGCAGGCTGCACGCGATAGTGGGTCTGCTCGTACATGGCTATTCGAGGATGAGATGCCCTGGAACGCCGAATCGGGAAGCACGGGCTCGTCAAAAGAGTAGAGAACGCGACCACCACAAAGGTGCCCCTTTGCGGTGGTTTTCAGTCTGTCTCGATCTGTAACATCTGGGCCGTTAAAAGTGGGCTTGGTGTTGCAGATTTAGATTATCGATTCGGGTGTCTTCTGTTTATCTCGATCTGTAACAGATGGACCCTTATTTGCCGAGTAGTTGTTACAGATTTAGACAAACGGGCGCTGCCGATCATTTCATCTCGATCTGTAACATCTGGACCCAAAAACGGCCGCTAGATGTTACAGATCGAGACAGATGAGCGCCGGAGTCGAAAATCACCACAAAGGTGCCTGTCCCCTTTGTGGTGGTGGTGGGCGGGCTCGATGTTATTGTGATCGCTGGGCAGCATTTTAATGAATGTCTCTACAGGATTTCATCTGGGGTGGCGGGTTTGGTTGTTTTGGGGATGCCGAGTTTGGACGACGCGAAATCGTCAACATTGTCCTTAATTCCGTCTTTGGTGTAGACGGTGACCATATAGGTGCTGTGTCCGAATTCGCTCTTGTCGCGTGTTGCCCAGGCCTGCCAGTAGGCGGCCCCACTTCGCCCTTCGATTTTTCCGACACGGCGGAGTTCTGTTCGCTTTAATTTCTGGTTGCTATAGATGGTTCGACCGTCCTCCTCGGTGAGCCCGCACTGTCCAAGCATCTTGTCGAGGACTTGGTTCATGTGGCGCTCATCGGTGTTTGGTGCGTAGTCGTAGGCGAGGGTGATGGAGTCGAGTGGCTGGTCGTCGATCAGATAGTTTAGCGCCTGAGGTTCAAGGCAGAAATGGGGGGAGCATCCGTCGATCTGACTGAGCAGTGGCAACTTTGACTGCCAAAATCCGGTGGGAATTCTATCTTCGTAAAACACGCCGCGGCAGATAAAGGAGAGCGAGGTGGCACGCGAGCCGGCGTCGACCATCCCGCACAAATCGAAGGGCGAGGCGATACCGAGAGAAAAGGGCGTGATGACGATAAGGAAGAGCATCACGATGGGTACGGCGAGAATGGCGATGACGTTGCGACCGGTGGAATGAGACGGCTTCATATGATCTCCCCGAAACAAAAAGCTGTTGAGGATAGATAGAAATAGATAAATTCAGATAACAAATTAAGTTTAATCTCATGGCGTGAGATGGTCGACCGTTAGCGTCGAAACCCACCACAAAGGTGCCTGTCTCCTTTGTGGTGGTGGGGAGCGAGCGGCTTCTTTTGGTGATAGTGTTAGCTGACGGTATCATTAGGGCAAATGACGCAGATCTGCATTGCGAGGTGTTTTGCTGTGAGTCGCTCTGCCCGTATTGGATTGATTGCTCTGGCGCTTGCGATCGCCGTGGTTGGTGTGGGCGTTGTCGGTATGGCATTTCTGCCTGCTGCGGTGACGGAGCCGGTGGTTAAGCCTGTGACTCAATCAGTCGAACTTCTGACCGGCGACGAAAAACCCGAGACCATTACTGTTGATTTTGATGAGAAACCGGCAGCGCTGGGCATTAGCAATTATCCGCGCATTCAGCTTGGGGCCATGCGCTACACCATGGACGCGAGCCTAATCAGCAAAGCAACCGAGCTGCTCAAAGGCAAAACCTTTAAGCGTTGGTACGGATATGCGTCCTATCGGGCAAAAGCGAACGACATGGTTGGCGGATGCCACTCTTCCATCGAGCTGGATACCGCGAACGGCGCAAAGCTATGTGATGTCTCGTACGATCCGGGTTACGAGGGCAATGAGGGTCCGGGCATCTACATCATGGACGGCGATGTGGCCTATGTCATGGAGGGCGACCAGACCGAGCTCAACGAGTTTATGGGTCAGTGCATTCAGGATGCCTATGAACAGACCTGCTTGCCCGACCTGCAGGCTGCACGCGATAGTGGGTCTGCTCGTACATGGCTATTCGAGGATGAGATGCCCTGGAACGCCGAATCGGGAAGCACGGGCTCGTCAAAAGAGTAGAGAACGCGACCACCACAAAGGTGCCCCTTTGCGGTGGTTTTCAGTCTGTCTCGATCTGTAACATCTGGGCCGTTAAAAGTGGGCTTGGTGTTACAGATTTAGATTATCGATTCGGGTGTCTTCTGTTTATCTCGATCTGTAACAGATGGACCCTTATTTGCCGAGTAGTTGTTACAGATTTAGACAAACGGGCGCTGCCGATCATTTCATCTCGATCTGTAACATCTGGACCCAAAAACGGCTGCT
>NZ_SPFY01000039.1:0-3343 GCF_005844325.1 Collinsella aerofaciens | reverse complement strand
CAAACGGGCGCTGCCGATCATTTCATCTCGATCTGTAACATCTGGACCCAAAAACGGCTGCTAGATGTTACAGATCGAGACGGTTGGTCGTCGGGGATGCAGTGGGTCGGCGTCTCAGTACCCTATCCTTCAATCACTCAGAAAATCTTATATATAGAGACTTAGATTTGTGTATAAGAACGCGCAAAGCTGGCAACAATACTTCTCGAACAACGTGAAGCCGCCCCGTAGGGCGGCCGCCCCAAGAGAGGTGATTCCATGAGAATCGATAAGCTAGCAATGACGTCGCGCGAGGCGTTGCAGACCGCCATGAGCACGGCTGCCGACGCGCAGGCTGGCGCGGTGGAGCCGATTCATCTGCTGTCTGCCCTGCTCGGTGCCGGCGAGCGCAACATCTCCGTGATCATCGAGCGCATCGGTGCCGACCCTGCCCAGCTCGCACGCTCCACGCAGGATGCCATCGACCATGCGCCCAAGGTTTCCGGCGAGGGCCAGCAGATGGGTCTTTCCAACGAGCTCGTCCGCGTCATCGAAAAGGCCGAGAAGAAGGCCACCAAGATGGGCGACAGCTTTGTGGTGACCGAGCATCTGCTCATGGCACTTGCCGAGGACAAGGGCGAGGCGGGCCGCGTGCTGCGCGACGCCGGCGTGACCAAGGAGCGCATCGAGCAAGTCTACGAGGAGCTGCGTGGCGATGACCGCGTGACATCTGCCGAGGACAAAACCCAGTTTGAGGCGCTGGAGCAGTACGGTCGCAACATCTGTGATCTCGCCCGCGCCGGCAAGCTCGACCCGGTCATCGGCCGTACCGACGAGATCCGCCGTACCATTCAGGTCCTGTCCCGCCGCACCAAGAATAACCCTGTGCTCATCGGCGAGCCGGGCGTCGGCAAGACGGCCATCGTCGAGGGCATCGCCCAGCGTATCGTGGCCGGCGACGTGCCGAGCACCCTGCGCGACCGCGACCTTATCGAGCTCGACATGAGCGCGCTGGTCGCCGGCGCCAAGTACCGCGGCGAGTTCGAGGACCGCTTAAAGGCCGTGCTCAAGGAGGTGCAGAAGTCCGAGGGCAAGGTCATCCTGTTCATCGATGAGCTCCACACTATCGTGGGCGCGGGTGCCACCGAGGGTTCTATGGACGCCGGCAACATCCTCAAGCCGGCGCTCGCCCGTGGCGACCTGCACGCGATCGGCGCGACCACGCTCGACGAATACCGCAAGTACATCGAGAAGGATGCGGCGCTCGCGCGTCGTTTCCAGACCGTTATGGTGAGCGAGCCTACCGTCGAGGACACCATCTCGATCCTGCGTGGTCTCAAGGAGAAGTACGAGATCTTCCACGGCGTGCACATCACCGATAGCGCGCTCGTGGCCGCCGCCGACCTCTCCGATCGCTACATCGCCGACCGCTTCCTGCCCGACAAGGCCATCGACCTGGTCGATGAGGCCGCGAGC
Organism: Collinsella aerofaciens; assembly: GCF_005844325.1. Classification (GTDB taxonomy): domain Bacteria; phylum Actinomycetota; class Coriobacteriia; order Coriobacteriales; family Coriobacteriaceae; genus Collinsella; species Collinsella aerofaciens_G. Next base: position 1,888 of record NZ_SPFY01000039.1, on the reverse strand, counting down.
CGCCTGCGCATGGAACTCGACAGCATGCCGGTCGAGATCGACGCCACCACGCGTCAGCTCACCCAGCTGCAGATCGAGGAACAGGCGCTCATGAAAGAGACCGATGACGCCTCCAAGGAGCGTCTGGAGGCCCTGCGCCAGGAGATTGCCGAGGTCCAGGAAAAGCTTAACGTGCAAAAGGCCGGCTGGCTCAACCAGAAGAACGCCATCGACCACGTGCAAGAGCTCAAGGGGCAGCTCGACGAGGCCAAGAGCGAAGAGGAGCGCGCGACGCGCAATGGCGATTTGGGTCGTGCGTCCGAGCTGCGCTACTCCGTGATTCCGGGCCTGCAGCAGCAGATTCAGGATTCCGAGGCCGCGCTCGAGGCGCAAAAGCAGCAGGACGGCGAGGGCCTCAACGAACAGGTGACCTCCGATGAGATCGCCGAGGTCGTGAGCGCCTGGACCGGCGTGCCCGTGTCCAAGATGATGCAGGGCGAACTCGACAAGCTCAAGGGCTTGGAGGGCGAGCTGCATAAGCGCGTCATCGGCCAGGACGAGGCCGTCTCCGCCGTCGCCGCAGCTGTGCGCCGCAGCCGTGCGGGCCTCTCCGATCCGGACAAGCCCATCGGAAGCTTCTTCTTCCTGGGTCCCACCGGCGTGGGCAAGACCGAGCTCGCCAAGGCGCTGGCCGAGTGCCTGTTCGATGACGAGCGCGCGCTCGTGCGTATCGACATGTCCGAATACATGGAGAAGTTCAGCGTCCAGCGTCTGATCGGTGCGCCCCCGGGATACGTGGGCTACGACGAGGGCGGCCAGCTCACCGAGGCCGTGCGCCGTCGCCCGTACTCCGTAATCTTGCTCGACGAGATGGAGAAGGCTCATCCTGATGTCTTCAACGTGCTGTTGCAGGTGCTCGACGACGGCCGTCTGACCGATGGCCAGGGTCGTCAGGTGTCCTTCAAGAACACGATCATCATCATGACGTCTAACGTGGGCTCCAAGGCTATCGCCGAGCTTTCCGGCAAGGACGAGGAGGAGATGCGCCATCAGGTCGACGCGGCCATGGCTCAGACCTTCCGCCCCGAGTTCCTCAACCGTATCGACGATATCGTGGTGTTCCATCCGCTCGGTATGGCGCAGATCGAGAAGATCGTCGACATCCAGCTCGCCGACGTCCGCGCGCGTCTGGCCAAGGAGCGCATGACGCTTGCCATCACCCCGGCGGCCAAGCAGATGCTCGCCGTGGGCGGCCTGGACCCGGTCTTTGGCGCCCGTCCGCTCAAGCGTCTGGTTCAGCGCGAGGTCGTGGATGCCATCGCCGCCGCTATCATCGACGGCACGGTGCGCGAGGGCGATCAGGTGACGGTCGATGTCGACAAGGACGGTGGCTTTACCGTCGTGTGCGACAACACGCCGGCGGCCACCTACGAGGTCCCCGACGCAGAGTAAATTATGGGGCCGGCTTTAACCGCACCTCATCGCAAAACGCCAAGGGCGGCGGATCCAATCGGGTCCGCCGCCCTTTTTCGTGCGACAATCGATGATGTTGAGCATGAGTACATGGCAAGGAGATATGCAGATGAAAGACGAGAACAAGACGCACGCACCGGTTGCTGAGGCAGCGCCCACCGCGCCGGTCGCACCGAAGGCTTCTCCCAAACCGGCGCCCAAGCCGCGCGACCCCTACATCCGTGCCGAGAACGAGGACGATGACGGCTACGATCCCTACAGCGATCGCCGCCCCGAGCGCGAGCCGATGTTCGAAGCCGACCCCTGGCGCTAAGTGCCACCCAAAAGGCCACCAATAAGTTGCGGTGAAATAGGGACTGTTTTGCGGTTTGACCAGCAAAAAGGGGGTGCGGACAGAAAGTTGGACCGTGAAGCGGTCCGGACTGGAGGTTCGCAT
>NZ_SPFY01000038.1 GCF_005844325.1 Collinsella aerofaciens | reverse complement strand
GCGACAGGGCCGTGTGGGAGGACCTCCACCACAGGGACCCGTACCCGTTCTGGCTTGATTAATGGATAGAAACGGATGTTCTATCGGGACACACATTTTGTCCTATAAGCCTGGGCAGTTGCGGTGGAATAGTTCCTGGCTCATTGCTTAGGTGCCGATTGTAGGAACTATTTCACCGCAACTTATAAAGACGGTGTCGGGCTAGGACAAATCATCCTCGTAGGGCATTAAGTCTGCAAGGTAGCCTTTCTCCTTGAGCATAGCCTCGATCTCGTCGAGGGTTTGCTCGTCCTCCGCCGCGATGCGATGGAAGTGATAGCCGCTCGTCACCGTTAGTAGCGGAAAACTCTTGCCGCTCTCGATATCGTGCAGGTAGCGCTCAACATCGCGACGATTGCGGATGTCCAGGTCGGCCGTAATCTTACCGTACACGCGGTGATTGACGATCACGTTGAGCACGGCGCCTCCGGCGTCGACGATACTCGTGAGCTCATTGCCTGCCTGCTCTACGCTGTGGCGAACCTTGACCAAGCGCGTGGGCACAGCGGGGCTGCTGGGGGCCTCCTGCAGCACATAACCACGGTTGGTCGCCACGATATCGTGCCCATCGGCGCGCAGCAGGGCGATGTCTTGCACGACAATCTGGCGGCTCACACCCACCTCACGAGCAAGTGCGCTGCCCGATACGGGCCCCTTGGCCCCCTCGAGCACGGCCATGATGGCACGGCGACGCTCGCGGGCGTTCATTATTTACCGTCCAGCAGACGCAGGTGCTTAAGCGAGAGGTCGAGAATCGGCGCAGAGTGCGTCAACGCCCCCGAGCTAATGTAGTCGACGCCCAGATCAGCCAGGGCGCGGATATTGCTGGCATCCACATTGCCCGAGCACTCGGTCTTGGCGCGGCCGGCGATAAGCTCAATCGCGGCAGCCATGTCGTCGTGGGTCATGTTGTCGAACATGATGATATCGGCGCCGGCCTCCACAGCCTCGCGCACCATGTCCAGGTTCTCACACTCGATCTCGACCGTCGTGGTAAACGATGCATGGGCGCGCGCCATCTCGATCGCACGCGTCACGCCACCGGCGGCGTCGATGTGGTTGTCCTTGAGCATGACAGCCGTCGACAGGTTATAGCGGTGGTTGCTGCCACCGCCGATCTCGACTGCCGCCTTTTCAAACACACGCATGCCCGGTGTGGTCTTGCGCGTGTCGACAAGCACGGTCTTGGTGCCCTCGAGCGCAGCCGCCATCCGATGCGTGTAAGTAGCGATGCCGCTCATGCGCTGCAGGTAGTTGAGCGCCACGCGCTCGCCCGAAAGCAACACGCGCGCGTCGCCGCGCACCTGACCCACATGGTCGCCGGCGTGCACCTCGTCGCCATCCGAGACATCGAACAACACGGAGCTCTGCGGATCCAGCAGCTCAAAGGTGCGGGAGAACACGTCTAGGCCGGCGATGATACCATCGGCTTTGGCGATAAGCTCCACCGTGGCGGGGCGCGCCGTGGGGCACACGCTCGCCGTGCTCACGTCCTCAAACGTAATGTCCTCGCGCAGAGCCTGCAGAATCAGATCATCGACGACGAGCTTCATGGTAATGGGATTCATGGTCTACTCCTCCACGGCCTGCGTGCCGGCGGCACGGGCCAAATCATCGATTGCAAGGGTGTCGGCGCTCAAGGCGCGGTGACGCCCGTCGAGCGCGGGCTCGCCCGCCTGCTCCACGGCCAGCGACTCGCCGGTACGCATGTACCACGCGGCGCGACGACCCCAGACCAGCGCCTCGAGCAGGCTGTTTGATGCAAGGCGATTCTTGCCGTGAACGCCGTTGCAGGCCGTCTCGCCCGCGGCGTAGAGCTCGGGCATCGAGGTGTGGCCGTCCTTGTCGACCCACACGCCGCCCATAAAGTAGTGCTGCGTGGGCGTAACGGGAATGGGCTCGTCCAAGATGTCGCGGCCGTCCTCCAGGCAGCGCGCGCGGATATTGGCAAAGTGCCCGGTCACCACGTCGCGCTCGACGGGGGCAAAGCTCAGCCACTCGTGCTCGGTGTCATCCTGCTTCATCTGCTCGCGGATGGCGGCGGCGACAACGTCGCGCGGCTGCAACTCGTCGGTAAAACGCTCGCCGGCGGCGTTGAGCAAAATCGCGCCCTCGCCGCGGCAGCTCTCGCTGATCAGGAAGGTGCGACCCGGCTGCGGCGAGAACAGACCCGTGGGATGGATCTGCACGTAGTCCAGGTGCTCCATCTTAATGCCATGCTCCTGAGCGATGTAGCAGGCGTCGCCCGTGAGCTGCGGGTAGTTGGTCGAGTGGTCGTACACGCCGCCAATGCCACCCGTCGCCCACAGCGTGTGGCGGGCATGGATCTTAAACGGCTCGCCGGCATGCGCGCCCTCAGCGGCATTTACCAGCTCGTCGGCGGGACGAACCGAGTTGTCCTCGTCCACGGGAACGGCGACGATACCGGTGCACACCGTGTCGCCGTCACGCTCGCCCGTCAGGATGTCGGTCATGGCCACGTGCTCCAAAATCTGCACGTTGTCCAGCTTGCGGACAGCCTGAAGCAGCTTAGTCGTGATCTCCTTGCCGGTGATATCGGCATGGAAGGCAATGCGCGGACGGCTGTGTGCACCCTCGCGGGTAAAGTCGAGGCTGCCGTCGGCCTTGCGCTCAAAATCCACGCCCATCGCTAGCAGGTCGTTGATGACCGAGCGGCTCGAGCGGATCATGATGTCGACGCTCTCGCGGCGGTTCTCGTAATGGCCGGCGTGCATGGTGTCCTCAAAGAAGGCATCGTAGTCCGAGCCTTCGGGCAGCACGCAGATGCCGCCCTGCGCGAGCATCGAATCGCACTCGTCGACCGCGCCCTTGGAGAGCATGATCACGCGCGTGCTCGTCGGCAGATTGAGGGCCGCGTACAGACCCGCCACGCCGCAGCCGGCAATAACGACGTCGCACTCCATATCGGGGTATTGCTTGGTTTCCACAGGAATCCTCTCCCTTGTAATGTGACATAAGGGACCGTCCCTCATGCAACATTGTTCTAGCGCGCTGCGTACTCGAGCATACGGTCGAGCGTGAGCTTGGCCTGGTCTGCCGCCTCGTCCGAGACGCCGATCTGCACCTCGCCCTCGCCCGTCTCCAGGCAGCGCACGAGCTTCTCGAGCGTGATGAGATCCATGTTGACGCAGGTGGGCTGCACCGCGGGGAAGTAGAACTTCTTGCCAGTGCCCTGGCAGCGGCGCTCGAGCTCGTAGAGCACGCCGCGGACCGTCACGATAATGAACTCGCTCGCGTCGGACTCCTCGGCATACTTGATGATGCCGGCGGTGGAGCCGATGTAGTCGGCCTCGGCCAGAACGTCGGCCTTGCACTCAGGATGCGCCAGCACGAGCGCGTCGGGGTGGGCCTCCGTCGCGTCGACGATCTGCTCGACGGTGATGATGTGATGGCGCGGGCAGTAGCCGTTGTTGAGGATGACGTGCTTTTGCGGCACCTGCTCGGCTACGAAGCGTCCCAGGTTTTGGTCGGGAATGAACAGAATATGCTGCTGCGGCAGCTCGGACACGATCTTAACGGCGTTGGAGCTGGTGACGCACACGTCGCTCCAGCTCTTGATCTCGACCGTGGAGTTGACGTAGCACACCACGGCCAGGTCGTCGCCGTACTCGGCGCGCGCCGCGTCGACCGTCTCGCGCTTGACCATGTGCGCCATGGGGCAGTCCGCGCCCGGCTCGGGCAGCAGCACGGTCTTGGTGGGGTTGAGCAGCTTGGCGCTCTCGCCCATAAACTCCACGCCGCACAGCACGATAGTCTGCTGCGGCAGACTCTTGGCAAGCTTTGCCAGGTAGAAGCTGTCGCCGACGTAATCGGCCACAGCCTGCACCTCGGGCGCCACGTAATAGTGCGCCAGGATCACCGCGTCACGTTGGGTTTTTAGTTGCTGAATGGCCTCGACGAGCTCTGCGGGCACCAGTGCCGCACGCTCCGTTGCCGTCGTTGCCGATGCCAGGCCGGCCGCGATATCGCGTGCAAGCTCCGACGCATCCATGTTCGCGCTCTGTGCCATCAAGGCCCCTCTCTTTTGGCGAATCTTGGGGCTTTAGTATGACACCTAGGTTTACAGCTGACAAGACAGCTGTAAACCTAGGTGTAAAGTTGAAATAAAGATTCAATCATGTGGCAGGTCCATTTTCGAACTGGCAAGCTGAGGATAGCCGGGCTTTCGATAGCGCAGGAGGCATCTTTCGCCACCGCAACACCGCTTGGCGCGAGCTGCACGCCGTGAGGCGCAAACGGTCCGCACCCCCGCAAGCGGCGCGTGCCCGATGTGGCAAAATCGAACTACTTAAGGGGGCCGAATGCTCAAGATTATTGCCTGCGACGATGATGTCGCTTTTCTAGATAGACTGCACCGGATGATCGACCGTTGGTCGACCGAGACGGGCACGGCGGTCGATGTTGCGCTCGTCACGCGCGGCGAGGACCTGCTGGCCCGCCATGCCGCATCGCGCGCCGACATCATCTTGCTCGATATGATCATGCCGCTCGTCAACGGCATGGACACCGCACGCGAACTGCGCCAGGCCGACACCGCCGTGCGCCTGGTGTTCCTCACCTCGTCGCCCGAGTTCGCGCTGGAATCCTACGAGGTCCGTGCCTTCGACTATCTGCTCAAGCCCGTGACTTACGAACGCCTGGCGCAGTTGCTCGACGAGCTTTCGAGCATGCGCCCGGCGGCAACCGACGAGCTCGTGATCAAAACTTCCTTTGGCTACCACGCCCTGCGCCTGTCCGACATCGAATATGCCGAGGCGCGCAACAAGCACGTGGTCTTCCACCTGCGCGACGGACGCGATATCGAGGCACTCGAGTCGTTCCGCAGCGTCGAGGACCGCTTGGAGCAAAACGCGGTCTTCTTTAAATGCCACCGCAGCTACCAGGTCAACCTGCGCAATATCGATCACTTTGACCGCACGGACATCATCATGCGCTCGGGCGCGTGCATCCCGCTTTCGCGCAGCTGCAAGCAGGGATTCCAAGACGCCTACTTTGCGGCGCGCTTTGAGGGTGGGAGACACTGATGGTCTCCTCGGTCGAAATGATCCTTTGGGCAATCCACCACGCCACGACGCTGCTCTTTGGCGTCTTTGCCTCGGCGGCGCTGTGCGGTATCGAGATCAACCGGCGTCATGCGCTTGAACTGGTGCTGGTCGGCGTCGTGACCGGCGCTGCCTTTTCGATCGCCAATGCCGTCGGCGGCGAGCTTTTCGCCCGCCAGGTATATCCGCTCGTCGTGCATCTGCCGCTCGTCATCTATTTGTGCGCGCGCTACCGCCTGAGCCCGCTGCTTGCCGTGCTCGGCATTACGAGTGCCTATCTGAGCTGCCAGTTCAGCAATTGGATGGGCATCGCCGCATTTGCCGCAACCGATTCTCAGATCGCGTACTATCTGGCGCGCATCGCGACCACACTCGCCGTCTTTGCCGTCCTGCTGCATTGGGCCGGCGACATCGGTCCGCGCTTGGCGATTAAAAGCACCACCGAGCTGGGCATCCTTTTAATCCTGCCGCTCGTCTATTACGTCTTTGACTATGCCACCAACGTCTACACCACGCTGTTCCACTCGGGCTCGGTGGTGACGGTTGAGTTTTTGGCCTTTGCGCTCTGCGCGTTCTACCTTATGTTCCTCGCCGTCTACCTGCGTGAATACGAAGAAAAGGAAACCGCCGAGAGAGAGCGCTGGATGCTCGAAACCCGCGACAGCGTCGCCATCAAAGAGCTCGAGGCTTGGCGTCAATCTGGGCGCGAGCTGTCGATTCTTCGCCACGACATGCGCCACTTTCTACGCGGCCTGGCCGCTTTAATTGAAGAGGGCCACACCGACGAGGCGCTCGATCGCATCGACGAACTCTGCGAAGCCGGCGACCGCACCGCCGTACGCCGCTTCTGCGCCAACGAGACCGTAAACATCGCGCTTTCGTCATTTAACTCGGATATCAATAGAAACGGCATTACCGCCAACTTGCGCGCCGCCGTACCCGAAACCATCCACGTAGGTGACGCCGACCTGTTTAGCGTGCTCTCAAATGCCTTGGAAAACGCTATCACCGCCGCAAGCGCCGCGCCCCAGGGAAAGCGATTCGTCGACTTTGACCTGCGATTAGAGGACGGCCAGCTGCTGCTGTTAGTTTCCAACACGTTTGACCGCGCGCCGCGCATGGTCGACGGCATGCCCGTAGCCGGGCACACCGGACACGGCTTTGGAACCAAGAGCATTAAGCTTGCCGTCGAACGCATGAACGGCAACTGCCAGTTCCGCATTAACGGCGATCGGTTTGAGCTGCGCGCTGTGATGTAGAAGTGCGGCGCCGATCTCGCGGCGTGTCTTGCCCGCCAGGCAATCGCTCACCGGCGCCAATCCGCTACAGCGGAGCGGCCGCCGGGGTCAGCTGCTTGATGTATGCCCACATGCGCTGCTTGGCGGCTTTGTCAGTGAGCGCCGCCTCAAAACCGTCGAGCGCGAGCACGCGGCGACCCTGCACATGGGCGACCAAGCCGGGCTTGAGCATGGCGGTGTCGAAGTCATCGATTGCCACGAGCATATCGGCGTAGGTCTCGCGCATGGCGTCAGCCGCGTTGTTGTCGAGCAGTAGCACCGCCTCGGGGTCCAAAGCCTCAAGCGCCTCACGGAACAGCTCGCACGGCAGAGTCTCGCCCACCGCGACCGCTCCGTCACCCACGCCGGCGACGCTTGCCAGCACGCAAAAATCCTCGGGCGCGTAGCCGATGGCCCCAAGCGCCTTGCGCAACGCCGCGCCATCCGGGCCGGCGGCAAGCTCGCCACCCGAACGCTCGGCCTCGTCCAAATCGCCTTTGACCAGCACGATCGGCGAGCACGCGTTGCCCGCGATACGCACGCCACGACCCGCGAGCGATGCGAGCTCCTGCTCGGTCGCCTGGGCGATGGCTTCTTTTTTCTGGCTTTGTGACGTGGGCATGCGCTCTCCAATCGTTTGCGTGCCCACCATTATATAAAAGAGCTGCCCGCGAGTGGTTGCTTTGCGGGCCACTGGGTATAAGCACGGTCGTACTGAGTTTTACGCGGCTGAGCCGCGTCGCATTATGGAGGTCACCATGGCTGACATTAAGCAGATTACCCCCGAGAACTTCGATTCCATCGTTAACGACGGCCTGCCCGTGCTAGTCGATTTTTGGGCGCCCTGGTGCGGGCCCTGCCGATCGCTCTCGCCCATCGTTGACGAGGTGGCAGACGAGCTGGCTGGCAAACTTGCCGTTGCCAAGTGCAACGTCGACGACAACCAGGACCTGGCCATGAAATATGGCGTCATGAGCATCCCCACGCTGATTGTCTTTAAGAACGGCGAGGAAATTGACCGCTCGGTCGGCGCTCTGCCCAAGGCGAGGCTGCAGGCGCTGCTGGAAAAGCATCTGTAATATGCTTGTTACATGTTGCCGTCTGCCTGCCGTCCATGAGCGCTTTTACGCCGCTCGCCGGACTTCTGAATGCACCGAGTGCAACCGCGGATAGTATGGTAGTCACAAACAGCCCCCAGTGAACGGGTGCGGGTCGCACAGACTCGTACCCGTTTTCTTATGTAACTGCGCGCAGAGCGGGCGTAGTAAAATCTGAACCACTGAACTGCCCCATACAAAAGGAGATTTCCCATGCATGATGTTGGAATGAACATGAGCCAGCTTGCCATGAGCGTCAAACAGGTCGACGACACCATCGAGCTCGCTCATGAGTGGAGCCATCAGCTGCTGCATGCGACCGAGAATTTTGACATGGAGCGCATCGGCGCCAAGCTCGAAGCAGCCATGGCCGCGCTGCACGAGGCCCATGCCGCACTCGAGGGCTACGAAGAGGCCATCGAGGCCGACCACAACTCCGTCGGCTCCGTGAAGCTGGTGTAACGTGGCCGAACACGAGCACGGCTGCGGGTACGAGCACGAGCATCCGCACGGGGCGGACGGTGACGCGGGCTGCCATTGTAGTGGCTCCGGCTCCGAGCTGGTCCGTTTTTCGGTTACCGCACCCGACGACCTGCTGCGCCGTTTTGACGAGCAGATCGCACGCCGCGGCGACGTGGCCAACCGCTCCGAGGCCGTGCGCGACCTGATTCGCGCCTCGATCGCCAAGGAGCAGATGCGCACGCCCGATGAGCAGGTTATCGGGTCGCTCACTATGATCTACGACCATCACACCGGCGATCTGACGCGCCGCCTGGACGAGGTGCAGCACGACTACACCAACGAGATCGTATCGACCATGCACGTGCATCTGGATCACCACAACTGCTTGGAGATTCTGGCGCTCAAGGGTCGCGGCGAGCGCGTCTACGAACTAGCCGACCGCCTGCTGGGCCTGCGCGGCGTTAAGCACGGCGAGCTCACGTGCGCCGCCACCAAGCAGAGCCTGGGGCTGTAGCGGGATTTCCTGCAGCGCACCTACCAAAAAAGACAGGTTTATTTTGGCAGGTTTAGAAGTTTTACCTACCAAAACAAACCTGTCTTTTTTGGTAGGTTTTGATGAGGGGTGTCGCATGCGGCATGTGCATATTCATGTGACGGGCATTGTACAGGGCGTTGGCATGCGACCGTTTGTGTATCGCGAGGCCATGGTGCATGGCATTTGCGGCTGGGTGCTCAACGCGGGCGACGGCGTGCATATCGAGGCGCACGCTCCGGCCGATGCGCTCAATGCTTTTGTTGCCGCGCTTTCTGAGCATGCGCCTGCGGCAGCCCGCGTAGAGTATGTCGAGGTTGTGGACCTGGCAGCCAACGGTTGGGATACCGCCAATGAACAGGGTTTTCACATCGTAGCATCGCAGGACCAGACCGCGCACACCACGCTCGTCTCGCCCGATATCGCCACCTGTGACGATTGCCTGCGCGAGTTGTTCGATCCCGCCGACCGACGCTATCACTACCCCTTTATCAACTGCACCAACTGCGGCCCACGCTTTACCATCATCCGCTCGCTGCCTTATGACCGAGCGGCCACGTCGATGGATTGTTTTCCCATGTGTCCCAAGTGCGCCGCGGAGTATGCCGACCCGCTCGACCGGCGTTTTCACGCGCAGCCCGATGCCTGCTTTGATTGCGGGCCGCATATTACGTGGCGCGAGGCTGTGAACGGCGATGCGTGCGGGAATTCGTCCGCGACACCAGCCGTCGGCACCACATGCGAGGCCAGCGACGCCATTATCGAGCGCTGCGTTGAGCTGCTGGCCAGCGGTGGCATCGTCGCCATCAAGGGCCTGGGCGGATTCCATCTATCCTGTGACGCTGCCAACGAGCAGACGGTGACCGAGTTACGCCGTCGCAAACGCCGCAGCAACAAACCACTTGCCGTCATGGTGCGCGACCTTGCTGACGTTGAACGCCTATGCCATGTCAGCGATGTTGAGCGCGGCTTGCTGGCCGGCAGCATTCGCCCCATCGTGTTGCTGCGCCGGCGTGCTGTTTGCGGGAACGACGGCGATTCTCCCGACGCCCTCGTACTCGCACCGTCCGTCGCGCACGACCTGCCCGAGCTTGGCGTTATGCTCCCCTACACCCCGCTTCAGCATCTTCTGCTTGCAGCTGCCGCGTCGCACGGTATGCACGCGCTCGTCATGACCAGCGGAAACCTGAGCGAAGGGCCCATCGAGACCGATGACGATCTTGCCTGGGAACACCTCGTTGCCGCCGGCATCGCCGACGCGTTGCTCGGTAACGACCGCGCGATCCTCTCGCGCTACGACGACTCTGTAGTACGCGTGGTCGACGGCGCCGTTATGCCCGTGCGCCGCGCTCGCGGATATGCACCCCAGCCGCTGCCGTTGCCGGCGCTCGACGGCGCTCCGTCCTGCGTGCTCGCCTGCGGGCCACAACAAAAGGCCACGATTGCGCTTACGCGTGAAGGGACGAACGGCGAGGCAACCTGTTTTGTGTCGCAGCATATCGGCGATGTTGAAAACGGCGGGACCTTCGATGCCTGGAACGCCGCGCGCACGCGCTTGGAAGATCTCTTTGATTTGGCGCCCGCCGCCTTGGCCTGCGATTTACACCCCAGCTATCTATCGGGCCAGTGGGCGCGCGAGCAGGCGCGAAAATGCAATCTGCCGCTCGTCGAGGTGCAGCACCATCATGCGCATATCGCGAGCGTAATGGCCGAGGCCATCGCCGCGGGCCAGCTTACAACCGACGCGCGTGTCCTTGGCATCGCCTTTGACGGCACCGGCGCCGGCACCGATGGGACCATTTGGGGCGGCGAGTTTCTTGTTGCCAGCCTTGGCGGCTTTGAGCGCGCCGCGCATTTGCGCACCTGGGCGCTCCCCGGCGGGGCGGCCTCCGTGCGCGACGCCCGCCGCAACGCCTTTGCCCTGCTCAGTGAGCTCGGCCTGCTCGAGCACCCAGGTGCCGCGCGGCTTTTGGACAGCCTCGACGAGCAAACGCGCAGCGTGACAACCACCATGATCGAGCGCGGCATCAACAGCCCGCGTACCAGCAGCATGGGGCGTCTCTTTGATGCCGCGGCAGCGATTCTGGGCATCTGCGACAAGGCAACCTACGAGGGCGAACCCGCCATCGAGCTTGAGGCCGCCGCCTGGCGCGCGCTCGACAACGAAATCGCCCATTTTCCCGACGACAACGCCGGCTATTTCGCATCTGGCCCATCGTGGCCGGACGGCCCCTATGTTCTGGACCAGAAAGCACTCTTTGAGGCACTTTTGGGAGGAATTGAAGCCGGAGCGCCCGCCGACAGGCTCGCACTCGACTTCCATGTCGCCGTCGCGCGCTCCTCGGCGCGTATCGCCAGCGATATCTGCGTGCACGAGGGCATCGACACCGTCGCGCTCTCAGGCGGCGTGTTCATGAACCGACTTCTGCTTCAGCTCCTCACCCGCGAGCTCAAAAGCGCAGGCCCTACTGTCCTTGTCCCCCACACCGTACCCGTCAATGACGGCTGCATCGCCTACGGTCAGGCGGCAGTCGCACGCGCTCGCCTCGCGCAGATTGCATCACAGTAGCTCGCCCTCGCACGCCGCCGCGCCCAGCCGTCTCACAGGCGTAACGCGTTTGCCCGCGAACCCCGCGAGCGCTACCATCAACTGATGGATTATTAAGCGCCCATCCAGCGCAAAGCGTATAAAAGGGGAACAATATGTGCCTTGCCGTTCCCGGCAAAGTAGTCAAACGCGACGACGACCTCAAGGCCACCGTCGACATGATGGGCATCGAGCGCCCCGTGTCGCTCAGACTCGTGCCGACGGCGCAGGTAGGCGACTATATTCTCGTACACGCCGGCTTTGGCATCCAGATCGTCGACGAGCAGGAAGCGCAAGAAACGCTCGAGCTCGTTAATGCCATGACCGAACTGGCCGAAGAAGACCAACTGGCCAGCAACCCGGCCGAGGCATACTAGTGGCGGCCGGACAGCCGGCGCGCTCCGGTATCGACTTTTCGGCATTTCGCGATTCCAAGCTGGCTCGCGAGCTCATCGAGCGCATTCATGAGCTTGTCGGCGACCGCGCCATCAACCTTATGGAAGTCTGCGGCACGCACACCGTGAGCATCGGCCGCTATGGCTTTCGCTCCATTATGCCGGCCGGGCTCAAGCTGCTGAGCGGACCGGGCTGCCCCGTCTGCGTCACCGCCAACCGCGACATCGACCACGCAATCGCGCTCGCCAACATAGACGGCGCCATCATCACCACCTTTGGCGACATGATGCGCGTGCCCGGATCGTCCACCTCGCTCGCTGCACAAAAGGCGGCAGGGCGTGACATTCGCATTGTGTACTCCCCGCTCGATGCACTCGACATTGCCGAGCAAAACCCCGATCGCCCGGTTATTTTTATGGGCGTGGGCTTTGAGACCACAACGCCCACCATCGCCGCCGCCATCTTGGAGGCCGAAGCGCGCGGGCTTTTGAATTTCTCGGTCTATTGCGCCCACAAGACCACGCCGCCGGCGTTGCGCGCCATCGCCAACGACCCCGAGACCGCCATCGACGGCTTTATCCTGCCGGGCCACGTCGCCACCATCACGGGCTTGGCCCCCTTTGGCTTTTTGGTCGACGAGTTTAAGACTCCAGGCGTGGTCACGGGATTTGAGCCGGTCGACATCTTGCAGGGTATCTGCATGCTGGTCCAGATGGTTGTCGAGGACAGGCCGGCGATTGACAACGCCTACCGTCGCGGCGTCAATGCCGACGGCAATCCCGTGGCGCGCCAGCTGGTCGAGCAGGTATTTGAGCCGTGCGATACCACATGGCGCGGATTGGGGTCGATTGCCAACTCGGGCCTTTCCATCCGCCCCGAGTTCTCGCGCTTTGACGCCCGTGCTCGCTTTGATGTGCCCGTTGAGGCGACAGTCGAGCCGCGCGGGTGCCGCTGCGGCGACGTGCTGCGCGGGGCCATTACGCCGAGCGACTGCCCCCTGTTCGGCCACGCTTGTACGCCCGAGCATCCCGTCGGCCCCTGCATGGTGAGCTCCGAGGGCAGCTGCGCGGCGTACTACCGATACCGCGCCTAGCCCGGACGCACCCGCACACCGGCACCACCCACGATTGGAGTTTTCGATATGTCCCATAGCGTTACCGACAGCACCGTCCTGCTGGGTCACGGCTCCGGCGGCCAGATGATGAAACGCATCATCGACGGGGTCTTTTTGGATGCCTTTGGGTCGCCCGAGCTGCTCGAGGGCAACGATGCCGGCGTCGCCGCACTGCCCGCGAGCGAGCGCATCGCCATGTCGACCGACAGCTTTGTGGTGACGCCGCAGTTCTTCCCCGGCGGCAATATCGGCCGACTCGCCGTGTGCGGAACCGTCAACGATGTCGCGACCTCGGGTGCCAATGTGCGCTACCTGTCGTGCGGCTTCATCCTCGAAGAGGGCTATCCCATGGACAAGCTGCGTCAGATCGTGCAGACCATGGCCGAGACGGCGCGCGAGGCGGGCGTGTCCATAATCACCGGCGACACCAAGGTGGTCGAGCGTGGCGGTGCCGACGGCGTCTACATCAATACCGCCGGCGTGGGCGAGGTACCCGCGGGCGTGGCGCTCAGTGGCGCAAACTGCCGCCCCGGCGACGTCATTCTGGTGTCGGGCACACTGGGCGACCACGGTATCGCCATCATGAGCCAACGCGAGGGCCTGGCGTTTTCGAGCACGATCGAAAGCGACGCCGCGCCGCTCAACCACCTGATTGCCGATGTGCTTGCCGCAGCACCCGACACGCGCTGCTTTCGCGACCCCACGCGCGGTGGCTTGGCGTCCACACTCAACGAGTTTGCCCAGGCCAGCGTCATTGCCATGGAGATCGACGAGAATGCCGTGCCCGTGCGTCCCGATGTGCAGGCGGCTTGCGAGATGCTCGGCTATGACGTGCTGCAGGTGGCAAATGAGGGCAAGATGGTTGCCGTCGTGCCGGCCGAGCAAGCCGATGCCGCGCTGAGCGCCATGCGCGCCGCCCGCTACGGCGAGAATGCCGCCATCATCGGTCGCGTGCTGCCACTTGCCGAGGGCGCCCATCCCGCCGTGCGCGTGCGCACCGGCTGGGGCTCGACCCGCATCCTCGACATGCTCGTGGGAGAACAGCTGCCGAGGATTTGCTAACGACAAAGGCTCAGGGCTATTAAAGATATTCAGATTCCAAACATGCCCGGCACGCATGCCCAGTATCATGGGGTGCGTTTTACAACTCAAGCGGCAGGAGCACCCATGGCAGCAGCTTTTTCCCATGTGATCTTTGACCTGGACGGCACCATTCTCAACACGCTCGAGGACCTGGCGGCCGCCAGCAACCATACCTGCGAGGCGCACGGCTGGCCCACGTTTGCCGTTGACGAGTACCGCTACAAGGTGGGAAACGGCATGCTCAAGCTGGTTGAGCGCTTTATGCCCGCCGAGTACGCAGGCGACGGCCGCATGTTTGAGCAGACGCTTGCCGAGTTTAGGGCTTACTACGGCGAGCACAAGGAAGACCACACCGCTCCCTATGCCGGCACGATCGAGATGCTCGACCGCTTGCGCGCCGCAGGCGTTCAGCTTGCCGTGCTCACTAACAAGGACCACGTCTCGGCGGCTCCGCTTATCGAAAAGTATTTTGGTTCCGAGCGCTTTGCGCTGGTGCAGGGCCGTGTCGATGCGTTTCCGCCCAAGCCCGAAGCACCCGTCACGCTGCATGTGATGGAAGAGCTAGGCGCCGACCCGGCGACCACGCTCTACGTAGGCGATTCCAATGTCGATATCCTGACCGGCCACAACGCCGGCCTTAAGAGTGCGGGCGTCAGCTGGGGTTTCCGCGGCCGCGCAGAGCTGGAAGCCACCGGCGCCGACTACGTGGTGGACACCCAGGCAGAGCTCGCAGCGCTGATCCTGGGCGAGTAACGAGCGACACTGCTTAACGCAGCTGCGACAATTCTTCCGCGCGGAAAGCGCATCCCGTTTTGAAGCTCCGGAATGGGATGGGCTTTCCGTTTGAGGCGCATCAGGGAAACCGCATCCCACTTCAGAGCAATATTCCGGGTCGCAGTTTCCGCAACCCACCCCATCCGGAAAATGCGACCCACTATTCGGCCAAAAACCGGGTCGCGGTTTCCCAAGCACTCGGTGCAACGCTGGCACAAGGAGTGTCCCCAACTGCCGGCAGAAAAGGAACGTCCCCAGCTGCCGCCTTCCCAATGACTACTTCAGCGATGGCAACGTCGCAGGTAAAAGTGCCACTTTAAGCCAACCAAGGGAACGACGTTGTTTTGGCAACGACAGACACTATGACCCAATCCGAGGGCACTAAAAAGATAGGAGCCCCCGCTCGTG
>NZ_SPFY01000037.1 GCF_005844325.1 Collinsella aerofaciens | reverse complement strand
GGCCCTTGCGGCCTAGTCGCTATTTAGGGCGTCCAAGATTTGGGGCGCGGTTCACCGCGAGGGCAACGGGCTTCTCGATTTAAATGGTGCCCCCAGCGGGATGTCCGCGTGCGGCTGGCGCCGCCCGCTTTCGCTGCGTCGCTTCGCTCCTTGCGTGCTGCGCTGGAAAACGCTTGCGCGTTTCCTCAGCTCCGCACCCTGTCGGGTTCGAATCCCGGCGCATGGGTAGCAAAAAGCCCGCTACCGCGAGGGTAACGGGCTCTTCAATTCAAATGGTGCCCCCAGCGGGATTCGAACCCGCGATATCCACCTTGAAAGGGTGGCGTCCTTGGCCGCTAGACGATGGGGACAGCGGGAAAGAGTATAGCAGACTTTTTTGCCGGCGCGTATATCGTTGGCAAACTGGAAAACCACCACATAGGAGCTGGCTCTCTATCCCGATCTTCGAACATCTCAACCTGTAACATCTGGGCGGGCAAATTGGCTCTATCTGTTACAGATCGAGACAAAAGGCAGGCGTCGGGACGAACATCTCATTCTGTAACAGTAAGACGACTTTTAACGGTCTAGATGTTACAGATTGAGACAAACCGCTGGGATGGGTCAAAACAACCACAAAGGTGCCTGTCCCCTTTGTGGTTGTGAGGTGCTAGGGGAGGAGCTTCATGGCGGCGTCGTGGGCGGCGCGCTCGTAGGTGTCGTCGAGGGGCTTGAGCGGCAGCAGGGCTGTGGCCTGCGCGTCGCCACGGCGCTCGAGGGCGTGGGTAATGAGCCAGTCGGCGAGTTCGGGGTTCTTGGGCAGTGCCGGTCCGTGCAGGTACGTGCCGATGACGCCCTTGTAGATGAGGCCCTCGAAGCCGTCGTCTCCGTTGTTGCCGGTGCCCGTGACGACGGACGTTCCAAGCGGCGTGGCATCTGCGTCGAGCAGAGTGCGGCCGCCGTGGTTCTCGAATCCCACAAAGGGCTCGGGCGCCAGGTCGGTCTTGACGGCGACGTTGCCGATCAGGCGGTCAGAACCGCGCACGGTTTCGGCGGCGATGATGCCCAAGCCTTCAATGCGATCTTCACCCATGTAGTATGAACGGCCGAGCAGCTGGTAGCTACCACAGATGGCAAGCAATGAGCCACCATCTTCAACATAGGCCGCGACCTTGTCTTTTTGAGCGAGCAGCTCGTGCGCCACGGCCAGCTGGTCGCGATCGGAGCCGCCGCCCATCATGACGATATCGGCGTCGGTGAGATCGAGCGACTCGCCCATACGGACCTCGTCCACGCGCACGGGAATGCCACGCCAGGCGCAGCGGCGCTCGAGGGCGATGACGTTGCCGCCGTCGCCATAGAGGTTGAGGGCATCGGGATAAAGGTAGACGATGCGCAGCGGGCGCGAAAGCTCGACCGGCGCAATATCGGTGGGGACAGCGCTCCCATCGGCGCGTGTTACGGCGCAGGAGGCAACCGAGCTTGCATCGTCGTCTTTAAGCCCGTCGAGCTCCTTGACCAGCGGCGGGAAGGCCGTGTAGTTGGCGACGGCGTAGAAAGTGTCGCCAGCCTCCTCGTCTGCCACGGCGCCAATCGCCTGCTCGATATTCGAGATGATGGCGGCGTCGATGCCGGCGTACTTCAGGCGCACCTGCATGTCGTGTGCGCGCGTGCCGCCGGCAAAGGCGACAAGACCCGGCGTGTCGGCGATGCGCTCAAAGTCGACGTCGTAGATCCACGATACATCGTGGCCGTCGGCATCGTTATCGTTGAGGAAGAAAGCGCAGAGTCTGCCGCCTGCCGTCTTGATGGACTGGATTTGTCGATCGAAGCCTACGGGATTCTTAGCCAGGTTGGCCTCGACGGTGCGGCCGGCGATATCCCAGCGGCCCATGCGTCCGCCGGCGGGGACGTAGGCATCGAGCGTGGGCTGCAGGTGCGCCGTATCCACGCCTAACTCATGTGCGGCAAAGAATGCAGCGGCAACGTTGTAGACCATGTACAGGCCGTTGTAGCGCGTGGCGATGTGTACGGCAGCTGCGTCGGACGCAGATCCAAAGACCAGGTCAAAGCCGTAGCCGTCGCAGCCGAGCTCCACGCCCGTCACGCGACGGACAAGCGCAGGGCGGGCCCAGCCGCACGAGGGGCAATGGTAGGCGCCGAGCTGGCCGTATTGCACGTAGTCATACTCCAGCGGCGCGTTGCACTGTGAGCAAAAACGTGAGTCGCTAATACGGTCGGACTCGGTGTTGGTGGCGCCGTCGATGCCAAAGGCAATACTCGCGTTGGGAACGCGCGCGGCAATCGAGGCGCACAGCGGGTCGTCGGCGTTATAGATGAGTGTCGTTGCCGGCGAAAGCTCCAGCGCGTGGGCGATGACGTCCTGGGTGTGGTCGATCTCGCCGTAGCGGTCCAGCTGGTCGCGGAACAGGTTGAGCAGCACAAAGTAGGTCGGCTTGAGCTTGGGCAGGACGCGTACGGTGTAAAGCTCATCGCACTCAAAAACGCCCACGCGCTTGCCGCCACCGGCTCGCTTGAGGCCGCTGCGCGCTTCGAGCAGTGCGCCCACCACGCCCGGCTCCATGTTGTTGCCGGCGCGGTTGCATACCACGGTGGCGCCGCTGGCGGCAACGGCGTCGGCGATGAGGTTGGAGGTGGTGGTCTTGCCATTAGTGCCCGTAATCACCACGCTGCGGTCGACAAGGCCAGCGAGGTCGCTCAGCAACTCGGGATCGATCTTCATGGCGATGCGGCCGGGGAGTACGCCGCCCTGGCGCTTAAGGACGGAGCGCAGTCCCCAGCGGGCGATATCGCTCGAGGTGCAGGCGAGAGATGAGCGGAGGTTCATGAAACCGTTCCTAACGTAAACGACATGGTCGGGTCGAGTGCGTCACTAAAAACCGTAGCGGCGCGCAAATTCCTGGGCAAGCTGTGACACGTCTTCACAGGCATTGGCCCAGGGGGCAAAGTCGGGAGTGTCCGAGATAATACCGTCCGCTTCCCAAACGGCCTGGTGCGAAAGATCCCAGGGATCGCGCGGCTCGGGCCGGCAGGGAAGGTACGGCGTCTGGTACATGGGGTTCAGCAAGAAGAACGCGCCGCCCTCGCAACGGTTGGCAAACTCACGCAGCGCGCGTGTCGCCGGGCGCATCTTGTTTGTTTTGAACAAGAGGATGGTGCGGGCGAGCAGGTACCAGGGGGAGTTCTCGAGTGCATCAGCCCCCACCTGTTCCTCGAGCTGGTGAGCCAGGGCAAAAAAGCCGTCCTGGTCTTCCAGGCGAGCGAGGGCGAGCAACACGGTGCCTGCAGCTCGGGTGGGGTAGCCTTCCGCCTTAAGGACGCGGCGGGCGTAGTTGGCAGCAGCGTGGTAGCGGGCGCTCGCCATGCACAGCTGCGAGATGGCCTCGAGCGTGTGGAGCCACCCGATAAGAGCCGGCTCGCTCACGGTAAGGTCTGCTGCGGTGACACCGTCGGTCAAAACATTATTGGCCCAGTAGTGCGGGGCTTCCATGTCGAACCCGGGCACGCTTTGCTGCAGGTAATCGGCCGTGGTCGCTTCGAGCTTCATCAGGTCGCCCAGGCAGGCGTCGACGGGCGTGTCGGCCAGGATGATGGCGAGCAGCTGCGCGTCGAGGACATGCGCATCGATGCGGACGATCTTGAGCAGCTCATCGCGCATGTCGTCGAACAGACGGTTGCGCGTCTGCTCAAACTCCTCGTCGCTGCCCATGTCCTCGATGCGATGGAGCTCGTCGAGCAGGTGGCGATGAACACCGGCGTAGGACAGCAGTGCCTGGGCATGCTCGGTCTGCGCATACTTATGAGGGTTGACGCTCGCGTCGTTATGGACAAGCTCGCGTGCTGCATCGGTGAGTTCGGGGTGCGACGCAAGGTAGGCGCGCTCCAGGTAGGCGGGGATGTAGACGCTCGGATCCATTAGAGGTCTCCTCCCTTAAACGGCAGGCCCTGCTCGGCCGCCCGCAGGATGCGCTCGTCGATCTGGGAACGCACGATATCGTTGGTGGCGACCCAGGCGGCAAAGCTGGCGTTGTCGGGAGCGCCCAGGCCCTCCTGCAGCACCGGCGTTGCCTCGGACAGCGCGAGGACGAGCTCGTCGGTGGAGCCCACACCCACGTTGACGCGGGCATAGACGCCATCGGGAAACTCGGTTTGGAAGTAGAGCGCCTCGGCCGCGTGCGGACACGAGCGCGCAAGGATACGCAGGTAGTGCTCGGCGCCCTCGTAGTCCAGCTCGCGCCAGGCTGCGCTCATCAGTGCGATGAGCGTCCACGGGTCCAAGTCGCGCTCCGCATCTTTGGGACGACGGCGCAGCGGCGTGTTGGCGAGATAGGGGACGGAGTGGGCAGAGCGAAATCGCTTGAGCTCCTCGGCGGGGTATTCGAGCTTTGCCATAGCGAGCATCGCGGTGTGGCGGACACCAGCGGGGTCGTTGGGCGCAAAGTCCAAGCTGCGATTCGCGGCTTCGAGCGACATGTGGTAGCGTCCGCTAATGAGCGCGCGCGATGCCAAGGCGGCAAGCCAGCGCAGGTAGGGGCGGCGCATAAGGTCGCCAGCGGCCTCACGCTCGTAGGGGTCCTGCGCCGAGGCGATTTTGAGCGCCAGGTCATGCTCGACTTCATCGCGCTTGGATGCCAAGTACTGTACGTATTCCTCGTTGGAGCTGGCGGTGAGGGCGGTCAGCATGCGCTGGGCATCCCAGTTGGCCGGATCGAGCGCGGCTGCCTCGCGGAGCATGTTCTCGGCAGCTACCTCTTCTTGCTCTGCCTGGGTATCGTCAGGGATAAAGGGAATGCGGTAGTCGACAGCCTCGACCACCTTGGCAATGAGGTGCCCGGCGCGGTCGCGGTCGTGCACGATGAGCGGTGCGGGGTTGCGGGTGAATTGTTCCATCAGACGCTCTACGGCAGCACCGTCGGTGAGCGGGATATTGTCGCGGCGCAAGGCCTCAAGAACGAGGCGATGGCAATCCTCTTGAATGGGATCGAATGCCATGGAGCCTCCTTTGCTGCGGTTAGGGTTCAAATGTTTCTATATAAGGTTCTAGTTTACCCGCATGTGGCACACCGGGGGTGCCGCACTTGGACTTGCACCTTTGCACCACGAAGACGGATGTCGCACAAATGTCGGCACCTTGGACGACCGAGTGGTATCACGGTGCCGCAAACGGTCGATTTTTGGCGGCGAACGGTGCATATTTTGGAGGGGCACCGTCCTGCCCGGGATATGTAGTCAACCTTGATAAAACGTTTGCCCAGCTTGGGAGTATGAATGCCGCACAAGGGTCTTCAGGGATAGAAAAAACGTTTCATCATTGGCGGCTTTAGGTGAATAACTGACCAACCAGAACGGTAAAATAGTGTTTGTCTGAGCGTTGAGGCGTTAAGACATCGCGCATTGCCATCGCCGGCAACGCGCAAAACGGTCCTAACGGAGCCAATCGGGTGCTCCGTTATATACGCAAGTCTAAGAGGGGCTTGTTTAGGAGGCACAGTATGGGACGTTTTACCAATCCTCGCGATCTGTACTTTGGTGAGGGCGCTCGCCACGAGGTGAAGAACCTCAAGGGCAAGAAGGCCATCATCGTTTCTGGCGGCAGCTCTATGCGCCGCGGCGGATTCCTGCAGGACGTCGAGAACGACCTTAAGGAAGGCGGTTTCGAGGTCAAGCTGTTCGAGGGCGTCGAGTCCGACCCGTCCATCGAGACGGTCATGAAGGGCGCCGAGGCCATGCGCGAGTTCGAGCCCGACTGGATTATCGCCATCGGCGGCGGCTCGCCCATCGATGCCGCTAAGGCCATGTGGGTCTTCTACGAGTATCCCGAGGAGTCCTTCGATAACATCATCCAGCCGTTCAGTTTCCCCGAGCTGCGTCAGAAGGCTCATTTCTGCGCCATCTCCTCTACCTCCGGCACCGCTACCGAGGTCACCGCGTTCTCCGTCATTACCGACTACGCCAAGGGCATCAAGTACCCGCTGGCCGACTTCAACATCACCCCTGATGTCGCCATCGTCGACCCCGAGCTCACCTACACCATGCCCGCCAAGCTGTGCGCTCACACCGGCATGGATGCTCTGACCCACTGCATGGAGGCCTACGTTTCCACCTGCGCCTCTATGTTCACCGACGCCAATGCTCTGCACGGCATCCGCGAGATCGTCGAGTGGCTGCCCAAGTCCTATGCTGGCGACCATGAGGCCCGTCAGCACATGCACGAGGCTCAGTGCATCGCCGGTATCGCCTTCTCCTCGGGCCTGCTCGGCATCGTTCACTCCATGGCTCACAAGACCGGTGCTGCCTTCGAGAACGGCCACATCATCCACGGTGCCGCTAACGCCATGTACCTGGGCAAGGTCATCCAGTGGAACTCCAAGGATCCCCGTGCTGCCGAGCGTTACGCTTACGTGGCCAAGGAGATCCTGCACCTTCCCGGCGAGACCAACGAGGAGCTTATCGCTGCGCTCGTCCAGAAGATCCGCGACCTCAACGACCAGCTCAACATTCCGCAGTCCATCAAGGATTACGCGAATGGTGGCGTGAAGGTCGACGCCGAGAACCCGCAGATGGTTTCCGAGGAGGAGTTCCTCGCCAAGCTCCCCGAGATCGCCGCGAACGCCGAGCAGGACGCCTGCACGCCCGAGAACCCGCGTGAGACCAAGGCTGCCGACTTCGAGAAGATTCTCAAGGCCTGCTACTACGACACCGACATCGATTTCTAATCGACTCTTGTTATCGTAACGAGGGGTTCCGCACGTATCTGTACGGAGCCCCTTTCTTTTTTCTTTTAGAGAATGGGATAGTTATGGCTGCAATTTTCAATAGCCCCAGCAAGTACATCCAGGGTCCGGACGAGCTGGCCAAGCTCGGCTCCTATGTCGAGCCGCTCGGCGCTAAGGCCCTCGTCATCGTGACGCCTTCGGGCAAGAAGCGCGTCGGTGCCAAGATCGAGGGCGGCTTTGCCGAGGCTAAGGCCGAGCTGCTGTTTGAGGATTTTAACGGCGAGTGCTCCAAGGGCGAGGTCGATCGCCTGGTTGCGCTCGCTCGCGACAACGGTTGCGATATCGTCGTCGGCGTCGGTGGCGGCAAGATCCTCGACACCGCGAAGGCCGTCGCCTACTACCTGGAGTCCGCGGTTATCATTTGCCCCACCATTGCTTCGACCGATGCACCGTGCTCGGCACTTTCGGTGCTCTATACCGATGACGGCCAGTTCGACAAGTACCTCTTCCTTAAGGCGAACCCCAATATCGTCCTTATGGATACGACGGTTATCGCGGCGAGCCCGGTGCGCCTGACGGTTTCCGGTATGGGCGATGCGCTCGCAACCTATTTCGAGGCCCAGGCGACGCACGATGCCGACGGCGGCACCTGCGCTGGCGGCAAGGGCGGCATGGCCGGCCTGGCGCTCGCCAAGCTCTGCTACGAGACGCTTATGGCCGATGGCGTCAAGGCCAAGGTCGCGCTGGAGAAGGGCGCGCTGACGCCTGCCGTGGAGCACATCATCGAGGCCAATACGCTGCTCTCCGGCATTGGCTTTGAGAGCTCGGGCCTTGCTGCTGCTCATGCCATCCACAATGGTCTGACGATGCTGCCCGAGTGCCACAGCATGTATCACGGCGAGAAGGTCGCCTTCGGCACCATCGTCCAGCTGGTACTCGAGGATGCCCCGACCGAGAAGCTCGAGGAAGTCTTGGGCTTCTGCATTGAGCTGGGTCTGCCGGTCACGATGAAGGAACTTGGCGTTGCCGAGCTTACGCGCGAGAAGGCCATGATTGTTGCCGAGGCTGCGTGCGCGCCCGAGGACACCATGTGCAACATGCCGTTTGAGGTGACGCCCGAGATGGTCGCAAACGCCATCCTGGGTGCCGACGCACTGGGCCACTACTATCTCATGGATGAGTAAATCAAGCTAAGGAAGGGGCAAAGCCAACAGATGGCTTTGCCCCTTTTTGCTATGGTGCAAAGGGGTCAGGGTACTTTGCACCATCGTTGTTTGATGAAGGGTGGATTCTCGTATGGCGCTTCCTATGGTTTATGGCGGCCCCGGTCGGTATGTTCAGGGACCGGGGGAGCTTTCGCGCCAGGGCAGGTATTTGTCATGGTTGGGCTGCGCTGCCTATGTCTTGTTTGACCAGGGCACCGAGGATCGGCTGTGCAGGCAGATCGTCGATGGATTTCTGGATGAAGATCTAAGCGAGCCGTTCTTTAAGATTTACAACGGTCCGTGTACGGAAGATGCCGTTGTCGAAATGGCCAAGGAAGCCCGGGCCGAGTATTGCGACATGGTGGTGGGCATTGGCGGCGGCAAGATGCTCGATATCGCCAAGGCCGTTGCGTTTTATGCCGAGTTGCCGTTGTGCGTATGTCCCACGGCGGCGTCGATGGACGGTCCGTGCAGCGCGATTTCGGTGCTGTATCACGAGGATGGGTCGTTCGACCGCTACCTGATGCTCGAGAAGAATCCAGACCTGGTCGTGGTCGATACCAACGTGGTCGCGGCGGCCCCGCTGCGTATGACGGTCGCTGGTATGGGCGATGCGCTGGCAACGTATTTCGAGGCGCGTTCGTGCGCCGCGGCGCACGGCGCCAACGAGCACGGTGGCGCGCCGGGACACTTGGCCTTGGTTGCGGCTCGTGCCTGCTATGACACACTCATGGAGTGCGGCGTCGCTGCCAAGCGCGATCTCAAAAAGGGCCGTACATCGCCAGCGGTTGAGCGCCTGATCGAGTGCAATATTCTGCTCTCGGGTGTTGGCTTTGAGAGTGGTGGCTTAGCGCTTGCCCATGCCATAGCCAACGGCCTGACGATTCTGCCCGAGTGCAAGGCCATGCATGGTGAGGCCGTGGCATTTGGCCTGGTGGTGCAGCTGCGCCTGGAGCGTGCGCCCGAGCTTGATCAGGTGCTCGAGTTTTGCCAGCGCGTTGGTCTACCGACGACGCTCGCGGAGCTGGGACTTGGCGAGATTTCCGATACCGACCTGATGAGCGTTGCGGATGCGGTCTTTAGAAACGAACGCAATATGGCTAACGAACAGGCCAAGGTGACCAAACAAAAACTCGTGCAGCTCATGTGCGAGGCATAGCTTGGCGCTTGATTGACCTTGTGCAATCGGGGCGGCGATAGGCCATGGGTTATTTCCCTCAAGGTGCACCGCGTGTAATTTGCCCGAGGTGTGGGCCGATAGCGTATCATTATCTCTTGCTTGTTTGCACTGCTCAGGGAGGGGCCGCGCATGGCGCAGGAACACGATCTGTTTGATGACATTATCGAGATCAGCAAGGGTTTCGACTTTCTTAAAAACCCGCTTGGCGGCGTGACCGATGCGCTCGATCCGTCGGCGCCGCAGTGGAATCCTGCCGACTACAAGGAGCGTCCGCGCGGCAACACCATTCCGTGCCTGACCTGCAAAAACGAAAAGAGCGGCTGCACCGCGTGCATGGACGTGTGCCCGGTCAACGCTATCGAGGTCGAGGAAGACGCCATCGAGATCCTCGACTCCTGTCGCAAGTGCGGCCTGTGCGCCGCTGCCTGTCCGACCGAGGCAATCATCTCGCCGCGTCTGGCGCCCAAAAACCTGTATGACGATATCGTCTCTGCTGCTACGAGCCACGAGACCGCCTACGTTACCTGCACGCGCGCCCTTAAGCGCATGCCGCGCGAAAACGAGGTCGTCGTCGCCTGCGTGGGCGATATTACGGCCGAGACCTGGTTCTCGGTACTGGCCGACTATCCCAACGTGAGCGTCTACCTGCCGTTGGGCGTGTGCGATAAGTGCCGCAACACCGGCGGTGAGGACATTCTGGGCGAGGCGATTGCGAAGGCCGAAGAGTGGTCTGGCACAGGTATGGGCCTAGAGGTCGACCCCAGGAGCCTCAAGTGCCATAAGCGCCGCGAGTACGAGCGCAAGGAGTACATGGAAAAGATTGCCCGCACCACGGGCCTGACGGTGACCAAGCTCAACCCGGCGACTGCGGCACCGGCCTCGGTGACGCAGAAGTTGAAGGCCCACCGTCACCAGATCACGCAGCTTGAGCGCACGCTCAACACCATGTGCGGTACCACGACGACCAAGCGCCGCCGTTCGCTCACGCACGGGCGCCAGCTGGTGCTCTCGACGCTGCAAAACCACCCCGAGCTTGCCCAGAACATGCAGGTGAGCACGCCGGAGTGCGATTTTGACAAGTGCACGTCGTGCGGCGAGTGCGTCAATGTATGCCCCACGTTCGCCTGCGATTTGGTGGGAAGCGGCCGCTTTGCACTGGAGTCTACCTATTGCCTAGGTTGCGGGGCCTGCGTCAAGGTGTGCCCCGAGCATGCGCTCAAGCTGGTCGAGCACGATGCGTCCAATCTGGTCGTTGTCGACCCCGAGGCCGAGGAAAAGGCCGCTCAGAAGGCCAAGGCCCACGAGGAGGCCGAGAAGGTCAAGGCCGAGGCAAAGGCCAAGCTCGATAAGATGCTCGACCAAGTGGAGAAGCTCGCGGACTAGTCAGCGAGCTCTATCTCTGCTTCATTTGCGCCGCCGCGGTGTCCGGATTCGCCCGGATGCTGCGGCGGCGCTATACTTATGCAGTTTGAAGTACCTGTATCAAAAGGAGCTGTCGTGTCCCTTTCCATCGGTATCGTGGGCCTGCCCAACGTGGGCAAGTCGACGCTGTTCACCGCGCTTACCAAAAAGACCGGCCTTGCCGCCAACTACCCGTTTGCCACGATCGACCCCAACGTGGGTATCGTCGACGTGCCCGATAGCCGCTTGCAAAAGCTTGCCGACATCGTTAACCCGGGTCGTATTGTGCCGGCGACGGTCGAGTTCGTCGACATCGCAGGTCTGGTGAAGGGCGCTAACGAGGGCGAGGGCCTGGGCAACCAGTTCCTGGCCAACATTCGTGAGACCGACGCCATCTGCGAGGTCGTGCGCTACTTTAAGGACCCCAACGTCATGCGTGAGGTGGGCCGCACGGGCGAGTTCGTCGATCCCGCCGGCGATGCCGACACCATCATGACCGAGCTCATCCTGGCCGACATGGGCACGCTCGAGAAGCAGCTGCCTAAGCTCGAGAAGGAGGCCAAGCGCGACAAGGAGCTCATGCCCAAGTTCGAGGTCGCCAAGCGCCTGCTTGCCTGGCTCAACGAGGGCAAGCGCGCCGCATCCATGGAGATGACCGACGAGGAGCGTGCCGCCGCCAAGGGGCTGTTCCTGCTCACCATGAAGCCCATCCTGTATGTGGCCAACGTGGACGAGGATATGCTCAACGACGACCTGGCGCCCATCGATGGCGTCAAGCCGTTGCCCATCTGCGCCAAGATTGAGGCCGAGCTTTCCGAGCTCGATCCCGAGGACGCCGCCGACTACCTGGAGAGCCTGGGCCTGGAACAGCCCGGTCTGGACGTGCTCGCGCAGGCGGCCTATAAGCTGCTCGGTCTGCAGTCGTTCTTTACGGCCGGCGAGATGGAGGTCAAGGCCTGGACGGTTCGTCAGGGCGCAACCGCCCCGCAGGCTGCCGGCGTCATCCACACCGACTTTGAGCGCGGCTTTATTAAGGCCGAGGTCATTGGTTACGACGACTACATCGAGCTCGGCGGCGAGCAGGGCGCCAAGGCTGCCGGCAAGCTGCGTATTGAGGGCAAGGACTATGTCATGGCCGATGGCGACGTCGTGCACTTCCGCTTTAACGTGTAAGGGCGACGCATATGTTTAAATACGGCAAAAAAGCTGGCTACATGGGTATTGCGCTGCTCGTACTTGCGGTGATTCCGCTGGTGGTCGCAGCGTGCGTTATCCCCAACATTGGTCCCGAGGTGGCAACGAAGTTTAATGCCGCCGGCGAGGCGACGCGCTGGGGCAAGAGCTACGAGCTGTTGGCGCTGCCGGTACTCAATCTGCTGCTGAGCGTGGCGACGTACTTTACGGCGGGACGCCAGGCAAATAATAATGATGACTCCGCCGCCATGGCGCGCATCGTGTGCGAGCGCTACCTGCGCAACGGTTGCATCACGGGTGTGTTCCTCAACGTGATCAACGTTTACTTTATGTACTCGGCGATTACCGGAACGGGCTTTGGCTTTGGTTTCTAGCTTGTCCTTTTAGGCAACGAGCCTGCACGCATATTCAATGGCTGATGCGAGGCCGCCGCTCGATCGTGGTTGAAAGACTACATCGGCGGCGGCCTCGTTTTCGTATCCGGCGCCGCGAAGGGCGAGTGCTATGCCGGCTTCTAAAAGGAGCGGCAGGCCGCGTTGGCTGGTTGCGATTACGGCAGCCTGATTGAGCGAGCAGCCGTGCGTTTGGCATTGGATGGCAAGTTCACCTTTCGCCGGGCAAGGGACCAGAACGGCGACGACGCGACTTGATAGCAATGCAAATGCTGTGCGCTCATCGGGCGAAAGGCATGCAGCTTCAACGACGACGAGCTTGGGCGGCGCGCTGTTTGTGCGAAGCGTGGCTCGGTACATGCGGACCGAAGAATCCGACATAGAAAACTCCTGTGTATTCGGCAAAACGTAAACTATAGTTTACGTTTATGTTCGACTCCATTTCAAACTCGGCTGCATGGACGAACGTGCGAAACAGATTCTTGGCAGGCGGGTCGAAGAGACACGCAGGGACCTTGGTATCTCCAAGGTTGATTTTTGTGTGGCGACAGGAATCAGCCGACCCTACCTCGACCGAATCGAAGATGGGACGGCAAATTTCACGCTCAAGGTTCTATTTAAGATCGCGCCCGCACTCGGCATGACGGTGTCAGAGCTTCTCGAGGGTATCGAATAGGGCGTTCCCCCGCTGTATTTGACGCTCTTTGGGCGGGTCCCCCTGGTTGCGATGTGCAAAATCGCGAGTATTCAGCACCAGTTCGGCCGTAGATGGTAGCTCGAGCGGCTGGCTTTGCCTTTTTGACAGTAGATAATCCACACGCTAAATAAAAATGAGGAATAAATATTTACTAGACGGACCCTTCGTCCTAAAAGTTCGTCTAATAATCGGCCGATTCTATGTCTCCGGAGGAGAAATTGCAGAATACTCCGATTTTTGCACGGCCCGAGGGGGACCACCTGTCGTTTAAGGCTGCGATAATCGGAACTGCCTTAGGGATTAAGCCATCGGGATGCGGTCGTGGTTGACTTGGCTGTAGAACAGACGCTGAATCTCTGCCGCATCGCGTGACTGGCCGAGTGCCCACATGGTCTTGGCCACGAGCGTCTCGGTGGTCATGTCATCGCCGCGCAAAATACCCGGATGATCGGCGTAAGCGCGGCCGACCTCATAAACACCCAGGTCGAGGCCCTCTTCTGGGACCTGCGTGGTCATAACGACGGTGCGACCCGAATCGACCCAGCGGAAAATCGCCTCCTGGAATGACTCGCCGGACTCGCCAAACTCGGGAATACCGCCAATGCCAAAGGTCTCAAGGATTACAGCATCGTAGCTATCGGCTAGGGCGTCGAGGATGCCCGGGTTTACGCCGGGCGTAAGCTTGAGTACAAATACGCGCGGGTCGATGCTGTCGTAGAAATGCACCGGGTTTTCGTCCTGATGCGTGCCGTGAAGCCCGTTGCGCACGATACGGTCATTGCGGATGTAGGCAATGGGCGGATAGTTGACGCTAATGAATGCGTTGAAGCTCATGGTGCGCTGCTTGCGGGCGCGCGTACCGGCAATGGCGACGCCGCCAAACACAATCGACACATCGTGCGAATGCTCGTCGAGTGCATAGAGCAGGCTCTGGTACAGGTTGAGCTTGGCGTCGGTAAAGGGATTGCCCATGGGCTTTTGCGAGCCGGTGAGCACGATGGGCTTGGGGCTGTCCTGAATCAGGTAGGAAAGCGCTGCTGCGGTGTAGCTCATGGTGTCAGTGCCGTGCAGAATCACGAAGCCGTCGTGATCGGCATAACCCTCGACAATGACGTCGCGGATACGCATCCAGTCGCTCGGGCGCATGTTGGTGCTGTCGATGTTCATGGGCTGCACGACGTCGAGCTCGCAGAGCCCCGAGATCTCGGGGACGCTCTGGGCGAGCTCCTCACCGGTCAGGGCGGGGGAGAGGCCGTTGCCGTCCTCGGTCGATGCGATGGTGCCGCCCGTGGCGATGAGAAGGATGCGCTTCATGCTGGTATTCCTATCGTATTTGCCGCCGCAGAGGCGGAGTCGTTCGGCAGTATTGTGGCACAGGGCGTCCAATGTTCAAACGTATTACATCATCTGTAACGTTGGTAATACTTCAATTGCCGTCAAATAGGGGCCCAGGTCGTGCGTTTGCCGTGCGCTGATGGCTGCGAGGGACGAGAAACCCCATATAACGTGTACACTATGAAAGTTATTCTCGTTTATTCGCGCGGGTGGGCACCGGCTCCCCGCCAACAAGAGGGGGAACCATGGATCAAAAGGCTTCCGCAAAGGTCCTCGTACTCGACTTTGGTGCGCAGTACGGTCAGCTCATTGCCCGTCGCGTCCGCGACCTCAACGTGTATTCCGAGATCGTCCCCTGCGACATCTCGGCCGACGAGATTCGCGAGATGAATGCCTCTGCGCTCATCCTTTCCGGCGGCCCGGCTTCCGTGTATGCTGAGGACGCTCCGTCTATCGATCCCGCCATCTTTGACCTGGGCCTTCCCGTCCT
This sequence comes from Collinsella aerofaciens, assembly GCF_005844325.1. Taxonomy (GTDB): domain Bacteria; phylum Actinomycetota; class Coriobacteriia; order Coriobacteriales; family Coriobacteriaceae; genus Collinsella; species Collinsella aerofaciens_G. The sequence continues at coordinate 1,716 of NZ_SPFY01000037.1, read as the reverse complement.
GGGCTTTTGCTACGGCCATCAGATCACGGCCGTGGCGCTCGGCGGCAAGGTCGGCCACTCCGAGGTGGGCGAGTACGGCCGCGCCACCATCACGCGCACGGCCGGCGCCAAGCTCTTTAACTCCACGCCTATGGAGCAGACCGTGTGGATGAGCCACCGCGACGCCGTTTCCGAGGTGCCCGAGGGCTTTACCGTTACCGCCAGCACCGACGTGTGCCCGGTTGCCGCCATGGAGTGCGTCGAGCGCAAGATTTTCACCACGCAGTTCCACCCCGAGGTCAAGCACTCCGAGTACGGTCAGCAGCTGCTGAGCAATTTCCTGTTTGAGATCTGCGGCCTGGAGCCCAACTGGAGCATGGACGACCTGGTCGAGACCATGACGGCCGAGTTCCGCGAGAAGGTCGGTGACGACCGCGTGATTCTGGCTCTGTCCGGCGGCGTTGACTCCTCCGTCGTGGCTGCGCTGGGCGCCCGCGCCGTGGGCAAGCAGATGACCTGCGTGTTCATCAACCACGGTCTGCTTCGCAAGGGCGAGCCCGAGCAGGTGGAGGAGGTCTTCACCAAGCAGTTTGACGTCGACTTTATTCACGTCCACGCCGAGGACCGTTATGCCGAGCTTCTGGCCGGCGTGACCGAGCCCGAGGAGAAGCGCCGCATCATCGGTACGCAGTTCTGGAAAGAGTTCTTCGCCGTGGCGCAGCAGCTCGAGACCGATGGCAAGCCGGTCAAGTATCTGGCTCAGGGCACCATCTACCCCGACATCATCGAGTCCGGCGCTCGCAAGACGGGCGGCAAGACGGCCACCATCAAGAGCCATCACAACCTAATCCCGTTCCCCGAGGGCGTGCACTTCGACCTTATTGAGCCGCTCGACCACTTCTTTAAGGACGAGGTCCGCGCGCTTGGTCTGGCGCTCGGACTGCCGGGTCACATCGTGTTCCGCCAGCCTTTCCCGGGCCCGGGTCTTGCCATCCGCATCATCGGCGCGGTCGACAAGGAGAAGCTCGAGATCCTCAAGAACGCTGACGCTATCGTGCGCGAGGAGCTCGACGCCTACAACCAGCGTCTGTTTGAGCAGACTGGCGAGCGCAACTCCGAGCACAGCTGCTGGCAGTATTTCGCGGTCCTGCCCGACATCAAGTCCGTCGGTGTTATGGGTGACGAGCGTACCTACCAGCGCCCGATCATCCTGCGCGCCGTCGAGTCCAGCGACGCTATGACAGCCGACTGGGCCAAACTGCCCTACGACGTGCTTGCCCGCATCTCCGGCCGCATCGTTGCCGAGGTTCCCGGCGCCAACCGCGTGTGCTACGACATCACGTCCAAGCCGCCCGCGACGATCGAGTGGGAGTAGTCTGACAGGGTTCTGACCTGTATTTTTGAGTGCCGCACTGTGCTGCTGAGTTTCGTTTTGTACGAGAGTCACGGCAAAGCCGCCAGCGACATTGGTGAGTAAATCCGATTATCGAGCCTCTGTTCCCGCGTCGGAACGGAGGCTTTTTCTTTGGCTATTTACTCCCTTTCACCTGCAATTTCGCGATTTACTCCCCGTGTTTCGAGACGGCAAGGCACGGGGCGGTATTCGGAGGAATGGGAGTAAGGATTTATCCCGAGTGAGTAGACGCGCGATTTTTGTCCCCGAGAACGAAAAGGGGCCGTTTGGGGGTGCGGACAGAAAGTTGGACCGTGAAGCGGTCCGGACTGGAGGTTCGCATG
>NZ_SPFY01000036.1 GCF_005844325.1 Collinsella aerofaciens | reverse complement strand
GGATTTAAACCGGGCTCAAACGAACATGCCTATTGACAATGGCTTTCTCATATTAAAAGAAGAGCAGCCCACGACTGACCTGGCTGTTGGCACAACCGTGACCACGGCCGCCGGCCTTTCCGTTGTCGTCGATTCCGTCCAGACAGGTCTTACCAATTATGACGGCTCGACTATGACGGGCATTCACGTCACGTACGTCAACAACGGCGATGAGGGCGCGGATTACAATGTCTACGACTGGAAGGGCGAGGACGCCAACGGTGCTCAGCAGAATCAGGGCTACTACAGCGAAGGCTCTGAAGAGCTGCAGTCGGGCACCCTTGCAGCCGGCGGTACTGTTGCGGGCAATATCTATTTTGACGGCGACATCAAAAAGGCTTTGTACTTTGCCAACATGTTTGATAAGTCTGCCACCGCAAGCTGGGTGTTGGCCTAGTATGTCGCTGCCGTTGCGTCGCATAGGGGGTGAAGCCGTATGCCCGATAAGAAGTTGACGGAGGAACTGCTCAATGAGTTGCTCGATGCGCCGAGTATCGACGGCTATATCAGGGAGCACGACTTTGCCGCCCCGTCGCTTTCGGACTACCTTAAGCAACTGCTGCAGGAAAAGGGCTTGGAGCGTTCGCGCGTGGTGCGTATGGCCGACCTCAACGAAACGTTTGGCTATCAGATTTTTACGGGCGCGCGCCACCCGAGTCGAAATAAAGTGCTGCAGATTGCATTCGCGATGGCGTTATCGATGAAGGAGACCAACCGCGCACTTACGGCTGCCGGGGCAAACGTCCTCAACTGCAAGGACCGTCGTGATGCGATTATCATCTTCTGCATCGATCGTGGCTGCAGCCTGCAAAAGGTCAATGAGGAGCTGTATCGCTTTGGCGAGGAGACGGTGAGTTAACGGCTGACTGTTGGTGGCAGGGCCGTCCGCTATATTTCAAACGTGCAGGGCACGGGTGCTACAGGGCGTCTGTGCCCTGCGCTATGATGGACGCTATGGATACTCAGAACCCAACATATTCCGATGATGAGCTGACTGCCGCGCTCGCCGAGCACCTGGCGTCGTTTGACCGCGATGACAGCTATCGCGTGGAACGCGTGCTAAAGCGCTCGGACGTTGAGACAACCGAACTCGTGTGCTTTGAGGGTTCTGGTGGAGGGTCGCTCGGCCCCTTTGTCCGCAAACGCATCGATGCTTCGGCCCAGATTGGCGGGGCATATGAGCGCCTGTTTGCGGCCCAGCGTGCCGGACGGCGTTTTGAGCACCTGCCCCGGATTGTCGATTGCCGCCGTGCGGGCGACGAGCTTGACGTGGTGATGGAATACATTGAAGGCGAGACGCTCGAGGCCTTGGTGGGACGTTTGGGTGCGACCCCCGATTATGCGCGCGGGTTGTTTCCGGCCCTGTGTGATGCGGTGGCAGAGCTCCATGCTGGATTTGGCGAGGTGGGGAAAGCGCCGGCTCCGATTATCCATCGCGACCTTAAACCTTCGAACATCATCGTGTCGGGCGTGAGATATGCCGCCGATGCCGGCATGACCTTCTCGTCGCTGGTGATTATTGACCTGGGAATCGCGCGCGCTTGGCGCGAAGGCGCCGATGCCGATACCGCCAAGTTTGGCACACGGCCCTACGCGCCGCCCGAGCAGTATGGGTTTGGGCAGACGAGTGTGCGAAGTGATGTGTATGCGCTGGGCGCCCTGCTGTTCTTCTGCTTGACAGGAGTCGATCCAAAACCGGGGATCGACATGCGCGAACAATGCGAGATGCGCGGCATTCCCGCTTCCCTGACCGATGTCATTTGCATGGCGATGGCTCTCGACCCGGCCAAGCGTTTTGCGAGCGCGGGGGCATTGGGACGGGCGACGCGCGCGGCATACGACCTGAGTTGCCCTGTGCGGCCTCCTGCGCCTGCGCCTGTGCCTGTGCCTGACTGTGCCCCGGCGTCAGAGACGGTATTAACGTCTCAAGAGCCCCGGGGTTCCACAGACCTTCCTAAGCTTGCCACCCCTGCTATGCCCGGCCTGCTTTCTCGCATTCCGGAGCCTCTGGGGCGCATTTGGAATACGCTTGTCTGCCTCTCGCTGCTTGTATTCTTTGCCGGAAGCCACTTTGCCGTCTTTCACCCCACCGGAGCAAACCAAAGCTATCCGACCTGGCTTCTTATAATCGAGTACTTTTTCTTTGTCGATGGCCTTATGGTGCTTATGCATTTTGCGCTGCTCGACAAGCGTCGCCTTCGTCGGCGATTCGCGCTGCTCGACAGCTATCGCGGCAAGAAGCTCGCGAAGCTCTGGCTCAAGGCATTGGGCGTGCTGCTCCTATGCATGATCGTCATAGTTGCGGTTGCCAATGCGACCGGTGTCGTTGACACCTCCACTGCCTAAAAGAAAAGGGCCCGTCGGGGCCCTTTACAGTTGCGCTTAGATGCGGTTCATCTGAGCGGCGACCTTGTTGTACCAGTCCTGCCATGTGGGCGGGCAGTACTTTTTGGCCGCTGCAGGGGTAAGGGTGGAGCCGTAGTTGGCGCCCAGATAGGCAACATGAGCGGAGATGCCCTCGCTCCAGCTGCCAAAGCTGCGCCAACCGCCGCCACGAGCGCTCCAGCCCCAGGCGTTGTAGGAATTAGCGCAATAAGTGCCCTTGGTGCTCTCGATGCAGGCGATGGCGGGGGACCAACGGGGGTCGACACCGGTATTCCAAGCGGCGACGGCAAAGTTATAGCCCTGGCCTGCCATGGGGGACCCGGCAAGATAATTATCGATGCGGCTCGTCCACTCATTAATGAACGAATCGTAATCGGAATTACCGGTATTGGCGTTGTTCACCGTGGTGTCGATGGTGGTGTTGGTGTTGGTGGCCTGACTGCTGGAATTGCTGCCGCTTACGCCCTCGCCCGAGAGCTTCTCGGCGGCAGCGGCCTTATCGGCCTCAAGCTTGGCGAGCTCGGCGGCATTTTCCTGCTCGGCTTTTGCCTGCGCCTCGCTGCGGAGCTGCTGGGCCTGCGCCAGCGAATCCTCGGCGTTTTTCTGTTCTGCCTCAAGCTGGGACTTGGCCTGCTGGAGCTCGGCCTTGTTCTGCTCGAGTTCGGTTTGCATGTTGTTGAGCTCTTCGATCTCATCGACGCTCGAGCTCGTGATCTGGTTGGTGTATTTGCAGGTGGTGATGAACTCACCCAGGCTCTGCGCGTTGACCAGGAAGCTCACGATGGGATTGGTGCCCTTCTGGTACTTGTACAGATCGCGCATGGCGGAGCTTGCCTTGGCCTGCTGCTCGGGAAGCTTGGCCTCGATTTCCTCGATGCTCGCCTCATCGGAGTCGATCTGCTTTTGCAGGTCGTCGAGTTTGGTGCGGGCATCGTTGTAGGCGCTCGTGGCGGCTTCGATTTTTTGCTGCGCGGCGGAAAGCTGATCCTGCGTTGCCTGCGAGGCGGCATATGCCGCAACGGGGGAGAGCATCGGCGTGGCAGTCAGTGCGACAGCGAGTGCGGCGCTCGTGATGATACGAGCTGGCTTCGACGCGATGAGCGCTGCGACGCGATGATTCGAATGCTGCATCCAATCCCTCTGCAATCAATCGTAGGTTATGGTTCGAACGGTATTCTACTACTGCTTTCGACCTCAACTTGAACCTTAAAGGTTCCAAAGGGTCAAGTTAAACTTGAGGCTTTGGCTTTGACCTGCAGTTATAGTGAATTGTTGAGAAACCATAGAGTTCAACTTTAACGTTACGGAACTCGGTCTGATCGCAGATTCACGCCTTAAGGGCTACTCCAACATGGGGTTTTGCACCTATAGGGTTTCCTCGCGGCGAGCCTGCTCAATTTCTTCGAGCGCCTCGGCTGGGGTGAAAGAACATGCGCCGTTGCCGAGCTTGACTGTCTGGATATCGTCTCCGACATGCACCTCTCCGCCTCGAAGCACCACACCGAAAATGCCCTCGTGGGGAAAGATGCAGTCGCCGGCGAGATGGTAGATAGCGCAGCGGGTGTGGCAGACTTTGCCGATCTGGCTGATCTCGACCAGAACGTCGTTGCCGATCTTGAGCTGTGTGCCCAGGGGGAGCGAAAGCAGGTTGATACCTTGTGTGGTGAAGTTCTCCCCAAAGTCGCCTTCGTGCACATCGAGCCCGCGATGCTGGGCAGTCTGGATTGATTCTGCGGCCAAAAACGAGACTTGGCGGTGCCAGTGCCCGGCGTGTGCATCGGAAGCGAGGCCAAACTGCTCAATGACGGTGTCGTGCCCATCGGAGACGGGTGACTTGCGTGTGCCTTTGTGCGCCGACGTGTTAATCGAAACGATGCGGGCGGGTGCTTCGTAGGCGTTGCTGGCGGTGCGTAGGGGAGCGATCGTCTGAGAACGTTCCGCCAGCTCGCGTTTTGCGGCGTCAAGGATGGGGTTGTCGGTCAGATGTTCTTGGGGCACGTGTGCGCCTTTCGCTTATGAGATTGACAATATGTTGAATCCTACAACAACGGTAGGTTCATTGCCCGTTGTCGTACAGCGGTGAGCGCCGTCTTTGCTCGAGTCTGATTCTCCGATTGCCATAGATACGGTGGAACTTTGGGTGCTGGCGGTTTGGCACGCTAGAATGAATCGGTTGCACTAAGACCGCCCGTTGTGCGGGCAGTTCATGATAGGAAGTTTCCATGGCATTGCAGTTTACAGAGCGCGAGTTCATTCCCGTGCTGCTCGGTGGCGACATCAACGCCTATTCGGTGGCGCGCGCCTTCTACGAAGAGTATCAGGTCAAGAGTCTGGTCTTTGGCAAGTATCAGACGGGCCCTGCGTATCGAAGCCAGATTATCGACTACACGCCCAATGTCGACATCGATACCATGCCCGTGATGCTCGAGACCGTCAACGGCATTGCCCAGGCGCATGCCGATAAGACGATCGTCCTGATGGGCTGCGGCGATAACTATGTTGCCCTGGTGGCCCAGGCAAAGGATGCCGATGAGCTGGCGGATAACATCGTTGCGCCCTATGCACCCTACAGCATGCTCGAGCAGTGCCAGAAGAAGGAGATCTTCTACGAGCTGTGCGAGAAGCATGGCGTGCCGTATCCGCACACCTTTACCTTTACTGCGCAGATGCTCAATGCGCAAGGCGAGGCGCCGGCCGAAGTGCTCGACCAGATCGACTTCCCGTTCCCGATGATCCTGAAGCCGTCCGACGGCATCATGTGGTGGCAGCATGAGTTCGAGGGCCAGAAGAAGGCTTATGAGATTGCCGATCGCGCCGAGCTGGAGCAGGTTATCCGTGACTCCTATGCCAGCGGCTACACCGACGACCTGATCTTGCAGGACCGCGTGCCCGGCAACGACGAGTACATGCGCGTGCTCACCAGCTATTCCGATCGCAACGGTAAGGTACGCATGATGTGCCTGGGCCACGTGCTGCTCGAGGAGCATCAGCCCCATGGCGTTGGCAACCATGCCTGTATCATCACCGAGCCCAATGACGAGCTTATGGGTGGCGTGCGCAAGCTGCTCGAGGACCTTCACTTTGTGGGCTATTCCAACTTTGACGTGAAGTATGACGAGCGCGATGGCTCGTTTAAGTTCTTCGACTTCAATACCCGTCAGGGCCGCAGCAACTACTATGTCACCAACAGCGGCTTTAACGTTGCCAAGTACGTGGTAGACGAGTATGTGTTCAACCGCCCGTTTGAGCCGGAGTTTGTGACGGCGCAGGACGAGGCGCTGTGGATGGTCGTCCCCATGGGTGTCGTCGACAAGTACGTCAAGGATCCCGAGCTGCGCGCTAAGGTGCATCGCCTGGATAGGGAGGGCAAGGGGGCCGACCCTTCGTTTATGAAGGGCGACTTTGTCTTTAACCGCTGGCTGCGCATGTGGCACACCAAGCTGCGTCACTTTAAGCTGTTCAAGACGTATTACAAGTAGACGAGTGCGGCGCCCGTCCGGTTTACATCGGGCGGGCGCGGGTATGATACGCGCAATTGCGCAAGCGTCACCAAGGAGGCGGCGATGGAAAAGCTGGGAGTTATCGGCGGCATGGGCGCCGAGGCCACGTCGTATTACTACGACCAGGTGGTGCGCCATACGGCCGCTACGTGCGACCAGGAACATATCGACATGGTGGTGCTTTCCAAGTCGACCATGCCCGACCGCACGCTGGCCATCAAGACCGGTGAGCATGCCGAGCTGCTGGCGACCATGAAGGAGTGCGCCCAGGCACTTGAGTCGCTGGGCTGTACGCACATCGCCATTCCCTGCAACACGTCACACTACTTCTACGACCAGATCCAGTCGTTTACGACGGTGCCGATTATCCACATGCCGCGCGAGTCGGTGCGCTATGCTCTGGCCGGTGCGGTGATGGGGGAGTGCGAGTTCGATCCCAACCTGAGCATGCCGGTAGAGCCGGTGCGCAAGATCGGCATCATGGGCACCGACGGAACCGTGGGTGCGGGCGTCTATGGGCGCGAATGCGAGGCTGTGGGCGTCGAGGTTGTCTACCCCAGCGAGAAGCGTCAGGCCGATGTGATGTCGCTGATCTATGATGACGTGAAGGCCGGACGCGAGCCCGATATGGACAAGTTCGACCGCGTGATGTGGGAGTTCGCCCGCAGCGGCTGCGATCGCGTCATTTTGGCTTGCACGGAGCTCTCAGTGTTGCAGAAGTACCGCGAGATGCCCGAGATTACCCTCGACGCCATGGACGTCTTGGTGCGTGAATCCATCATTCGCAGCGGCGCTCCCTACCGCCTCTAGCCCCATGCCTACCAAAAAGGGACAGGTTTATTTTGGTAGGTTTTATCTGGGGAAACAGTAAAGGCCTCGGCTCGTTTGGTCGAGCCGAGGCCTTTTGCATTAGGCGGTTGGTGCTGACGATGAGCTAGAACAGGAAACCGAGGACAATGAGGGCGGCGCTGATGGCGATCACGGCGACATCCAGACCCTTGATGGGATAGCGCTTGTACGAGCTGGCGCGCGTGCGCAGATAAAAGCCGCGCTGCTCGGCGGCAAGCGCGGTGGCGTCGGTCTTGCCCACGCTCGAGATAAGCAGCGGCACGCACAACGGCAGCATGAGTTTGAGCTTCTTGATGGGGTTCTTGGTGTCGTACTCGACGCCGCGCGCGGTCTGCGCCTCCATGATGGCATTCATCTCTTGGCCAAACACCGGCACAAAACGCAGTGCCGTGGTAAAGGTGAAGGCGTAGCGATACGGTACGTGCAGTACCTCGACGCAGGCGTTGGCAAGGTCGTTGAGCTTGGTCACCATGAGCATGAGGATGAGTGGCAACGCTACGCCCAGCAGGCGGAGGCAGGCCTTCGATCCAGTGATAAGGCCCGTGTCGGTGATAAAGCCCCACACCACATTGCCGTCGCGCATAAATGCCAACTGCAGCACCAGCATGATGAGCGCGAGCGGAATCAGCAGCTTGAGCAGCGAGAACAGGCGATTGACGACGCCGGCGTAGGCGCCCAGCGCAAGGGTGAGTGCCAAAAAGCCTAACAGCGCCACATAGGTGTCGGACAAAAAGATGCCGATGATGATGGCGGCGGCGAGGCCCAGCTTGACGACGGGGTTCAGGCGATGCAACAGCGTGTCGCCCGGCATATAGTCGATGACGTTAACCACGACGGACCATCTCCTTGGTAATGCGAACGATATCGGTAACCTCGCTCACCTGCGCAAAAGCGGGGGAGACGGAGGATGCCAAGCGGCGCGAGAGTTCAATGACCTGGGGCGGCTCCACGTAGGCACGCTGCATGAGCTTAATATTCGAGAACAGCTCGTGTGTGCGTCCGCGGTCGAGGATACGGCCGTCGGCCATCACAACGATGCGCTCGGCAAAGTCGGAAACGACTTCCATATCGTGGCAGACCATGATCACGGCGCAGCCGCGCTCTGCCATGGTGCGCACCGTTTCCATGACGGTCATGCACTCGCGGTAGTCAAGGCCGCTCGTGGGCTCGTCGAGCACTACGATCTTGGGCTCAACCACTACGACGGAGGCGAGCGCCACCATTTGTCGCTGGCCGCGCGAAAGCGAGAAAGGCGCCTCGTCGGCGGGCAGGCCAAAGCGGTCGATGACGAGCTGGGCACGACGCAGGGCCTCGGCGCGGTCGATGCCGGCAAGCTCCAGGCCAAAAGCGACCTCGTCGAGCACGGTATCCTTGCAGATCTGGCGGTCGGGGTTTTGGAAGAGCGTTGCGACCTCGCGGGCGATGCGGCTCGTGGGGACCGCAGCGGTGTCCAGGCCCGTAACGCGCACGCTGCCCGAGGCAGGCTTAAGCAGGCCCGTGAGCAACTTGGTGAGCGTAGTCTTGCCGGCGCCGTTTTGGCCGACGATGCCCACGAGCTCGCCGGGGTAGAGCGTCAGGTTAAGGTCGTGTACGGCGGCGCCGCCATTGGGATAGGCAAACTCAACGTGATCGAAGGTGAGCACGGGCTCGGCGTCCTTGGCGTGCGGACGCAACGATGGGGCATGCGGGGAGCCTGCGGGCGCTTGGGCGTCGCTGGCAGCATGTGCGGGGTCGACGATGCCCGAAATCAGGCGCTCGGCCTCATCGACATCTAAGCAAGGGGTGCCGCTTGCCAGACCATCGGCCTCAAGGCTGTTAAAGATGCGTGTGACGCGGGGGCAGTCGACGCCGATGGCGCGGAGCTCGTCGGTGTGCGCAAAGACCTCGTGCGGCTCGCCCTGTAGCGCGATTTCGCCATGGTTGAGCACGAGCACGCGGTTGCAGTACTCCGAGAGCAGGGCGACCTTTTGCTCAACGACGACGATGGTGATTCCAAGTGTGCGGTTTGCCTCACGCAGCGTCTCGAAGACCAGCGTGGAGCTGGCGGGGTCGAGTGCCGCGGTGGGCTCGTCGAGAACCAAGACGCGCGGACGCATGGCGAGGATGGCGGCGATGGCCACCTTTTGCTTCTGTCCGCCCGAGAGGGTGGCGATCTCGCGGTCACGCAGGTCGCTGATGCCGACGGTCTCGAGCGTTTCGCTCAAGCGCTGCTCGATCTTGTCGTGGGGAACGCCAAAGTTCTCGAGGCCAAAGAGCATCTCGTCCTCGACGATCGAAGCGACCATCTGCGTGTCGATATCCTGCAGCACGCTGCCGACGATTTGCGACACGTCGGTCAGCGAGACCTCGCAGGTGTCGTGGCCGTCAACCATGACGGACCCAAAGAACGTGCCGGTGTAGTGGTGGGGCACGGCACCTGACAGGCAGGCGGCAAGCGTGGACTTGCCGGCGCCCGAGGGCCCGATGATGCCGATGAAATCTCCCTTGTTCACGCTGAGCGAAATGTGGCTGAGCGTCTGCTCGGTCTGCGTGCCATAGGAGAACGAGACATCGTCGACGTTGATGATCGTTTCCATGGATACCTTTCATAGTCATTGGGGACGTTCTTAAATGACCAGTCTTTTAAGAACGTCCCCAAAAGCTCGTTGTTTGGGACAGTCTTTGGTGGTGAAGCACGGAGACGGCTTTACGAGGGGCCCCAGGTTGGCGCGAAAGAGGAGCGAAGCGTACTTGAGTACGCGAGCGACGAATTAACGCCAAGATGGGGTGGCTCGTAAAGCCGAGCGGGTTAGTTGAGCCTAAGGGCCTTCTGGATGGGCAGGTAGAGGGCGCCGACCAGAATGGCGTTAAAGACGGCGGTCATGGCAACGACGGGCAGCATGGCGGCGGCGAGCTCGCCTACCACGCCGAGCATGGCCATCTTGATGACCATGAAGATGACGCCGGAGGCAAATGTGGTCAGGAAGGTTGCGACAATGGCGATGGCGGGCTTGATTTGACCGTTCTTGCCGGCGGCGTTGACGATGCCGGCCATGAGCATGGTGGCGATGCCCTCGGCGGCAAAATCGACGAACGGCGAAGTGGTGGTGATCTGGATCACGGCAGCCGAGATGAGGCCGATGACGAGCGCCTGGCCGATGTTGGGGCGAACAACCAGGATGGTGAGGCAGAAGGCCGAGATGATGAACTCGGGGCTGATCATGCCGCCCGAGATGCCCGAGATGGCCTTGCCGACGGTGAAGTTGAGGATGAAGCCGGCGGCGAGCAGGATGGCAAGCAGGACGAGGGCGCGGACATCGAGTTTGCCACGGTCGGCGGTCTGGACGGTGCGGGGCTGGGTGGCGGTGGTGTTCTGAGACATGGTGAAAATCCTTTTGGAATGGGAGTGCAAGAGAAAAGCGGAGGCGCGTGATGCGAATGCGATCGGGCTCGAGATAGAAAAAGGCCCCCGGTCGAAACCGGAGGCCTTCCAATCACCTAGAGCGCAAAAACAGGCGTGAGGGACTCACTGTCGACCGATCGTATTCGCATCACGCCACCACCAGTTGTTAAGAGACTTCATCGTGTTCTTCATGTCGGTGGCTCCTTTCGTGATGCCATGGCGCGGTCGCACCTAGTTGCTGTTGCGCTGCACTATAACACAGCAAAGTGTGTGCGGGGAAATCTTTTTTGAAAAGATTTCAGGCGGGTTTCCCGCCGGTCAAAAGAGCGGGCTGAGCGGGCGAGGCTGCCATTGCTGCCTCGCCCGCACAGCTAGGACGTTACTCCTTATTGCGACGGTAGAGGAAGTAACCGCCCGCGGAGATGACGGCAACGCCAGCGATGGCGAATGCGGCCACCATGCGGCCATCAAAACGATCGCCAGTGGTGGGCAGGCCGCCCTTGGTGTTCGTCTTGTTAGTGGTTACCGTGGTCGTGGTGTCGGACTTGCCAGGCTTCTCAGGCTTGGCGGCCGGCTGCTCGGGCTTAGCGGGCTGCTCGGGCTTAGCGGGCTGCTCGGGAGTGCCAGGCTGCTCAGGAGTGCCGGGCTGATCCGGGGTGACCGGATCGGTGGCAAGAGCATCCTTGGCGTAGGTGATGGACACCTTGAGGCCGTTGGTCTCGGTGTTCAGGTCGCTTGGGGTAAAGGGCTGGTCGAAGTTTTCGGCCTTCTGATAGGCGCGCATCTCCTGGAGCAGTGCCTTGCACTTCTTGTAGGTGTTCTCGGTAGCAGCCTTGCCGGCCTTGTTGGCCAGGGCGGTGCGGCCCTCGGTGGTCGTCTCGGCCAGCATGGCGGCGTCAACTTCCTTGTTCTGCTCGATAAGCTCGTTCTGGAGCGCATCGAGGTAGGCACGGACGCTGACACCAAGGGTGTCAGGGTTCTCGAAGCAGAGCGAGCTGATGTCCATGAGGACGTAGTTGATTGAGTTCTCGGGCTCCTCGTTGTACACGACGTCAGTCTGGTTGCAGTGATCGAAGGAGACGGTCTGATCGCTGAAGTACGGGCTGACCTCAGTTATCAGAGCGGAGTACAACGGGATGGCGACGGAGTACGCGGCGCGGGAGAGCATTTCCCACTGGATGGTAGCGACTTCGGGGTCATACCCGCGACGAATCTGGAAGAGGTTGATCTCGGTGTTGCGCTCGCTGCCGATGCAATAAACACCATCAGTGTTCGCGTTGAGGCCAGGGACGTTCTCGCCGCGGTTGCCAAAGGCACGAATCAGCTCAAAGGTGCTCCAGCCAGACTTGCCAGGCCTGAAGAACAGGGGCTGGATTTCGCTGACCATGGCTCCCTTTTGGTCAGGTTTTCCATCCTTCTTTACTGTGATAATGTCGTAATCTGTGCCTTCGGTCAGCTGACTACCAAAATAATCGCGGCCTTGCACATAGCGGGACCACTGGTTTACGCCGGAATCGGCGAGGCTTTCGCCATACGTTTGGGCGACATCGAATTTGCCGTCAGCGGAGTATTTGGCGAAGCCCTTCTCCACGGGCATGGACTCGATGCCCTCGGAGTGTAGGCAGTTCTCGGGGTCATCAAGGTCGACATCGTAGTTGAGGCTCCCGATATTAGGGTTGAGCGACGCGACGTCGTCAGCGAGCTTCATGGCGATCCACTGATGGGCGGAAAGTGTGGCGAACAGCCAGGTCTCGTTGTTGTCGGCGATGATGATCTGGTCGTTGGTGCAGACGCCTTGATCATCGATCAGTCTGCCGAGAAGCTCGACGCCCTCGCGGGCCGTGGCGCTCTCGCCCAGGATGATGCTGCCGTAACTGTACTCGCCCAGACCCACTTTCTCATCGATGCGGTCTGCTGCATCGGCCTCCTCGTTATAGGAAGTGCTTAGCGTGGCAGAGCAGGAGACGCCCTTCTCGTTGATTCCGGCCTCGGAATAGGCGTCGGTGCGACCCATCCAGTTGGAGGGGTGGTCGCGTACATAGCTGTAACGATAGGTAGGCTTGTTCGAAGTGTATTCAAAAGCAGATTCAATCGAGCTGTACTTAAAGCCAGGTTCGTGGGCAGGTTCGATGCCGTAGTGCTTAAGATAGCGCTTGCCAAAGTCCTCGGCGCGGCCGTAGTACGTATTGCCGTCGGCCGTATAGTTTTTGCCCATGTATATCTGCGTGCAGGCGAGCGCGGATGTCGGCATGGACATGATGGTTGCAGCTCCAAAGGCGAGGCCTATGCCTAGCTTCTTGAGCGCGTTGACGGGGTGAGTTTTCCTCATTTTCCCTCCCAGCGTGCGAAAGCCCTCTGTCGCCAGAGGGCTTCAGCCAATAAAGACACCCCATTAGCGTAACGAACTGGAAACAATATTCATCTATGAAAGACACTTACTCGATAAGCGTGATGAAATATGCGACGAGCGGTTAATTGTACTCAGTTTGTAGCTTTACTTTAATAAAGACGCCCTGTAATTACTGTAGCCGAATAAAGTAGCTGGGAATGCCTGAAATGAAAATCCCCTGCTGTTTGGCAAATGCATAAACAGCAGGGGAGACGATAATTGGATGAATATCATACCAATGTGGAATTACTTCTTCCGGCGGTGGATCACGTTGATCGCATAGCCGACGAGCATGGCCAAAACGATGATGATAAAGCCGAGCAGGGGATTGTCGTTCATAGGGTCCTCCTATTTTCCGAGCGGGGAGAATTCGTCGACGATGAGGTCGAGGCATTGCGGAAGCGCGCGGGCTCCAAAGACGCCCGAATTGCTGGAGATAATCTCGCCATCGAACTGCATGCCCAGCGACGGGGTGCAGGTGATCTTGGCTTCCTTGGTCTGGATGATCTTGAACTGCGGGCGCCCGAGTACCTTGCCGGCGGGGTCGAGCGCGGCGGTGATTACCGTGGGGAGCAACTGCACCGTGCGCACGGGCTCAATAACGACGATGTCGACCATGCCGTCGTTCATACGGCAGTTGGGGAACAGGTTGATGTCGTTTTGGATGACAGACGTGTTGCCCGCCATGCAGCAGATGCCGTCGAGCTCCTCAACAATGCCATCATGCTCAATGGTAAAGTGCGCCACCGTGGGGTTGGGCGTGGCGAGAGCGGAGAGGAAGTAGGCGATCTCGCCGATGTCGTTTTTGGTGGGGGCGGCCTTCATCATGATCTCGGCGTCAAAGCCCGAACCGGCGATGATGATAAAGCCATGGCGCTTTTCGTTGCCGTTCTCGTCGAGCCAAAAGAGCTCGCCCATGTCTACTTTGACCGTGCGGCCGGCGCGACATGCCTTGGCAAGCGCCGCTGCCTCGGGGGCATTGCCGATGTTGTTAAAGAACAGGCAGGCCGTGCCGGAGGGGAAAACGAGCGTGGGGACGCCGCAGCCGCGCATCTGGTCGAGCACGTTGGAGACGGTGCCGTCGCCGCCCGAGACGACCACGCGGTCGAACTCGCGAACGTCTGCCACGGCGTCCTCGGGCTCCATGCCATCGCCGATAAAGCGCATCACGACTTCGTCGCCGCCCTGTGCAAGGGCGTGCGTGAATGCGTAGATTTCATCTGAGCTGGGGCCCGATGCCGGGTTGTGGATGATAAGGCAGCGCATACTTACGTTCCCGTTCTGTGACTAACCGAGTATAGTTGTAAGGCAATGCCGATATCCTACCCGTGTTTTTCGGGCCTAACCTTATTCGATGGGTTGATATGTACATTTCCACACATCAGGCTCTACTCGACTTTTGCCAGCGCGCCCGTGAGTTCGACGCGATTGCCGTCGATACCGAGTTTTTGCGCGAGCGCACGTTCCATCCGCGTCTGTGTTTGGTTCAGATTGCCACCCCTGCCGAGAGTGTAGCGGTCGATCCGCTGGTGATCGACGACCTGTCGCCGCTTGCCGAGCTTATGGCCGACGAGGGCGTGGTCAAGGTATTCCATGCTTGCTCACAGGACATGGAAGTTATGCTCCATACCGTGGGCGCACTGCCGCGACCGATTTTTGACACGCAGGTTGCCGCCGCCTTTTTGGGCGAGCGCCAGCAGATTTCGTATGGTGCGCTCGTTCAGACGTTCTGCGGCGTATCACTGCCCAAGACCGAGTCGCTGACCGATTGGTCGCGCCGCCCGCTGAGCGATAAGCAGATCGAGTACGCGATCGATGACGTCAAGTACTTAATCGTCGCCTATACCGAGATGATGAGCCGCCTGCGTGAGCTGGGCCGCGTGGACTGGGTGCTCGACGAGTTGCGTCCTTTGGCCGACGAGTCGCACTACCGCGCCGACCGCCATGAGGCATTCCGCAAGGTCAAACGCATCAACTCGTGTAGCCGCCATCAGCTGGGCATTGCGCGCGAGCTTGCCGCTTGGCGCGAGGACCGCGCCGAGCGTCGCAACATCCCGCGCAAGTGGGTCATGTCCGACGATACGCTGCTGGCCCTGGTTAAGCGCAATCCCGTGCGTGTCGAGGAGTTCCGTAGCATCCGCGGTACCGACCAGCTGGGGGAGCGCGACGTGGATGGCGCGTTGATGGCCATCAAGCGCGGCGCAAGCTGTCCGCACGATCGCCTGCCGCTCATGGTGCGCGGGCATCGCCAGATTTCGCCGGAGCTTGAGAGCGTGACGGATCTCATGTACGCGCTCATCCGCCTGGTTGCCGAGCGCTCGGGCGTGGCGACCTCGGTCATTGCCTCGCGCGATGACCTGGCCGACTACATTGAGCATCCCGAGCAAAGCCCCCTGCGCGAAGGCTGGCGCTTTGAGCTCGTGGGTTCGCGTCTGGACGATCTGCTTTCCGGCAATATGGGACTCACCGTGAAGGACGGAAAGATTGAGCTCCTGTAGGGAAGCCTAGCCGCTTGAGTGGGTAGAATGCCTCCAACGTGTAATTCGATTCGGAGGAATTCGCATGCCCTATTACTATGGTTACGGCTTTGGCATCGACCCGCTGTACCTGCTGGTTGTCCTTGTTTGTACGGTGCTTGGTCTTGCGGCGCAGAGCTATATCAACTCGACGTACAAGACCTGGTCCAAGGTTCGCTCGGACGGCGACACGGGTGCCACGGTCGCTCGCCGCATGCTCGACGCCAACGGTTGCAACGCCGTGGGTATCAAGGGCGTTGCCGGTGAGCTCACCGACCACTACAACCCGCAGGATAACAACCTGTATCTCTCGGACGCTAACCGTTCGGGCGGATCGGTCGCAAGCGTTGCAGTGGCCTGCCACGAGGCGGGTCATGCCGCCCAGCGTCAGAGCGGTTACGCCATGATGAAGGTTCGCACCGCCCTGGTCCCGGTCGTCAACTTTACCCAGAACACCTGGACCATCGTGTTGCTCTTGGGCCTGTTTATGAACATCGCCGGGCTCACGACCCTCGCATTGATCTTCTTCTCGTTTAGTGTGCTGTTCCAACTCGTTACGTTGCCTGTCGAGATCGATGCCAGTCGCCGCGCCGTGGCGTATATCGAGCAGTCGGGCATGAGTTCCAAGCAGGTCAACGGTGCCAAGAAGGTGCTGACGGCAGCCGCGCTCACCTACGTGGCGGCGGCGCTCACCTCGATTATTCAGCTGCTCTACCTGATGGCCCGCTACAACAGAAACTCCAACCGATAACAAATTGGCTTGACAGGCGCCGCGGAGATTCTTGTCCCCGCGGCGCTGTACTATGTGTTGGACTTGAATCTGCGCAGGGTCGAAGCCCTTGTGCTCGATAGCGAAAGGAGGCTGCGTGGCAGGCTGGAATCTAACCGGCAATGCCGTTTCCGCCGAGTTCGACGGTTCGGACGATCAGGAGCGCAAGGAGCTCAGCGTGAGCCAGGCAGTGGAGATCGCCGCCGGTGCGCTCGATGCCATTCCGCAGCTGAGCGTTCTGGGCGAGGTCACAGGTTTTCGTGGTCCTAACGCCCGAAGCGGTCACTGCTACTTCCAGATCAAGGACGACTTGGCCGCCGTCGACTGCATTATCTGGAAGGGCGCCTACCTTAAGCGCACCTTCGACTTGCGCGATGGCATGCAGGTGAGCTTTAAGGGCAGCTTCAATCTCTATAAGGCCACGGGCCGCATGAGCTTTGTCGCTCGCTCATTTTCGCTGGCGGGCGAGGGTCTGCTGCGTCAACAAGTGGCGCAACTGGCCGAAAAGCTACGCCGCGAGGGCCTGATGGACGAAGCGCGCAAGCGCCGCATCCCGGTGTTCTGCTCCCGCGTGGCGGTCGTTACCTCGCTTTCGGGTGCCGTAATCGACGACGTCAAGCGCACATTGCGTCGTCGCAACCCGCTCGTCGAGCTCGTCTGCGTGGGCGCTAAGGTTCAAGGCGAGGGTGCGCCGGCCGAGCTTATTGAGGGCCTGCGCCGTGCCGCCGCAATCACGCCGGCGCCCGACTGCATCTTGCTGGTGCGCGGCGGCGGCTCCTTTGAGGACCTCATGACCTTCAACGACGAGGAGCTTGCCCGTGCGGTGGCTGCCTGTCCCGTGCCCGTGGTGACCGGTATCGGCCATGAGCCCGATACCTCGATTTGCGACATGGTGAGCGACCGCCGCGCCTCCACGCCCACGGCGGCGGCAGAATCGGTGGCGCCGGCTATGACGGAGTTGGCCGATGTGCTCGAGGCACGCCATCAGCGTCTGGGTGCCGCGATGGCATCGATGATTGGGTCGGCCCAGGTCGACCTGGAGATGCTCGATCAGCGCGGTCGCCGTGCCTGGGATACCTATACGGCCCGCTTGGGCGATGCGCTCGATGCGGCTGCATGCCGCCCGTGCCTCAACGACCCCACATTTATGGTCGAGCGTCGCGAATCGGAGCTTGCGCTGACCGCCGATCGCCTGTCGGGTGCCATAGTACGCTCGGTCGGAGCTTTCCGATCCAGCTTTGAACGCTTGCCCGAGCGTCTGGTTGCAAGCACCTCGGGGCTCGATGGCAAACGCCATGCGCTCACGCTTGCGAGTTCCCGTCTGGAGCATCAGGGACGTACGATGCTCGGCAAGCCCGCGTCCGACCTGGGCCGAGCTGCCGCGTCGCTCGATGCCCTGTCGCCGCTCAAGGTGCTTGCCCGTGGCTATTCCATCGCGTACAGCGATGATGGGGTGGCTACGAGTGCCAAGACCTTTAAGCCCGGCGACGCCATTCGCGTGCGCATGGCAGACGGCAACGTGGCGGCAACGGTCGATACAGTCGAGTAGTCCGCGTTTCATAGCGAAAACCTTTAGGAAAGGAAACAGATATGGCAGAGAAGACCCCGGTCGAGCAGCTTACGTACAAGCAGGCCTCGCAGGAACTGGAGCTCATCATCCGCAGCTTGGAGTCGGGCGATATGGAGCTCGAGGAGTCGCTCGAGAGCTATACCCGCGGCGTTGAGCTTCTAAAAAGCCTGCGCACCCGCCTGTCCGATGCCGAGCAGAAGGTCTCGGTGCTCCTTAAGGATGTCGACGGCAACGACGTGCTCGCCGACGGCGAGGCCGCCAACACCGACGACAACCTCTCGTTCTAACCATCCCGACCAAATATAATTGCCTTGGTCTGTGAGAAAGGAACCAACCATGTGCGATTGCATCTTCTGCAAAATTGCCAACCACGAGATCCCCTCGACCGTTGTCTATGAGGACGACCAGGTCATCGCCTTCGACGACCTCAATCCCCAGGCGCCGGTCCATACGCTCGTGATTCCCAAGAAACACTACAGTGACATCGCCGACAACGTACCGGCCGAGACCATGGGCGCCATGGCTCACGCCATCCAGGAGGTCGCTAAGGCCAAGGGCTTGGAGGACGGTTTCCGCGTCATCTCCAACAAGGGCGTCAACGCCGGCCAGACCGTCATGCACTTCCACATGCACGTCCTCGGCGGCAAGAACCTGGGCGAGAACCTCATCTGAGGACGCACAGCCTGTCGCCTTGGCTGCCTTTGGAGTAACCTATGCAGCTTTCTCAACTCGAATACCTTCAAGCGGTAGCGAACTACGGCGGCGTGCGCAAAGCGGCTCGCGCCGTTCACGTGAGCCCACAGGCCGTTTCGTCGGCAATCAAAAAGTTGGAATCTGAGTATCAGATTGTTTTGCTCGACCGATCGGCGGGGGAGGCTGTTTTGTCTCCGGCGGGCAGAGAATTTGCGCGTCGTGCACGCGTGATCCTGGCACAAGTCGACGATCTCAAAAAGTACACCCAATCGGGGAACGGCGGCGTTTCGCCCGACGGTCACTTTCGTCTTTACGCCCCCTGTCTTGAACTGCACCCCAAAACCTGGACGGCTTAAATAAGAACTACGCCGCAAGGGACT
>NZ_SPFY01000035.1 GCF_005844325.1 Collinsella aerofaciens | reverse complement strand
GGGCCCGTGGGTTATACCCTAAGAGCAAACCACCCTTTTTAAGGGTGGTTCTGATGCCAACTTGTTCGCTCTGGACGTCGCTCGCTGGCATTGCCAAAACATCGGCGTTTCCTTGGTTGTCAAATGATCCGTAGGGCAGTCATTGGTGACATTGCCTTGATATTTTATTCAGTCGGCTGTGATGTCATTTGAGCTGCTTACCTGCTTAAGGTAATTGACGGCATATATCTGCTATCGAAAATATTGCTCGAAAAAGCGTCCGAGAAGTCGCGGGGCGATTTTTGATGGGTCGTGCGTCAAGCGATGTGGCAAGTTCTTGGTTAGATATTGGCCAGTTTTGGGTCAACCTTGCCAAAAGCTTGACGAATGCAGATTTAGACGTCGACGAATGAGCACTTTGAGCAAGCCCGGTGCAAAATTCTGGGCTGATTCTCGATAATCGCCTTCAATCGTCCCTTGCCAAGCGCTGGCCTCGCGTACAATCTGCTCCGACATTCGCGCGCCGTCCGGCGCTTAAGAGGGGAGGGCCCCATGGCAAACGAGATTTGGACCATCAAGCGTTGTCTCGAGTGGACCAAGGAGTACCTGGCCGAGCGCGGCGAGGAGCACCCCCGTCTTTCTGCCGAGTGGCTGCTGTGCGCCGCCACGGGCCTGGCGCGCATTGACCTATATATGCGTATGGACGAGACGCTTAACGCGGCCCAGCTCGAGACCATGCATGCGGCCGTTGTCCGCCGTGCTAAGGGCGAGCCGCTGCAATACATCACCGGCAGCACGCAGTTTCGCATGATCGACGTCGCGTGCGCCCCCGGTGTGCTCATTCCGCGCCCCGAGACCGAGATGCTCGTCGAGGAAGTCCTCAATTATCTGGATGCCGAGGTGCTGAGCCCCGAGGCTGCTGCCCGTCAGCGTGTTGAGCTGCCTTGGAACGATGAGGTCGAAGAGGCCCGCAAATCCGAGGCGGCGCTGGCCGACGAGCGCGCGACTGTCGAGCGCCGTGCCGCTAACCTGACGGCCGCCGATGAGGCGGCGCTAGGCAGCGACGTGCTGGGCAGCCGTGCCTATGCCGAGGAGCTGGCCGACCGCGAGGCCGAGGAAGCTGCCGCGCAGGCAGCAGAAGCCGACGCCGCGGAAGCCGCCGAGCCCGAGCTCGACGAATACGGCATCGCCATCGAGGGTGCCGGCCAGGAGACGGCTTCAGCTCAGGATGCCGCTGCGCCTGCCCCAACCGAGCCCTGCACTGCCCGCGTTCTCGAGGTCGGCTGCGGCACGGGCTGCATTTCGCTCTCCCTTGCCTGGGAGCGCCGCGGCCACGTTACCTGCACCGCCACCGATATCGAGCCGCGCGCCATCGATCTGGCCACCAAAAACCGCGACGCCCTCGGCCTCACGGCAGATGAGGTTGCCTTTAGCCTCACCAACCTGGTGAGTTCCATTCCCCGCGAAGAGTGGGGCACCTTTGATGTGCTCGTCTCCAACCCGCCTTACATCCCGACCGACGTCATGCGCTCGCTGCCGCACGAGGTCAAGGACTTTGAGCCCGACCTGGCGCTCGAGGGCGGCGCCGACGGCCTCGATATTTTCCGCCGCCTGCTCAATGCGGCGCCTTACATGCTGCGCGCCGGCGGCCTGTTTGCCTGCGAGCTCTACGAGGGTGCCCTCGATGCCGCGGCCGAGCTCTGTCGCCAGGCAGGCCTTTCGGACGTGCGTATCGTCCATGACCTCACCGATCGCCCCCGCATCGTCCGAGCCATCGTCACCGAGCCCAAACAGCGTATTTAAGCTGAATTAATAGACATTTGCGCAAGTTTGTCCTTGCAATATACCGTAAAACTTCTACTATAGAAGGAGAAAGGTATGTCAAATCAGCTGCATCGGTACCGTATCGTGCTTGATTACATTGAACCTTGGCTTGATGAGCAGGATGAAGCTACGCTGAAGCAGATTTATGCAGACCTTTTGGTGCTCGAGAAGGAAGGTCCCAGCCTTGGTCGTCCGCTGGTTGACCGCGTAAAGGGCTCGAAGCTTCATCATTTAAAGGAGCTGAGAGTGACGTCGTGTGGTGGGCAGGTGATTCGCATCCTCTTCGCCTTTGACCCCAAGCGCCAGGCGGTATTGCTATTGGCGGGTGATAAGTCGCGAGCGGGATCGTCAAGGGCAAAATGGAACGGTTGGTATGCGATCAACATTCCAAGGGCCGAGCAAATATACCGTCGCCACGTAAGGAGGCTCGATCGAGATGGAACTGCATGAGTATATGGAATCTCGCGGGATAACACGCGACTCCATTACCGCCGAGCAGGAGAGGACTCGCGATCGTATCGAAGCCTATAAGCTTGCTCAGATTCGCAGGTTAAAAGATCTAACACAGGCGTCGGTCGCCCAGTCGATGGGCGTTTCTCAAAAACGTGTATCCGAGCTCGAGCGTGGGGAGTTGGGTTCGATGAGGCTCGACACGCTGAGCAGGTACGCAGAGAGCCTCGGCGGAAAACTGGTTGCAAGCATCGAGTTTCCCGATCGTACCGTTACGCTTGCGCGCTAAAAATCTTCAATTAACCCCCTCACTTTCACCGACTACTAGAGCCGCTCACCAAACCAACATGCACTCTGGCCAAATAGGTTGAACGTTTCGTGCGAGAATGCCCCTCAGTAAACAAACTTTCACCAGAGCGTAAGGGGCTGGCATACACATGCAGACGGTCTATCGGGTATACGAGGGAACGCGCGAGCCGCATCGGCTTGCCGTCGAGCGCACAGCCGAGGTGCTCGGCCGCGGCGGCCTGGCCTTGATTCCGACCGAGACCGTCTACGGTGTCGCCGTGGCAGTCAACGCCTTCTCGGACGCCGTGCCCCAAGATACAAGCGAATTCCCATCGTGGCCGCGCGATCCGCAGGCTGCCGTCAACGGTGCCGCAGTCCCTGCGCTCGGCACCGGCTATCGACGCATCTTCACTCTCAAGCAACGTGAACTCACCCAAACGGTCGCCTGGCTGGTCGATGGCGTCGAGGCGCTCGACCGCTATGGCGTGGATATCCCGGAAGATGCCCGCGTACTTGCGCGACGATGCTGGCCGGGAGCCCTGACTATCGTGGTCAAGGCGGCTCCCTGCGTGCCGACCTTTATGCGTGCTGCCGACGACACCGTGGCCCTGCGCGCTTCGGCCTCTCCCGTGGTCCAAGCGCTCATCCGCGCCTGCGGCAGTCCCCTTGCCTGCACGAGCGCCAACACACACGGCGCGCCCTCGCCGGCAAGCTTTGCCGCCGTCGAAGGTCGCATCCTGGAGGGGGTCGATGTTGCCGTCGACGCCGGCGAGACCCCGTGTCGCGACGCCTCGACCATCGTGTCGTTCCAGCGCGGCGGGCTCCAGATCCTGCGCCAAGGCGCACTTCCCGCATCAGAGATCGAACGGGTCCTGTCCGACCCGATGCAATAGAAAGGTGTAAGCGATGTCGTTGAATCTGGGCAGCCTGGGCATGGAAGATGCCTCGTTTAACTTTGGCGGTTCCTACATCATGGCGCTCGACTGCGGCACTACCTCGGTACTCGCGGCCATTGTCGACGAATACGGCTGCATCGTTGCCCAGGCGCGTCGTAGCGTCAAAACCAGCTTCCCGCGCCCCGGCTGGGTGGAGCAGGATCCCACGGAGGTGCTTGCCAGCCAGATCGGCGTGATGATGGAGGTTCAGTTTAAGAGCGGCATCCATTCCGATCGCATCGCCGCCATCGGCATCTCCAACCAGCGCGAGACCACGGTGGTCTGGGACCGCGTGAGCGGCCAGCCCATCTATAACGCCATCGTATGGCAGTGCCGTCGTACCGCGCCGGCGATCGACGCGTTGGTTGAACAGGGTTGCGAGGAGCTGGTGCGCTCCCGCACGGGACTTACGCTTGACCCGTATTTCTCGGCCTCCAAGGTGCAGTGGATTCTCGACAACGTCGACGGCGCACGCGAGAGCGCGGCGGCGGGCGACCTCATGTTTGGCACCATCGACACCTGGCTCATCTACAACCTCACCGGCGGCCAGGTCTTTGCCACCGACTACACCAATGCCAGCCGCACGGCACTCTTTAATATCCATACGCTCGATTGGGACGACGACCTGCTGGCGCTCTTTGACGTTCCACGTTCCATGATGCCCGAGGTTCGCTGGAGCTCGGGCGACTACGGCCGCGTCGCGAGCGACATCATGACCAACATGCCGCCCATCATGGGCGTGGCGGGCGACCAGCAGGCATCGCTGTTCGGCCACTGCTGCTTCTATCCCGGCCAGACCAAAAACACCTATGGCACGGGCTGCTTTATGCTCATGAACACCGGTGACGAGATCGTCGAATCCAAGAATGGCCTGGTCTCCACCATCGGTATCGCTGCGGACGGCAAAGTCAGCTATGCGCTCGAGGGCTCTATTTTTGCCGCCGGTTCAACGATGAACTGGCTTCGCAACAACATGGGCATCATCTCGAGTGTGAGCGAGTCGGCACAACTCGCCGCTTCGATTAGCGACAACGAGGGCTGCTACTTCGTTCCCGCCTTTGCAGGTTTGGGTGCTCCCTGGTGGGACCCGCATGCCCGCGGTATCGTGTGCGGTCTGACCGGCGCCTCGAGCCGTGCGACCATCGTACGTGCCGCCTGCGAATCCATGGCATATCAGAGCTACGACGTGCTGCGCGCCATGGAGCAGGACGTGGGGCTTTCGATTGAGCGCCTGTCTGTCGATGGCGGTGCCTCGCGCAACGAGTTCATCATGCAATTCCAGGCCGACCTGCTGGATATCCCCGTGCTGCAATGCGAGACGGTGGAGACCACGGCAATCGGTGCCGCGTACTTGGCGGGTCTTGCCGTCGGCTATTGGGAAGACCTTGAAGAGCTGGAGCAAAATGCCCAGATCGTTAGGACCTTCCTTCCCCATATGTCCGCCGAGCGTCGCGAGCAAAACCTTGCGGGCTGGCGTGATGCAGTCAAGCGCTCGCTCAGTACCGCACAGTAGGGCTGCGATGGGCTGCTCGATACAACAAACCGCTAAACTTATGCATGGCGTGCGGCGGCAACATTGCTGCGCGCCTTGTCAGCAAGGCCGTTTTGCGGCTGCAACGAAAGGGGCAATCAACCCATGACCGTCACCTACGATGCGTCCCGTGTGACGCTTGTCGATCATCCGCTCGTCCAGCACAAGCTGTCGATCCTGCGCGACAAAAACACCGGCACCAACCAGTTCCGTCAGCTCGTGCGCGAACTCGCGCTTTTTGACGGCTACGAGGCCATGCGCGACCTGCCTATGGAAGACGTCGAGGTCGAGACCCCCATCACTACTGCCACGTTCAAACAGCTTGCCGGCAAGAAACTCGCCATCGTGCCCATCCTGCGTGCGGGCCTTGGCATGGTCGACGGTATCCTCGACCTGGTGCCCTCCGCTCGCGTGGGCCACATCGGCATGGAGCGCGACGAGGTTACCCATGAACCTCACGAGTATTACTGCAAGATGCCCAAGGATATCGACCAGCGTATCTGTCTGGTCGTCGACCCTATGCTCGCCACGGGCGGCTCGGCCGAGATGGCCATCAGCTATCTGCGCGAGCGCGGCGTCAAGGACATTCGCATGCTGTGCATCGTCGCGGCCCCCGAGGGCCTCAAGTCACTGACCGAGAAGGATCCCGACGTGCATATCTATACCTGCGCTATCGACGACCATCTCAACGAGGCCGCCTACATCGTTCCCGGCCTCGGCGACGCCGGCGACCGCATCTTCGGCACGCTCTAGTCGCTGGGCTAAGACGGCCGCGGCTGCAAATACGAAGAAACGGTGCGCGCGGTCGAACAAAAGGCGACCGCGCGCACTCCTGTTAACGGACGTTTAGCCCAGAGGGGTTCGAGAAAAACGTATTACCTACCTGCGGCATAAAGAAGGTCTTAAGAAAACGAACAGGTGCGTATTAACCGATGCTTTTTCGGTTGTACTTTAGCGATTGGCTCGTACAATAGTCACCAATGTTTGGCGGGAACTGTTCTGGGAAGCGTTAAAAAAAGAAAGTGAGGACGCCAGTGTTTCAGATAGCCGATCTGCTCGCTATCGTTGCAGGCGCCATCGCGGGCGCGGTCGCCTTTCTTCCCTTTGTTTTTACGCTCAAGCCGGTTCTTGACGATAAACAGAATGCGGACATGCTCAAGGGTATGGTGAGCCTGGCGGTCTCGGCAATCGCCCTGCTCGTCTTTACCTTGGTTGTGTTTGCGTTGTTCGGAGAGGCGTTTCGCATGTTCCTCCTGGGCGAGGCGATCGGCTTCGTGGCCTTTATGGCCGCCTGCGCGGTTCGCGTCGCCAAGGTGCTGCGAGATCCTCATGAGGTCGAAAGGTAAGTCGTGGAAATTTTTGAAAAGCTGCCTGATGAGATTAATCATCTGGTCAGCGAGTTCAGCTCCACCCCTGTCGTGGGCGATCTGAGCTGCGGCATCACGCAGTACTCGTTTTGGCTGATCGTCTCCACGATCGTGCTCCTGATCGTCCTGGCCGTGTTCAAGAAGAAGCAGACCCTGGTTCCCAAGGGCTTCTTCGTCAACGGTTTCGAGTACATCATCGAGTACGTCGAGAACGATATCGGCAAGGGCGTCGTGGGTGAGAACTGGAAGAAGCACTTCCCGTTCCTGTGCTCGCTTTTCCTGTTCATCCTGATCAATAACATGATTGGCCTGATTCCGGGAATGAAGCCCGGCACCGGCGCAATCGGCTCCACCGCCGCGCTCGCCATCTTCGCCTTCGTGTACTTCATCTACTACGGATGCAAGGCTCACGGCGTGATCGGCTACATCAAGAGCCTCGCCCCGCAGGGCGTGAGCTTCCCGATGAACGTGCTTGTGTGGGTCGTCGAGCTTTTCTCGACCTTCCTGCGCCTCATCACGCTTGCCGTCCGTCTGTTCTGCAACATGTTCGCAGGACACGTGGTCATGGGCTCGTTCGCCATCATGGCGAGCATGTTCATGCAGCCGCTGCTTCAGCAGGTTTCCGCGGCTCACGCCGTCGGCGCCCTGCCTTCGCTGGCCTGGCTTGCCATCCTCATCCTGATCTATGCGATCGAGCTTGTAGTCGGCGCCATCCAGGCTTATGTCTTCACGGTCCTTACCGCCGTGTATGTCTCCGAGGCAGAGGAGGTTGCGGAGGAGGAGTAGTCTTCCGTTCGCGCCTTAAAGGTAAGGCAATTCGTTAAACCGCTGGTGCCCGTACCCATGGAGCCCGGCAGTTATAAATAAGGTTATCCTGCGTGAAATAAGACACGCACGACAAAGGAGGAATCGTGGGAGTTATCGGTTACGGTCTCGGTGTTATCGGCGCTGGTCTTGCTATCGGCCTGTCTGCTCTGGGTGCTACGGGTGCTATGGCCCGTCAGCCTGAGGTCCAGGGCCGCGTGTTCACCGTCTTCATCATGGGCTCCGCCTTCGGCGAGGCTCTGGCTCTGATCGGCTTCGTTGTCGCGCTGATCGTTAAATAGCACGGAGCGTCAAGTATGAATCTTTCATCCCAGAAGAGCGCGATCGCACTCTCCGCGTCCGCGGCCGCGCTGCTCATGCCGGTTTCCGCGTTCGCCGAGGACGGCGCTGCCGGTGCGGACATCCTCATCCCTAAGATGGCGGAGTTCATCCCGGCACTTATCGCCTTCCTGATCATCTGGATCGTGCTGGCCAAGGTCGCCCTGCCGGGCATCATGAAAACCATGGAGGAGCGCGGCAAGAAGATCGAGGAGAGCCTCGACGAGGCCGAGAAGACCAAGCAGGAGGCTATCGCCAAGCGCGCTGAGTCCGACTCGATCGTCACCGACGCCCGTCGTCAGGCTGCCGACATCGTTCTCGAGGCCCGTAAGGACGCCGAGTCCGAGCGCGCCCGTATCATCGAGGCTGCTCACAAGGAGGCCGAGGAGATCATCGCCAAGGCCCATACGACCGTCGAGGACGAGCGCAAGTCCATCTACGCCGGTGCCGCGAGCTCCATCGCCGACCTGTCCGTTGCCGTCGCCACCAAGATCGTGGGCGAGGCACTCGAGGACGATGCCGAGCAGAAGAAGCTCATCGAGCGCTACATCCAGGAAGCAGGTAGCCTGAATGCCGACTAGCCGCTATCAGGACAAGGTGCTCGAGACCTACGCGCGTTCCCTTTTGGAAGCCGCCAAGGCCGAGAACCATGTGTTCGAGGACCTCGAGATGGTCGAGCGCTTGGCTTCTGCCAGCCCCGAGATCATCGCCGTGCTCGACACCATGTCCAAGCGCGACCAGCTCGACCTTCTTCCCAAGGTGGCAGCTGCCTTTAAGTATGTTGCCGAGGAAGACGAGGATGTAGTGGGCGTGACCGTCACCACGGCGATCCCGCTCGACGACGAGCTGCGTCAAACCATCACTAAGAAATGCGAGCAGGACTTCGGCCGCAAGGTATTCCTTATCGAGCAGGTCGACCCGTCTATCGTGGGCGGCCTGGTGCTCGAGGCCCGCGGCGAGCGTCGTGACATCTCCGTCAAGACGCAGCTGCGCATCGCGCAGGAGACCCTCGCAAACTCTGCTAATTCGTACGGAGGTGAAGCCTAATGTCCGAAACCCTCAATGCCCAGGATATCGCCAAGAAACTGCAGGAGCAGCTCACGAGCCTCTCCGCGACGGTCGATACGCATGAGGTTTCAACGGTCGACGAGGTAGGCGACGGCATCGCGCGCGTCTCCGGCCTCAAGAGTGCCATGGCAGGCGAGCTTCTGGAGTTCAAGAGCTCCGATACCGGTGAGACCGTATTCGGCCTCGCCCAGAACCTTGACCGTGACGAGGTCGGCGCCGTTCTGTTTGGTGCCGTCGACTCCATCAAGGAAGGCGACGAGTGCCGCACCACTGGCCGCATTATGGATATTCCCGTGAGCCGTGCAATGCTCGGCCGCGTCGTCAATCCGCTCGGCCAGCCCATCGACGGTTTGGGTGACATTGTCGCCACGCACCGTCGTCCCATCGAGTTCAAGGCCCCCGGCGTCATCGACCGTACCCCGGTGTGCGAGCCGGTCCAGACCGGCCTATTGGCTATCGACTCCATGGTGCCTATCGGCCGCGGCCAGCGCGAGCTTATCATCGGCGACCGTAAGACCGGTAAGACCGCCATTGCCATCGACGCTATCCTCAATCAGCGCGGCAAGGGCATGGTCTGCATCTATGTCGCCATCGGCCAGAAGGCCTCCACGGTTGCTAACATCCGCGAGACCCTCGCTCAGCACGGTGCGCTCGACTACACCATCATCGTTTCGGCAACCGCTGCTGATTCTGCCCCTATGCAGTACATCGCGCCTATGGCCGGTGCCGCTATCGGCGAGTTCTTCATGTACAACGGCGAGGACGGTAAGCCCGCCAGCGAGACCAACCCCGGCGGTCACGTGCTTGTCATCTACGATGACCTGTCCAAGCAGGCCGTGGCTTACCGTCAGATGTCGCTGACGCTGCATCGTCCGCCCGGACGCGAGGCCTATCCTGGCGACATCTTCTACCTGCACTCTCGTCTGCTCGAGCGTGCCGTCAAGATGTCCAAGAAGAACGGTTACGGCTCCATGACGGCCCTGCCGATTATCGAGACCCAGGATGGCGACGTTTCGGCCTACATTCCGACAAACGTCATTTCCATTACCGATGGTCAGATTTACCTGCAGTCCGAGCTCTTCTTCCAGGGCCAGCGCCCGGCAGTCGACGTGGGTATCTCCGTGTCCCGCGTCGGTGGTGACGCTCAGACCAAGGCCATGAAGCAGGTTGCCGGCAACCTTCGCCTGGACCTCGCTTCATATCAGGAGCTCGCCGGCTTTACGCAGTTCGGCTCCGACCTTGACGAGGCTACGCAGAAGCAGCTTACCCACGGCGCTCGCATGACCGAGCTCCTTAAGCAGCCGCGCTACAAGCCGTTTGAGGTTTCCGAGCAGATCGTTACGCTGTTTGCCGGCAACGAGGGCTTCCTCGACGATCTCGAGATCGCCGACGTGCTTCCCTTCCGTGCCGAGCTCATCGAGTACATGGACAACGGTTTTGGCTCGTTGCTCGACAAGGTTCGCGCCAAGAAGATCGACGATGACACCAAGGCTGAGCTCCTGCGCGTCATCGGCGACTTTAAGCAGCAGTTCATGGCAAAGCACCATGCCGATACGACTGGATCAGAGGAGAACTAAGCCCTATGGCCAACCTTCGCGACATTAAGAAGCGAATCTCCTCGGTTACCACGACCAAGCAGATCACGCGCACGATGGAAATGGTCTCTACGGCCAAGATTCGTCGTGCCCTCGATCGCTCCAAGCAGGCCGAGCCCTATAAGGAGGCGCTGACCGACGTCATGTTGACGGTTGCCGGCGACGCCTCCTGCTCGGGTACCGACCCCATGCTGCAGAGGCATGAGACGGTAAAGCGCGGCCTGATTGTCGTCATTGCTTCGGACCGCGGCCTTGCCGGCGGTTTCAATACGACGGTGGAGCGCACGGCCGAAAAGCTCGCCGCTTCTTGGGCGAACAATAGCATCGAGTGCGAGATCATTGCGTGCGGACGCAAGCCGGCCACGTATTTCCGCGACCGCGCGAACGTCATCATGCACTTTGAGGGCAATTCCTCCGAGCCCGATTTCAATCAGGCTCGCATGATTTCCTCTCATATCTGCGATGCGTATCGTGCCGGTGAGCTTGACCGTGTCGAGCTTGTCTACCACCACGCCAAGAACCGCGTGGATCAGGAGCTTCGCGTCGAGCACTTGCTGCCGCTCGATCCCGAGATGATCGCTATGGCCCACGGTCCGCGTAAGAACGAGACCGACGCCCCTAAGCGCATCTCGTCCACGTTCGAGTTCGTGCCCTCTCCCGAGCATGTTCTCGGCAAGCTTGTACCGTCGTATATCCTGACGGTCATCTACCAGGCCCTGATCGATTCGGCGGCTGCCGAGCAGGGTGCACGCCGCAAGGCCATGCACTCCGCGACGGAAAACGCCACCGCGATCATCTCGACCCTTACCCGCACGTATAGTCGCGTGCGTCAGGCTTCGATCACGACCGAGATTAACGAGATCGTCGGCGGAGCCTCAGCATTGGAGGAACAGTAATGGCTAATAACACCGTAAAGCTTGCGGTCGAGGAAGCCACCAAGAAGACGACTGCCGGTGATGGTCGCATCGTTCGTATCATCGGCCCTGTCGTCGACGTCAAGTTTGACGGCGCGGTGCCCCCGATCTACAACGCGCTCACGGTCGAGGCCGAGACCCCGATCGGTCATCTGAGCACGATCCTCGAGGTCGAGAGCCAGCTTCCGGGCGGCGTCGTCCGCACGGTCGCCATGTCCTCGACCGACGGCCTGCAGCGCGGCCTCATCGCCACCGATACCGGTGAGCCCATGAAGATGCCGGTCGGCCCCAAGACGCTCGGCCGCATTTGGAATGTCATGGGCAAGCCCGTCGACGGCAAGCCCATGCCCGAGGTGGAGGAGTTCTACCCCATCCACCATGCAGCGCCCCGTTTCGACGAGCTCACCACCAAGACCGAGATCTTCGAGACCGGCATCAAGGCCGTCGACCTGCTCGAGCCCTACATCCGTGGCGGCAAGACAGGCCTGTTCGGCGGCGCCGGCGTCGGCAAGACCGTTCTGATTCAGGAGCTCATCAACAACCTCGCCCAGGAGCACGGCGGCACCTCGGTGTTCACCGGCGTCGGCGAGCGTACCCGCGAGGGCACCGACCTGTTCCTCGAGATGAGCGAGTCTGGCGTTATCGACAAGACCTGCTTGGTCTATGGTCAGATGAACGAGCCGCCCGGAGCGCGTCTGCGCATCGGTCTGGCCGGCCTTACCACCGCTGAGTATTTCCGTGATCGTGGCCAGGACGTCCTGCTGTTCATTGACAACATCTTCCGCTTCTCCCAGGCAGGTTCCGAGGTTTCCGCACTGCTGGGCCGTATGCCGTCCGCCGTTGGTTACCAGCCCACGCTGGCAACCGAGATGGGCGACCTCCAGGAGCGCATTACCTCGACCAAGACGGGCTCCATTACCTCCGTCCAGGCTGTCTACGTCCCCGCAGACGACCTGACCGACCCGGCGCCTGCCACGACGTTTACGCACCTCGATGCCACCACGGTTCTTTCGCGTAGTATTTCGTCGCTCGGCCTGTTCCCGGCTATCGACCCGCTCGCGTCTTCCTCCGACGCTCTCGATCCCTCGATCGTCGGCGAGGAGCACTACCGTGTCGCCGTCAAGGTCCAGGAGCTCCTGCAGGAGTACTCCGACCTTCAGGACATCATCGCCATCCTGGGTATGGACGAGCTGTCCGAGGAGCAGCGCCTTACGGTCAACCGTGCCCGTAAGATCCAGCAGTTCCTCTCGCAGTCCTTCCACGTCGCCGAGAAGTTCACCGGCAACCCCGGTGTCTACGTCCGCGTCGAGGATACCGTCCGCTCCTTCGCCGAGATTGTCGACGGCAAGGCCGATGACCTGCCCGAGCAGGCTTTCCGCTATGCTTCCACGATTGAGGACGTGCGCGAGCGCGCCCGCAAGATGGGGGAGAAGTAGGTTATGCGTATCCGCATCGTGTGCCCCGTGAGCTGCGCCTATGAGGGCGACGCTGCGTTTGTGTCGATTCCGTCCACGGATGGCGAGTTTGGCGTTCTGCCTGCTCACTCCAGCGAGATCTGCACGATCGACCGCGGTTACGTTCGCGTTTCCGATAAGGCCATGGGCACTGTCGACCACACGTTTGCCGTGGCCGGCGGCTATGCCCAGGTTGCGGACGATGTCGTGACCGTTCTCGCCGAGCGCGCTTGCGATTTGGCGACCGTCGATGCCGACAAGCTTAAAGCTGATATTCAAGGTTTTGAAGAGAAGCTGGGTAATTTGTCGGAGGATGATGCACGCCGCGCCTACCTCTATAATGAAATCGCATGGTGTAAGCTCAAGCTTGCCCAATAGTCAAACGATTTAGCGTTCGACCATTTGCGAACACATCATGCCCGGGATGGCCCAGCCATCCCGGGCATGCTTTTTGAAAGGGTAGACCTTGGATATTATCCGCGTTGAGGGTGGCCACGCCATCGGAGGCTCTGTGCCCGTTTCGGGCGCCAAGAACTCCGCGCTCAAACTCATGGCGGCAACGCTTCTGGCGCCGGGCAAGACGACGCTGCAGAACGTGCCCGATATTTCCGATGTCCACGTGATGGGCAAGGTGCTCAAGGGTATGGGCGCCACAATCGATGTCCTTGACGAGCACACGCTCGAGATTGATACCTCTCAGGTCGATTCTTGGGAGGCCCCCTACGAGCTCGTTGCCAAGATGCGTGCTTCCACCGCCGTGATGGGACCCCTGCTGGGTCGCTTCCATCGCGCCAAGATCGCCATGCCGGGCGGCTGCAACCTGGGTGCTCGCAAGATCGATATGCACATTCTTGGTCTTGAGGCCCTGGGCGTTGAGTTCGATACCGCCCACGGCTACATCAACGCTAATGCGCCCCAAGGTCTGCGCGGTACCACCGTCACGCTCGAGTTCGCCAGCGTCGGTGCGACCGAGAACCTCATCATGGCATCCGTGCGCGCGCAGGGCACCACGGTTATCGACAATGCCGCCCGCGAGCCCGAGATCGTCGATCTCGCCAACATGCTCAACGAGATGGGCGCCAAGATTGTCGGCGCGGGTACGCCCGTCGTGACCATCGAGGGCGTGGAAGAACTGCATCCTGTTACCCATCGCGTAGTGGGCGACCGCATCGAGGCCGGTACCTTTATCGTTGCCGGTGCGTTGATGGCCGACGATCGCGGTGTCGATGTCATGGGCTTTTGCCCCATTCACTTGGGCATGGTGCTCAAGAAGATGGAGCTCATGGGTATCGACTGCGAGCGTACCGACGACGGCGTCCATGTGAACCGTGCCGAGCGTATCAAGCCGGTCGATATCCAGACGCTTCCGTTCCCCGGTTTCCCGACCGACATGCAGGCGCAGATTATGGTACTCTCCGCCCTTGCCGATGGCAGTTCCGTTATTACCGAAAACATCTTCGAGAATCGCTTTATGTTTGCCTCTGAGCTGGTGCGCATGGGTGCCGACATTCGTATCGAGAGCCATCACGCCATGATTCATGGCGTCAAGGGCTTCTCGGGTGCACAGGTTACCTCGCCCGATCTGCGTGGCGGAGCGGCCCTCGTCGTAGCGGGCTTGATCGCCGACGGGACGACCGAGGTTTCGGCCATTCATCACATCAAGCGCGGCTACGAGCAGTTTGTCGAAAAGCTGCAGGCGCTCGGCGCGCATGTCGAGCATGCTACCGTCCCCGATCCCGTCATCTACTAATACAGGTTGCCTATGTTTAATAAAAAGCCCCTCGCGGATACCGCCACCCGAAGACCCTCAACTGGTGCGCAGGCCAAGATCTACAGTCGCGATAACGTGGCTCGCTATTCCGAGCGCGCTCGCCAACGTCGTCGTAGCCACACGATTCGTCACGTCGCGCTCATTGTCGTGCTTGGCGTGCTGCTGAGTGCCACTACCGCTGCCGGCCTGTGGTTTGCCACCATTATGGGCAAGCTCGGCGATTCTAATGTCATTACCGACAATCTGCGTCGGGTTCTGGTTGACACCGATGAGGCAAAGGATCCGTTCTACGTGCTGCTTCTTGGCACCGACGGCCGTCCGGGCGAGGATACGTATCGTGCCGACTCGATTATCCTGGCACGCATCGACCCCACGCAAAAGCAGGCGACGCTCATTTCCGTTCCGCGCGACACCAAGGTCGAGTACAAGGGCGAGACCATGAAGATCAACGCCTGCCATACCGTTGGCGGCGCCGAGGCCATGGTCGAGGCGGTCAACGAGCTGTGCGGTGTTCAGATTTCCCACTATGCCGAGGTCAGCTTCGACGGTATGCAGGCGCTGATTGATTCGGTTGGCGGTATCGACATTAACGCAACCGATGATGTTGACGACCCCGAGCACCTGGATATTAAGATTACCGCTGGTCAGCAGCATATGGACGGCGCCACCGCCCTTACCTATGCCCGCTGCCGCTACATCTATGCCGACGGCGACTACACGCGCATGCGCCACCAGCGTCAGGTGCTTGGCGCCCTTGCCAACCAGATTCTCAATAACTTCGATGCCACGAAGATCTTTGGCCTGGTTAATTCGCTGTCCGATATGCTCGTGACCGATATGAGCGTTCAGGATATCGTGGCTACGGTCAATGCCATGCGCGGTATGGATGTCGACGGCATCTACTCGGCCAACCTGCCCTCGTATGCCGACGACAGCACCATGATCGACGGTGTGAGCTACGTCTTTGTCTACGAGGACGAGCTCAAGGAAATGATGGAGCGTGTCGATGCCGGCAAGGATCCCAAGGGTCCCAACACCATGGGTCTTTCCGACGGTTCCAGCTCTACGATCGGCGACCTGAACAACAACACGTCTGACGACTACGCAAACGGTACCGCAACCTCATCGGTCAGCTCTGACGATTCCGATGACTCAAGCGATTCGAGCGATTCGGACTACTACGAAGAGCCCACCGGCGACGGCAACGGCTACGAAGCCAACTACTAAGTTACGGCGTTTTACCAAACGCCGTAACGGCTCGACGCTGCGCGCCGCCCAAGGCGACAATTTGTCATTCAAAAGGCAGGACATGACCAGAAGGTCAATGCCCTGCCTTTTTCATGCCAACTTGTTCGCCTTGGACGTCGCTCGCTGACGTTGGCTCAACCTGCGGTGCTGACTACTCCCCTTGCACCAAAAACCGCCCCGTTCTCGGTTTTGAGGACGGGGCGGTTTTGCTTACCTGGATTGTTCGAGTTCCCTATGCAAAGCGGGCGACGAGCTCCTGGAGCACGTCGGTCATCTTGACGAGCGAACTAACCGGGACGAACTCGTTGACGCCGTGGTAGCAATAGCCGCCGGTGGAAAGGTTGGGGCAGGGCAGACCGCGGAACGACAGCTGGGCGCCGTCGGTGCCGCCGCGAATCGGCAGCACTTGGGGCTCAACGCCGCAGGCAAGGTAGGCTTCCTTGGCAACATCAATAAGCTCGGGATAGTCACGAACGATCTCGGCCATATTTCGATACTGCTGCTTAATCTCGACTGTCACGCGCTCCTCACCCAGACGCTGGTTGAGCATCGAGGCGGCGGCATCAATAAGGTCGAGTTTCTGCTGGAACTTGGCGGCGTCATGGTCGCGGATGATATAGCGCGCTGTGGCGTGATCGACGGTCGCAGATACACCCTCAAGGTGATAAAAGCCCTCGTAGCCTTCCGTATACTCCGGGCGCTGCACGTAGGGGAGCAACGCGTTGAAGTCGCAGAACAGATTGCCTGCGTTGACCATACGGCCCTTAGCGTCGCCCGGGTGGATGGACTGGCCCTCAAAGCGGACGGTCGCCTCGGCGGCGTTAAAGCACTCCCACTCCAGCTCGCCGATGGGGCCGCCGTCGACCGTGTAGGCGTACTTGCAGCCAAAGGTATCGATATCCAACAGCTCGGCTCCGTGGCCGATTTCCTCGTCAGGGCAGAAGCAAATGCCGAGTGCAGGATGGGGCAGAGAAGGGTCCTGAGCGATACGCGCGACAAGCGACATGATCTCGGCGACGCCTGCCTTGTCGTCCGCGCCCAGCAGCGTGGTGCCATCGCTGCAGACCAGGTCCTCACCCGCGAGGTCATTCAGGGCGGGAAGCTTGGCGGTGCTCATGGCAACGGGCTTACCGTCAACCGTGCCGCAGACCAGGTCGCCGCCTTCGTGGTGTACGATGTGCGGCTTCACGCCGGCGCCCGGTGCAACTTCGGTGGTGTCGAGATGGGCGATCAGGCCCAGGGCGGGCTTATCCTCAGCGCCCGCACTTGCGGGGATATGCGCGCAGACATAGGCGTGCTCGGTCACGTGGGCATCTTCCGCACCAAGCTCGCGCAGCTCTTCAGCCAGCACGTTGGCAAGGTCAAACTGAACGGCGCTCGAGGGTACCTGGTCGCAGTTTGCATCCTCGGACTGCGTGTTGATCTGGACGTAGCGCAAAAAGCGCTCGAGGACATCGGGGTTCGTGGTGGTGTTTTCCATAAAGACCGCTCCAATCTTGGTCGTCGTGTGCAACAAGAACTCTAGCACGGTATGCCACGGCATACCGCGACGCTTGGATGGGGTAGAATCAGCCATTGAATGCAGAAGGGACGGAAGATCATGGATACGACAAATAGCTCGCGCGAACTACATCTGACGGTGGCGAACGAAGACTACTTGGAGTGCATGGTTCGCATTGAAAGCGAAGAGGGGGAAACCAACGGCGTTCGATCGGTCGACATCGCGCAGCGCCTTGGCGTCTCCAAGGCATCGGTCAATAAAGCGGTTTCGGCGCTCAAGGCATCCGAACTTGTCGAGCAATCGCACTACGGCAAGGTAGTCCTGACCGATCGCGGCCGCGAGGTTGGTACGGCTATCTGGTACCGTCATCGCCTCATCCGCACGTTTTTGGTTCAGGAGCTCGGTGTCGAATTTGAGCGAGCCGATTCCGAGGCCTGCATGATGGAGCATGCGCTTTCCGAGGACACGATGAACCGCTGGCTCGCCTATCTCGAAAAGCAGGGAATCAGCGTCGAGGAATAGCGGGATATATATGGATACGAGTTATTACAACCGCTTTGGTGCCGAGGAACTTGCGCGCCGCTTGTCGAGCGAGACCTTGTTGGCGCAGGGCCCCATGGGCAGTGTTCTGTTGAGTGAGTACGATGCCGCCGACATTCCACCGGCGTTTTGGAATCTGGCAGAGCCGCAGACCGTTTCTCGTATCCATCGCTTGTATGTCGCTGCCGGCGCGCAGGTGCTCATTACCAACACCTTTCAGGCATCAAGCTATGCCCTCAAGCACGACCAGATTGCGCCGTCCGTGGCGGAGGTCAATCGCGGGGCCGTCGACGATGCTCGCCAGGCGCACCCGCAACTGCTGCTGGGCTCGATGGGCCCGATCGGTATTGAGTGGTTTGCCGAGGACTCTGCCGAGTATCGTGAAATCCGAGGCATTGCGCGCGAACAGGCGCACGCCTTGCTCAATGCCGGCGTTGACGGTCTGCTGATCGAGACGGTGACGTCTATCCGTAATTTGCAGCCCATGCTTGCCGGCGCCCGAGATGCCGCCGACGGCATGCCTGTTCTGGTGAGTTTTGTCGTTGACGATAAAGGCGACCTGTTGGGCGATGGCCTCAACATCGAGGCGGCCGTTTTGTACGCCGAAAAACACGGCGCAAACTCGGTTGGTGTTAATTGCTGTTCGCTTGCGGCCGCGAACGCGGCGGTGCCCAGGATGGTTGCATCGGCGACTACTCCCGTCACGGTGCGTCCCAACGTAGGCGATCCGGTCCAGACTCAGGATGGCCCCGTATGGCACGAGAACCCCGAAGCTTTCGCGCGCGCATGCATCGAATGGAGACATGCCGGTGCCGCAATGGTGGGCAGTTGCTGTGGAACCACGGCAATCACTACGGCCGCGATGGCCGAGGCGCTCGATATATAAAGGGCAAAACCGCTCCATACTGAACTGCCTCCCATTTCTTGGACACGAGAAATGGGAGGCTTTTTATGCGTGTCG
>NZ_SPFY01000034.1 GCF_005844325.1 Collinsella aerofaciens | reverse complement strand
AGCGGTCGGCGGGGCCATTGTGGCTCTTGACAGCGGATTGGGTCATATGAGCGAACGGGCCGCATTCGGAGCAAGACGACGCCGCGGGTAGAGAACGGACAGCGAGCGGGTCGCATTTGAGACAAGGTGACGTGAAACGAAAGGGCGCTGACCTTCTGGTCGCGCCCTTGAAGTTGAACGTCAGATTGTCCAAATGCGGCCCGCGCAGCGTCGAGCAGTTACGGCGTTTGGTAAAACGCCGTAACTAACGTGCTCCGTACTGCTCGTAGTAGGCGTCGATGGCGGTCTTGAGCTCGTCATCGATGACAACCTTGCCGTCGATCTCGTGGTTGTAGAGGGTCTCGACGACCTCGGCCATGGAGACGATGCTCGCGACGGGGAAACCGTACTTGGCCTCGATCTCCTTCTGCGCGGTGGTCACACCGCCCTTGCCGACCTCCATGCGGTTGAGGGACACGATCAGGCCCTTGATCTCGACATCGGCAGCAGCCTTGACCTTGGGATAGGTCTCGTCGATGGACTTGCCGCTGGTGGTAACGTCCTCGACCATGACCACGCGGTCGCCGTCCTGGGGCTCATAGCCCAGCAGGTTGCCCTTGTCGGCGCCGTGGTCCTTGGCCTCCTTGCGGTCGCAGCAGTACTTGACCTCCTTGCCGTACAGCTCGTGGTAGGCAATGGCGGTCACGACGGCCAGGGGAATGCCCTTGTAGGCCGGCCCAAACAGCACGTCAAAGTCGTCGCCAAAGTTATCGTGGATGGCCTGGGCGTAATACTCGCCCAGCTTCTTGAGCTGATAGCCCGTCACGTAGACGCCGGCGTTCATAAAGAACGGGGACTGACGGCCGCTCTTGAGCGTAAAGCTGCCGAACTTAAGAACGTCGGACTCAACCATGAACTTGATGAACTCTTGCTTGTAAGCCTCCATGCGGGCTCCTCTCGTAATCGCGTACGTGCCTTCCAGTTTAGCGCAGGCAGGGCGTCGATGCGGGTGCGCTTTGAGGCCACGGCATTCTGTAAAGGCTTTGTCAGGGGCAATGGTTTTCCGAACAATGGGGTTGACACGATAAACCCCCTCGTCAAGAATACGGGCGGATTAAAAGGGATACGAGATACCCAAAGCGCGCTGCGCCCGTCCTTAAGGAGGTGTGCCATGGAAGGCAGTCATAGTCGAAAAACCTGCATGTCGCCCTCGGCACGCCGCGAGGATTCCGTATTCGCATAAGCGCCACTAACCAATCGTCAAAACCACCACAAAGGTGCCTGTCCCCTTTGTGGTGGTTCGCGAGCTTGACGTGAGCGACATCTAGGTTTTTGAAGCAAATACGACACGTACGCTAACTCCCTTCAACAAGGAGGACCCTATGCTGATGCTCAAAACCGCCACGGTACTCGAAGCCATCTCCAAGCGCCGCCGCACGGCGCGCCCTGCCGCTCACACCGGCCTGTCCAAGAACACCATATTCGCCGCCACCCATAGCGCCGAGGACACCCTCGTGCTGCTCGACACAACCGCTAACGGGCTCGGTGCCGAGCAGGCAACCAAGCGCCTGGACGCCTCCGGCCCCAACACCATCGAGGCGCCGACCAAGACACTCGCCCGCCGCATCGCCGACGCGTTCATCGACCCCTTCGCCGGCATCCTCGCCGCGCTCGCGCTGGTCTCGCTCTACATCGACGTGCTCGCCGTGCCCGAGCCCCAGCGCGACCCCTCCACGGTCATCGTTATCGGCATCATGCTGCTGGTATCGGGCGGCATGAAGTTTATCCAGGAAGCCCGCAGCGGCAATGCCGCCGAGGCCCTCAAGGACCTGGTCTCCAACACCTGCTGTGCCCTGCGCGACGGCGAGCGCATCGAGATCCCCTTCGACGAGCTCGTCCCCGGCGATGTGGTCCGCCTCTCTGCCGGCGATATGGTTCCGGCAGATGCCCGTATCATCACTGCGCGCGATCTGTTTGTGATCGAGTCCGCGCTCACCGGCGAGAGCGAGGCCGTCGAGAAGACCACCGCCGTCACTATCGTCGAGGGTGCCGACGGCTCCGCACTGCCGCTCTCTGCCTGCAAGAACATCGTCTTTACCGGCACCTCCGTGCAAAACGGCACCGCCATGGCGCTTGTCGTTGCCACCGGCTCGGACACCTACCTGGGCGGCATCGCCAAGATGCTCAACGGGCGCGGCGAAAAGAGCGCGTTTGACCGCGGCGTCTCGAGCGTCTCCATGTTGCTCGTACGCCTCATGCTCGTTATGGCGCCGGCCGTCTTTGCCATCAACGCCGCCACCAAGGGTAACGTCATCGACGCGCTGCTATTCGCCACGAGCGTGGCCGTGGGCATCACGCCGCAAATGCTTCCCGTCATCGTGACCACGAGCCTATCGCAGGGCGCCAAGGACCTCGCCCGTCGCCAGGTTATCGTCAAGGAGCTGCCGGCGATTCAAAACCTTGGCGCGATGGACGTCCTGTGCTGCGACAAGACCGGCACCCTCACCGAAGACCGCATCGTGCTCGAGCGCTATCTCAGCACCGACGGCAACGAAGACGCACGCGTGCTGCGCCATGCATTTTTGAATAGCTTCTTCCAAACCGGCCTCAAAAACCTTATCGACCTGGCCGTAATCGACCGTGCCGATGTGACGCCCTCGACCGTCGTGCCCGATTCTATGCTGGGCCAGAGTCTGCGCGACCGCTATACCAAGGTCGACGAGGTTCCCTTCGATTTCTCGCGCCGTCTCCTGAGCGTAGTTGTCGCCGACGCCCAAGGCAAAACCCAGATGGTTACCAAGGGCGCTGCCGAGGAAATGCTCGAGATCTGCTCCTTTGTCGAGATCGATGGCATCGCTCAGCCGCTCACCGACGAGAAGCTCGCCCAGATTCGCAAGCAGATCGCCGGACTTAACGCCGAGGGCCTACGCGTAATTGCCGTGGCGCAGAAGACCAATCCGCGCTGCGTGGGCGAGTTTGGCATCGCCGACGAGTGCGACATGGTGCTGATGGGCTTTTTGGCCTTCCTCGATCCGCCTAAAGCAAGTGCCGCGGGCGCCGTCGCCACCCTCGAGGCCAAGGGCGTGGCGATCAAGGTCCTAACCGGCGACAACGACCGCGTCGCCGCCACCGTCTGCGAGCAGATCGGTATCGATGCGAGCAACGTCTTGCTCGGCTCCGAGATCGATGCGCTCGATGACGCCGAACTTGCCGAGCGCGCCGAGAAAACCCACCTCTTCGCCAAGCTCTCGCCGCTGCAGAAGGCGCGCCTGGTACGTGTCATGCGCGAGATGCTCGGCCACACCGTGGGCTTTATGGGCGACGGCATCAACGACGCCGCCGCCATGCGTGCGAGCGATTGCGGCATCTCGGTCGATTCGGCCGTCGATATTGCCAAGGAATCCGCCGATATCATCTTGCTTCAGAAGGACCTGGGCGTGCTCGAGCGCGGCATCATCGAAGGCCGCCGCACTTACGGCAACCTGCTCAAGTACCTCAAGACCACGGTGAGCTCCAACTTTGGCAATGTGCTGTCCGTGACCGTCGCGAGCCTGTTCTTGCCGTTTTTGCCCATGAGCGCCCTGCAGCTGGTGCTGCTGTCGCTGGTCTACGAGATCGTGTGCATCGCACTGCCGTGGGACACCGTCGATGGCGCCTGGACTGCCCGCCCGCGTGCCTGGGACGCCGCGTCCATCAAGGGCTTTATGCTCGAGCTGGGCCCCGTGAGCTCGCTGTTTGACATCGTGACCTTCGCCGCGCTCTTCTTTGTCGTGTGCCCCGCCGCCGTGGACGCAAGCTGGTCCGAGCTTGCCGCCGCGGGCGACGTCGCGGGTATGGCGACCTTTGCTGCGCTCTTCCAGAGCGGCTGGTTTGTCGAGTCCATGTGGTCGCAGACACTCGTGGTCCACATGCTGCGCTCCCCGCATCTGCCGAGCCCGCGCGACCACGCCGCGCCCGCATTGTGCGTTCTTACCGTGCTGGGCCTAGCGCTCGTCACCTGGCTGCCGGCAAGCCCCATCGCCGATGCACTGGGCCTCATGCCGCTGCCGACGAGCTTTTTCGCGCTGCTCGTCGGCATCGTCACCGCCTATATCGCGCTCACCCAGCTGGCAAAGCGCCGCTACATTGCACGCCACGGCGAGCTGCTGTAGCACGGTGAGCCGCCACAGTAGACAGCCCAAGGGCAAAACCACCACAAAGGTGCCTGTCCCCTTTGTGGTGGTTTTGGTGCGCTATGAGGCGTT
Source organism: Collinsella aerofaciens (assembly GCF_005844325.1). Lineage (GTDB taxonomy): Bacteria > Actinomycetota > Coriobacteriia > Coriobacteriales > Coriobacteriaceae > Collinsella > Collinsella aerofaciens_G. The sequence continues at coordinate 15,001 of NZ_SPFY01000034.1, read as the reverse complement.
AGTCAGGCGGCTCCAGAGTTCGTCAATATCGATTTGGTCGCCGCCGCTCAGATAACCGGTGTGAATAAAAGACTCACTATAGATATAGATGTCATGCGCGCTGTCGCCATCATCTTCGGTGTTGTAGGCCGAAATCACGTAACGGCTGCCGTCGAGCGCCTTGACCAGCCAATACACGGAATCGTCGATTGCGCACTTCTCCTGCACTATCGCCGCATCGCCGATTGCGCCGGTGAGCGCACGATCGCCCGTCGTATAGCCACCCACCGAGAGCAAAATCGCCACGCTATCGTCTCCGCCGCCCGGCTCAAGTTCCTCGTACTCGGACTCCGGAAGCGGTATCGCGCTGTTCGCAAGTTCGTCCACATCATCCGAAATCTTAGAAAAGGTAAAGGCGAAAAGCCCCGCGTCATCGGCGGCACCGTAGCCCACGCTCTCGCCTTGCCACTCATAGTTTTGATGCTTGAGCAGGCGCACCAGGTCGGCGCCGTCCAAGTTGATCGCAGCATAGACCGTCACGTTGGCGTTGTCGTCTACACAGGCGGCGTCCGCCGTGGTCGCCTTCTTGGCACCGCCCGCGCCGCCCAATCCGCCCGAGCAGCCAGCCAGCACACAAGTCAGCACGCCCGCGCCTGCCACAAAGGCTGCACGGCTCATCGTCACTTCATTCATCATGTTCGTTCCTCGCTATGGTATTGGCCACGTCGCACCTAGCCGAGCGCGCGTCCAGTCTTTTCCTGCCAAAATTCGTCTATCGTCGGAGCACCGCCGCCCTGGGTAAACGTACCGGTCTTGATAGCCTCCTCGGTAATGAGATCCAAGCGGTAGTCACCGTTTTCCATCGGGCTCGCCATGGCGACGTGCCGCGCCATGTTGGAACCGTATACGCACGCGATCCATGAGCCCGAAGTAATCTGCGCCCGGTCCTCGACCGGCACGGAAAAGCCCGCGATAACATCCTCGCAGCTCGAATAGCCCGAAAGTTGCAGCGTGAACATCACGGTGCTTCCGGTGCCGCCCTTGTCGAGCTTTCCGATTTCGTCCTCGCCGAGCCATTCGGTCGCGCCGTCCTTGCTGATATTGCAGACGCTGAGCACGTGTCCCGCCTCGTCCTCGTACATCTCGAGCGCGTCTTGCCAGGTATAGCCCTGCTGCGTGACAAACTCCTGCAACTGCCAGCCCTTAAGCTCGAGGAGTGCCGCGATGCTGATGTTGCGGTGCGCATCCCAGCAATCATCCGACCACGTATCGAACGCATCCGCCGAGCCGCTGTCCGCGCCCGAATCGCTGTCCGCGTCGCCGGAATCGCCCGACGTCGCACCCGCGTCCATCTTGTCCTTTACCGGGCGGTCGTCGTTAAAACCCGTCGCATCCTGCGTCCGCTGTCCGCCGCACCCCACAAGCGTCAGCAGCGCCGTTCCCGCCGCCGCGACAAATGCCGTGCGCGAAAGTACCGTCTCCCTCATCGTTGTTCCTTTCCCGTTCTTTATCACAATGCCGAGAAACACGCCCGGCATCGATTCACACACAAGCCGTCTCACGCTATTGGCGAGGCAGCTCCGTCCAGCCAAAACCAGGCTCAAAGCCATCGCGCGTGCCGATGACATCGCCCGAACCGTTGACCCAGGCCTGGTCGGCCATCACCGAGACCTCGACATCGGTGCCGTCGGGCCTGGTGTAATGGTTAACCCCGCGAATGGCATCGGAATACGAGGCCGCACCCGTGCCTACGCCCGCGCTAGAGAAACTGGCTGCGCTGGCAGCCATGTTCGCGGCGTGCTGACGATCGCTGCGATCGAACCATGCCTGCTGGTAGCTGTCGAACGCCGCCTGCTGCGAGGCATGCATCTGCTGCCAGGCTGCAAACTGCTGTTGCTGCTGGGCAATGTTCATCTGCGTGCGTTGGCGCTGTTCGAGCACCATCTGTTGCTTTTGAGCGGACGCCTCACGTGCAATAGCCGGGTTAAGCCGCAAGGTCGACGCCATTGAGGCAAGCGCCGTAGAGGCCGCCTCGTCCAGGCGACCTTCTGGCGCAACCAGACAGAAGCTGTCCCTGATACGCCACTGCAGCAGGTCGGCCGCGCCCAGCTCGAACGACGCTCCGTCCGGGCAACCGCCTCGACCCGTGGGCTGTCCTTGCGCGACGCCCTGTCCCGCCGCTGCCGCCGCCTGGCGCTCGCGCAGGCGTTTGCCCAAAACGCCGCCGATCAGTCCGCTCGAAAGGCCTGCGCCCAGCAGCGCCTCGGCCCCAGCGGCAATGCCTTTACCCTTAGAGCCTGCGACGCCGCCGATCGAGGCCACATAGCCCTCGACTTTGGCCGCCACCGCGAGCTCGGTGGGCACTGGAGCGCCCGTGAGCCGATATCGACGCATGCGGCACTCATAGATCACATTGCTCGGCTCCATCGAAAAGCCCTGAATCGCAAAGTCGTTTACCGCCTCGCGCTTTACGCGGGCACGCTCGCGCTCGATATCGAGCGCCGCGTTCGATGGGTACGGCTGCCCGGCCACAACCTCCGCCCGTGCGCCCAGCTGTGCCGCGCAGGCCTGAGCCAGCTCGTCGCAAGCTGCCTCCACGTGCATAAACGCCTTGCGCTCGGTTTGCGTGGGGATACGCTTGGCAACGGCGCCCGCATCCACGTAGCAGAGCTCGGAGCGGTACATAATCCGCTCACCCATCGGACCCGCTGCCGTCACGCCAACCGAAATCGGGCAGTCGAAACTGCCGCTGCGCTCAAGATGCGCCTCTTCGATTTGCCAACCCCGCGGCAGCGCTACCTGCGCGAGCGCCTGCCCGCCAGAGGCATCGCATGCGGCATGAAGCTCAAGGTCAACAGCGCGAGGAGCGTCCGCCGAGGTTGTGTCGCCAGACGGTGACGCGGCCTCGGCACTCTGCGTCGGCACAGCCACGCTCGGCTCGCGGCCTTCGCTCGCGCCATCATCGGCAGTAGCGTCATTCACAGACCCCGTGGCATCCGAGCCGCATGCAACGCCCTCAAGTCGGACGCCGCACCCCGGGCAAAATCGCACCGGCACGCCGGCGACCCGAGGCAGCTGCGCCCCACACGCCGGGCAGAATCTCAAGTCACTCATCCCGTACATCCCTAATTTCGTTAGCTGTTTTTGATCGCGGCAAGCTGCCGCCATAACTCATCGGCACCGTTAAGTCGGTACGCCGTCTTATCGAGCACGATATTCTTGCCTTCGAGCTCTACCGATTGCTCCGAACCGTCTGCATAGACAAAGACGAGCGTTCGGCCGGCATCGCTCATCCGCTCATCCACCGCATCCCCCACGGTGCAGCCATCGAGCGCGGCAAAAGCCGATGCGACCAGTTCGGAATCGTCGGTCTCATAGACCGTCCGCGCCTCCCCGTCCTCGACAAGCTTGACCGCCACCGGAACGGCAGCGCAATCGTTGAGCGACACTTGCGCGGCAGTCTTTCCTTGAGCGCCATGGTCGCCGGCAACGTAAACTCGCATAAGTGTCACCGCCGCGGCAAAGACCACCACGGCGATAAGCGCGCCCGCAGTTTTATTAGACGCGCAACCCCGAGACGCCATAGGTGCACCCCCTCCGTTCTGCTCCGCTCAGCATCACATTCATATGCCTTTGAGCACCAAAACGGCAGGTGACAAATGTCTCATATTCATATTTTTGCAGGTAAAAAACCACCACAAAGGTGCCTGTCCCCTTTGTGGTGGTTAGCTAGTCTTGGGGTGTCCAGGACCAGAAGAAGTTGATGAGGGCTACGCGCGAGGAGGCACCGGTCTTTTTGTTGATCGAAGCGATGTGGCGATAGAGCGTGGAGCGCGAAAGGAAGAGTGCCGCCGCCACGTCCTGCACGCTGCCGTCCGAAACGACCAGCGCCTCCAGAACATCGCGCTCGCGCTTGGTAAGCCCAAAGGCGGCAACGAAGCCATCGAGCCGATCGTCAAACGAAAGCTCCGGCGCCTCCAGGGGCACCGTGTCGGCCTGGCCGGGCTCACAGCTCACGCCAAGATCGTCGGTGGCAAGCGCCAGCCCGCCGTGCGTCGCCTCGCCCTCACCGTCTTGTCCAAACTGTCCCAACAGCGAAATCGCGATGCCGACAAACAGCACGAGCACGACGCTCACTGCCGCCAGCACGTTTTGACTCGAGACAATCGCCACCGCCGGAGCCGTCACGAGTATCGAGCAAACGTTGTTGATAACACGGCCCATGCACGGCCATAGATACGCCCAGCGGGCATACATCGAAATCGCGGCGAACTTCGCGGTGAAGAACACCACGAAAAAGCCCGTGCCAAGGTAAAAGATAATCGTGGCGGCAAGCGTGTTGCCACCGTTGCCATCGGTGATAAGCACAAAGAACGAGAGCGTGGACAGCATGGCGGCGCACGTCATGATGATATTCATATACGAACGCCCACGCAGGTCATACAGGACGCCGGCGGCAAGGGCGCTCACAACCAGCAGCAAGCGCGGCCAGTCGCCCAGATCGATAGCGCCAGCGGCATGCGAGGTCGTAAGGCCGGCATTGAGGGCCGCGAACACGCCGGTGAGGCAAGCGGTCGCCACCGTCAGACGTACCACGGCACCCTGAAAGGCCGCCTTTGCCTCGGGGTCATCGTGCCACCTGGCGCCACGCTCCGACGCATCGACCGATAGCTCGGCAATCTCGAACTCGGACGCAGGCTCATCACGCAATTTAGCGCGGCGGGCACCGTGAAGCAGCCCCACCAGCGCAATCGCACAGGCAATGAGAACAGACTTCTGGGGAATGCCCGCAGGCATCACCATATGGTTGAGCACCTGCACCAAAATGCCCGCAGCATAGGAAACCGCCACGGCGCGCGCCAGGCAGGGCGTCTGCGCAAAACGCCGCGCAAGATTGGCATGGGCGGTCGATCCGCAATAGCCCAGCGCACAGCACGCCACCAGGCCGCCGGCAATTAGCACCTCAAACCGCACTGCCATAATCATCAGCAGCAACGCCGATACCAACAGCACGCCTGTAATATCGCTCGTCGCATCGATCGTCTGGGGACGGCGATAGTACAGAAATGGGCGCACGAAAAAGCCAATCACGCTCGCGCCAACGACGATACTCTCGTAGATAACGACCTCACTCGATGGCACGAACTCGGCTATGCGCACATCAAAGAGATACTCGCACGTCAAAAACGTGAAGAAGAACAGCGCCAGGCATATAATCTCCCGAATGCCCCGACGCAAATATGCGGTTGTGTCTCCCATGCCCCTCATGGCTAACCCCCGGCCGCTCAATTGTCTGGAATTCTATTTTAATAAAGAACCAATCTCGATATCAGAGTCAGACTCGAAATGCTGCTAATTCGGCCCCAGTCGTCCACATCACGCCGCGATTTTGAGCCGCATGGACCAGAAGGGACGCGCGCGATCTCTAGCTCGGCCAGGAGTGTCTCCAACTACCACTCATTTAAGTACGTCCCCAATGAGTGGCCGAAGAGTGTCCCCCGCGACTAGTCGTTTAAGTACGTCCCCAATGACTAGTCAAAAATGGGCCATGTGTCCCAGTTGTGGAGACTCCTTGAGCCGTCTGGGTATCGCGAAGGATCGCGCACTCCCCCATCATCAAAAGTGACACACGCTACCAGTTGATGGGAGGCAGCCATGGGCTTCTTTGACAAGATGTTCGAGAAGAAAGAGTGCGCGATTTGCGGTACCGAGCTGGGACTTCTAGGTAAGACAAAAATCAATGAAGGCTACCTGTGCAAAGAGTGCGCCGGCAAGCTCTCCCCCTACTTTCACGGCTATCGCTCCAGCACCGCGGACGATATCCGTGAGCAACTCGCCTACCGCGAGGCCAACGCCGAGCGCCTGTCTTCGTTCAACCCCACGCGCACGCTTTCTGCCGGGCGCACCAATATTATGCTCGATGAGGACGCGGGCCTGCTGATCATCACTTCGCAGAGCCGCTGGCGCGACGCCAATCCCGACATCATCGAGTTCTCGCAGGTACTCGGCTGCGATATGGATATCGACGAGCAGCGCACCGAGATCTATCGCGAGACCAAGGACGGCGAGCGCGAGAGCTACAACCCGCCGCGCTATGACCTGGATTACGACTTTAACCTGACCATTCACGTCAACACGCCGTACTTTACCGAGATCAACCTGCGCGTGAACGACTCCACCATCGATCAGCGCGGCTCCATCGAATACCGCGAGGCCAAGCGCCAGGCAACCGAGGTCCGCGACGCGCTGGTGCAGCTGCGCCAGGAGACGCGCGACAGCGTCGTGGCCGCCAAGGCCCCCAAGACCGCGGTGACCTGCCCCTTCTGCGGAGCCACCACCATTCCCGATGCCAGTGGGCGCTGCGAATACTGCGGCGGCGCCATCGGCGCATAGCCTCCGGCAGCGAAAGGACCGATCATGGCCTTCGAGAGCGTTAACTATCAGTGCCCTGCCTGCGGTGGCCCCTTGCATTTTGCCAGTGCCGAGCAAAAGCTCGTCTGCGACTACTGCGATTCGCGTTTTGAAGTCGAAGAAGTCGAGGCCCTCTATCGCGAGCGCCAGGACAAGGCAGATGCCAAAGCCGATGCCGCAGCCGCGGCCCCCAAGCCTGCTGTCGACGATGCCGTGCAGGAGCTGGCTCAAAACGCCGGCTACATCTGCTCGTCGTGCGGCGCCGAGCTCGTGTCCGACGGCACCGTCGCCGTCACCACCTGCCCGTACTGCGGCAACTCCGCCGTGGCACCCGGCCAGCTCTCGGGCGACTTCTCACCCGACCTGGTGATCCCATTTAAGCTCGGGCGCGACGATGTCATGGCCGCGCTCAAAGACCACTACAAGGGTAAAATCCTGCTGCCCAAGAGCTTTGTCACCGGCAACCACATCGACGAGGTCCAAGGCGTTTACGTGCCGTTTTGGCTCTACGGCGCCCGCGTTGACGGCGAAGTGTACTTTGACGCGACCAACGAGACCGTGACCGAGGAATCCGACCGCACCGTCACAACCACCGACCACTACGACGCCTACCGTAAGGGCAATATCTCGTTTGAGCGCGTGCCCGTCGACGGATCGTCCAAGATGCCCGACGGCCACATGGACGCCATCGAGCCGTTTGACTACGACGCGCTGCGCCCGTTCTCGGTCGCCTATATGCCCGGCTACATCGCCAACCGCTATGACGAGGATTGCGAAACCTGCAAGGCGCGCGCCGAGCGCCGCATGGAGGAGAGCACGATCTCGGCCCTGCGCGAGACCGTCGTCGACGAGTACGACGACGCCACGGTCGAAAGCAAGCAGCTCGACTACACCTGGGAAGAAAACGATTATGCTCTGTTCCCCGTGTGGATGCTCTCTACCTCGTGGAACGGCAAGAGTTACCTGTTTGCTATGAACGGCCAAACCGGCCGCATGGTCGGCGAGCTTCCCTGCTCCAAGCCCAAGCTCGCTATCGCCTCGGTGCTGTTCTTTGCGATCGGATTTGTCCTTTCCCAGATTCTCTTTATGGGCGAGAACGCCTTCGATCCGGATTACCTCACCTTTGATGTCGAGGGCATCCTCATCAACATCGTCGCGCCGCTGATCATCGTGATCATCGCAGACGTGCTGCTGGTAGGCCAGCTCAAGACGGCCAACGAGGCCACCCACGCCGACTGCTACTGCGGCGAGCTCGACCTGACCGAGAAGCACGACACCTTCAGCCACACCGAGACCACCGTTGTCATGAAGGACAACAAGGACGATTAGCCATTCTGACCAATACCACCCGGCCTTTGACGAGAAAGGAAGATCACCATGGGACTCTTGAAAGCTGGATTGGGTGCTGCCGGCGGCGTCATGGCCGACCAGTGGAAGGAATTTATCTATTGCGAATCGATGCCCGCTGACGTCTTGGCCTGCAAGGGCAGCAAGCGCACCGGCGGCCGCAGCTCCAACACGCGCGGCGAGGACAACGTCATCTCCAACGGCTCCGTCATCGCCGTCAACGACGGCCAGGGCATGCTCGTGGTGCAAAACGGCAAGATCATCGAGGTTGCGCTGGAGCCTGGCGAGTTTGTCTTTGACACCGGCAGCGAGCCGAGTGTCTTCAGCGGCAACCTGGGCGACTCCATCAAGGAGACCTTCGCCAATATCGGCAGCCGCTTTACCTTTGGCGGCGACGCGGGCAAGGACCAGCGCGTCTACTTCATCAACACAAAAGAGATCATCGGCAACAAGTACGGCACCGCCTCTCCCGTGCCCTTCCGCGTAGTCGACAACAATATCGGTCTGGATGTCGACATCTCCGTTCGCTGCAACGGCGAGTATTCGTACCGTATCACCAACCCGCTGCTGTTCTACACCAACGTGTGCGGCAACGTGACCGACAGCTACACGCGCGATAAGATCGACAGCCAGCTTAAATCCGAGCTGCTCACCGCCCTGCAGCCCGCCTTTGCCAAGATCTCGGAGATGGGCATCCGCTACAGCGCCATCCCCGGCCACACCACCGAGCTCGCCCGCGCGCTCAACGAGGTCCTCTCTGCCGATTGGCGTGACCTGCGCGGCGTCGAGATCGTGAGCTTTGGCGTCAACTCCATCGCCGCCTCGCAAGAGGACGAGCAGATGATCAAAGACCTGCAGAAGGCCGCGGTCATGCGCGATCCCACCATGGCAGCCGCTAATATCGCCAGCGCCCAGAGCGATGCGATGCGCGCCGCGGCGGCCAACCCCAACGGCGCGATGGCAGGCTTTATGGGCATGGGCATGGCAGGTGGCATGGGCGGCATGAACGCTAGCCAGCTGTTCGCCGCCGGTCAGGCACAGCAGCAGGCCGCCCCGCAGCCAGCTCCGGCACCCGCCCCCGCACCGGCTCCTGCCGCTGCCCCCGCGGCCGGCGCATGGACCTGCAGCTGCGGTGCCATCAATACCGGCAAGTTCTGCTCCGAGTGCGGTAGTCCCGCACCCGCCCCGGCACCGGCCAAGTGGTTCTGCCCCAACTGCGGCAGCGAAAACGGTGGCAAGTTCTGCAGCAACTGCGGAACGCCCAGGCCCTAACCCCTCTATCTGGTAATTGGCGGGGAGGTCCGCCACCCCCGCATTTGCTTCTATGGGCTTTCACACAAGAAGGAGGACACCATGAAGACAACGTTCAAAAAGTCCGTACTCGCATTTCTGACATGCGCCCTGGCGCTCGCCTTTGCCCTGACGGGCTGCAGCGGCGGCGGCAAAGACCCCAAGGCCAACTTCGTCGGCAGCTGGCAGTACTCGGGTGGAACCTTGGATGGCGAAGAGCTCACCGATGAGTACATGGATATGCTCGAAGAGTGGGGCGTCAACTGCATCCTGATCCTCGATGAGGACGGCACAGGCACCCTCGACCTGTTCCTTGAGGTTGTCGACCTTAAGTGGGAGGCCAAGGACGCCACCACCGCAACCGTCACCGCCGAAGATGAATCGCACGATCTGAAGCTCAAGGACGACAAGCTCGTCCTGGAGGTGGACGGCGACAAGTTTATCTTCACCAAGTCCGACAAGGACCTGTCCGGTACGGTGAAGAAGGATCGCGAGGCGGCCGAGAAGGAAGATGAGATCGATGAGGCCGTCGAAGACGACGATGTCCAGAGCGTCGAAATCTCCCCCGCCGTCACCGTCGCCGATGACGATCTGTGCACCATCACCATCACCGAGAAGTTCAAGGACGACTGGGGCGACATCGGCTTTGTCGTCAACATCACCAACAAGAGCGACAAGGACCTGACCTTCTACGCTCCTTCCGGCAAGACCAACGTCAACGGCACCATGAAGGAACCCTGGTTCTCGGCTCACCTGATGCCCGGCACCAACGCCACCGAGGAATTCACGTTCTCGAACGGCGAGCTTGACAGCCTTGACGACCTGGTCAATACGACCATCGGCATCGACGCCTACCTAACCGATTCCTACGAGGACGTCGCCTCTTACAGCGCAACCATCGCGTAACGGCAGACACCGATAGCCGCGGATTGGCGGACACATCCGCGCACACCAGGCGGGGCCGCAGGAGTTGATCCTGCGGCCCCGCCGCTTTATGCCGATGCGTAACGAGCGCTAGCGCTCCATGTTGGGAACGATGCTGCCCTCCGTTACTGCGCGCACGGCCAAGCGCATGATGTTGTCGTAGCCGGTCTTATTGAGAATCTCCGAGATGCGGCGTTTGATGGTGCCCTCGCTCATAAACAGCTCGGCCGCGATCTCGCGGCGGCTTTTACCCTCGCAGGCAAGGCGCAAGATCGACAGCTCGACATCGTCGAGGGCCGCCGTGCCCGAGAAGATGCTCTCGGGCGGCTTGGGAAACGTGCAGTAACCCGCCAGCGTGGAGCGCATCACGGCGAATAGCTCGTCGATACCGACGTTCTTGTACACAAAGCTGTCGACGCCCGCCTCGCGCGCCTGGTCCACAAAGGTGATTTCGGGCATACCCGTCATGATAATGACGCGGCACTCGGGCAGTTGTTCTTTGATGCGCGCCGCCGCCACGATGCCGTTGGAATCATGCTCGGTGCATACGTCCATCAGTATCATGTCCGGGCGCTCCTTAAGCACAACGTCCAAGGCATCCGAGGCGTCGGCGATCGCGGCAACAACCGTCATGTCGGGCTGGTCACCGACGGAGCGCGCGAGGCTCTCGCGCAGAATGGCCTGGTCTTCGACTATAAGGACGCGAATCATGAGCTTCTCCTTTGGACCGTGGCGCTGGAGGCGAGCGGGATGGACACCGTAAGCGTAAAGGGCGGGGCGGTGTGGACTTCCAGGCTGCCGCCCAGATTCTGTGCGACATGCCTCATACCTGGGATACCCGTTCCCTCGCGATACGATACGGGTGCAGGCGCGCCGTCGTTAGAAACGGCCATTCGCGCAACAGCGCCGTCTTCCGTCCCCTCCTGCCACAGGCGCACATGGACCTGATGGGCCTGTGCATGCTTGGTGGCATTGGTCGAGGCTTCGCGGATAATCTGCAAAAATGCTGCGGCGACACGCGCGTCGTTTGGCAGCTCGCCCTCCACATCGATCTGCACGCTCACCAGGCCAAAGGCATGGACGATATCGCCCAATTGCTCTGCCGGTTCGGTGTCGCCCCCGCTGCGCAGATCGGCAGCGATTGAGCGCAGCAACGGATCAATCTGCTCGAGTGACTCGTCGTCCAGGCGCCCCTCCTCCAGATAACGATGGAGGATGGACAGGCGCTGCCCGATCACGTCGTGCACGCGAGCGCGCATACGCAGATAGGCCGCATTGTCAGCAACTTTTTTGACTTCTTCGATCTGGGCTTGGAGCTCTTGGCCCGCAAGCTCAAGCAGGTGGTTGGCTTGCGCTAGGCGATCATGGGCATGCGCATACTCTGTTACATCCAGACCGATAATGCGCTCGAAGAGGCGGCCCGAAACCATAACGTCATCGTGCACGAACAAGCGAATCTCGGCGGGAGAAACCTCGACCACAACGCGCGCCTCACCAAAGCGGTCCAGATTAATCCGCACACGGTTCCTGCTGCTTTCGGGCATTTGCATGCTGAGTTTGCGCAGGTCGTTCCATGTACCGCTCATATCGCCTAGGTCGGTGGGCATATGAAGCTCCACCAGGTTTTTGCGCATGCAGCGGTTCATGAGCAGCGGACGGCCCCTCGGGTCCAGATACAGGATGCCCACGGGAATCACGTTGATGGTCTCGATCGTCGAGAACATGGTGATATCCTCCTGGCGGTTACGGACGTCCATCAAGAGCGCCGCGATGGAACGGAACAGGAAGAACGCTCCCTCTGTGATAAGGACAACGGTCCACGCCGAGCCCATGGCAAAAACCACCGGCGGTGTAACGGTGACAACAAGCAGCAGCTCGACCAGCATGACGGGGCGACGATAGCGCACCATAAGCACCACGCCGTAGGCAAAGATCACGGCATTGAGCCACAACGCTCCGCCCATTGCCCTGGCGCAAACGTCAAGCGGCGCCACCAGATATGAGCCAGACGACGCGAACAAGATGAGCGCCGAAATAACTAGGTGAAGCACAAGGCTCGCCTCGTAGGCACAAATCACCTTACGGTTATAGGACGAGCGGCGCGATGCGATGAGCGGGACGTGGATCGTCTGCAGAGACGCAGCCAGGGCAAAGACAACATCGAGCGCAACGATTTGGGGAAGAATGAGCGAAATCTGCATCGTCACTCACCCGCCCTCGGCATCAAGACGATCATGCGCAGCTGGCCGGGCTCGCCCTCAAGGCGGTATGCCACGTTGCGCCCTTGCAGAGCGCTTTCGAGCTCTTGCGCAGCGGGCGTCTGCGAAAGATCTTCATCATCGTTGGAAAAAAGCGTGGCGCGCAGCTCGACACTGCATCGGTCATGGTCGCCCAAGTGATACATAAGCGCCGGATGGTCGGTGGTGTAGGCAAAAAACGCAAAGTCATACACGCAGTCGTACAGGGCGCTTACCGTACTGGCGTGCATCGGGCGCCGTATGGCGATAATCGAGGCGCAATCGATATCGATGGTGCGCAGGTCGCTTGCGAGCTCGTTGGCGATGAGCTGAATGCGGTCGCGATCAAAACCGCTCTCCCCGTGTTGTGCCAACGTGAGCGATCCCTTGCGCTTGCAATAGGCGACGAGCATCTTGGCGCGCTGCAGCATGCGGTAACGCTCGTGTGAAGACGCTTCGTCGGTCAACGGCGGCAGCGAACTCAGCAGGTCGTACATCCCTTCGAGCGCGCGGGCAAGCGCCTGGTCCACGTCTTGGACCAGCAAGGTCTCGGCCTCTTGATCTGCCAAATGCGTCTTAAGGTCGTAGTCGGCGGCGAGCAGCTCGTTTTGACGCTGCAACTCCATGCGACGATGTGCCAGCTCACGGTTAAGCTCGTTGAGCTCCGACACGTCTTGGGCAAGCAGGGCCGATCCGCCCAGCAGTGGGAAGGCACGGTACATCACATCGGGATCGGACGCCACGGCAAAGGCATGGGCGCGGCCGTGCTCCTGGGTCCGCAACTCCTCGCGCACGCCTACCGGCGTTGGCTTTGACACCGGCGTGGCATAGACCTCCTGCAGGTCGCGCGTTAGAACTTTGAGGTCAAGCGGCAAGGTGTCGAAGATGCCGGCGATGTCGTGATACGACGGAACGACACCGCAATCGAGACAGATTTCCATCGCCACCACGCACAGGACGCAATAGACGAGCGAAAAGTTGAGCCTCCATGCCCAGGGCACGCGCAGAGCATATGAGATGGCAAAGAAAGCGCCGCCCAGCAGCACGAGCGCCGCCGTGCCCGAGAAACGTTGGATGCGAAAGGACGAGGACCGACCAACCAGGATAAAAAAGGCCACGAAGTCAAAGGCCGTCCACACGAGGACGGCGAAATAACCCCAGCCGTACGTGTAATCGTTGCTCCAGGTGTCGCTTGTACGGTCAAAGCGGAAGACCTGCTGGTGAAAATCGTTGGTGAGCACAAATCCGATAAGCAGGATGGCCACAATCCACAGCGCAGCGCAGTAGCGGCGACCCAGGCGGTGTTGCTCCAGGCCCGCAAGGCGCAGACCACACAACTGGTAGAGCAGTGGAATGAGCGTCATGGGCACGTAGTACAGGTACCACAGCACGGTGGCATAGAACGGCGTGAACGACTTGTACTTGAGAATGACTTCGATCATCCACAGGGCGCAGATGGTGGCGACGGCAACAAGGCGGCGGCGCAGCACATAGTCCAAACAGCGCAGATAGACCGATACGCCCCAGATCGAAAATGCAATTGCGGCAACAAGCAACGGCAGAGAGCTCGAATGGACGAGCGCATCCACGACCTCTTCTGACACCTCGCTATAGGCGGGCACGGCGTTAGAAAGTTTGGGGTCGAAGGCGAACAGCGCCGGCAAGACTGCCAAAAGCATGAGGAACATCGCGGTGATGACACCGGCGATAGCAAAGACGCGGTGGCGGTACACCTGATGTGTTATGCCAACAAGGAATCGCGGCATGGCGAAGAGCCTGCCGCCCCTGGGATCCGCCACGGGTGCGGATCGGGCGGCCGCGTTGCCGATATGTCGCTCGCGGGTACCCATAGTGCTTTTAGTGTACCGACAGATGGGTCGAAAAAGCGGGCCGCATGTCCCAAAATCCGCAGACGGCAAGGCGCCCGGCAGCCTCCCCCGTCTGGCACTTCCCGATATCCGCCCGCCCCAAACCACCGCAAAGGAGACAGGCACCTTTGTGGTGGTTTGGGGCGATGCGCTAGTCCACGGTGATGTCGAGATTTTTGCCGATGAGGCCAACGTAGCCGCCTTCGGCTGCCTTGGGGCTGTCAGCATGGCAGAGGACCCACTTGTCGGCCTTCCAGTAGCAGTAGCTGTCGCCGGCCGCAGGCATGTCGGCCGCGGCCTCGGGGCGCGGGCCGTTGGTGCCGGCGGGCAGCGCCACCATCACCTGGAAGCCACCGTCGTCGACCATGCACGGCGTGTAGTGGAGCGTGGTGTTGAAGACTTCGACGACCGTACCCGCCGGCACGCGAAACGCCTTGACGCACGCGGTGTCGAGCTTGCCGTCCTCGATCTCCCAGCGATGCGCCACGAGCAGGATAAAGTCGCGAGCGCCCAAGTTGAATTCGCTCGCGCGGTGATACTCCAGGCAGTTGAGTCGTGTATTGTGGCCGTTGCACCAGCCGAGCTGGAAGGGACGGCCACCAAACATGAGAAAGCCAAGCTTGTCGGCATCCTTGACGTCCTCGAGCTCCGGCGCACTTGCAACGTACTTGCTGCCCTCGGGAATGGGCGTGGCAGAGAGCGCCTCGAGCACGGGCGACGTAAGCTCGGACGGAACGTTATCCCAAACGTTGCCATAGGACTTGAACTCGGGATCAGAGACAGAGTAGATATGCATGTTCGCTCCTGTTCGTTTGTGTGACAGTATGAACATTCTAGAACAATCTCATTCTGTTTTGAGCACTCGGTATAAAAAAGCGCTCCGCAAAGAGTGAACTGCCTCCCATTTCTTGGACACGAGAAATGGGAGGCTTTTTATGCGTGTCG
>NZ_SPFY01000033.1 GCF_005844325.1 Collinsella aerofaciens | reverse complement strand
ACTCCACGACGCCGAAGCGCTCGGGGTCGTCCACGTGGTAGCCGAAGACCGTGGCCCTCCCCGACTCGGCGTTCTGGACGGCGCGCGTCAGGTGGCGCGAAAGTCCGTTGCCGTAGAAGATGTTGTCGCCGAGCACCAGGGCGCACGGCTCGCCGTCGATGAACTCCTCGCCGATGGTGAAGGCCTGGGCCAGGCCGTCCGGGCTCGGCTGCTCGGCGTAGGACAGGTTCACGCCGTAGCGCGAGCCGTCCCCGAGCAGGCGCTCGAAGTTGGGGAGGTCCGTCGGGGTGGAGATGACCAGGATGTCCCGGATGCCCGCCAGCATGAGGGTGGACAGCGGGTAGTAGATCATGGGCTTGTCGTAGACCGGCAGCAGCTGCTTGGAGGTCACGAGCGTGAGCGGGTACAGGCGTGTGCCGGACCCGCCGGCGAGGATAATGCCTTTCATGTAGTCCTCCGTGTCATTTAACTGATTTAGTTACGACTTATATAATAATCTCTATCGGTCATATCAATTAAAAATATATGAGCGATACCCATTGAACAGGCCATCTAATTGCCTCGGCACGGAAAGAGCGTCAGGAACAGTGAAGATTTACATCGCAGCGCATAAGCACTTTGACATTGATGCGCAAGCGCCGTATCAGCCGCTCTACGTTGGGTCAAGCTCCATTCCACCAGACAATCGTCAGGCTGGATGGCTGTACGACGATCAAGGCGATAATATTTCCCAGAAAAACAAACACTACTGCGAGCTTACCGGCCTCTATTGGATATGGAAGAATTCTCCTGAGTCGATAGTTGGGCTCACGCATTATCGAAGGGCGTTTGAGTCCCCCAATGACTCAAAGCAGATGCTCAAAGACTATGAAATTGAGAACATTCTTACTCATTATGACTGTACTGTTGCAGCCAAAGAACCCTGCACAAGCTCAATCGGGTGCAACTTAATCACTGTTGCTGAGCAGTATAGAATGATCCATTCTTCGACAGATCTGCTACAGGCAAGGGAAATCATCAGGACGAAATGCCCTGGCTACTTGGATGCTTTTGATAAAGCAATTTGCGAGGAGTGTTCTTTTTCGCCATGCAATATGTTTATTTGCAAAAAGGAGCTGATGGACCGATATTGTAAATGGCTTTTCAAAATCGAAAAACAACTTGAGAAGCGTATTGACTATATAAGTGGTCGCGATAGCTATCAACAAAGGATGCCTGGCTTTATCTCAGAACGACTGTTTAATGCCTTCCTTAAAAAGGAAGGCATTAAATGCTATGAATGCCACATCTTTAACCCAATTAATAAAGAGGCCCTCACGATCGATCAAAGCACGTGGCCTCGAAGGAGACCGCAACTTACATGCTCGTGCTCTACGAATGCCATATTTAACGGAGTAGACTATTCATCGGTATTTGATTGTTCCTTTTATGTAAATCATTACGAGGATCTATTCGATAGATATAAAGACGACCCCCTTGGAGCGCTGGAACATTTCATCGCAATCGGCATTAATGAAAATCGAGTTGCACATCCACATTTTTCTATCGGCTCTCTTCTGAATGGAAATCCAGATTTAAGAAGTAGGTGCAGCGCAAATCTCGAGGCAGCGCAAATGTATATAGCAAATCCTAAAGAATATATGCATCCAATTGGATATGAAAACATTCATCCGCAAGACGAGCAAAGCAATTCAACTATGGCCACATGGCATGAACGTCGAATAACAGCGGCGCGTATTCGGTACCAAGAAAGAATCGAGAGACTACCTGTACTGGATTAATTCAATGCAAGAATAAACCTGAGATCAAAGTGAAATAGTGCAGGCATCCTCAGTGCAACGGAAAGGTAAATTGAAATGAAAATTAGCATGGATTGTATTTGCCGTGGAAGCGGAAAGGTGTACGTTCTCCTAAAGAATGTTGAGATAGACGCATCAAATATTCAGGTGACAGCAGCGAAGAGCGAGGGAACGACAATACCAAGCTCTATCTATCCATACGAGTCAAATAAAAATCAATACGTCGTAGTTCTTCCCGACCTTGGAACTGGTGATTGCGATATTCAGATTAATGATTTGAGTGCGCGATGCGTCTACGATGTCATTAAAATCAGCTTTAGCACGGCAAAATGGGCGTCAAGATTAAACTATAAATTAAAGAATGATTTGTCCCATTCCATTAGGAACTATGACGATAAGCACGACTTGGATGTAGCAAGCATGCGTTTTCACGAGTTTATCGAAGATGGAGATGAGGCCATTCTTCGCTGCTCAGTAAAACTTCCTCAGCGCGAAGACAACAAAATAGCCATCAGCTGCTTCGATACCTCGATGAATCGTATTGAGATCGAGCCGATCACAACCGATGACATTACGATCCCCTTGTGGTTTGCTCCCAATAAAAAACGTCGCGAAATTCAATACTCGGTCCGAATCCCAAATAGCACAAATAGGCTTATCTTCACAATCGAAGACGACAACCACCCAAGCTTTAACAGCTTCGCTGTTGTGGACAACGAAGAGCTCGATAAGCTACGCATTTTAACCACATCGAAAATGAAACCTATTTCGATTGATCCATCTGCATATCCAAATTGGCTCGAGCAACACAAGGCAAGCTCGGCGATACTCGAAAAACAATCGATGGTTACCTTCAAGGAAATGCCTTTGTTTAGCATCGTCGTTCCCCTATTCAACACACCCGAAAATCTGTTCAGGGAAATGGTGGAATCGGTTCTTATACAGAGCTATGCAAACTGGGAGCTTGTGCTAGTCAATGCAAGCCCAGATAACAGTGCGCTTGCAGATATAATCGAAGCCGCTAAGATTAAAGACGCTCGCATTAAGGTGATAGAGCTAGCAAACAATGCCGGCATTTCCAAAAACACTCTTGCTGGGACAAAAGAAGCAAATGGAGATTTCATTTGCTTCTTAGACCACGACGATACTCTCGAGCCCTCGGCGCTTTATGAATATGCGCATGCAATTAATGCTGAAAACAATACTGATCTAATTTACTGCGACGAAGACAAACTGTTTGTCAATGGCAGCTATGGCGATCCGTTCTTTAAGCCAGATTTAAGCATCGATTTGCTGCGAAGCGTTAATTATATTTGCCATTTCCTTGCAATCAGAAAAACGCTATTCGATTCTCTCGGGTACGGCGACGAACAGTACGATGGAGCCCAAGACCACGACTTAACGCTTAAGGCAATCGAAAAAGCACGGCATGTGGTGCACGTGGCTAAAATCCTGTATCACTGGAGAATTAGCGAGAACTCAACTGCAGGTGACCCGAACTCAAAGCTATATGCATGGGATGCTGGCGTCAAAGCTGTACAGGCCCATTTGGACAGGCTTGGAATTGCAGCGAAAGTTTACCGCGGAAACGACCCCTTCACTTATAAAGTTGCCTATGCAGTTCCGGAAAGTCATCCACTTGTTTCAATTGTTATTCCAACAAAGGACCATCCCACAGTTCTCGATACGTGCATTAAGTCGATCATAGAACGCTCAACGTACGATAACTACGAAATCATCATTATCGAAAACAACAGCGAGAACCAAGAAACATTCGAGTACTACTCAGAATTGGAGAAAAGCTATCCCGATACGATTCGCATCGAATATTGGGATGCGGAATTTAATTTCTCAAAACTGATGAACTTTGGCGCTAGCAAAGCAAAGGGCGATTATCTTCTCTTGTTAAACAACGATACAGAAGTTATAACCCCAAACTGGATCGAAAACATGCTGGGCATTTGTTCGCGAAAAGAAGTTGGCATTGTTGGTGCAAGACTTTTCTACAGCGATAATACTCTGCAACATGCAGGCGTCGGCATCGGAGGGATTGGAGCCGGCCACCTCGGAAAAGACTACCCCAGAGGTAAATGGGGCTACTTCAATCTATGCGATCGTACACAAGATTTAAGTGCCGTGACCGCAGCATGCCTCATGACAAAGAGAGCTGTTTTCGACGAAGTCGGCGGCTTTAGAGAAGAATTGGCTGTCGCCTTTAATGATGTTGACTATTGCCTCAAAGTGAGGAGTCACAATTATTTGGTTGTATATACACCCGATACTGAGCTGTATCATTACGAGTCGTTATCACGAGGCTATGAGATCAGCGATGAAAAGAAAATGAGGTTCCATCGGGAATACTCATTGCTCAACTACCTATGGCCAGAGTACTACGTGAAAGGCGATCCGTATATAAACATAAATATCGTCAGTGGAAATCTGTATTATCAAATATAAAAGTGTCATGACGCTTAACTCATGAGCACGTAAAGAATGGAGAATGGGGCTGCCGGTTAACCGACAGCCCCATTCTTCCTAATAGGTTATTTCATATAGAACGAATCCGTTTGCTGAACCTAATTGCGTAATCCGCAGTTGATCAGATGAAAACTCCGTCAAATCCCTACTAGACAAAACGTACTTCACATTAAGCTGTCTTAGATTATCTTCAGTCAAATTAACTGTGAAGAGATCATCCTGAGTGGAATTAAAAGACGTAGACGGAGTGAATACATTTGCAATGATATGAGCATACCTATTGTATGCGTACTCATTCTCGTTATTATCATCGATAGAATTCCAACGCGCCAGATCAGGATAAGCATTGGTCGAGTTAATTACAGGCGCTCCATACGCAGCGCAAAGATTGGCAACTGTCCAAGAACCATCGACAACCCATTTAACTGAATAATCATCCTTGTCAGCGAACTGATCAACAAGAGACGCCAACTCCGTTTCGGTAAGCGGAGCTGCACCAATTTGTATTGGATTGATACAGCAACCAGGAATTACACCGAAGCAAATAGCAAATGCGACAAATAAACCAATGCAGTTTTTACCAAGGATAAATGCGCTGAACAAAAGGCAGGAAACTGCACAAAGCAATATCAGCATCAAAAGATACAATTTCCTTGCGACAAGATACTTGGCGGAAAGAAGAATATAAATCTGGAATACTGAACTTAAACAGATTCCAATCACTAGCAAAACCAACAAAGAACTAATTTGGCTATTAGCCTCTTGGAATTCTTTGGCTTTTTTAACAGATATCAAGAAAAGAAGAAGCTCTAAGTACCCAATAGGAAATAAAAGCCGCAGAACAGGTACGTTATACATCAAGGTAATTCGGGATAAAAATGACGGGAAGCCAACGAAGGCAAAAAGAAGGAAAAATAACTGAAGGACTAGTAGTGCAATTAAATGCCAATCTCGCTTTTTGATGATACAGGACAGAGACGCAAGAGTCCCAAGAGGGAAAAAGCAGAGAATGGTGGCAATTTCACATTCATTTGAAACCAAAGGCGTATCAAAAGCATAAAAAAGAGAAAGCGCATTCGAAAAAAGTTCGGGAAGCCCGCTTCCTCCGGTTTCAAAGCGCGCGCCCGGATAAACCGTATTAACAACAGATGCCATTGCTTCAGAGGACTGGAAAAAAGCTAAAAATACAAGTCCTGCCGAAACCAGCAAACAGAAGATCGAAGTTAAAGTGTCACTAATTGACCACGCAAGCACCGAACGGTACTCGCCAGACTTAAGGATTCGACAATAATCAATTGCCCTGAAAACTCCCATGAGGGCAAAAATGTAGAAAAAAGGAACCATCCAAGCGGGATACATGAGCATTATGTAACAACCGCATAACCATGCAATAGCAACAATCGCAATGACTCTAGTGCTCCTTTTACGAGTAAAGAGCGTCTTATCTAATAACAAAACAAGGGCTTGACCGTAAAGAACCACCTCGCCTGTACCCCACCACTGAATCAGCGGCGAAAAACAAAGCAATATTGAAAAGAGCAAACTGAGTGGCTTTGATTTAATCATGAGGAAAGCGCAGTCAAAGGAAACCAGGACCATAATGCATAGCTTCATGGACCAAGCAAACGCTAAACCCGATTCAAAACCAAATACCAAATAGCCCCAAAGCACTGGACGAAATAACGAAATTACACTCCAGCAGGCAGCACCATAAACCATCCGGACATCTGTTATATCTCCTCTTAAGATTTCCGAAATTGGCGCATAATCATTATGAGACTGAGACAATTGAAATAAAGTACCGACTGAAAACTCATCGCTTCGAAGAGACCTAGGTATACCCCAGATGGGAGTCCCGGCGTTCTCAGGAAGCATAATGCTCCACATGCCAAGCGATGAGCCGCTGACTTTAAACACCACCGCAAGCATTGCGACAGAAATACCGATTATCCATCGATATTTATATATAAAATCGCTTTTATACTCGATCAGCTTGATTGCTGAGAATAAAAACGCAACGGTCAATCCACCGATGATGAGAACAGACATACCGTTATTGAGCAGCGAGCTAGCAGTTGTAACACCGATCTTTCCGTAGAAGCTACAAACATAGTTAACAAATAAAGATAAGTAAATAAGCGCAAACAAAAAAGATAGCGCAAAACAAGCAGCCCGATAAAGATGAAAATTATCGTTATGCAAATTATTGCTTCGGTCTTCTGAGGTAAGGTACTTATTCATACGAGTTATTAAACTCCATCTTTATCTAACCCTGCTGGTTGCGCAAAGTATCGTTCTCATTTTCAAGAATCGCAATGCGTTGAGTTAAGTTTTTACAAGCCGTAACGAGTCTGCTGATCGCAATACTGAGAGATAGAGAAATCATCAATAAAAGTACTACTGCGACGAGAAAGGCGAAATTCGAAGGACTGATAAACCCAATACAATCTGAAATTCGATAAATCAACTCCGGAAAGCAAACGCTAAATAATGCCACCACGCACAGGCAGAGCCATAGTAACGAGTACTTTAAAAGAAGCTTTCCTTTGCCGACTAAAGAAACGACATAAAAGAATAGACCACTAAAAATTACGCCAGCGCCCACGCGAATTATCATACTCATTGGTGAGCCGCCTTTCTATAAACAAAACAGGCCATGGAAATTGCGAGCGAAACTTTAATCATGTAATAAATTGATGAAAAGCCAGAAATAGATGACACTCCACCCTGTCTCTCACGCATAAGCACGGGAACCTCAACCACTGAAAGACCGGTTTTTAATGCTGCTGCAATAGATTCAGGCTCAGGGTAATCGTCTGGATAGTCCCTACAGAACAGGTCTATAGCCTTTTTACCGCACGCGCGAAATCCAGAAGTTGGATCTTTAATCGTTTTTCCGGTAAATAATCTCAACCAACCAGAAAGCCATCGGATACCTACTCTCCTTAAAAATGTTGATTGAAAGCCTTCTGTGGGCACGGCAAATCTGGAACCAATGGCTAAATCGGCACCATCAATAATTGGCTCGATTAAGCTCCCAATATAAGAAGGATCATGCTGACCATCACCGTCAACCTGAACATCAACGTCATAGCCTTGCCTGAGCGCATATTTATGACCGGCTTGAACGGCACCACCAATGCCTAAATTTTGCGGAAGATCAAGGACATTAAAGTCGTACTGACGACAGATAGATAGCGTATTATCGGTTGAGCCGTCATTCACAACAACATAATCATAGCCAGCCTCAACAACCGATGAAACAGTCTGAACAATATTGGCTTGCTCATTATAAGCAGGAATGATTACCAACACTCGCAACATGTCATCCATTAAAACCCCAACGATCCAGATTGGACCTAAATTGAAAATAAAACCTGCTTAATTTTATCCAAACAAACCTGTCTCGAAAAATGCTCACGATAATAATTGAAGCCATTAGATCCCAAAGCATCAATAGCGCCTTTTTTCATTGAACCAATTTTTACCATGTTGTTAGCAAGCGCATTTACATCTGAAGGATCGGAGACAAACCCGCATCTAGCAGAACGAACCGCATTGGCCCCTTCTCCGCGCATTACGGCAAGTATTGCCTTTGAAGAAGCCATACAGCTTGATATCTTGGCTGGAATAGTAAGCTCTAACTCAGGATTATCGGCAAATGGAGCAATCATTGCCGTTGCAATATCGGAGTACATGGGCACGACCTCGGGATCCACGCGCCCCAAAAACAAAACAGACTTATCAAGCCCCTTGCTTGAAACGAGCTTCTGCAGTTCTGCCCTAGACATGCCATCGCCAAGAATTAACAGCTTCATCTCGATAGAGTTCTCTGAAACTGCACGCGAGAATGCTTCAATAACCGTATCAAGCCCTTGGGCGGGGGTTATAGAACCAGCAAATAGGAAGACGCATTGATTTTTGAACTGAGATCTTAGTTCCGATGAGACTAGCTTTTGCTCGTAACTTTCCTCGCAATGTTGAGGTATTACGCCTATCGAAACATCCGAATTCAAAGGCTTGACTCTATGAAACAGGTTATCAGCCAAAGAGTCGCTCAAAGCAATCAGCTTATTGCAGGCCGCATACTGCTTGTCGCAAAAAGATTTGGCAAAAGACCTCAGAAAACTGCTTTGGACATTCAAGACTGTGTAAAGGTTCTCGGGCCAAATATCCAAGACATAAGTTACTAGAGGACATTTATTTCGCCATGCAGCAACCCTTGCAGGAATTACCATCAAAATAGGACTTGTGTTATAGCAAAATACAACGTCATACTTCTTTTTGAGCCTCATAGCTCTAAAAGAAGCAGTAATTGGCCAGCTAATATAGTTCAGAAAAATGCGTATCGAAGTATTACCCTTACGACGGATTTCACCAGATCGAAAAACGGACGCACCGAAATAATCGTCTCGGCGGTGACCGAAATAACCATATCCATCAGACCATTCGCCTGAAGGATAATTAGGGATGCCGCAGAGAACATCTACGCTTATTCCGTCTTCAACAAATCCCCTCACCAAGTCATTAATTCGAAAAGATTCCGGATAGAAATGCTGCGTAACAACAAGCATTTTCTTACCAGCACATGAGCTAGTCATTAAACGCTCTTCCTCCACACCATCTTGTCCACGACGCCGGTGTAGCTCTGGATGATCTTGACCACCTTGGTGGACACGGTCTCGTCGGCGTAATCGGGCACGGGCGCCTCGGGCAGCGACCCCTCCGCATCGAGCTCGACGGCGGTGTGGACGGCCTGGAGCAGGCCCCTCTCGGAGATGCCGGCGAGCGTGAAGCAGGCCTTGTCCAGCGCCTCGGGGCGCTCGGTGGAGGTGCGGATACACACCGCTGGGAACGGGCGGCCGACGCTCGCGAAGAAGCTGGACTCCTCGGGCAGGGTGCCGGAGTCGGAGACCACGGCGAAGGCGTTCATCTGCAGGCAGTTGTAGTCGTGGAACCCCATAGGCTCGTGCATGCGCACGCGCGGGTCCAGCTGGAAGCCGGTGGCCTCCAGGCGCTTGCGGGAGCGCGGGTGGCAGGAGTACAGGATCGGCATGTCGTATTTCTCGGCCAGCGCGTTGACCGCGGTGAACAGGCTCGTGAAGTTCGCCTCGGTGTCGATGTTCTCCTCGCGGTGTGCCGACAGCAGCATGTAGCGCCTGGGCTCCAGTCCGAGCTCGGAGAGGATATGGGACCCCTCGATCTTGTCAAGGTTGGCGCGCAGCACCTCGGCCATGGGCGAGCCCGTGACGTAGGTGCGCTCGGGTGCGCAGCCGGTGTCCTTGAGGTAGCGGCGTGCGTGCTCGGAGTAGGCCAGGTTGACGTCGGAGATCACGTCGACGATGCGTCGGTTGGTCTCCTCGGGCAGGCACTCGTCCTTGCAGCGGTTGCCCGCCTCCATGTGGAAGATGGGGATGTGCAGGCGCTTGGCCGCGATGGCGGACAGGCAGCTGTTGGTGTCGCCAAGGATCAGGAGCGCGTCGGGCCGCACCTGGACCATCAGCTTGTAGGAGGCCGCGATGATGTTGCCGACGGTCTCGCCCAGGTCCGCGCCAACGGCGTCCAGGTAGACGTCCGGATCGTCCAGCGACAGGTCGCGGAAGAAGATGCCGTTGAGCGTGTAGTCGTAGTTCTGGCCGGTGTGCGCCAGCAGGCAGTCGAAGTGGCGGCGGCACTTCTTGATGACCTCGGAAAGGCGAATGACCTCGGGGCGCGTGCCCACGATGATCAGGAGCTTCAGGCGGCCGTCGTCTTTAAAACAAATATTGGAATTCATAGGTTTCCTTAAAACAGAGTCTAGTATTTTGCCAACAGTAATGAGGCGGCCTGCACGTCACCACATTCAACAAGTTTCGAATCGTCCCTGTGCAAAGTCTCAGAGCATCCGCCGACATCGTAACAAACGACTGGCAGCCCACAAGCCTCAGCCTCAAGATTGACCGTAGGGTAGTTATCCTCGTATGTTGGATTGAATAGAACAGAGGCAGAACTATAAAGTGAGGCCAACTCTATCTGAGAGTCGGTTCGTGGAATACCGACGATCTCTGGCGGCAGCGCCCGCATCTGTTTGGCACTTAAACCAACGAGTACGATGGAATACTTGGAGCGATCAAGCCTGTCAGCGAGAGTATAAAAGTCTGATAACCCCTTGCGTTTTGACCATGGAGACGCAACACCTAAAATAATATTTCTAGAATCGAGACCGTATTTCTCTTTAACACTAGATACTTCGCCATTGGATCGCGGCCTGAATATATCGAGGTCAATCGTATTATGTGCAACTTCTATCGGATACTTTGACAAAAAGCTTGAAGCAACCAGTTCGGCCAACCATTTAGAAGGAGTGACAATTGTCAATCGGTCGGAAGGCAACGAAGTGAATAACGAACGTTTAGCCTCATAATTCCATTTGCATGAACCAGAATTGATAGTTGGAGGATATCCCATAAGCTGTGGACATTTCGTGGTACCGCAGCCGCTTTTCCATTGATTGCAGTCAGCATATGTGAAATACGGACAATGGCCGGTAAAAGCCCAACAGTCATGCAAAGTCCATACAACACGACAATCAGATATCGACAACCATTTAAATAGCCTATCAATATTCAAATAGTAACCATGAATGTTGTGCAAGTGAACCACATCAGGACCAAACTCATCAAGGCGATGAATCAACGCCTCGGTTTGCCTCACTGAATGAAAACCAATCTTCCCGTCAAGGAAAGTAAGTCCAACGTCGAGTATAAAATTAGCCGATGACCCAAAGCAGTACTCACTGGCACTACTTGCTGGCCTTCTTCTACCCCAGCAAGCAAGCGATTCGCATCCCTGATCTATAAGAGCAAAATGCTCCTTCATCATAATGCGCCCAGTGGATCCATTTGGAACGCTATTAATGTGAGCGTATCTGGTCAAAACCTCTAGACTTCCTCGTAGTAGGTGTCGGGGTTCTCGGGGTCAAAAGGCTCGTTGGCCCACATGACCGTCACGAGGTCCTCGGTGTCGGACAGGTTGGTGATGGAGTGCGTGTAGCCGGGAATCATCTCCACGGCGCGCATGTCCGAGCCAGAGACGACGTACTCGTCGACGGGGAACTGGTTGCCCTCGGCGTCCTCCCCCACCTTCCTCAGCTTGATGCTCGCGGTGCCGGAGACCACCAGGAACCTCTCCCACTTGCTCATGTGCCAGTGGTTGCCCTTGGTGATGCCGGGCTTCGAGACGTTGATGGAGACCTGGCCGCGCTCCGGCGTGCGCAGGAACTCGGTGAACGAGCCGCGGTCATCCACGTTCGGCTTGAGGCCGTAGGCGAAGTGCCCCGGCTCGTAGTAGGACAGGAACGTGCTCCAGAGC
The DNA here is from genome assembly GCF_005844325.1 of Collinsella aerofaciens. Taxonomy (GTDB): domain Bacteria; phylum Actinomycetota; class Coriobacteriia; order Coriobacteriales; family Coriobacteriaceae; genus Collinsella; species Collinsella aerofaciens_G. The sequence goes on along the minus strand of NZ_SPFY01000033.1, from coordinate 8,309 downwards.
TTCTTGGAGAAGGAGCCCTCCGCCAGGTCGGGCACGGAAAGCGTCTCGCGGCTGTCGCGGAAGCACCCGAGCAGGTAGACGATCTCGCCCAGGGACTTCACGTCGGTCTGGGGGACGTAGCAGAAGTCCTCCCCCTCGACGCGCTCGAGGCCCTCGTAGCCGCAGCGGTGTTCCTCCCCCAGCAGGGCGCCCAGCATCTCGTCGACCAGGTCGTCGATGTAGAGGAGCTCCAGCTCGACCGAGGGGTCGTTCACGGTGTAGGGGCGGCCGTTGGCGATGGCGTCGCAGAAGGTCGCCACGGCGGAGTTGTAGCGAGGTCGGCACCACTTGCCGTAGAGGTTCGGGAAGCGGTAGATGAGGACAGGAGCGCCCGTGCGCTCCGAGTACTCGCGGAACAGGCCCTCCCCCGCGAGCTTGGACTCGCCGTAGACCGAGCCCTCGAAGCGGCCCGACAGGCTCGCCTGCGCGGAGCTGGACAGCATGACGGGGCACGTGTTGCCGTGGCGCTCGAGGGCGTCGAGCAGCGTGGAGGCGAACCCGAAGTTGCCCTCCATGAACTCGGACTGCTCCTTGGGGCGGTTGACGCCGGCCAGGTTGAACACGAAGTCGGCGCGGGAGCAGCAGTCATCGAGCTCCCCGGGCGTCGAGTCGATGTCGTACTCCATAATCTCGAGCGGGAGCAGGCCCGAGTATTTCTCGCGGCGGTCCTTGCCGTCCCTTATGTTCTTGAGGGCGCAGCAGAGGTTCCTGCCGACGAAGCCCCTGGCGCCGGTGACGAGTATGCGCACCCTACTGCACCGCCTCGTGCTCGCGGCCCTCGAGCGCCAGCTGCACGTACTCGGCGGTCTTGATCTTGGCGATGGTGCCCGCCACGTCGAGCCTCTCGGTGTTGTGGGAGGTATAGGACTCGTCGGCCTGGGTCTCCACCTCGCCGTCCACGACGAACTTGTCGTAGTTCAGGTCGCGCGAGTCGCAGGCGACGCGGTAGTAGCCGCCCATGTCCTCGGCGCGCAGGCGCTCCTCGCGGGTCATGAGGGTCTCGAAGAGCTTCTCGCCGTGGCGGGTGCCGATGACCTGGGTGCCCACGCGGCCGAAGACCTCCTGCACGGCCTCGGCGAGGTCGCCGATCGTGGAGGCCGGCGCCTTCTGGATGAACAGGTCGCCGGGGTTGGCGTGCTCGAAGGCGAACTGCACCAGGTCCACGGCCTCGTCCAGGTTCATGAGGAAGCGGGTCATGTTGGGGTCGGTGACGGTGAGCGGCTCGCCCTTGCGGATGCGGTCGATGAACAGCGGGATGACGCTGCCGCGCGAGCACATGACGTTGCCGTAGCGGGTGCAGCAGATGGTGGTGCGGCCGGCGCCGTTGCGGGCGTTGGCGTAGATGATCGACTCCATCATGGCCTTGGACTTGCCCATGGCGTTGATGGGGTAGGCGGCCTTGTCGGTGGACAGGCACACGACGCGGTCCACGCCCTCGTCGATGGCGGCATGCAGGACGTTGTCCGTGCCGATTACGTTGGTGCGCACGGCCTCCATGGGGAAGAACTCGCAGGAGGGAACCTGCTTGAGGGCGGCGGCGTGGAAGATGTAGTCCACGCCGTGCATGGCGTCGCGGACGCTCTGGGCGTCGCGGACGTCGCCGATGAAGAAGCGCACCTTGGACGCGAGCTCGGGGGACCTCTCCTGCAGGCGGTGGCGCATGTCGTCCTGCTTCTTCTCGTCGCGGGAGAAGATGCGGATCTCGGCTAGGTCGGTGTCCATGAAGTGTTTGAGCACGGTGTTGCCGAACGAGCCGGTGCCGCCCGTGATCATGAGGGTCTTGTCTTTGAATACGCTATCGCACATTTCAAGCTCCAATAAACAAAATTAAGGTGAATGAAACTTAAACAAATTTGAAGTTGTTGCTTAACCTACTAATACGTGTCTTATGCTAAACGAAAAGACGCCTGCTGGGCATAAATTAGAATTAAAAAGCGTTAATACCTGCGCCAGAACTGATAACCCCTCCATTGGCGTTAAAGAAGTCAATTCAGGTAGATATTAAGCACCGGCCGCACACTTTTATATCTAAGTATTTAGCGAATCTCTACTGCATTATTCCGAATAATGCAGGGAAGCATCGCGACACACCCGACAAAATAAGCAAGCGAAATTGCAATACTCGTTCCGTTAGGTCCAAACAAGTGAATCATTAAGCTGGAAAGAGGGACAACAACGATTAAAGCAACTAAATTACCAACAAGATTACCAACCATCTTTCTTTTAACAATTGTCAGGTCGGAAAAGAAACCGATAAACGCCGTAATCAGAGAGCTAATTACCGCACCGTACAGCAAAAAAGAATACTGATGAATTTGGTCACCGAAAAGTAGTCCCAACAAGTAGTCGCCGCAGATGAAACAAGCGAACAAAATAAGAATACACAAGACAAGGGCGCCAAGAATGACCTTCACCAACATGGTATTAAATGCTTTTTTATCCTCCGACTCACTAGCGCTCGCAAAAGCGCCGAGCAAAGGGGCATAGGCATTAGCAGCACCCGCCTGAACTATTGCCGCGGGAGAACACACCGAGGAATAAACACCCAACATTGATGCCCCCAATGCAGCAGCAAGTTCTTGACGCGAAACAGATGTAACTGCAGCGCAACAAAAAACCCCAACCGTAGCGGGAAGACACTTATAAAACAGTTCAGACATCGCCTTGAACCTAAAAGAAGGAACAATCGCATCGAAATTCGAAGCCCAACGTACATCAACAACCATTACAGGGAGAGACACCGCAATCATTAGAACGATGCTCAATACAAGAGAATGTGAGACATGCATTCCGGCACAAAACGCGAGAAGTGACAAAATGCCTCTCAGCAGCATCGAAATGCCACAATAAATCATATTTCCTGCTTTTTGATCAATGCCGTGGAACACATCGACCATCACTTCTATTGACTTATATATGCAATAGAAGTACACGGGGAGAAGGGAAGACTGCTGACAGGTAAAGAATGCATAAGGTAATACGAAAACAAACCCCAACACTATTGTGATTAGACGAAAACCAATGTATTCCCCCGAAGAATACTCACATGAAAGATCGGATACCTGAAAGGATCGAATCTTATATAAACCGATTGGAACAAATAGATTGCTGATTGTCATTGCCAAAGACAAATCACCTGCATAGTTAAAATCCGATGAAAGACGAACTACGGCAACTGTCGTTAACCACTGACAAGCAAGGTATGCAATCGAGCCAACGGTATTCCATGTGATGTTTTTCTTTAAATTGTCAGTCAAATTAACCCAATCGATTTAAAACTTTCAATCTACTTTTTAAAGCCTAACCAATAACCTCTTTGGCGATTGCATCAATGCTTTCGCCGTATCCAACACCCGGAACGGCCCATTTGCCATTTAAATCAACGGTTCTCGGAGCACAGCCACGACTGACATATTTAAAGCGAGCATCAATACACGGATTAATCAATGGCTCCGTTGAACCATACGCCTTTAGATGCTGAACCTGCGCCCGCAGTCCCTCACGGACAGATCCGAAGGTGTAGCCTGGGTTACCAGGTCCAGTGGCGCCAAGGCCTCCAAAATTGCACTGATTAGGCTGAACCAAATTTCCAAACTTCAAATATCCCGTTTCTTTCATCACCTGCCCATATAAAACTTCAGGTGAAACACCCTCCGACTGAGCCTCTTCATATAGAATTTTGCAGAAATCTATGATGTTCGACGCTCCCCTATCCGTGTAAACGGCTGAAGGGAATCCTTTTGGGCCCACGGTCTTTGTGAAATGATCAGCGGCATCTAGATAGGTTGAATAGGCGGACGACATAATAAAACCTTCGTATCCAGTCGCACTTGCACCATTACGCCCCTCCTTAATGCCACAATTTAAATAGTGGATGTAATAGCTCTTCAGGTTCTGCCCGAAAGCCTTCCTCAGGTCCGCATAACGATTTCGATAGCCATAAACGTCGAAGGAATCGCTCCCGCGACGGCCCTCCGCCATGCCGCAGCTGACGAAATGGCGCAGCACGGCAGCATCGTCAACGAACCTCAGACCACCCTTGACGGTTGTAAAGGCGCTCAGGACGTCTCCGTTGTTGGAGGTATAGAAGTCGAAATCGTAAACGGGGGAATAATCCGTACCGCCCTGCGAAGCGACGGCGCCCGCGAGGGAAGCGCAACCGGTCGCGATCCTGCCCTCAGCGCGACCGCTGCTGAGGTAATGACCATATAGAGCGGTGAGGTTGGCACCGAATGCGCGACGAAGGTCGGGGTATCTGTTGTAATAGCTCAGCACGTCGAAGGACTCGCTCCCGCGACGGCCCTCCGCCATGCCGCAGCTGACGAAATGGCGCAGCACGGCAGCATCGTCAACGAACCTCAGACCACCCTTGACGGTTGTAAAGGCGCTCAGGACGTCTCCGTTGTTGGAGGTATAGAAGTCGAAATCGTAAACGGGGGAATAATCCGTACCGCCCTGCGAAGCGACGGCGCCCGCGAGGGAAGCGCAACCGGTCGCGATCCTGCCCTCAGCGCGACCGCTGCTGAGGTAATGACTATATAGAGCGGTGAGGTTGGCACCGAATGCGCGACGAAGGTCGGGGTATCTGTTGTAATAGCTCAGCACGTCGAAGGACTCGCTCCCGCGACGGCCCTCCGCCATGCCGCAGCTGACGAAATGGCGCAGCACGGCAGCATCGTCAATCATTACAACGCCAGCGGGGCTTCGTTTAGAAAAAGCGTTGCGAATGTCTTCGTTATTCGATAGATAAAACGAGGGGTCGTAGACGGAAGAATAGTCAACGCCATTGATAGTCGTAGCGTATCCCTCAATCTTTGAGCATCCGGTCCCATGCCTTCCTTCTGCTTTTCCAGCTGTGACGTAATGCTCGTAGTACTTCACTAAATCAAAGCCAAAGGCAGCCCTTAAATCTGGATACTCATTAAAGTAGCTCTGTACGTCAAAAGAAGCAGAGCCGCGCCTACCTTCACTCATACCATAGTTAATAAAATGGTCTAGAGCTAATTCACTATTTCCAGCCGTAGCTTTGGCAACATCGGGATTATTCGACAAATAGTAATTAGCATCGAATACGGAAGAGTAATCGAGCCAAGTTGACTTAGGAAATTGCGCAATGATCGCATCGGCATCGGCCTCGCCAAGACGCCTGCAACCCTCATCGCTAAAATAATTCAATACGTCCCCCGCATCAGAAATAAAGCCATGCTCAATTAGAATGCCGGGAATACCTTGTTCGCGGGCGCAACGGATGACCGCAAACTCATCTCCAACTTCCATTTGGAATACACCGCGATAGCTGAGTCCCATAGAAGCGAGGTTGTTCATCACTTTATTCGCAAGCTCCACAGAAACTTGCGTGTAATCATATTCATTGGCAGTGGGCGCATATACCTCGGCGCCGTGAGCAACAGGCGAACCGGAATTGATATGGAAGCTAACAAAGGCCTGCGCGCCTTGACTCACGCATCGTTGGACACGATAAAGGTAATCATTTCCTGAGTAGCCACCGCTTTGCTCGCGAGCAAGAACGACTTTAAAGCCATACGCCTCAAGCTTATTCTTACAAGCAGCAACGATCTTCCAAGTTAGATCCGCCTCACTCTTTCCATTTCCCTGCGCACCAGGGTCGGTGCCGCCATGGCCAGCATCGAGGGCAATTATCCGAACGTTTTTTCGCGCCGAGCGCGCAGCATAGGTAGAAATGCCGTCCGGTGAATCGGCACACTCCAACGCCTGCTTGATCGATTGGGCCTCAACGGCATTGCCATCGCCGTCTGCATAGTAAACGGAAGTGCCTTCGCAATTAGCAGTGCCGTCAACAACCGTAAAAGAATAATCTCTGTCAGAGAGATTAATCTCATGTTCAGTACCATCGCCCTGCAGAACATAGGTTATTGAAGTAAGAAAGTATGTATTGAGTTCTAGCTCCGAGCCAAATGTAAATGCAGCAGAATTAGCATCCTGTGCGGAAGCGTCAACAGCCCCCTGAACTCCATTGGCGCTCACATAGTTAAGTGTCGCGGAAGCGATAGTATCGCTGTCATTAGGAGTCGCAAACGCGACGACTTGGTCAGTCCCACTGATAAGGTTCGGGTAGGCAAGATATATATATTGAAAAGGAGAATCAGCCGATTCGGTTTGCGGCTCAGTCGAAGAAGCATCTACACCGAAATCCTCATCAGCTGGCTCGTCAACGTCCGTCGGCAACGACTGCTCGACATCCATGTCTCCGTCGGCAACGCCCTCGTCGCGTGAAGCTACACCATCGTCTGCGGACACAGCATCTGATGAAATATCCTCAGCTTGCACGCTATTCGCAGCATAAGCAGCGGCTACAGGACTCATCAAGGGTGAAATCGTTAAAAGAGCAGCTAAAGAAAACGCTGTTGAGGCACGCAATGCCTTTTTCATATCGTATCCCCCATCACAAATAATGATACTAAGGGTAGATTATCTTACAATCTCCCCCGCATCGGAAGTCCAGTTATTCAAAGCATGGGAATTGTTCTAAAAGCAGATGGACACCTGCCCTTATAAAAAGTAGCAGGCGTACTCAGCAAGCTTTTTTTCGTCTCTAACAGTTTAGATAACAGGTGATGATTCGGGGACCGGAAGGTTCCCGAATGTTATGCTCTTCCCAGCCAAACAAAGAATCCGCCCGAGCGCCCACCCGGATCTTTGTTTGGCGACAATCCCTCCGGGTGGGCGCTCGGGCGGATGGGAAAGATCCATATGGAAAGAGCGAACCCCTTCAGGGCGCTCGTGGCGGGCCTCACCGCCGACGAGTTCCTGCTGCTCAGAGAAGCCGTCGGCGAGAGGCACTGCCGCAACGAGGTCGGGGTCGGCACGCTCGCCGTGGCCGCCGCGGCATACTGGCCGGACCCGGGGTGCCCGGAGTGCGGCGCCGAGGGCGCCTGAAGGGACAGGTCCACCGCAGCAGGAGTACCGAGGTGGCGCTGCCGCTGCTGCGGCAGGAGATTCAACTCCCTCACCGGGACCGTCCTCGAGCACTGCAGAAAGCCGCTCCTCGCCTGAGTCTCCTTCATCAGGCTCATGCGCCACAACGTCCCCGTCGAGTGCGCGGCCGATCTGTGCGGCGTCAACCACAAGACCGCCTTCGAGTGGCGGCACCGTGCGCTCACCACGGCGTCCGGCTGCCGGGACCGAATCATGATGCGCGACACCGTCTGGGTTGACGAGATCTGCATCAGCGACACCGACCTCTCCAAGGGCTACGGGCAAGCCCTCAAGCGCGGCCTCTCCCGCCAGGAGCTCTGCACCTGCGTCACCATCGATATCCACAAGAACCCCGTCGCGGTCGTCTGCGGCCACGGGAAGCCCAGTTCGGCGCGCGTGAGGGATGCCATGGGCGGCAGGATAGCGCCGGGATCGCTACTGATTCACGACCTCGAATGGGCCCACGTCGTGTCCCGCCGCTCGACGCGGGACGGCGCGAGGCCCCTCTTCCAGGTCTTCGCCGACGCCCACGAGAGGCAGTCGGCGGTGATCACCACGAACCTGGAGTTCAGCAGGTGGGGATCGGCATTCGGCGACGACCAGATGTCCGCCGTCATAGACTACATCGTCCACCACGGAAGGCTCGTCCAGTTCCGCAGGGAGTCCTGCAACGTGCGTCACGCCCTCATGCAGGAGGGGTAAATGCCTCAAAAAGGGCGCGCACGACCGGAGCGCGCCCAGCTCAAATCCCGATGCTCTTTTTACTCAAATCCTCTTGACGAAACACGCCAGATTCCCGGCGTCAGCTACGAGAATACCCGGGCCAATCAACGGCAGCACCCGATCAGCATTAAGAATTGTTAGCGCCGGAATAATTTAGCCAAATATAGTCGGCCGAGATTGACCAATCCCGGCCGACCCATTTTAGCCAACACGCCCGCATCTATGACTTTCCTATCGCATTCCTACATCCCCTCGGGCTGGATCCCCCTCACCTTCACCGCCTGGGGGACGGCCTCCACCGAGTAGGTGTCAAGCTCCCTGCCGCGGTAGCTCGGGCCCCGCATCACGAACACCGACGCCTTGTCGAACAGCCTGTCGAGGGCGCAGAGGAGCGTGTCGTCGCCCGTGAAGAACTCATCCCACCCGCTCGGGGCGATGTTGCTCGTGAGGACCATCGCGTTCGGCCCCTCCTTCTCGTAGCGCCTGTCGACGACATCGAAGAACAGGTCGGTGCACGGCCTGTCGTAGACGCATCTGTTAGCGTCAATATAATTTTCACCATTTCCACCAACGCATTTTCGCCAATCGCG
>NZ_SPFY01000032.1 GCF_005844325.1 Collinsella aerofaciens | reverse complement strand
CGTAGCGGGTGGTTTAAAGCTGGCCGCTGCGCGGCCAGCGGACTAAAGTCTTGAATGAAAAAGGCAAGGCATAGACCTTCTGGTCATGCCTTGCCTTTTGAATGACAAATTGTCGCTCTGGGCGGCGCGCAGCGTCGGCCGGTCCGCCGTTCGGTAGAACGGCGGAACCTACTACACGGCCTGCGCCAGCTTCTCGGCTCGCTCGGCGGCGGCGAGCGCCTCGATGACGGTGCCGAGCTGATCGCCCAGAAGGACGCCGTTGTAGGTGGAGTTGAAACCGATGCGGTGATCGGTCACGCGGTCCTGGGGCTGGTTGTAGGTACGGATCTTCTCGGAACGGTTGCCGTGGCCGATCTGGCTCTGGCGCTCAGCACCAAGCTCTGCCTGCTGCTTCTCGAGCTCCATCTCGTACAGACGAGCACGCAGCATCTGCATGCAGACCTCGCGGTTCTGAATCTGGGAGCGCTGCTCCTGCGACTGCACCACGGTGTTGGTGGGCAAGTGGGTGATGCGCACGGCGGAGTAGGTAGTGTTAACGCACTGACCGCCAGGGCCGGAGGCGCAGTAGGTGTCGATGCGCAGGTCGGACTGGTTGATCTGGACGTCAATTTCCTCGGCCTCGGGAAGTACGGCGACGGTAGCCGTGGAGGTCTGAATGCGGCCCTGGGACTCGGTCTTGGGAACGCGCTGGACGCGATGCACGCCGGACTCGAACTTCATGACGGAGTAGACGCGGTCGCCCTCGACCTTGAACTCGATGGACTTAAAGCCGCCGGCCTCGCTGGGGCTGGAATCGAGCACGGTGGTCTTCCAGCCGCGCGATTCGCAGAAGCGCTGGTACATCTTGTACAAGTCGCCGGCGAAGATGGCTGCCTCGTCGCCACCGGCGGCGGAGCGAATCTCGACGATGGTGTTCTTGTCGTCGTTGGGGTCGCTCGGGATGAGCATGTACTTGATGTCTTCCTCGAGCTGGGGAAGCTTTTCCTCGTTCTCGGAGATGTCCATCTGGAGCATCTCCTTCTCGTCCGCATCGCTGGTGTCGCGGAGCATCTCCTTGGCGGCCTCGATGTCATCGAGCGCGCCGATGTACTCGCGCGAGGCAGCGATGAGGTCGGACTGGTGTGCGTACTCCTTGTTGAGACGCGTGAACTCCTTGATGTCGGAGGCGACGGCCGGGTCGGAAAGCTTCTTCTCGAGCTCCTCGTAGGCCTTAATGATCTTTTCGAGCTTGTCGCGCATGGCGGGACTCCTTTATGTGCGTGAAGGCGAAAATCGGCAGAGTTGATGGGGCGCGCGGCGCCACTGCGGGGGTAAGCCCAGCTAGAACATGTCGATCTTCAGATACATGCGCATCCCTTCGCGTATGAGGTACATAGTTGCGGTCTAACCCATACATGATAGCGTGCGCAGGCATACCTGCATATAACCCGCACGGAATGCGACAAAGGGTCAGTCTCTTTCCTTGAATACAACTTCATCCGAACGCCTCCCGCATTCATCCGCACATATACGGATAAATTTGGGAATCCGATACCCTGAGGGCCGGATCGGCCGGCCCCGGGAGATCGGAGGACGCCATGTCCGGAAAGGGCGGGAAGGGCGCCGCGAGGGCGGTCCCGAGGACCCACGGCAGGCTCACCGGGTACGAGCGGGACACGGTCCAGAGGATGCTGAAGCGCAGGGTTCGCTCGGCCACTTCCTCGAGAGGTTCAAGGGCGTATCGACCCGCAGGCTCCACAGCTGCCTGATGTGGTTCAGATGGCTGCGCGAGGCCGCACGCGTCGGGGACAGGACGTCGCTCATGCGCGAGCAGCTCGACGACGGGCGCTACGAAAAGATCCGGAAGAAGATGATGGAGCCGGAGTACGAGTTCCATCTGGAGCCGGACGTGCAAACGGCGGGTTAACATAGCCTTTCACCAAAAAGGGCGAGCGGCCGCGCCCTGCGACCACCCGCCCTCAATCAAAGCCCTTCTCGGCCGCCGTAGCTACCGGTTCCGGCGCCGCAGGATAACGCCTGCGGCGATCAGCACCACCGCGCCGCCCGCGATGCCACCCAGGGCCATCGGCGACAAGCTGGTATCGCCCGTATACGGCAGACCCGGCTTCTCCTCCTTCGGCACCGGTGACTTGCTCGGCGGATTGGTGGGCGGCTCCGTCGGCGGGGTGGTCGGCGGCGTGTACGTGTTCTTGAACACCGGCGCCACGGCGCCGTCATAGGTTACCGTCGCCACCAGATGGCCCGCACCGTCGTCCGTCACCGTCACCGTTACCCGGTGCTCGGCCGCGTCGTACGTCACGTTCTTCTGACCGTCGTCCACCTCGGAGATGCTGTAGGCGTACGTTCCGGGCTTGTCGTACGAGATCGCCTCGAAGCCCACCGTGCCGTCCGCCGCGTTCTTTGCGGTCTGCAGCACCTTGCCGTCGGCATCCTTCAGCTGGAAGGAGAACTGCCCTTCCTTCAGGTCCTCGCCGCTCAGCACCTTGGAGGCCCCCAGCTTCACCTCAGTCGCGGCCGGCGCGTAACTGTTGCTGAACGCCACCGCATCCGCAGCCTTGCCGCCCTTGCTGTAGGCAACCTGCGCCTCCAGCGCGTGCGTCTCCGCATTCTCCGTCACCGTCACCGTCGCGGTAAAGACCGTCGTGTCGTAGGTGACGCCGTTCGCCGTCGCCCCTGCCCGCTCGGACACGGTGTAGACGTACGTCCCCACCTTGTCCAGCTGCAGCGGCGCGAAGCCGAACGTGCCGTCGGCGCCGTTCTGCACCGTCTGCACCACGTTACCGTCGGCGTCCTTCAGGTCGAAGAAGAACTCACCCTCGGCCAGGTCGCGGCCGGTCAGGGCCTTCGTTCCGGTAATCGTCGCCGTCGTTGCCGTCGGCGTGTAGGTGTTGGTGAAGGTCAGATCCGCGGCCGTCTTGTTCGCCGTCGCGGTCAGCTGGCCGCTGCCGTCGTCGGTCGCACTCACCGTCACATCCAACACCGCATCGCTGTAAGTGATGGTGCCATCTTGGCCCGCAACCTCCTTCACCTGGTACGCATGCGAACCAGTCGCGGTGTACGAGATGGCCTTGAAGGTAAACGCGTTACCCACGTTCGTGGTCCGGTCGATCTCCTGCCCGGTGGCCACGTCAATCAGCGCGAACGTGAACTCGCCATCGGCGGGCGTCCGCATGGTGGCCGAATCGGTATTCTCAAGCACCTTGGTGCCGGAGATCTGGTAGGAGGTCGCGCCCGGCTGGTAGCTGTTCGCAAACGTCATGGTGTTGGGGGTGACGCCGTTCTCGGTGCCCTCGCTCGGCTTCACCGTGGAGTTCTCTACCACCAGCTTGCCGTCGTTGTTGTCCTTCACCACGTAGGTCAGGGTGTACGTCTTGCCGGTGTAGGTCACGCCCGGCACGCCCGGCGCGTCCCCCGTCGGCTGCACCTCGCGGACCGTGTAGGTAAAGGTGCCCGCATGGTCGAAGGTCAGCTTGTCGAAGGCAACCTTGCCGTGCGCATCGTTCTTCTGGGTCTGGATCACCGAGCCGTCAGACCCCACCAGCTCGAAGGCGAAGTCTCCCGCCTTTAGCTGATAGCTGCCGTCGTGCACGTCAACGCTCTTGGTGAGGGCGATCGCGCCGGAGTCCGTCGCCTGTGCCTCATAGGTGTTGGTGAAGCTGGGCTTCGTGACATTCGTGCCGTCGTAGGCGACGCTCGCCTGCAGCGTGCCGGCATTGTCCGCAACCGTCACCACGGCATGGTGCACCGCGGCGTCGTAGGTCACGTAGGCCAGATCACCCTTCCGCTCCACGATGGTGTACTCGTGCGTGCCCGGCTTCGCGTAGGAGAAGGCGTCGAAGTTAACACTTCCGTCCGCGCCGTTGGTCGCGGTCCGGACGGGCTTGGCCCCGGCAAGCTGCTCAGCCGTCAGGTTGCCCTCGTACACATCGAAGGTGAACTCGCCGCACTTGGGGACGATCGGCGTGTTGTCGTCCTTCTTCACATAGCTCTTCTGCGCACCGAGGGCCAGGCCGGTCGCGGCCGGCTGGTAGGTGTTGGTGAAGGTATCCGAGCCGGATGCGCTCGTCACGATCGCCTTCGCATTCAGTGCTCCGTTCCCGCCGTCCGCGACCGTCACCGTATAGGTGAGGGGATGGCTGTCATAGACCATGCCCGGCTCCGCGCCCGGCTGCTCCACGATGGTGTAGGTGAAGTCCTTGCTCGCGGCGCCGTCCAAGTCGGAGAGCTGGAACTCGCGCGTGAAGCTGACCTTGCCGTTTGCATCGTTCTTCGCGGTGTCGAGCACGTTGCCGGCAGCGTCCTTCAGGTCGAAGGTGAACTCGCCGTCCGCGGGCTTCGTCGTGTGGTCGAAGCCGTCCGCAACCTTGATGGTCTTGGTCGCCGTCAGGGTTACGGAACCCTTTGCGTCGTAGGTGTTGTTGAAGGTGGGAGCCGTAGCGGCACCGTCATAGGTGACGGTCACCTTCGTCTTGTTGTTGTCGCCCTGGTTCTGCTCTACCTTGACGTGGACCTTGACTTCCTTGGCGTCGTAGGCCACGCCGTCGACGGTCTGGCCGGCTTTCTCCTCCTTGAGCGTGTAGTCGTACTCGCCCAGGTTCAGGTTCTTGACGGCCAGCTCGACCTTGCCGCCCCGGTCGTTGGTGCCCTTGGCGACCTCGTTGCCGGCCTGGTCGTACAGGCCGAAGGTGAACGCGTCGGCCGTCAGGTCCTTGCCCGTGAGGATCTTCGTCGCCTCGACGGTAACGTCCGTCGTCGGCTTCGAGTTGGTAAAGGTCGGAACGTCGGCCTCGCCGTCGTAGGTGGCGGTCGCCTTTAGCTCGCCCTTCTCATCGGAGACCTTGATGTGGACCTTCACGTCCTTCGTGTCGTACACGACGGTCGGGTCGTTGCCGGCAACCTCCTTGATGGTGTAGTCGTGATCGCCCGGCGTGTCGTAGCTGATTGCCTGGAAGGCGACCTTGCCGTCCTTGTCATTCTGGACGGTCTGGATCACGTTGCCATCCTTGTCGAGCAGCTGAAACGTGAAGTCGCCCCCTGCGAGCTCGCCACCCGTGAAGCGCTTCGTCGCCTTGAGCGTTACCGAGGTCTCCTTCGGGTGGTACGTGTTCGTGAAGGTCTTGTCTCCACTCGTTACCTGCGGTGTGGCCGTCAGCGAGCCGGTGCCATCGTCCGCGACCGTCACCTTGTAGATGAGCGCATGGGTGTCGTAGACCATGCCCGGCTCCGTGCCCGGCTTCTCCGCGATGGTGTAGGTGAAGTCCTTGCTCGCAGCGCCGCCCAGGTTGGAGAGCGTGAACTTGCGCGTGAACTTCACCGTGCCATCGGCCTTGTTCGTCGTGGTGCCGAGCACCTTGCCGTCGGCGTCCTTCAGCTCGAACGTGTATTCGCCGCCCTTCAGCTTGGTGTCGTGCGTGAAGCCCGGCGCGACCGCAACGATCTTGGTCGCCGTCAGCTCCACGGATCCCTTTGCGGTGTAGGTGTTCGTGAAGGTGGGGGCGACCGTCTTGCCGTCATCGTAGGTGACGCTCGCCTCCAACTGGCCGGCGTTGTCCACGACCTTCACCACGGCGTGGTGAACCGCATCGTCGTAGACCACGTGGGACAGGTCGCCCTTCTGCTCCACGATAGTGTATTTGTACTCGCCGGCCTTGGTGTAGTTGATGGCCGGGAAGGTAACGGTGCCGTCCTCGCCGTTCTTAGCGGTCTGGATGGGCTGCTTGCCCTTCAGCTGCTCAGCCGTCAGATCACCCTCGTACAGGTCGAAGGTGAACTCGCCGCCCCTGAGCGTGGCCTGCGTGTTGTCGGACTTCACGTACGATTTCTTCGCCGTGAGTGTAGCCAAGGTCTCGGCAGGCTGATACTTGTTAGTGAAGGTCGGGGCATCATTCTTGTCGTCATAGGTGACAGTCGCCTTTGCCTTGTCACCGTCCGCCTTCACCGAGACGTGGACCTTCACCGCCGTGAAATCGTAGGTGATGGTCGAATCGCTGTCAGCGACCTCCTTGAGCGTGTAGTCGTACTCGCCTATGGTCAGACCGGTGAGGATGAGCTTAATCTTGCCGTCCTTGTCGTTCTGGACAGTCTGGATGGGATCAACCGTAGTCGTGTCGCCTTGATATAGGCCGAAAGTGAACGCACCAGCCGTCAGGTCCTTGCCCTTGAGGATCTTCGTCGCCTCGATAGTGGCGTCGGCCGTCGGCTTCGAGTTGGTGAAGGTCGGCACGGCCTTCTCGCCGTCGTAGGTGGCGGCCGCGCTCAGCGTGCCGTTCTTGTTATCGGTGACGCTAACGTGCACTTTCACCGTCTTGCCATCGTAAACGATAGTCGGGTCGGCGCCTTCGACCTCCTTGATGGTGTAGTCGTGCTCACCGGCCTCGGTGTAATAAATGGCCGGGAAGGTGATGTTGCCATTGGCATCGTTCTTTTCTTCGGCGACAACCTTATTGCCCTCCTTCACCTGGAATGAGAACTGCTGGTTCTCAAGGGTGCCGCCTGTAAAGTGCTTCTTCGCCGCCAGGGTTACGGAACCCTTTGCGTCGTAGGTGTTGTTGAAGGTGGCGAGGTTCACCTTGCCGTTCTTGACCTCAAGCGTCTCGCTCTTGTCATCGCCGCCCTTCTCTACCGTCACGCCTGTGACAGTCAGCTTGGCATTCTTGTCCTCAACCTTCACCGTGACGGTGTAGGTGGAATCGTCCATCGTCCAGCCGGCGTTCTGCACGCCGTCCGCCGCGGGATCATCATCAGCGTTGTGCACCTCGGTGAGCGTGAACGTGTACTCGCCCGCCTTGTTGAACGCCATATTCGAGAAGTCGACCGTCTGGCCCTTGTCCTTGATGATCTTGCCACTCGTGACCTTGGACTCCGCGTGCGCGTCGCCCGCCAGGTCGTCCGACACACCCAAGTCGCCGGCGGCGATCTTCTGCTGTGTCTCTTCCGTGGCGGTCAGCGTGAACGAGAACGCCTTCTCCGTGCTCTCAACACCGGAGATCTTCTTCGTCACCTGCGGGGTCAGCTCGTCGCTGGCGTCTGACTTGTAACTGTTCTTGAACGGGACGGTAGGCGTAGCGGGCTTCGCATTGCGACTCGAGACCGTCTTCACGTAGTTGGTCGTGGTATCGAGGCCCTTAATCGCCTCGGCCGTCAGCGCATCAACGTTGTCGTTCTCGCCAACGAGCGCCGTCACGTCCGGGCCCTTCACGATGGTCGTCTCGGTGTAGAGCTGGCCTTTGTTGTCCGGATTCGGCGTCACCGCAATGAGCACGTAGGCGTCACCGGGGTACTCGGTGTCATACGTGTATCCACCAGCGTTGGCGCCATGCGCCTCAGACACCTTGTACACATACACCTTGTTGTAGCTCAGCTGCGTGAAGTTCATCTTCAGCTTGCCGGACATCGTGGCGGTCTGCGTATCGTCACCGTCATCCTTGCCCACGGTGTTCTTGAACGACTTATCGGTATCAGCCGGCTCCGGGGCCGTCGTACCGTTATACGTCATCGCCTCGATGGTGAACGGGAACATGCCATTCTTCAGCGGGGTACCAACCAGAGTCTTGGTCACATCGATGCCCGCATAGGTACCGGAGGCCGTATAGGTGTTGGTAAACGCGGCAGCGCCCGTCACCTGTCGGTCGACATCCGTCATCGCCTGCTTGTTGTCGTACGCAACCGTCGCGGTCAGCTTACCGGTATGCGTGCCGTTCTCGATATCGGTCACTGTGTAGGTCACCGTGGACGTATGGCCGTCATAGCTGATGCCGGTCTTGTCCACGTTCTCCGACGCCTTCTCGTTCACCTTGAATTTGTACGTGCCAGGCTTGGTAAACACCAGGTCGCCCACACCAAAGGCTGCGGTACGGGTCACGGAAGAACCATCGCCGGAGATCGAAATCTTAGCAGCAATATCCCCAACGTCCTCGCCCGTGCCCGTCTTTTGGATAACGACCTTGTTTTTAACCGCTTTCGTCGTGGCGTCATCCGCCGGCGTCAGTGTGAAATCAAACGTATCGCTCGTCTCCCACGCGCGCCCGGTGAACGTCTTCTGCACCCTGATTGGCGCCGACGTCGCCTGGGTCACCGTGTAGGTGTTCTTGAACGGAATGTATCCGTTGGCGTCCGTCAGCTGCGTGCCGTCGGCCTTCCAATACGTGACCGTGGAGGACAGGCACCTACCCGTCCCAGACTCGTTATCAACCTGCTGGTTCTTCACCAGCACGTAGTACACCGCGTCATCGTAGCCCATGCCACTGGACGTCGATGTATCGGAATCCTTGACCTCGGTCACCCTGTACACGTAAGTGAGGTTCTCGCTGCCCATCGTATAGGTGATCTGCGGGAACGCGGCGATACCGCCGTCATCGTTCTTCGCCGTGGTCGTGGTGGACGTGCACCCCATAGGCATGGGGACCTTGCTGGCATCGACGCTGTAGGCAAGATCGCCGAACTTAAGGGTGCCACTCGGCACGGCATCATTCTTCATCCCGCCGAGTGCCTCGAGCTGGAACGTGAACTTATCCTTCACAAGCGGATTTGCACCGGACTGGTCGACATACGTCTTCTGCACGTGGAAGGAGATGGTCTTCTCATCGGTGTTATAGGTGTTCGTTATCTTGGCGATTTTGTCAGCAACCTCGATCGGGCTGTCCTCATGGCTCACGCCGTCGTCGGTGTAGGTCTGCTCCATCTTGACTGCCGGCTGCGACAGCGTGCCGTCGCCGCTATCCTTCACCGTCACCGTGACGCGGTAGGAAGCGCTTGAATACCCGAACCCGGGCAGCCAGCTAGCGTCGTTTTGAGACGGCGTGGCCTCGGCGATGAGATAGGTGTAGGTGCCGGGCTTGGTGTACTCAATCTCGCCGAAGTCGAACTTGTCCCCGTTCTCAACAGTCTTCACAACCTGCTTCATACCACTCACGGGTGCATTCTCGGCACCGTCGGGCATCGGCGTGCCCTTGTCCGCGCGCAGGTAAATCTTGAAGCTATCGCCATCTTTCCAGTCACGGCCCTGGAGCACCTTCTGCGCCCAGAACGCATTGGTGAGCGTCACCGGCGACTTTACGCTGTAGGTGTTTGTGAACACCAGCTTGTTGGCTTCGGCCAACGTGCCGTCGGCATTCTGTTTCGCGATCGTGCCGGAGATGCTGTCGCCCTCGCCGCCCAGGGCGTTGCCGCCCTGCTCGCGCTTGGTCAGCGTGAAGCCGGCCGGCATCTTGCCCGCGCGGGTCAGCTCCTGAACCGTATACTTGTCACCCTCGGCGAGACCGTACACGCGGATCGTCTGGCCGGCCGTGATGGTCTGCTCGCGTCCGTTCGTCAGGTCGAACATATCGCCGACCTGCTTCTCATCGGCCGCGCCCGCCTTCTCGAAGACTGCAGCCTTATACGTCTTCCCCTTGGGCACGGTGAACTTGAAGGTGAACTCCGCATCCTTATTGCCCGTCAGTCCATCGGGCACGTCAACCTTCTTCGTCACCTCGAGGCTCGCCTCGCGCTTGTTAGCCACGCGCACGCAGGTGGCGCCCGTAAACAGGGCATTCAGGTTGTTCATGTCGCGCAGATCGGCACGGGCACCTTTCGACTTGGTCCCCTTGGGCTGCTCGTCCTGGGTGATACCCATACGTATCCAGCCCGTCTCGGTCTCCAGGCGGTAGGGTTTGCCCTCCTCGGTGGGCCCATACTGGTAGACACGTCCGTTGGCACCGTACTTGAGGTGCACCGTGTCGCCGGCACCGGCGGGATCGACATTGCTCCACGACAGATTACCGTCAGTATCGGTCACACCATTCGAGGTCTGCCGCACACCCTTGATCCACGTGAGCGTGTTGTCGATGTCGCTCTCTGCGCCAAACTGGCCCAGGCTCTTCATCAGCGCGCCCGGGCCCACAAACGTCGAAACGCCGTCATCGCGCGTACCGGCATCGGCATGGACGCCGTAATCGTCCACAATCACTTTGGTGAGCGTGTCGTTGAGCAGGAAACCGCTCGGCGCTGAGATTTCCTTCAGGTAGTAGGTGCGTTTCGTAAGCGGCTTGTGCTCCTTGCTCGTATTCGGGAATATGCCCGCACCTTCGAGCGGGACCGGGTTGCCGACCGACCCCGTCGTCAGGGTGTCGTAGGGGGTCTGCTCGCCCTTGAGCACGACCTTGCCGTTTGCGTCTGTTGTCACCTGATCGGCCGTGTACAGGCCGAACTTCGCCCCCTCAACGGGCTTACCCGCGGTATCGGTCTTCTGCACGAACAGGCGGTTCTGGATGTTCGTGACGAGCAGGCGCGTGGCGAACTGTCGCTGGAAATTCTTCTCGCCGCTGGGGAGGTCATCGCTGAACACGTGGACCGTGTTGTCCGTATTCGCGTTGGCGATGGAACTCGCCGTTGTGTGGTAGATGGCCACCGTGTACTCGGCATCCTTGCGGGCATCACCGCTCAGCAGGTAGTAGTACTTGGAGATGTCACCGGGCAGATTTTGAATCTCTACCTGGTACTGGCCGCTCGTGTTGAGCGTGAAGGCGTGCAGGTCCTTCTTCGCCGCCTCGATAGCGCCGGCCTTGCTCGGCTTCTCGGCGAGGGTGTACCCCATTCCCGTCGATGGGTCGCCCGACACGGCGTACCAATTGTTCTGATTTTTGATATCTGCGTTTGCGCTTTTATCGCGCTTGAGCACCACAGCGAACAGTATGCCAGACTTCAGGTTGACGGTCTCGTCGGACTTCGTCAGGTCATCATTCGCCTTGTACACGTTCACCGGTGCGGTGATGGTCTCCTTCGCGCCGGCAAACGCACCAGTCTTCCACACGACGCTGTCCGCATCCATACCGCCGCGGTTGATGATGACGCCGCCCGCGCCGTTCTCAGCGCTCGCGGGCACGTACTCGAGCTGCATGCTGCCACCTGTCGCCGTGAGACTCGAGCGGTATCCCTCCGGCACGCGCGTCTCCTTCAGGAGGTAGTACTTGTTACCGTGATTCTTGTTGTAGAGATCGTCGAAGTTGATGACGCCGTTGTCATCGTCGTTCGTGAGCGTTAGGTGGCCGGCCTCGTCCGTGGTGCCGGAGCCGAGGAGCGCGTTCTTGTCATTGGTCGTATCTGTAAAGTTCTCGTCTGTTTTGTACAGCGCGAACTCGGCGCTCTGTACGAACTTGCCGTCCTGGTCGAACTTTATGATGTCGGACTCGGGCACCGTCACGAGGTTGAACTTGAGCTCCATGTTGGAGTCGGTGGCGCCGCGCTCCAGGTAGAAGAACTTGAGGGTGTGGTTGGTGTCGTCGGCGAAGGTGTTGCCTTCCCAGCTCGTGTCGCCGGCCTTGCCCGCCTTCTGGTACTTGCTCTTCAGCGTGCCGTTGTAATTGTCGTTTACCTTAATGTTGCCCGTATGAAAGTTGATGCTCAGACTCGCGCGGTTGTGAATACCGCCGATATCACCCACGAGGACATCATCGATGAACACCCAGACGTCATCATCGCCGGCGAACTCGAAGGTCATGTCATTATTATTGTTCGTCAGGCCGCCCTTGGGCTGCACGAATCGCGTGGACATTGAGAGACCGAAGTGGTGGTTGACGGGTTTGCCGCCGTTGTAGTGCGAATCACCGGTGTTGTCTGCCTTGATGCCGGTTTGGACGAGCTGGCCGTTTTCCTCTTTGAACACCTTGTCTGCCGCGTCGAACGGGAAGAACTGACCCTGGTGGGACGAATCGCCCACTTTGTCAATGCCCCAGGTGCCATAGATGTCGAAGGCATTCTTGTCAGCGTTGTAGGCTGCGTAGTTTTCGGAGCTGTCATAGACGTAGTAGCCGCCCTGAACCTTGAGGAGGCCCGTCACGCCAAAATGGGACGTCTTGCCGGTCTGGGCAGAGGAATCGAACAGGTAGCGGAGGGACTCGTCGCCCAAGGCTTCGGAAAGCTTCGGGTAGCCGTCTGAAAGCGTGTTGTTGACGATGCCGGGCCGCGGGCTCGTGCTGCCCGTCCATTGGTTGAGCGGCCCATCACCCTTGCCGTCGTTAAACTGGAACTTGTGGCCTGCGTTGACGCCGCCGCTGCCGGAAACCGACAGATGGTCATCGGGATTCACCCAGTAATCAAACAGGTTGATCGTCGTCCCCGAGGGCGAGGTCGTCGGAACCGTGTGGTCGGAGATCGCCGCCTCGGCACGAAGCGGCAGGAAGAAACTCGCCGTCAGCGCGACGGCGAGGGCCAGAACAATCGCATATGGCGAAACCGGGCGCAGCCCACGACGGCGGCCATAAGACATGACGGACCACCGCTCGCGCGGCCGATGTTCACCAGGAAGTTCCCTGCTTAGACACCCCCCCCGGTAGCAATATTCACGAGTCGAGACGTCATCTCTCTGAGCTCCTGCATAATTTCCTCCCCAGTCACACGGCGACCTGCCCGGGCACTCCCCGGGGGGCGAGGCAGTCTGGCACATGCCCGCAGTCGTTCAAGGAATACCAACCCCAGCATATGTCTCTTAAGATATCTTAGTCTTTTTCTATGACAGTTTTTGTCTCATTACCGATGAAATCGGCTCAGTCCCTTTGTCACATTCTAGAGCGTTTGAAGCAGAGCGATGAGGAAGCGTACGCCCTGGAGGTAGGCGCGGCGGGTGATGCGCTCGTTGGTGCCGTGGACACCGCGCTCGCACTCGTCATCGTCTACCACAAAGGCCGAGAAGCGAATGCACTCGGGGCAAATGCGCTGGTAGTTGGCAGCATCGGTCGCGCCAATCACGGTCGAGGGAACGATGCCGATAGGAGCTCCGCCCGCCGCCGATGATCCGTTTTCCTCCGTCCCCTTTGGATCGCGGAAATAGCGGGCGGCGATGGCACGGACGGCCTCGAGTCCCGGTCCGCCGATGCGCGGAGACGGCGAGGGTTCGGAGCTGCCAGGGCCGAGCTCGATCTCGACGCGGTCGGCGAGCCCCGCCTCGGCGACGGCGACGCAACAGCGGGCCACGACATCGGCCACACTCGTGCCCTCGAGCATGCGGAAATTGATATTGGCCCACATATCCTGCGGCATCACGTTAGCACCGGTGCTACCGCCCTCGATTTGGGTCGGTGCACAGGTGGAGGTCACGAGCGGATAGAGCTTCTTGCTGGCGAGGCACTCGCGCACGATGGCGTCCTTGTTGGAGGCGATCTCGTCGGCCGTGTAGAGCCCCAGCTCGACGAGCTGTGCGGCAAGCAGGTCCGTGACGCGCGTCGGCCATTCGATATCGCAGATTGCGGCGATGGCGCGGCTCAGCACCTCGAGCGAAGTGCCACCGTAGGGGTTGGAGGAATGCCCGCCCTCGCTACGCGTCCTCAACACGATATCGGCGTAGCCCTTCTCCGCGAGATCGGCATGCATAAGCCAGCCCTCGCCCGCGCTGTACTCGGCAGTCGGAACGATGCGGTAGTCGCCCTCGTCGATCAGGAACTCGAGCTCAACACCGCGCTCCTCGAGCACGCGGCCGATGGCACCCGCACCGAACTGCGTGGTTTCCTCGTCTTGGCCAAAAGCCAGCAGCAGGGTGCGCTCGTGCTCCCAGCCGTGGGCCAGCGCATACTCAACCGCCTCGAGAATACCTGCAACTTGATCTTTCATGTCGACGGCGCCGCGACCCCAAATGTAGGCGTCGTCCACCTGTCCGCTAAAGGGGGCGTGCGTCCAATCGTCCTCGGTGCCCGGCACCACGGGGACCACGTCCATGTGACCCATGAGCATAACGGGCTTGAGTGCGGGGTCGGAGCCGGAAAACGTCACCAGCAGCGAGTGGTCGATGAGTTCGACCTCGCCCGCCGCAAATACGTGCGGCCAGGCCTGCTGCATATAGGCGCGCAGGTCGTCGAACGGCTGCCAGTCCACCGCCTCGGCATCCATGCTCGAAATGGTCGGAAACGACAGCACGCGGCTCAGGCGCTCGCATGCGCCGGCCTTGTCCAAATCGGCAAAATCATCCTCATGCGCAAAGAAGCGCCAAACCTCGGCCATAACGTCCTTTCGATCGTGATGACGAGGGCCGCCCCACCGGAGCGGCCCTGCCACATAAGCGTTTGCGGTCGGTTATTTGTCCTCGAGATAACGCGAGAGAAACTCGCGGGTGCGCTGGTGCTTGGGGTTGCCGAAGAGCTCGGCCGGAGCGGCGTCCTCGAGCACCACGCCCTTGTCCATAAAGACCACGCGGTCGGACACCGTGCGGGCAAAGGCCATCTCGTGCGTGACGACGACCATGGTCATGCCGTCGGCAGCGAGCTTGCGCATGACCTCGAGCACCTCTCCCACGATCTCGGGGTCGAGTGCGGAGGTCGGCTCGTCGAACAGCATAATCTGCGGGTTCATGCACAGGGCGCGGGCGATGGCCACGCGCTGCTTTTGGCCGCCGGACAGGCGACCCACGGCGGCGTGCGCGAACTTTTCGAGTCCCACGCTCGTCAGATGCTCCATCGCAATTTTTTCAGCCTCGACCTTGCCCATCTTTTTGAGCGTGACGGGCGCGAGCGTACAGTTGTCGAGCACGTCCATGTTGTTGAACAGGTTAAAGCCCTGGAACACCATGCCGATGTCCTCACGCAGCTTGTTAATGTTGCAGCGCTCGGCCGTGAGGTCCTGGCCATGGAACCAGATATGGCCCGCGTCCGGGGTCTCGAGCAGATTGAGGCAGCGCAGAAAGGTCGATTTACCCGAACCCGAAGCGCCGATAATGGTGACGACCTCGCCAGGATTGACGGACAAGTCGATACCCTTGAGTACCTCGAGCGAGCCGAAGCTCTTGCGCAGGCCCTCGACGCGGATGAGCGACTCTTTAGTTTGTGCGGCGGCCACAGCGCCGGTGGTAGTGGTATCTGCCATGATGATTCTCCTCGTCTTGAGCCTAGTTGGAGCTGGGCAGCGTGACCGGAGCCTCGGCGCCGAGCTTTTTGCCAAAGGCCTCGAGCAGGCGGCTCGCCACGAGCGTCAAGATCAGGTAGACCACGAGTGCCACGCAGTAGACCTCCATCTGGCGGTAGTACACGCCGGCGACGGTGGTGGTAGCGTACATGAGGTCAAACACGCCGATGACCGAGAGCACCGACGAATCCTTGATGTTGATGATGAGCTCGTTGGTGAGCGCCGGAATCGCGTTTTTAATGCCCTGGGGGAACACGACCTTGCGCATAGCCTGCCACTGCGAAAGACCCAGCGAGCGCGCCGCCTCGGCCTGACCGGGATCGATGGACTCGATGCCGCCGCGCAGGACCTCCATCATGTAGGCGGTGGAGTTGAGCGAGATGGTGACGAGGCCGGCGGTGAAGGTGCTCCAAATCTGGTTGGCCTGGGCGGTCTCGAAGCCCATGCCGCGCAAAACGGTGAAGCCCGCGTAATAGATGAGCAGGCCCTGGACCATCATGGGCGTGCCGCGCACGATGGTGGAGTAGATGGTCGCAAAGCCGCGGCCGATACTCTTAAAGAAGCGCACCAGGTCGTTATCCACGCGGTCGAAGGTCTGAATACGCAGGAACACAAAGAGCAGCGCCAGGAAGAATGCGATGACGGTGCCGAAGGTGGCAAGCGCGATGGTGATCTCGATACCGCGAATGAAGAAGTCACCGCTCTTGTAGGTCATGTAGACCAGGCTCGACAAAAAGTCGCTGGGGTTGGAATCCGAGACAATGCTCACCTGCACCAGGTCGATAAACGACATGACGCAGCGGTCCACGAAAAAGATCGCCGCGATGGCGACCACGACGTAGCTGCCCAGGCGTGCGCCACGACGGCAGCGCTCGGATGCGAACGGCGACTTTTCGCGATAGTCGTTCCAGTGCATGAGCTTGGTGACCAGCGCCGCCGCCGACACGACGAGCCAGGCCCAAAGGATTGCCCAGAGGCAGTCTTGGAACACGCCCGTAGGCGCCAAGAAACTCATCGGCGTGGGGTTGCGCTGGCTAAACGCCAGGCCGAGCGCCGCGATGACGCTCGTGCCCAGGTATACATAACGGTGGTCTGCCTTGATAAAGGAGGCCAGGCGATTGATGGTTTTCATGCTGCCTCCCTATGCCGGCTGACGGTCGAGGCACGCGTCCCACATTTGGTCGCGCTCCTCTTGGCTAATGCCCTTGAGTGTCTTGTCGATGAGCTTAAGCAGTTTGTCCGAGCCCTTGCGGCAGCCGACGTTTGCCGTGACCTCCTGCTTAAAGCCCTCGCCCTCGGCAAATTGAATGGGGACGATGCCCGGGTTTTGGGCCATATAGCCCTTCTCGTTCTCGGTGTTGTAGGTCACGGCGTCGCAGGTGCCCTGCAGCAGGTTCGAAAACACCGTGGGGACCGAATCGACCGGGTTCTTGTGCACAACGCCCGGGATTTCGTCGATGACGGTATCGAGCATGGTGTCCTTTTGGCCGAGGACCGTAGCGCCGCTAAAGTCGCTGAGCTTGGTCGCATTTTGGTAGGGCGAGCCCTCTTTTACGAACAGGCCAAAGTAGCCAATGAAGTACGGGTCGGAAAAGCCGACGGACTCCTCGCGCTCGGGCGTGGCGCTCATGCCGGCAATGATGAGGTCGATCTGGCCGTTGTTGAGCGAATCGATAAGGCCCGAGAAACTCTGCTTGACGGCAACGGGCTCGCCACCGAGGGCCTTGCAGACGATCTTGGCGATCTGCACGTCGTAGCCATCGGCATAGGCACCCTGCACGTTGTCGATGGGGATGGTGTACTCGCTGGCCTCGGAGACCTGCCAGTTGTACGGGGCGTAGGCCGCCTCCATGCCAATGCGGATCTTATCCTTGCCGATCACGGAATCGGACAGGTCGTCGCGACCGCCGCCCGTCGTGGGCTGAACCACCTTGAGCGTTGACGGGCGCTGACAGCCGGCAAGCGCGCCGGCGACGACGGAAGCGCTCGCAGCGAGGGCGCTACCCAAAAAGATGCGACGGCTGCATACCGGCTGGCGCTGCGCATCGCACTGTTGGGGAGAATGCATAATCTGCCTTCCCTGTTGAATCGTATGCTGACGACTTAACAGGATATACGCCAGCGACCAGCAGCGCAGCACAAGCTCGAAAAATTAATAGACACACGGTAGCCATTGGGGACGCCGATGTTTTGGCAATGCCGGCGAGCGACGTCCAGAGCGAACAAGTGGCATGAAAAAGGCAAGGCATGACCAGAAGGTCTATGTCTTGCCTTTTGAATGACAACTTGTCGCTCTGGACGACGCGCAGCATCGACCGAGCGGCGGAACCTCTAGAGCAAGGTAACGCTAAAGCTGCGAACATCCGTCTCGCCGGGAGCCAAGGTGATGGTGTTGACCTTGTGCTCAAAGACGTCGTCCTCGGTGTCCATGGTGGTGTGACCGGTCCAGGGCTCGAGCGCCACAAACGGAGCGTCGTTGGCGGCAGACCACACGCCGATGTACTTAAAGCCCTCAAAGTCGATCTTGACGCCGTGGCCCGACTTGCGGCCGCGCAGTGTGAGCGTGGAGCCCGGAGTATCGGTGAACATGATGGCATCGTTATCGAAGCTGCGGTGCGTGATGGGCAGCACGTCCGAGTTATCGGGCGCCTTGTAGCTGCCCTCGAACGTCATAAGACCGTCGGGCGTGATGATGGGAGCCTCGTTGGTCCAAGCCTCGGTAAACGCCAACTCGTAATCCTCGAACGCCTCGTCCTCGGCACCGGGGGCGGGCACGTTAAATGCGGGGTGGCCGCCCACCGAGAACGGCAGGTCCACGTCGCCGGTGTTGGTGACGGCAAAGGTCTGCGTGAGGGTGGCGTCGCCGGTCAAGGCATAGGTCATGTTGAGCTTAAAGTGGAACGGGAACGCCTTGAGCGACTCGGGCGTATCGGTAATCTCGTACGTTACCGAGGAGCCGTCCTCCGAAACCTCGACCAGCTTGTGCTCGACAATGCGCGCGAGTCCGTGGCGCGGCATCTCGCAGGTACCGGCCGCAGACGTTGCCGTGTTGTTGCGCAGCGAGCCCACAATGGGGAACAGGATGGGCGCGTGCTTGCCCCAAAAGGCGGGGTCGCCCTGCCACAGATACTCGTTGCCGTTGAGGGCAAGGCTCGTGAGCTGGGCGCCCATGGAATCGATGGCCGCGGTGAGGCCGCCGCGCTTGATGGTAGTAACGGTAGACATGCTACTTCCTCCAAAAGTAAACAATAGTGTCGAGGGCTATTGTCCCACTCTTGGCGGCGGGACGGGACGGCAGGCGATTATTGAGTAGCCATAGCGGAATGAGCGGCGAGTGCCTACTGGGTATCCACGTAAAGGTCGAACCCGCCCTGCGGTGTAGTGTCGACCGTGTCGGGCGCCTGTGAGTTAAAGTTCACGGGGACCATGCGCTTTGAGGCGCGGAAGCGCGTGCCGTCGGTGGCGACGGGCGGTTCATCGACGGTGAGCTCGTAGTCGCCGGGCTTGAGCTCGATGCCGTCACCAGCGGAATTGACGTATTGATACTCGTCGATCGTCTGCCCTTTGAGCGTGCGCCCCACGATATGGATGAGCATTTGGCTGTCGCCGCGCGCGGTGTCCCACGTCGCGCCGTCCTTGACCTCGACCGACACATGTACCGAGCGCGTGCGGCCGAGCGATTGCTCGACAGACATCTCGACCTTGGCGGCGTCTTTTCGCTGTTGCTCAACATGGCTCCAGACGTTTCCAATTACCGAGCATGCGATAACGCCGGCCATGAAGGCGATAAGGATGGGGCCGAGCGGAGAGCGACGTCCTGCATCTTCCTCGCGAGACAGATTGGGGCGACGTGTGGGCGCGGGCGCCTGGGCACCCTGCGAGGGCACGTCGAGAATACTGAAGGATGCCGTGCTGTCGGGATCGATGGTGTGACGCGGCTGCGGGGTCTTTGCCGGCGAGATCGACATGTCGGCTGGCTCGCCGAGCGTGGCCGTAGCGTCGGCCTTGGCCTCGTCTGCCTCGGCCTGGGCCCAAGCTTGTTCGAAGGTCAGGGGCTCGACGGAATCGAGGGCGGCGTCCGAGTCGGCGGCGACGTCGTTGCCGGTCTCGTCCTCGTCGCTCGACACGTCACGCGGCGTAGGCTCGTCCCACCCCTCGTCCGGAGCCTCACCCTCGCTATACCACCATTCAAAGTTATCGATATCCATACGGGGCGCCCCTTAGGCCTCGCAAATAAACACTTGTTAGCCTTATACCCCCAGACGGCACGAGGGCTCGCACGGAATGCGAAAAAGGACTGCTCCTTTGTCGCATCGAAACGGATCTGTTTGCGTTTAGCCGCGGGTAATCTTATTTCTCAACAAGAAGTCGACTGCCCCCACGATTCTGATGCCATCGATGTCCGTTGGATGGTCGCCATCCCTGACAATCAGGATCTTCTCATACGAATCAGGAATTTTTCCTAGCGTGCTTAGCTTGAGCGGTCGCAGCTCGCGTTCTCTCGTCGCCTCGGCATCGATCCGCTCGGTAACCTGGATATATTTGCGGTCCGATCCCTCGCCGATTGCGACAAAGTCGATTTCCCCCGCGCGCAGATGGCCGCAAAACACTTCGTATCCTTCAAATACAAGCTGGTTGTAGATAACGTTCTCGAGCATCCTTCCGCTATCGCTACCTCTATATCCGTCAAGATAGCTGCGAATTCCCGTATCAGCTATGTAATATTTACCGCCTGTCTTAAGAAGCTCCCGCCCCTTGATGTCATACCTTTTTACTTTGGTAAACAGGTACGTCTCTTCCAGAGCGTCAATATATGCCGACACCGTCGATGCGTTGGTCTTACCGCCCGCCGATTCGTTGAGCGTCCCTACGATTTTGTTGACCGAGGTTTGGTTGGAGATGTTGTCTGCCAGATACGCACAGAGCCGCTCGAGAACATCGCGCTTGGTGATAGCTCCGCGACCCCTACGCGTCGCACGCGACAGGATATCGCGCGCGACGATCGTCTGGTAGAGGCTACGGATATAGTCGCGGCACAGCTCACGTCTCGGCTCATCATGGGCCAGAAACGGCATGCCGCCATAGGTTATGTACTGCTCAAGCACGGTATTTGAATTAAGGCGATCGCCCGTTTTGGAAACAAGTTCGACCCTCTCACCAAGCCCTTCAGCGGCGACCGCATCAATCGAGCGAAAATCAAGATATTCGCTAAACGTGAGAGGCTGCATCTTGACCTCGACATATCGGCCCGAGATAAGCGTTGCGAGCTCGCTCGATAGACGATATGAGAAAGCCATTGGGGTCGCCTCCCCCGCGTTGCAGTTTCTTTCCG
>NZ_SPFY01000031.1 GCF_005844325.1 Collinsella aerofaciens | reverse complement strand
GGCTTGCAGCGACGGACCTCAGGACACTCTTACACCACGTCTGCGCGCGCCACCGATAGTCACATATGTCTTACGTCTTTTTGGCTTCCTAACGGTATCCATTATCGTTAGGAAGCCTATTTTATTGAACTTATGGGGAATAACGTTGTCTTGCTTTTGGGCAAATGGGGATTTTCGGCACTCGTTACAGGGAAATTTGCTGCCACTAAATTGGTGACAGTACTCATATTTGGCATTTTTTGACCACGGGGGCTGCCGAGGCCGTGGTTTCGCCCTTTTTGCGTCGAAGCGATACACTGTTGCCGTTTGATTTCTTCGCTCAAGGAGGATGCGCATGCCGTGCACAACGATTTTGGTTGGTAAGAACGCGAGCTACGACGGGTCGACGCTGGTCGCCCGCAACGAGGACTCGTCCAACGGGGTGTTTGAGCCCAAGCGCATGCGCGTGGTGCATCCCGACGAGCAGCCGCGTGTCTACACGAGCGTCCTGAGCCACCTGACCGTTGAGTTGCCCGACAATCCCATGCGCTACACGAGCGTCCCCGACGTCGTTCCCGGTCACGGTATTTGGGCCGAGGCCGGATTCAACGAGCTCAATGTTGGCATGTCCGCAACCGAGACGCTCACCACCAACGAGCGCGTCCGCGGCGCCGACCCGCTTGTGGACTACGTGCCCGCTAGGGGCAACGAAGGCGAGGATGGATACGTTCCGGCACAGCCCGGTGGCCTGGGCGAGGAGGACATGGTGACCCTGGTCCTGCCGTACGCCAAGTCCGCCCGCGACGGCGTTCGTATCCTGGGCGACCTGCTCGAGC
The DNA here is from genome assembly GCF_005844325.1 of Collinsella aerofaciens. Classification (GTDB taxonomy): domain Bacteria; phylum Actinomycetota; class Coriobacteriia; order Coriobacteriales; family Coriobacteriaceae; genus Collinsella; species Collinsella aerofaciens_G. Next base: position 20,601 of record NZ_SPFY01000031.1, on the reverse strand, counting down.
GCTACGGCACCTACGAGAACAACGGCATCGCCTTTAGTGATGTGGACGAGATCTGGTGGCTCGAGACCATCGGCGGTCACCATTGGATCGCAAAGCGCGTGCCTGACGACGCCTATGTGACCATGCCCAACCAGCTGGGTATCGACAGCTTTGACCTGGATGACGCCGAGGGCGCCCAGGCCGACCACATGTGCTCCGCCGACCTGCGCTCCTGGATGGCCGAGTGGCATTTGGACCTGACGCTGGGCGTTGAGGGCGACGGTCCGGCTGCGGTCTTTAACCCGCGCGAGGCCTTTGGCTCGCACAGCGACAGCGACCATGTCTACAACACGCCGCGCGCCTGGTACATGCAGCGCTGCCTCAACCCCAGTGACGTGTGGGATGGCCCCGACGCCGACTACACGCCCGAGAGCGACGATATCCCCTGGAGCCGCGTGCCCGAGCGCAAGGTGACCATCGAGGACATTAAGTACGTGCTTTCGAGCCACTACCAGGGCACGGAGTACGACTGCTACGGCAGCAAGGGCACGCCCGCCACGCGTGGCGCTTATCGCCCCATCGGCATCAACCGCAACAGCCAGCTCGCCGTGCTGCAGCTGCGCCCCTATGCGCAGCCGGCGTATCGCGCCGTGCAGTGGATGGCCTTTGGTTCCAACTCGTTTAACGCGCTGGTTCCGCTGTACGCCAACGTCGAGACCATGCCCGAGTACTATGCCGACACGCAGGCTCGCGTGACGTCCGAAAACTTCTACTGGGCCAACCGCCTGATCGGCGCCCTGGCTGACGTCCGTTTCCATGAGTGCGGCCGCGCTGTGGAGGACTACCAGGAGAAGGTCGGTGGCATGGGCCACAAGCAGATCCATGACGTCGATGCTACCGTAGCCGCTCTGCCTGAGGCCGAGGTGCCTGCCGAGCTTGCACGCGCCAATGAGGCCTTTGCCGAGTGTGTTCGTGTGGAGACCGATGCTCTACTGGGCAAGGTGCTCTACACCACGAGCTGCGCCATGAAGAACTCTTTCGCGATGAACGACAACGTGAGGTAGGGATTTCCCGTCGATCGAATAGCGCTAAAACGCTTTGTCGCTTTCACTCGATCTTGGGTACAAGAACGCCAATGCAGTTGTTTATGATTGGAGACAACCATGGTTATGAAACTCGATCAGCTTGTTAACGGCGCCATCAACGTTGGCTTTGGCGCTGCCGCCGTTGCTGTCGAAGGCGGCAAGAAGGTCCTCGACGACCTTAACACCAAGGGCGAGCAGGTCCGCAAGGACACCGCCACCCCCGATATCGCCCGCAGCGTGTCCGATATGTTCGAGCAGGCCGGTGGCACCATCTCCGACCTGACCGAGCGTCTGGGCATGCAGGGCGAGACCGCGGCCCAGCGCGTGCTTGACGAGCTTATCCTTGCCCGCGTCCGCGTCATGACCGCTCCCGAGCGCACTGCCTTCCTGGCCCATGTGCGCGACATCGTCGATTCGGTCGAGGACAACGTGACCTCGGTGCCCGTCGAGTCCGTTGAGCCCGACGATGCGAAGGATACCGAAGAGGCCGAGTAGCAGCGCAGATGGCAGATTCCACCACCGATTACAACAATCTAGATCCCTTGGGTGACGAGGCGGCGGTTGTCGATGAGGTCGACGCCGCCGTCTCGGGCGCTCGCAAGAAGCCGCGCGCCGTCGATATGGTGCCCGAGGAGCCCGACGCGATGGCGCCGGACGAGGAATACCAGCTCACGCCGGCGGGTCGTCGCGAACGCATTGGGCAGATTGTACGCCTGGTCAAAAAGTACCGCGTGTGGGATAACCTCACGCCGGTTCGTTTGCGCCGCCTGCTCGAGGAACTCGGCCCCATGTTCGTCAAGATGGGGCAGATTTTGGCCAACCGGTCCGAGATTCTGCCGCAGCGCTTTTGCGACGAGCTGCGTCGTCTGCGCTCCGACGTGGAGCCGGTGCCGTACGAGGTCGTACTCAGCTGTCTGGAAGAAGAATACGGCCTGCGCCTGGGGGAGATGTTCGATGCAATCGACCCCAACCCGCTCGGTAGCGCGTCGCTCGCGCAGGTGCACCGCGCTCGTCTGGTGACGGGCGAGGACGTGGCCGTCAAGGTGCAGCGCCCCGGTGCGCAGCAGGTTATGGCGCAGGACATCGATATCATCCGCTCGGTGGTGCGTATCGTTTCCAAGTTCGTCAACACCGATCAATTCGTTGACCTGCACGGCGTGGTCGAGGAGCTGTGGACCTCGTTTCGCGAGGAGACCAACTTTTTGGCCGAGGCCAAAAACCTCAACGACTTCTACGAGTTCCATAAGAGCGTTCATGGCGTGACGTGCCCTAAATCCTATCTGGACCTGTGCACCGAACACGTGGTGGTTATGGACTACGTCGACGGCATTTCGATCGCCGATCCTGAACGCTTGGTGGCCGAGGGCTATGACTTGGAAAAGATCGGTGCCGCAATCGTCGAGGACTACTCGACGCAGGTGCTTGATGACGGCTTTTTCCATGCTGACCCGCATGCGGGAAACATCATCCTCAAAGACGGTATCGTTTACTTTATCGACTTGGGTATGGTCGGACGCATGTCGAGCCACGACCGCGGTATCGTCAAGGACATGATTTTCGCCGTGGCCGAGGGCGACGTGCCCAAGCTCAAGGATTCGCTCATGCGCTTCGCCGTGACGCGTGGCGACTCGGCTGAGCTCGATCATTCGGCCTTTTTGTCCGATTTGGACTTTATCGTGGCTGACTTTGCGGGCCTTGACCTTAAGGACCTAGATATCGGCGAGTTTTTGACTTCGCTGTTAAACCTCGCGCGCAAAAATGACGTTGAGCTGCCGAGCGTGGTGACGATGTTCGCCCGCGGCATGGTGACGCTCGAGGGCCTGTTGACCGAGTACATGCCCAACGTCAACATGATCCAGATCATCCAGACGCACATCAAAAACGAGAAGAGCACCTACGCCCGCATGCGCGAGATGAGCCGCGACTTTGCAGCGAGCAGTTATCGCGCGGCGAAGGGCTCGCTCGAGGCGGCCGAGTATCTGGGCTTGGCTTCGCGCATGCTCACACGCGGCCAGCTTAAGGTGAACACGCAGATCATGAGCAGCGATAAGGCGCTGCGACAGCTGGGTGGAATTATCGACCGCATGTCGATGGCTATTGTTATCGCCGGCTTGTTTATCGGTTCGTCGGTGGTGTACTACGCGCGCATCGAGCCGGTTGTGTTTGGTATCCCGGTCATTGGCTTTATGGGCTACGTGAGCGCGCTGGTGCTGGCGCTTATGCTGGGCCGCAATATCTGGCTCAACAGCCACGGCGGCAAGCGCTAGAGGCTGCGACCGTCACCGCATTTTCCTTTCGCAAACAATAGCTTTTACCTTGGGCTTCGCCTGCGTGCGAGGCCCTTTTGCGTGATAGCATATTGACGGTTTTAATCGATGGCCTAGATGGTGGTGCGGAGACGCACGAATGCGCGGTTTTCCTGCGCGTTTGGGGGAATCGGGGTGCAAGTCCCCGGCTGTACCAGTAACCGTAATTCCTCTTGGCTCGGGATGTTCGCGTCGCAGATCGGACGGCGCGCCTGAGCCGTTAAGGTTAAGTCGGATCGCCTCCCATCTTGCATGCGGCTGCGGCGTATGCCGCCGGTGTGCATAGGGCTCTGGAGGGAAGGGGGACCCCGATGGGGGAACTCGGGCGCAACATGCGCGATGACGTGGGGCAGCTTCAAGGCAACGCTCCAAGTACAGACAATAGGAGACAAATGGATATGTTTGAGGACGAGTGCCAGCGTGCCTCGCTTCGTCGCCGTGGCGTAATCGCGCGCGGCGTGGCAAAGCGCTGCCTGGTGGCATTCCTGGCCTTCGCGATGGCCTTCAGCACCACGCCGGCTCAGCTGTGGGCCGAGGGCGCCGAGGGCATTGCCGAGGCTGTGGCTCAGGCTACGACGCCGGGCGAGGACGCAGCGCTTGCGGGCGGTGCCGCTGAGCAGAGCGGCGCCGAGGTTTCGGATTCTGGGAGCGCGCCTGCAGCTAGTGCCGCCGCATCAAAGGCAGCAACTGGCGACGAAGGCTCGGCGACGGGGGAGAGCCCTGCCGCGAGCGAGCAGTCTTCAGCGGCATCCGCTGGCCAAGCAGGATCTGCCGCCGCGGCTGCCGTTCAGACAGAGAACCCGACAGAAACCGGCGATGTCGCCAAGAAGCAAGTCGAGGTCTCGTTCTCGATTATCGGCACCGATGCCGACGGCAAGGCTCAGACCTGGGTGGCACCCACGCAGCTCAAGCTCGACGAGGGCGCGACGGCTGCGGATGCCTTCGTTAAGCTGCAGCAGAAGACGGGCTTCAAGGCAGACTACGATCCGAACACGGCATACGGTTTCTACCTCAAAAGCATCACATCCCCGAGCGATGGCCGTACGCTTGCCTTCGATCCGACGACTTATGCCTTCTGGCAGCTGTTCGTCGACGGTGCGTCTTCCTCGGTTGGCGCGAGCAGCGTTAAGCTCACCCAGGGGCAGAAGGTTGAGTTTGCCTATACGGCTGGTAGCGCGTCCCCTGTCGTTAAGGACTAGGTTGCCGCAAATGTGACCGTCATTGGTCGCGATGCCCAGGGCAAGACTCAGACTTGGGTCGATAACGCGCAGTATGTGGTGACGTCCGGTTCGAGCGCACTTGACCTTACGAAGGTCGCGCTTGAGGCGAATGACATCGACGCCGTTGCTGCTGGCTCCTTCATTCTGAGCCTTAAGTACAACGGTGTTGAGCTGGGTACGCCCCAAGATTATTCGACCTATTGGCAGCTGTTCATCAACGGCAAGTCGAGCGACTACACGGCAGACAATGTCACCATTCATGCTGGCGATACCGTTACGTGGTTCTACGGTGGCTGGGGCGATAAGTTGCCGTCCGATTCCGTCCATGCTTCCGTCCAGGTCCTTGGTAAGGACAAGGACGGCAAGCAGCAGGTTTGGGCTTCGACGGGCCAGACGAGTCTCAAGGCGGGCTCTACTGCCAAGGATCTCCTTGAGCAGACCGGCCTTACTCTCGATGCTGGCGAATCGTCTTGGGGCTGGTTCCTCAACGGCATTACTTCGCCGTTCGATAGTAAGTCCTATGGCTGGGATGCTGCGACTAATAGCTATTGGCGCTTCTATGTAAATGGCAAGTTCGCCGACGTTGGCGCCGGTGCCTATGAGCTCCAAGAGGGCGATGCCGTCACCTTTATGTATGGTGCTGACGCCGATGCCCTTCCTGGCCAGGTTCTTGGGTCTGTCGATGTTATCGGTCCCGATGTCAACGGCAACAATACTCGCTGGGGCTCGGCAAGCAATGTTTCCCTGCCCGAGGGCTCTACGGCTCAGAACCTTATTGAGACGGTCCTGAAGGCCAAGGGCGTTACGTACAACGGCTCCCAGAGTGGTGAGTACTGGTTCCTCAATTCCATCAACTCGCCGTTCGATCACAAGCCGTATGCCTGGGATGCTGCGACCAATAAATATTGGCACCTGTATATCAACGGAGAGCCCTCCTTACTCTGCGCCAATCAGATTACGCTCAAGAGCGGCGATAAGGTTACGCTTGCCTATACCACCGACGATTCGGCCATGCCCGATCCCGACAAGATTGTCGTGGACCCGAGCGCGACGACTCCTGATTGGGATGCCGAGTGGGCCGGCTACGGCAACAGTGGCAACGGTTCGACCGTAACGGATGCCAAGACGCCTGCGCAGGCCGCCGGTCTTAAGTGGGCCTTCGATTGGAAGGCCGAGTCTGGTCAGCAGTATGCCAACTGCAGCGAGCCTGTCATCGCTAACGGCTTTGTGTACATCGCGACCGAGAACGAGCTCATTAAGATCGATTCGTCCACGGGCAAAAAGGTTGCCTCTGCGCCGCTTGCCTCCAAGGTGAGTTATACCTCTCGTCCGATCTACACCAATGGCCTTATCATCGTTCCGCTCAACGGCGGTGCGGTCCAGGCGATTACTGCAGACAAGCTGATCTGCAAGTGGCTGACGCCCGGTTTGACGGACTTGACGCAGAGCTCCTGCACCGTCGTTTCGGACGGCGAGTACGTCTATGTTGGTACGGTCGATATTTCGTATGACGAGAATTACAACGCGACCTACGGCAACGGCTCCTTTATGCGCATTAAGATTGCCACGGGCGAAGTTTCTTGGCAGAACATTGACGCTTCCGAGGGTTATTACTGGACTGGTGCGGCTTTGACGGATAAGTATGCCATCGTTCCTACGAGCGCGGGCACGCTTAAGTGCATTGATAAGACGACGGGCGATGTCGTTTCGACCATGAAGCTCGGCGCTCTCGCGAACGCCGACTGTGTCGCCGATCCGTCCAATGGTTCCACCTTCTATCAGATGACGCACGATGGAAAGCTCCATGTGATTTCGCTTTCGGCGAAGGGCGTACTGAGCGAGCAGAAGACGGTCGACCTGGGTCTTACTAATAACATGAGCGCACCGGCGGTGGCTGGCGAAAACTTGATTGTCGGCGGACAGACGGCTACTGGCTCTGCTCTGGCTCTCTATAATCTGAAGACCGGTAAGACCACGATGGTCACCGCTGCTGACGGTAAAGAACTGCCGGCCGGATTTAACGGTATTGCTGCTACTCCGCTGGTGAGTGTTCAGGGTGGCAAGACCTATGTGTACTTCACCGTTAACAGCGCGGATAGCAAGGATTACGTCAACTACTCTGCTGGTGGTGGCGTGTATCGCTATACGCTCGGTGATGCAGAGGCGACGCAGATTTATGATGCGGCTGGCCATTACCAGCACTGTGACTCTCCGGTCATTGCCGATGCATCTGGCAACCTGTACTACATCAATGACTCGGGCACGCTGTTCAAGCTTGGGGCCGTTGAGTCTTGGACGGTTGTCTTTAATTCCAACGGCGGGTCTGCTTGCAATACTAAGTTTGTTGCTACGGCCGATGGCAAGCTGGTCAAGCCAGCCGATCCGACGCGCGATGGCTACACTTTCGGCGGTTGGTATACCGATGAGACTTGCGCGCAGGCGTATGACTTCAGTACGCCGGTGACGGCCGACCTGACGTTGTATGCCAAGTGGACCAAGAATGCCGTTAACCCTGGCGGTAATGGCGGTTCTGGCGCTAATGGTGGCAACGGTGGCGTTGGTTCGAATGGCGGCGGCGGTTCTAGTACCGGTACTGGTTCCGGCACTGGCGCTGGCGCTGGTTCTGGCTCCGGCTCGAAGGGCGGCGTTATTGCCCCGGGCCAGAAGCCGGTGACCAAGACGACGGTGTCGACCAAGACCGAGACCAGGGACAACAAGTCCGACAAGAAGGACTCCGATAAGTCCGATAAGAAGGACGAGAAGAAGTCTGACAAGAAGTCTGACAGGAAGGACGGCACGTCCGACAAGAAGTCCGATTCCAAGTCCGATACGGGTGCTGTTTCCACGACCACTGCTAAGAAGTCCTCTAGTGCTTCCGAGCCGGAGACTGGCACCAATCCGCTCGCCATCGTTGGCATCGCCGCCGGCGTGATTGGCCTCGCGCTCATCGCCGTCTTCGTGCTGACCAAGCGCGGCAAGGGTGACGGTAATGCCCGATAAGCCCAAGGAGACCAGCGGGCAACAGCCCGACTCCTCGTTTATCCAGCTCGATGATCCAAAGCAAAAGGGCACCGCTTCGGCGGCGTCCACCTCTCGTCGCAAGGCGCTCCTCGGCGTTCTGACTGCTGCATGCACCATTCTGATCGTCGTCTCGCTGGGTTTCGTCCATCCTTCCACAAGCGGTGCCTGGTCCATCGACTGGATCATTCAGACCGTGACGGGGGAGAGCGTCGTCACCAAGGACACCAAGGCGTCTGGCTCGACTACGACTTCGGGCGAGGCCAGTTCCAAGGATTCCAAGTCATCGAATGACGCAAAAGATGAGTCCAAGGGTTCGAACGACGACAAGGACGATTCCGAGTCTTCAAACAAGGAATCGGACAAAAACTCGGATAGCAAGAAGTCCGAGGACCGGGGCGGCAAGAAGTCTGGCGATAAATCCGCTGCCCAAAATACGGGAGCCAGTGATACTTCCAATGCGTCTGGCGGTGCTTCTTCGGGCGGTGGCCAGTCGTCTGATGGAGCCTCATCCTCTAATGGTGGAAACGCCTCCTCGGGCGGCCAGAGCGGCTCACAGGAGTCCAACTACGTTACGGTGACGGTTTCGGTCACATCGAGCGCTGTGGACAATCCTGTGTCCTCTGGTGGCACCTTTACCTTTAACGAAGGTGCTACCGTCTACGATGCCCTGTGCGCGCTGGGCCTTTCTGTCAACGCACACGGCTCATCGTACGGCACGTATGTTTCTGCGATTGGTGGTTTGGCCGAGAAACAGTACGGCGGCACGAGCGGCTGGATGTATTCCGTCAACGGCACAACGCCCATGACGGCCTGTAGTAACTACGTTCTCTCAAACGGCGACAACGTAGTCTGGTATTACGTTACAGACTAGAGGCCTCGACATAGCGCGCCAGACGGGCGGTTCGGACCAACATCCGAGCCGCCCGTTTTTCATGCGAATGGGACTGGATCGCCGGGTCTCTCGGCAAACAAAAAACCGGTTGGAACGGGAATTCCAACCGGTTATACATTCAAGCAAATAGTGAATCGACTACGACCGTGCGCCCTCGAGGAAGAAGCGGCGGCTGAAGTAGTTGTACCAGGTGACGAGGAATGTGGCGATGGCCTTCATGGCCTGGTAGCCGATGCTCAAAAACGTGACGCCCACAAACATGTACAGGTCGTTGAGGCCCAGGCCGATCACCGACAGGATGGTGAAGATCGTGAACTCGCGCTTGCGGCTCATGCCTTCGCGGTGGTCGAACACGTACTTCATGCTGAGCCAGTAGTTGACCACGACGGACGTGATAAACGAAACCGTGGTGCTCATCAAAAAGTCGAGGTGGAACAGCTCGACGAGCGCAATGAGCATGCCCCAGTCGATGCCAAAGGAGATAAGACCCACGACGGCAAACTTGAGGAACTGCTTGGTATGAGGTTGTGCCAGCGCCTTGCGCACGTAATCACATCCAATGCGTTGATGAATCGAGCAGAGGATACTTTAGAGCTTTTACAAGGGAAACGTAAGGTCTTTGCCAAGAACTATATGAACTCGCCAAATTTTCAAGAGCTAATCCGCAAACGTTGAAAATTTGCCCGTAAACGAGCGACACCCACGGACGATACTGCGCTGAGTGCGCGTCGTCCGTGGGCGCCGTAATGCTACAGGGGTTTCGAGCTATTTTGTCTCGTCGCCCTCCAGGAAGATTTTTCGGGTCACAAAGTTGTAGACCATGACAAGCGCGGTGGCACAGATCTTGGCGATATTGGCCTCGAGTCCCAGGCCGGCGTTGAGCGCCAGCACGATGCCATCGTTGAGCACCAAACCGATCACGGACAGCACGACAAAGATGATGAACTCGCGGCGGCGGCTCATGCCTTCCTTGTGCGCAAACACGTATTTCATGCTTGCGAGGTAGTTAAAGATGAGTGAGATGATAAAGCCGCTGGTGTTGGCGATTAGGATGTTGAGGCCCAGACCGTAGTGGAGCAGATTCATAATGCCAAAGTCGATAACCGTGGCAATGACACCGACGACGCCAAATTTCATAATCTGCGCAAGGAGCTTTTGCATGGTACCTGCCTTAAGCTGGCGCCGAAGCGCCGCGGGGATGACAAACTTAGCAAGTTTAGCCAATCCCCGCGGGTGGTGCTAGGCGCGCTCCTCGATAGCACCGTTTCTATATGCATCGAGCAGCTGGCGCAGGTCCTGGATCTGGCTGCGAATCTTGGCGCCAGTATCGGTGTCGCTCACCATGCGGCGACGGTCTGCTTGGTCAAAACGGTTGGTCTCGCTCTCGATGTCCACGTTGCGCGTGAGTGCCTCGGCAACCGTCGTAAAGGCCCGGTGCGACTTGAGGCGGCAGCCGCGCGAGCTCGAGATGAGCGTATAGCCGGCGATGCCCGTCTTGGGATGGTAAGCGCGGCAGAAGCCGCCATCGATGACCAGTAGCTTGCCCTCGGCGCGGATGGGCTGCTCACCCTTGGTGGTTTTAACGGGCGTGTGGCCGTTGATGATGTGGCCGGTCGGCGAGCATGCCATGGCCGCGACGCCAAACTCGCGCATGATATCATCGCAGACCGAGGGCGACTTGGTAAGCGTAAAGTACGGGTCCATCGGCTCGACCCAGGTGCTCTTATCGGCGATATAGGCGCGCTCAAAGGTACGCACCAGGCGTCCGCTGGCGGGTGAATTGAAGCCAATCCACAGGTACCACATCCAGTCGAGGGCATCGCGGTCGCCCACGCGCCACGCGCGGCGGGCGATGTGGTCGCAAAAATCGAGATAATCGCGGCCAGCGTGCCAGGTGCCCAGGCAGTTCATGCTGCTGAAGGTGCCGTCTTCGTTGAGTGGAACGCAGCCGTGGAAGAGCAGGTTGCCGTTGGCGACCTTGTACATCGAGCCGTGGGTGTAGAGGAAATCGATATGGCGATGCAGGTGATCGGCGGTGACAAACTCGGACACGAGCTTGTCGATGATGTGCTGCTCCTGAGACGTGAGCGTGTAGGGGTCCGCCGGGTCGACGGTGGGGAAGTCGTTGGTCGTGAGCGGCCACACGCTGCCGTCGGCGAGCGTGACCGTGCCGGTGTCGTGGTCGATCTTGTCGAGTAACAGGCGGTCGGTCATATCGAACTCGGGGTGGCGCTGGATAATCTGGCCCTCGAGCTTAAAGAGCAGCACGTTGATGGCCTTGATCAGCGGGGTGATGGACTCACCGGCGGTGTAGGTGGCATCGGCAAAGGCGACAAGCTCACGCAGCGAGATGCCGTAGTTGTTCTCCAGGATCTCGTAGTTGTCGTAGCGTAGGTTGTTGCGCAACACCGTGGCGATGCAGGCGGGCTCACCGGCCGCAGCGCCCATCCACAGTAGGTCGTGGTTGCCCCACTGGATGTCGAGTGAATGGTAGGTGAGCAGACGGTCCATAATCTTGGCCGCGCCGCCGCCGCGGTCGAAGATGTCGCCCACCAGGTGCAGGTGGTCGACGGCCAGGCGCTTGATGAGCGAGGCGAGCGACTCGATAAAGTCGTCGGCGCTGGCGGTCTCCAGGATGGACTCCACGATGCGCTCGTGATAGCGCACGCGATAGTTGTTCTCGTCCGGGTGCGTGTGCAACAACTCGTCGATGATATAGGCGTAGTCGCGCGGGATGGCCTTACGCACCTTGGAGCGCGTGTAGCGGCTTGAAAGCGAGCGAGCGACCATGATGAGCTGGTCAAGCATCGTCTTGTACCAAGTTGGCGAGTCCTCGCGCTGGCTGCGGACCAGGTCGATCTTCTCGCGCGGGTAGTAGATGAGCGTGCACAGCTCGCCCTTTTCGTCAAAGGAGAGCGTGTCGCCAAAAATTTCGTCGACATGCTCGCGCACGACGCCCGAGCAGTTGTTGAGGATGTGCATAAAGGCTTCGTACTCGCCATGCACGTCGCTCATAAAATGCTCGGTGCCCTTGGGTAGGTTGAGGATGGCCGAGAGGTTGATAATTTCGGTAAACGCGGATTGTTCGGTGGGGAACTGTCTCGACAGCAGGCGCAGATACTTGAAGTCTTGCGGGTTGCGATCGAATGCGACCATGAAACACCTTCCGATGGGGCTGGTAAAACTGATAAACAGCGTCAAACGTTTATCAGTATGCGCCGCTTTTGTTTCGATTTTGCGCCGGCGGCTGAATTGTCGGCTGAACGGTTTGGTAAATCGATTTAGTTGAGGTGGATATGGCGGTTGAGTGGAGACGACAGAAGGTGTTTTCTCAGATATTTATGCGTGGGGCCGGTGGAGACGATGGTGGTAAAGATGTTCGCTATTTTTGGTTCGATTTGGTAAATAGTGGACATATGTACCGTATGTAGGCTCACTGTGCGATAATTTGCGCAGCAATGAGTAAGGAGCCTCATATGAGTGATTTTGTCCTGACCTGTGAATCCGCCGCCGACCGAACCCGTGAGTTCTTTGCGTCGCGCAATATCCCTGTCGTGTGTTTTCATTACGAGATCGACGATGTTGTCCATACGGACGATCTGTATCAGTCGATTACGCCGGACAAGTTTTTTGCCCAGATTGCCGCGGGCGCCATGCCCAAGACGTCTCAGGTGAGCGTGGGTGAGTACAAGGAGTTTTGGGAGCCGTTTGTTGCCGAGGGTAAAGACGTGCTGCACCTGGCGTTGTCGTCGGGTATTTCGGGCACGTATGGATCGGCCTGCGTTGCGGCGCAGATGCTCGCGGATCGCTATCCCCAGGGCGGCAAGGTGCGCGTCATCGATTCGCTGGCGGCGTCTTCGGGCTTTGGCCTGTTGCTGGAATATGCCGCCAACGTGCGCGATAGCGGGGCTTCACTCGACGAGACGGCTGCCTGGATCGAGGAGCACAAACTCAACCTGCACCACTGGTTCTTCTCGACCGATCTGTCGAGCTATCTACGAGGCGGTCGCATTTCGGCTGCGAGTGCGATCATCGGCACGGCGCTTAAGATTTGCCCGCTTATGACGGTCGATTGCGACGGCAAGCTGTCGCCACGTGAGAAGATTCGCACTAAGAAGCGCGCGATTTCCGAGATGGCCAAGACCATGATGGCACACGTGCAGGACGGTGCGGATTATTCGGGTAAGTGCATCATGTCGCACTCGGCGTGCCGCGAGGATGCCGAGGCAGTTGCGGCGCTGATTGAGGAACAGGTTCCGCAGCTTAAAGGCAAGATTGAGATCAATGACATCGGTACTCTGATTGGCTCGCATACCGGACCTGGTACGGTGGCGCTCTTCTTTATGGGCGACAAGCGCGTGGATTAATTTGCCCCATCACGTCGCTGCATGATTGCTCAAACGATAACGGCCCGCCTCACGTTTGTGGGGCGGGCCTTGCTGTTACGATTAGCGTTTCTTTCCGCGGAAGAAGAAGCCGTGCAGTGACGGCTTGAGGCCGCGGTTGGCGCGATGCTCCTCGACGCGCTCGTGGATCGAAGCGACGCGCTCGATGACTTCGTCGGGAATCGGCACATCGGGATTCATGTTCTCGACCTGGCTGACCTCGGCGGCGGCGACCTGGTCGATAATGGGCACATCGTCGCGCGAGATGACAGGTGTGGCTTCTTCCTTCATCTTGCGATAACGCTGCATCATGTCGGTCTGTAGCTGCTGTGCCGAAGGCGGCGTCCAGATGATGGCGTTGGCGCCGGCGGCGATGGTCTCACGGATGCTCTCGGGCGTCTTGCCGCCCGGCGCGATGAGCGGCAGGTTGGGATAGTGCTCGCGCAGTTCACGCAAGACCTGGGGCGTGTTTTTGCCGGCGGCGATGTTGAGAATCTTGGCTCCGGCGCGCACTTTGGCATGCGCATCGTCGTCGCAACGTACGACCGTGGCGATGACGGGGATGTCGGCGATGTTGGTGATGTGCTCGACCATCTCGGCAGTAGCGGGGGAGTTGACCACGCAGCCCGCCGCGCCCTGCATCTCGGAGACGGCTGCCATCTGCACGGAGCGCTTACCGGTCGTAGTTCCGCCGCCCACGCCTACAAAGACCGGGCACTCGGCGACGGTCAGCAGCGCTTGCGTAATGGCGGGCTGCGGCGTGAAAGGGTAGACCGCAAAAACGGCATCGGCGTTGGAGTTGCGGATAACCGCGACATCGGTAGTGTAAATGAGCGACTTGATGCGGCGGCCGAAGAGCGTGAAGCCGCTGGCCTCCTCGATCTCGTCGGGCATGCGAAGAGCAGCCTTGCGCAGACGTCCGTCGATGGGCAGGGGCTCCATGGGGAGCAGTCCGTTGGGGGTCACGGCTACCTGGGGCTCGGTGAACTCGTCTGCGAGCTCGACCTCGGAGAAATCGACCGAGGCGACGATGTCCTCGTGAACCTCGGCGGGTACATCGATGGGAGCTTGGTCGTTTGCCGCGGCAGGCGTGTCGAAGGAGCTGGTGCCGACAAAGGCGTCGACGCGTTCGTTTAGGTCGTTGAGGGTATCCATGGAGGCTCGATTCTATGCGATGGTGGCCGGCGCGATGCAGCCGGAATTGCGAATGCTAAATCGTTTGACGAGTTGATTTTTCCCCGCCGCACCATCCGTTAGACCGAAGGGCGGGAGAACGTGAAGGAGCTGTGGTGGCGAGGATCGAGGTGCTATCTTGAAAGTCCCGTTTAAAAGAGAGGTGACGCGGTATGGAATTGACAGCAATGTTTGGCTCGATTGGCCTGTGCGTGGGCGCAATCGTTGCCGCCGCGGTCATCTACTTTGTGGTCACGGCCATTAAGGGCAAAAGGGCCGAACGCAAGGAGCGCGCGATGCTTAAACAGCATCGCGACCAGCAGGGCAAACGCGCACAGAGATAGCTTGTTGAGTTTTTGATCCGTGCGCTAGCTGCGTTTTCGGATCAGGGCAATGTAGAAGCCCTCAAAATCGCGGCTAGGCGGAATGGTCAGCGTGCCGGGCATACCGTTGGCGATGGCCGAGACATGGCCGGCGGCGATGGCCTCGGTGAGGGCGTTGCACTCGATATGCGGCTCCTCGCCGGCATCCTGGGCGCGACGCGCTTCACTTTCGCTCGGTGTGCCGTCGAGGGGGATAAGCTCGCAATCCATGTGCTTGTCGAGGGCCTCTTGCAGGGCGTCCTCGTTTTCCTGCGGCATGATCGAACAGGTGGAATAGACGAGCGTGCCGCCCGGTTTGAGGGCTCCCATGGCGCGGTCCAGAAGCGCGCGCTGCGAGCGGGCGCACTTGACGAGCAGCTGCTCGGTGAGGCCGCGCAGGCTTTTCTCGTTGCCACTGATGACGGTGCCCGTGCCGGTGCAGGGAGCGTCGAGCAGGATGCGGTCAAAGCGGAAGAACTCGTCGAGCTCGCGTGCGTCGATGCGCATGACGGGCACGTTTTTGGCACCTTGGCGGTGGAGGTTGGACTCAAGCTTTTCGGCGCGGGGAATGCTCATCTCGCAGGCCGTGAGGTGTGCCTGGCCCTGGGTGAGGGCGGCGATCTGCGTCGTCTTGCCGCCAGGGGCTGCGCACATGTCCAGGATGTCCTCGCCTGCCTGGGCGCCCAACACCAAAGGCGGCATCATGGACGACAGGCTCTGTAGGTAGATCTTGCCGTCGCGGTAGATGTCGAGGTCCCATAGGTCGGAAACCTGGGCCTCGGGCAGGATAAAGGCGTCCGGATACCAAGCGACGGGGTTGTGGGCGATGCCGGCGGCACCGAGCGCCGCAGCGATGTCCTCGGCGGTCGCCTTGAGCGTGTTGGCGCGCAGCGTGACCGGGCGTGTGGCCGCGGCGCCGAAGCCCTCGATCATGAGCTCGGCATCGGCGGGCGCATAGGCGCCGGCGACCGTGTCGACCATAAAGCGCGGCAGGTCGGCGGCGCAGGGAAGGGCGGCAAGCTGGTCGGAAAGCTCGGTAGCGGCAAACTGCCTGAGCTTGAGCTCGGGCTTAACCTGCTTTTTCTGCTTACGACGACGCTGCTTGGACATCCGTCTTTCCTTCCACCTAAATGATTATTCTGGGACGGGGATTAAATAATCATTCCATGACTCCCGTCACAAAAAGACTGTACTGTGGCGCCCGGGAATGATTTTTTAATCCCCGTCCCAGAATAATCATTCCCGGGCGCGTTGCTACTAGCGTGCTTTAGTACTGGCTCTCGTGCTTGCTGAAGAAGTCGAAGCGCGGGGGCAGCGGCTTCACGCGGTGGTCGCCGGGCTTCTCGCCCAGGCTCTCTACGAACTCGTCCGTGGAGGCAAAGATGTTATCCCAGCTAAAGAAGGCGACCGGATCGACGTCGAAGTACTCGCAGATGAGTTCGCAGCCGGCCGGGACGATACCGTGCATCAGGACGGTCGCCACGCGCAGCTCGGTAAAGGCATCAACCAGGGCCTGCGTCATCGCTGCGTTTGCTTCGTCGCCCTCGAGCTTGTTGGCGGCCTTGGAGGCGTCGCTCCAGCGCTTGTTGGCGGCGCGCAGGTAGTCGTCGCACACGGCAAGCGCGCGGTGCGTCTCGAACTTGTACATGGCCTGCTCAAAGGCAAGAGCTGCCTGCTCGGCAGCCTCGACCACGGCGGCAGAGGCGGCACCGGCGGGGATGCAGCCGTTGCGATAGGGGCTCTCGTCGCCTTCCTTGACGGCGACGCCGTAGAAGCAGCTGCGGGCCAGACGGTTGAATACGCCGGTCAAAAGGGCGCTCTCCTTAAGGGCCGGATCGATAACGCGCTTGTCGTCGCAGGCGCGCACCTCGTTGCCGTCCTTGTCCTTGCCGGTCACACGCGTGTCGTATGCCTTGGGGCTAAAGCTCACCGGCTTTTCGGACAGGCCGAGCGACAGCCAGTGCGCGCGCATCTGCTCGCAGGTGTAGTGGTTGAGTAGGTCGTCTGCCGGCGGGGGAGGCGTCTGCGAGGACGAGCTGGCCTTTTTGCCCATGTAGAGCAGGTGGTAGCAGGCGCTGACGGTGCTCTGCGTGAGGTCCCAGCCCAGGGCCTCCCACATGGCGGTCTGCGCGATGCAGTAGAAGTAGATGTTGTCCTGACCGATAAACTGGTAGATCTGTGCGTCGTCCGAGCACCACCAGTCGCGCCAGTCGAGCGAGCTGTGCTGGTAGGTGGGCGCGGGCACCTGTGTGGAGTCGGCAGCGGGCTCGCCCATGAGGGCGGCATCCTGGGCGGCGACGCCCTCGGTCACGCCGGCGGCCTTGGCATCGCGCGCGAGCACGGTACGCGTATAGCTGATGGGCGCCCACAGGCTCTCTGGCCAGCACCAGCAGGTGACGTCGGAAACGCCGTCGACCTGGGGCACCGGAACGCCCCAGTCGATGTTGCCGGTGATGCGGAAAGGCACGAGCGCTTTGCCGCTGCGGAAGCGCACGCCGCCGTTGGCGAGCACCGCATGGGCGTCGTCGCGCTCCTTCCAGCTGGGGAAGGTGACGGTAAAGCTGCTCTTGTTTCCCTCGGGCTCCAGCACGGTGTGCTCGGGCAGCTGGTCCTCGACGGCATCGAAGGCCTCGCGGAACTTGTTTTGGATATAGAGCTGGGCCGGCAGCAGCCACTCCTCCATGGTCTTGGAGACCACGGAACGAACCTGCGGGTTCTGGGCGAGCTTGGCGGTGTAGGTCTTCATAAAGTCGAGGTAGGCCGGCAGGTCGAAGTAGAGGTTGTCGACCGGGCGCAGCTCGGGCACCTCGCCGGTGAGCTGGCTCTTGGGTGCGATGAGCTCCTCGGGCTCAAACTGGTGACCCAGGTCGCACTCGTCGGCATAAGCCTTCTCGGACTTGCAGCCCTGGATGGGGCAGCGGCCGATCACTTGGCGGCCGTTGAGGAACGTGCCGGCCTTGGCGTCGTAGAACTGCAGCGTGGAGCGCTTGGAGATGGTGCCCTGCTCATGCAGGCGCTCGATAATCTCGGCGGTCACTTCGTTGTGAATCTGCGCAGCCGGCTCAAGGCCCGAGCCGCCGTAGATATCGCAGCTGATGTTGTAGTTGTTGAGGGTCGCGGCCTGGCGGGAGTGATTGGACTCGACGTACTCGTTAATGGACTTGTCGTAGCCCTCGTTCTCCTTGAGCTTGCGGTAGCTCTCCATGATGGGCGAGCCGTAGCAGTCGGTGCCCGAGGTGAAGATGACGTTCTCGCGGCCCAGACGGTCGCGCAGGAAGCGGGCGAAGAAGTCGGCAGGGACAAAGACGCCGCCGACGTGGCCAAAGTGAAGGCCCTTGTTGCCGTAGGGCTCGCCGGCGGTAACGATGGCGCGGCGAGGCCAGCTGGGACGGTCGTTCATGGAGTATTTGGATGCCATGGGACTCCTTCGCATATGGTGAGAGCGCGGCCGGGCGCAAGGCCTGGCGACGCGGTGGTCAATTCGTGCATATCGTTCGACATTATCGCACATGCGGACGGGTACGTGGCAGGGGCGCTATCCTAAGATGCTATGAATGAGATTTCCAACATACATGCGTTTGAAGACGAGGATTTTCTGCACGCTTGCTTTGTGTGGGGGATGGTCGTAGTCGGCGTGTTTGCCGTGTGCTTGGTGCCGGTGTTTATGTTGCTGGGTGGGCCTGCAGACTTGGATGCGGCTGACGCGGGCGGCTGGATGGCTGTCGTGGGCTGGATAGTCGGCTTGGCTGCGATCTCAATGGCGTCGTTCGCCGTGCACGAGCTGGTGCACGGTGTGTTTTTTAAGCTGCTGGCGCCTGCGGGCGCGAAGGTGACCTTTGGGGCGAATCGCGAGACGGCGATGATCTATGCCTGCGCCGAGGGCGTTGTGTATTCGCGCCGGCGGTACATGGCGGTTTGCCTGGCGCCGACGGTTGTTGTGACGGCGGCGCTTGCCCTGGGGTTTGCGTTTTCGGGCTATCCGCTGCTGTGCTACCTGGCGGCCGGCTTGCATTTGTCGGGCTGTGTGGGCGACTGGTATTACGTGCGGACCATTTTGCGCGACCGCCGCATTGTCGCCTGCGAGGATACGTCCTTTGGCGTGCGCTTTTTCGGGTGAGGAGATGTCGATGAAGCCGTTGTTGCTGCATGCGTGCTGTGCGCCGTGCTCTCTTGAGCCGGTCCGCCTGCTGCGCGAGGAAGGGTTTGAGCCCACAATCTGCTGGACAAACCCCAATATTCAGCCGCACGATGAATGGCAGCGGCGTTTGGACGAGCTGCGCCGGTGGTGTGCCGATGGCGACATCGAGCTTATCGAGGCGGGGGAGGACCGGGAGCGCTGGGAGGCCGGCGTGGCCCCGCTGGGCGCCGATCGAGCCCGTCGCTGTCGCTCATGCTATGCCCTGCGTCTGGCCGAGGCGTGCCGTGTGGCCCAGGAGCGCGGGTTTGAGTTTGTGGGCACGACGCTCGCCGTCTCGCCGTACCAGTTGTTCGAAACCTGCAATGATGTGTTGGAGCGTCTGGCTGCTGCCCGCGGTCTCACTCCGGTGATTCGCGATTTTCGCACGTATTACCCCGAGGCGACACGTCGTTCGCGCGAGCTGGGCATGTATCGGCAGAACTACTGCGGCTGCCGTTTCTCGGCCGTCGAGGCGGCCATGGACCGCGCCCGCATCCGCGACGAGCGCAAAGCCGCCAAAAAGTAGTTCACTTGGGACGTCAGCCTGCTAGGATGTAGAGCGGACTTTAGCTATATAAGGAGAATCCGACGTGTCTATGCGTACCGATGATTTTGACTATAACCTGCCCGAAGAGCTCATCGCCCAGGCGCCTGCCGAGCCGCGCGACTCCTGCCGCCTGCTGGTGGTTGATCGCAAAGGCTCCGAGACAGGAACGCCGTTAGGGCATGGCGGCACCGTCGAGCACCGCATCTTCCGTGACATCATCGACTATATCGAGCCGGGCGACGTGCTCGTCATCAACCAGACGCGCGTGATGCCGGCCCGTCTTATCGGTCGCAAGACGGGCTCGGGCGGCGTGGTCGAGACGTTGCTGCTCAAGCGCCGCGAGGATGTTGACCCGCTGGGCCATGTTTGGGAGTGCTTGGTCAAGCCGGGTAAGCGCCTGAAGCCCGGTGCTCAGATTGAGTATCGCGCCGGTGGCGCTCATGCGCCCGAGGGGGCTCCCGTGGTGCTGACGGCCGAGGTCGTCGACTTTGTCACCGATAGTCGCGGCGGCCGCCTGGTGCGTTTTGAGCCGGCCGGTTGCAATGCCGCCGGCGAGCCGCGCACGCTTGACGAGGCCATCCATGCTGCCGGTCACGTGCCGCTGCCGCCCTACATTACCGATTACGAGGGCGATCCCGAGAAATATCAGACCGTGTACGCCATGAAGGAGGAGCACTCGGCTGCCGCTCCCACGGCGGGCCTGCATTTTACTCCTGAGCTCATGGCCGCTATCGAGGCCAAGGGTGCCAAGTTTGCCGCCGTCGAGCTCGAGGTGGGCATCGATACCTTCCGCTTGGTGGAGGAGGACGACCCCACGCAGCACGTCATGCACACCGAGCGCTACCACGTGTCGCAGGAGGTTGTCGACGCCGTGCATAAGGCCAAGGCCGAGGGTCATCGTGTGATCGCCGTCGGCACTACCGCGGTGCGCTCGCTCGAGAGCGCGTTTGACACGGACGCGCCGGTGTCCGATCCGGCCGTGACGGCGCGCTATTTTGAAGGCCGCGAGGACGGGGCCGATACGCTTGGCCGCGGTGACATCGTGGTGCGCGAGAACGCCACGACGCAGCTTTACCTCATGCCCGGCTCGACCTATCACGTGGTCGACGCGCTGATCACGAACTTCCATGTGCCGCGCTCCACGCTCATGATGCTCGTGAGCGCGCTTGCCACCCGCGACCAGATCATGGATGCCTACGCCGCTGCCATCGAAGAACGTTATCGCTTCTTCAGCTTTGGCGACGCGATGCTCATTTGTTAGTTACGCGGTTCTACGAACCGCGTAACTACTCGACGCTGCGCGGGCCGCATTTGGACAATCTGACGTTCAACTTCAAGGGCGCGACCAGAAGGTCAGCGCCCTTTCGTTTCACGTCACCTTGCCTCAAATGCGACCCGCTCGCTCATATGACCCAATCCGCTGTCAAGAGCCACAATGGCCCCGCCGACCGCTT
>NZ_SPFY01000030.1 GCF_005844325.1 Collinsella aerofaciens | reverse complement strand
AGTCCCTTGCGGCGTAGTTCTTATTTAAGCCGTCCAGGTTTTGGGGTGCAGTTCAGCGGACGGGAGGGGAGCCTTATATGTGACCGCGGCAAAAGGATGGCAATACCGCAGTCGCCCAAAGGGAGGGCCTGGATGCACCGGGCCTAGATAAGGTTCTTGCCAGACACCTTATCGAAGAGATGGGTCGCGTTCTTCTCGAACTTGAACCAGATGGTGTCGCCAGCCTTGAGCGCGCCCTTGGCCTCGAGGTCGACGACGGGGATAATCAGGACAAACTGGCCGTCGGGGGCGGTCACGTGGACGTGCTCGGTCGAACCCATGAGCTCGGTCACCTCGACGGTACCCTGGAGCGCACCCTCCTCGCCCTTGTCGGCAAGCAGGATCTGCTCGGGGCGCACGCCGGCCGTGATCTCCTTCACGTCGCCGCCGTCCCAGTTAAGAGCGAGTTGAGCGCAGGTCTCGGGGGCGAGAGCAACGTTCATGTCCTCGGTCTTGACGGTAAAGCCGTTGCCCGAGCGCACCAGCTGGGCATCGAAGAAGTTCATCTGCGGCACGCCGATGAAGCCGGCGACGAAGATGTTCGCGGGATGGTTGAAGACCTCCTGCGGCGTGGCGATCTGCTGGACGACGCCGTCCTTCATGACCACGATGCGGTCGCCAAGGGTCATGGCCTCGGTCTGGTCGTGAGTGACGTAGATGAACGTGCCCTTGATCTCGTGGCGCAGCTTGATGAGCTCGGCACGCATCTGGTTACGAAGCTTGGCGTCCAGGTTGGACAGCGGCTCGTCCATCAGGAAGACCTTGGGGTCACGCACGATGGCGCGGCCGATAGCGACACGCTGACGCTGGCCGCCCGAAAGCGCCTTGGGCTTACGGTCGAGGTACTCGGTAATACCCAGGATCTCGGCAGCGGAGCGAACCTTACGGTCGATCTCGTCCTTGGAGACCTTCTTGAGCTCAAGCGTAAACGCCATGTTCTCGTACACCGTCATGTTGGGGTACAGAGCGTAGCTCTGGAACACCATGGCGATGTCGCGGTCCTTGGGCGCCACGTCGTTGACCCGCTTGCCGTCGATGAGCACGTCGCCCGAGGTAATGTCCTCCAGGCCGGCGACCATGCGCATCGTCGTGGACTTACCGCAGCCAGACGGGCCAACGAGGACGACGAACTCCTGGTCGTGAACGGTGAGGTTAAAGTCCTCAACAGCGAGCACGCCATCCTCGGTAACCTTGAGGTTGTGCTTCTTCTCCTCGGTCTTCTTCTTTTTGCCAAAGAAGCCCTTCTTTTTGGACTCGGTGTTGGGATACACCTTCTGAACATGTTTGAGAACGATCTCGGCCATGTCTTTACCTTTCGATATGCGGCACCATGTTGAGGGCGCCGCAGAAACTTGCAAAACAGTTACGGCATCAGCCCTTGACGGCACCTGCCACCACGCCGTCGATGATGTACTTCTGGCAGAGGATGTACATGATGACGATGGGGATAACGACCATCATGATGCAGGCCATCATGGGGCCGAGCTCGACGTGGCCGTAGCCGCCGCGGAAGTACTGGATCAAGATAGGAATGGTCTTGTACTTGGTGGAGTCGAGCGTAAGGTAGGGCAGCAGATAGTCGTTCCAGACCCACATGGTCTCGAGGATGCCGACCGAAAGATAGGTGGGCTTCATGATGGGAAGGACGATCTTAAAGAACACCTGGACCGGGTTGCAGCCGTCGATCATGGCCGCCTCTTCGATCTCGAGCGGGATGTTCTTTACAAAGCCGGCGAACATAAAGACCGCCAGGCCCGCGCCAAAGCCGAGGTAGATAAAGCAGATGTTGAACGGCGTGTTGAAGCCGATGCGGTCCGCCAAATTGGACAGCGTGAACATGAGCATCTGGAAGGGCACGACCATCGAGAAGACGAACAGGTAATAGAAGAAGTTCGAGATCTTGCTGTTGACGCGCACTACGTACCAAGCACACATGGAGCAGCACACCAGAATCAGCACGACCGACGTGACCGTGATGATGAGCGAGTACATAAATGCCGAGGCAAAGCCCTGCTCGTTAAGGGCATGCATGTAGTTTGCGAGGCCGTTGAACGTCTCGGGCGTGAGCAGATCGAATGCCGTGGTGGTGCTGATTGCAGTTGCCTTTTTAAAGGAATTGAGCGCAATCATGAACACGGGGTAGATCCACGCGAGCGACAGAATCGTAAAGAAAATCGAGAGCGCGCGGTTGATAACCTTATCGCGTTTCATTACTGCTGCACCTCCTTGGACCTCGTGGCCTTAAGCTGAATCATGGAGATGGCTACGACCAGGATGCAGAAGATAACTGCCTTGGCCTGACCGATGCCCTGCCATGCGATACCGGCACGCGAATAGAACGTGTTGTAGATGTTCAGGGCGAGCATCTCGGTGGAGTGCGCGGGGGCGCCGCCGGTAAGGGCGAGGTTCTGGTCGAACAGCTTAAAGCCGTTGGTGATGGACAGGAACAGGCAGATAGTGATGGTCGGCATCAGGTTAGGGATCTTAACCTTCCAAAACGTCTGCCATGCCGTGGCACCGTCGACCTTGGCGGCCTCGATGTAGTCGGACGGAATGGACTGCAGACCAGCGATGTAGATGATCATCATGTAGCCGACCTGCTGCCACAGGGTCAGGATGATAAGGCCCCAGAAGCCAGCAGCAGAGTTAAGGGCGATGAGCTGGGCGCCCACGTTGGAGAGCAGGCAGTTGATCAGAATCTGCCAGATGTAGCCCAGCACGATGCCGCCGATCAGGTTAGGCATAAAGAAGATCGTACGGAAGATGTTGGTGCCCTTGAGCGCTTTGCGGGTGAGCGCCTGCGCGATGGCGAGGGCGATCACGTTGATGAGCACCGTCGACAGGAAGGCAAACGCCACGGTAAAGAAGAACGACGTGGCAAACTGCGGATCGGACAGTGCGCGCACGTAGTTCTCGATACCGACAAAGTGCGTGTTGTTGATGGTAATAAACTGGCAGAACGAGAGATAGAAACCCTGGATAAAGGGGATCACGAACCCGATCATAAACGCCAGACACGTGGGCAGCATAAAGAGCGGCCACCAGCGCTTGAGTGCTTTGCCCATAGAAGGGTCCTTTCAATATGCAGGGGGCGGGCAAACCAACGTCTGCCCGCCCCCTGTCGCTAATCAGATAGCTTGGGCAGCAACTGCTTACTCGGAAGCAGCCTTCTCGGTCTTCCAGCCATCGACGAAGGCGTTCTTGACGCCGTCCCACTTGCTGTTGTCGGCAGCATAGGCAATCAGAGCCTGCTTGAGGTTCTTCTTCCACTCCTCAGAGGGGATGTAAACGAAGTCCCAAGCGACGGTCTTCTTGCCGTCCTTGGCCATGGCAACGGCCTGCTGCGAGAAGACGTTGGTGGTCTCCTTAGCGCTCTTGAACGGGGCAGTCAGACCCATCTTGTCAGCGATGATGCTGGTGGCGGTGTCAGAAGTGACGCACCAATACATGAAGTCCTCGGTGGCCTTCTGGGCATCCTCGGAAGCCTGGGAGCTGACGCACCAGTAGTTCTCGCCGCCGGAGCACAGGCCCTGGTTCTCCTCGCCGTCGACACCGATGTAGATGGGCATCATGCCAATCTGATCGTCGGTCATGCCGGCCTTGGTGAGGTCAGCGTAGGCCCAAGAACCGTTCTGATAGAAGACGGCCTTGCCGGTTGCGAACTCGTTGGTGGCGTCGTCGCCGGTCTTGGAGGCAAGCTGCGAAGGATCGCAGGTGGAGTCGGTGATGTACAGGTCGAAAATCTGCTTGAAGTTGTCGAGATACTCGCCCTTGATCTCGTCGTCCTCCTGGTTGTGCTCCTTCTCGAACTCGTAGTAGAGCGGGAGGTTGGCGAGGTGGGTGGTGTAGCGCCAGCTGGAGGAGTCATCCATGCCGGCGGAAGTAAAGGCACCCTCAACACCAAGCTCGTCCTTGCGGGCCTGGATGTCGTCGGCACAAGCCTTCAGCTTGTCGAAGGAGTTGATGTCCTCGGCCTTGTAGCCAGCCTTCTCGAGCAGCTGCTTGTTGTAGATGATGCCGTAGCTCTCCTGGACCCAGTCGATACCCAGATCCTTGCCGTCGGACTGCAGAGCCAAGGAGTCGTCAATGAGCTCACCGCGAAGCTTGGTATCGGACAGGTCGGCGCAGTAATCCTTCCAGTTCTTAAGGCCGGTGGGGCCGTTGACCTGGAACAGGGTCGGAGCGGAGCTCTTGGACATCTCGGACTTGAGCTTCTCCTCGTAGGTGTTGGAGGCGGCGGTCACGATCTTGACCTCGACGCCCTTCTCCTTCTTATAGGCCTTGGCGATCTCCTTCCACTCCTTATCGACCTCGGGCTTGAATTGGAGGAAGTAGACCTCGGCAGCGTCACCAGAAGCAGAGGAGCCGGAGCCGGCAGAACCACCGCAGCCCACGAGACCCAGACCAAGAACCGCAGCCGCGGAACCAGCAAAGCCCAGGAACTGCCTTCTGCTCATTTCGTTCTTCATTACAATCCACCCTTTCACACCGTGGCGGCACCCTTTGCCGCCGCCTTCGGAGATTGGCTCGGGGACTTTGCCCCTTTTGCTGATTTGTACGATACGCTATTTGGCTAGTTGTTTGAACAAGTATTACTAGAGCGGTAGAAAAACTTCGGTGAACGGTAATTTCAACTTGATACTTGACAAGTTTTGTATAAACAATTATTTGTTATCGAATGCAGAGAAAACGCCCGGTCAAGCCGATGCATCGTCGGTTTGACCGGGCGTTTTCTCTTTGAGGGCATGAGTCTCGTCAGGCTGCGAGCTAGCCGGCTATCGCTTGGAATTGACGCGGTAATGGAAGATCTCGGGGTGTGTGCGAGTGTGCGTCACCTCAAACAAGATGCCATCCGAGGTGTACGACTGACTCTCCATGACGGCAACGCAGTTGTATTTGCCGAGGTCAAGATAGCTGCAGTCTTCATCGTTGGCGAGCTCGACACTCACCGTACGGCGGCTCGCCATCACTTTGACACCGCGCTTGTGCTCCAGATAGCCGTAAATAGAATCTGCCGCGATCTCGGGGGTCAGGCCCTTGGCGATCGACGCCAAAAAATAGCCATGGTCCACTTGGCGCGCGTTGCCGTTGAGGCTTCGGACACGCACTACGCGAATAAGCTCCTCGCCCACCCTAAAGCCCAGGCGACAAGAGAGCTGCTCGGTGCAAATCAAATGTTCAAAGGACTTAACGACCGTCGATGCAACGGCATTGTTGCGCTTTGCAAACTCGCCAAACGACTCAACCTCTTCGAGTGCGCCCAACATGTCGGTTTCGCCCTTAAGCCAAATAACGCGCACGCCCTTGCCGTGTATGGGCTGCACAAACATCCCGTCGGCCAGCATGCTCAAAGCGCGGCGGACGGTATTGCGCGTGCAGCCAAATTCCGCGGTCAGCTCGGCTTCGGTTGGCAGCATCTCCTGAAACGCATAGGTCCCGTTAATGATGCGCGAACGGATCTCGCGGTAGATTCCTTCGTATATCGCTTTTGGCATTGTTTCACCTCTACATAATTTATTTCCGGCTAGGCACGATAGCATTTCTTAAAGTTGTTTAAACCGAATATCGGTAAAGCGACAGGATTTAACCGTTGACGGTTTCTGTCGTGCCCAAATCGGTTTCGCTCAAAACTGCCGGTACGACAATCGTCTGGTCCTCTACAATGAATCCATTGTTTAAACGTTTCCCCACGCGCAACGCGCCTCGATATTCGGAAGGCAGAACATGCTGCAAAAAATCCAACGCTTTGGCGGGGCGATGTTCGCTCCCGCCATGCTGTTTTCTATATCGGGCCTCATGGTCGGCGTCTCCGCTCTCGCAACGACTGCGGACATCGTCGGCGATCTCGCCGTATACGGAACCCCTTGGTACGTTTTTTGGACCATCATCCAGCGCGGCTCATGGACGGTCTTTAAACGCCTCCCGCTCCTTTTTGCCGTAGCGCTGCCTATCGGTCTTGCCCAAAAGCAACCGGCACGCTGCTGCCTCGAGGCACTCGTGGCCTATTTTGCCTATTGCTTCTTTTTGAGCGAGATCATTAAGCTGAGCGGAGACAACCTTGGACTTAAGTACCCGTCATCTTTGACCCCCGCCAACGGTATCACCGTCATCGACGGCATTAAGACGCTCGACACCGGCATTATCGGCCCGCTGGCGGTATCGGCAACCGTCGTCGCCATCCATGACCGCTTCTACGATGCCAAGGTTCCCGATTGGCTCGGCACCTTCTCGGGCTCCTCGCTGGTCTACCTCATCAGCTTTTTTGCCGTGTTTGCCCTTGCCGCTATCTCGGCCGCCATCGTGCCCTCCGTATACGCAATGACCGAAACGCTGCGCCATGCACTTACGAGCGTCGGCCCCTTTGGCGTGGGCATCTTTGTGCTTTTGGAGCGAGCACTCGAGCCCATGGGGCTGCACCACCTGCTCTACATGCCGATCTACTACGACAACCTGGTCATTAACGACGGCATCTACGCCACGTGGAGCAGCTTGCTCCCCATCCTCTCCCATAGCACGCGCCCCCTTAATGAGCTTGCGCCGTGGGCCGGTTTTACCGCCACTGGCTGGGTCAAGCTCTTTGGCCTTCCTGCCATCGCAGCCGCGTTCTACTCCACCGCAAAACCCGAGCGCCGCGCCGGCCTCAGGGTCATCCTTGTTCCCGCCATCATCGCCTCGGTGGTTTGCGGTGTTACCGAGCCACTCGAGTTTCTCTTTATGTTCACCCACCCCGGGCTCTTTTTTC
This sequence comes from Collinsella aerofaciens, assembly GCF_005844325.1. GTDB lineage: Bacteria > Actinomycetota > Coriobacteriia > Coriobacteriales > Coriobacteriaceae > Collinsella > Collinsella aerofaciens_G. The sequence continues at coordinate 16,025 of NZ_SPFY01000030.1, read as the reverse complement.
TCTACGCCGTCTTATCGTCTTGCCTTGCCACAACCATGAATCTCTTTGGCATCGTCGGCATCTTCTCAGGCGGCCTCATGGAGATGGCAGCCTTCAACTTTATTCCGCTCATGCGCACGCATGCCGGTGCCTATCTTTTGGCGCTCGGTATCGGCCTTGCCTTTAGCCTCATCTTTTTTGTTAGTTTTCGAGCACTCATCTTGGCCTATGACCTTAAGACGCCGGGCCGCGAGGATCATGTCGCCAATCGCGCGGCAATCGATCGTTTAACGGAAAGCGGCTTTGCCAAAGAGCAATCTCCCAACGACGAGGTCGATAGTCGATCCGATCAAGATCACGTCCTCGCTGAGCGGGTAATTCAGCTTTTAGGTGGCGTTGGCAATATCGTGGGCGCAACCAACTGCGCCACGCGTCTGCGCGTCGAGGTCGCAGACCCTTCCATCGTTGCAGATAACGCGTCGTTTGTCGCGGTGGGCGCCAAGGGCCTCATCATTACCGGCAAGACCGCCCAGGTGGTCATCGGCATCTCCGTTCCCCGCGTTAAAGAGCATTTTGACCAGATCATGGGCCTCGAGCCGGAATTTGTGCCCACCACCTCGGCCTCCCCTGCCGCCAGCGCAGCCCATAAGCGCGGCGATATCTGCTTCTTCGATATCGACGGAACGCTCGCCTGGCAAGACCCCAGGCTCGCCCAAGACCTTCCCGAAGACGAGCGGGACCTCTCCCCCTATCCCAACGAGGCGGTTTCGCAGGCAATCCGCGAGTTTGTCGCCAACGGCAACATGGCCTTTATCTGCACGGGGCGCACCCTCAGCTGCATCCACCCCAAACTTTTTGAGCTGCCCTGGACCGGCATCGTCTGTCTTGCGGGCGGTTACGCCGAGATCAACGGACACGCAATTCGCGATCTGTCGATGACGCCCAGCATGCTGCAGCATCTTGCCCCCTATCTTGAGCAATCGGGCGAGGTCATCCGCTTTGAGGGCCTCAACGGCGTCGTGCGCATGAGTGCCGATGCCCCCGATGCCCCCGGATACGCGCGCACCCTGGGCGACGCAGTCACGCAGCTGCAACATTACAGTGTCTACAAGATCTTGATGTCTACATCGCTCGCCAACCACATCGCTCAAGATAAGGCACTTGAGCCGCTGCTGTGCTTTAACGAGCTCGAACTCGAGGTAACCGAAATCTCGCCCCGCGAATGCACGAAGCGCGGGGGCATCCAGTCTGTACTCGACGCCCTCGATCCCCACCACGGAACCGTATACGGCATCGGCGACGCCAGCAATGACGTCTCGCTGATGAACGCCGTCGATGTCGGTATCGCCATGGGCAATGCGCCGGACTATCTCAAAAAGCGCGCCGACTACATCACCGACTCGGTCGACAAAGATGGCGTCGTCAAGGCGCTCGAGCACTTTAGGCTTATATAAGCAGCCGGCACGCGCACACGTCCCGTTTCCCCAAATCGCCAAAACAGACGCGCCGGCAACTCCAATGTGGCAATATGGTATCTGCACACCGCAACGATGCAACCTAAGAAAGAATGCGAGAACCCGTGTCCAGTCCGTTTACCAGCTTTTTAGCCCAGCACTTTGACCAGATCAACGACTATCTGGCCACGTTCTTTGACGGACAGGCGACCTCTGCCGATATCGAGCGCTACCTGTATACCCCGCTCTCGGCATTTACCGCCAATGCCGGCAAGCGCCACCGCCCGCTCATCTGCATGCTCGCCGCCACCGCAGTGGGCGGCAGCTTTGAGAGCGCCCGCAGCGCCGCGGCGGCCATCGAGCATTTCCAGTCGGGTGCGCTCATCCACGACGACATCGCCGATAACGGGCAGCTGCGCCGCGGTAAGCCCTGCATGCACCTCACCGAGGGCACGGGGCTTGCTATCAACTGCGGCGACCTGGCACTTACCATGGTCACCAAGACGGTTCTCGACGACCCCACGCTGGAGCCCAACGTAAAACTCCGCGTGCTCCACGAGCTTACCGAGATGATCGTCCGCACCATCGAGGGCCAGGCGCTCGACCTGGGTTGGGTACGCGACGGGCGCTTCGACATCTCGGTCGACGATTACCTGGACATGGCGACGCACAAGACCGCGTACTACAGCGGAGCCACGCCGCTTGCCACCGGAGCCATCATCGGCGGAGGCAGCGAGGAGCAAATTGAGGCGCTGCGCGCCTTTGGCCTGCACACGGGCCTTGCCTTCCAGATTCAAGATGATCTGCTCAACTTGATCGGTACCAAGGAGGCCGCCAACAAGGACTTCCGCACCGACATCACCGAGGGCAAGCGCACGCTTGTCGCCGTACACGCCCTCTCCGATGAGCGCTATCACGACGAGATTGAAGCGATCCTCTCCTCGGGCACCGAGGACCCCGCGCAGCTCGCACGCGCCGTGGAGATCTTCCAGGAGACCGGCTCCATCGATTACGCCCACACTTACGCGCTCGACCTGACCGCTAAGGCCAAAGCGGCCATCGAGAACGTTGAGCTTGATCCGCACGCACGCGAGCTGTTCCTCTCCATGGCAGATTTCTTTGTGGAGCGCCTTAACTAACGGGGGTTATAAAACCTGTCAGCAGCGTATTTAGGCACAACTTGCTACACTGTTGAGTGCATGTTTATGCATCCCTTTGCGTTGTCTATCCGACAGACGCTCAAATAGTACGAATGGTACGCCGAAAGGGGTTCGTTCATGGAACCTATTACAACGGGCATGCAAGGAGCAGCCGTCGAGGACGTGCAGTCTCGTCTCCTGCAGCTCGGCTACACGATTGATGCCGCCGAAGTCACCGACAAGTACTTTGGAGCCACCACTGAGCAGGCCGTCAGCACCTTCAGGCTCGACAGCGGCCTTGCTGCCGGTCATGCCGTCGATATCCCCTGTTGGAGCGCCCTTGTAGACGCTTCGTATAAGCTGGGCGACCGCACCCTCTATCTACGCATGCCCAATTTCCATGGCGCCGATGTGCAGGCCCTGCAGCGCGCTCTCAACGTTTTGGGCTTTGCCTGTGGCGAAGACGACGGCTACTTTGGTCCGCATACCGAGGCCGCCCTGCAGCAGTTCCAGGAAAATGTCGGCCTGTTTGCCGACGGCATGGCCTTCCAGGACACCTACGCCTACATCAACCGCCTGCACCATGTGTGGGAGGGCAAGCCCTCGGTCACCGAAGCCGAGTCCCGCATCGGTTTTGCTCGCGCCGCCAACGTGCTCGAGCGCTTCCAGATTGCCGTTATCGGCGAGGACCCCATCGCACGCAGCGTTGCGTCGCGCATGTGGAATATCGCCACGGCAACGACCGACAACAGCGGCATGATGCTCTGCGACTCCGAGGTCCCAACCGACGTTGACCTAGTGCTCGAGATCGCAAGCGATGAGCTGCCCGCAGATGCAGCGCCGCGCGCCACGATCGCCCTCGCCGAGTGCCACAACCTGGCCCAGCGCATCCGCACTGCCAATGTCGCCGCGCAGCAGAAGCCGGCACGCATTCGCATTGAGCTCACGGGCATGACGCGCTACAACGGCACCTTCACGGCCAGCGACGCGCAGACACTCGCCGTACGCCTGCTCGACGGCGTTTGCGATGCCCTCGCAGATTAGGTAAACTAAACGAGTTGCTTTTGGGCAACACCGCACATTGGGACGTAGTTCAACGGTAGAACTCCGGTTTTTGGTGCCGGCTGTTGGGGGTTCGAATCCCTCCGTCCCAGCCCTTAAGAACACAGCGCTCCGGGCCCTTATGAACCTGGAGCGCTTTCTTGTGGGCAAGCGGAGGGATTCGAACCCGCAAGGGTGCGGAGCTGAGGAAACGCGAAGCGTTTTCCAGCGCAGCACGCAAGGAGCGAAGCGACGCAGCGGGGCGCGGCCGCCGAAAAGGCGGACGCGGAATCCCTCCGTCCCATACCAGTCGAGAACACCTCGCATCAAGAAATATCAGCCCAGTTCCGAAAAGCGAGCCGCCATCTACAAAATGGCGCGTGGCCCCGGCGGACCGGGCATTAAGCTTGTCGCGAGTTCCGCACGCAAAGAAGGCCACGCGACCTCGATGTTTTGGACGTGACAGCGAGAGGGGTCCTGGTATGGCAAGGTGACGTGAAACAAGGCGGCGCTGACCTTCTGGTCGCGCCGCCGAAGTTGAACGTCAGATTGCCGTGCCAGGGCCCCTCGCAGCGTCAGGAAGACCGCCGTTCGGTAGAACGGCGGAATCTAGTTGTTGAGCATGCGGTCGAAGCTTCCCGAGTCGCCATCCCGATAGTCTGCGGTCATCAGAATCTCCTGCGGAATGCGCCCGCCCTCGCGCAGCACGTTGCGGAACTGCACGCGCGTAACCATGGGCAGATCCTTGATCGTCGCCGCCAGGTTCTGCGGCACGCCCTGGTTGGCAGCCGCGGGCTCGCACTCGCCGCCGGCCTTCACGCGACGCTTATGCTCGGCGAGCATAGCGCGATACATGCCGGCATGCAGGCGAATCTCAACCACATTGGCATTGCGAGTCTGCTCGACGATACGCGCGCCCTCGCGATCGATATCGCCCACGTAGTAGACGTAGTTAAAGCGATAGCCAATCTCGGCCAGATAATCGTCCAGGGCATGCGAGACGCTCGCCTTGCATCCGCCGCCAAAAATCACGCCGCCCACCTTGATGCCAAAGAGCTTGGCGTGCTTGCGGCCACGCAGCAGCTTGACGATCTCGTCGTAGGTGTCCAGGTTCTCGACCATAATGAACGGCTTGTCGGCTCCCAGCGTAAAAAAGCCCGTAAAGTGCACGGGGCGATTGGGGGCGACCTTGATCGCCTGCATGCTGATGCCCTTTTCGGTCATACGCCTGATCAGGCGCTCACCGTGCTTGCCGTCAAAAGCCTTCTCGTCGTTAAAGATCTGGTAGGCACGCTGGCGGCGCGAGGCAACCGGCGTATCGGCACCTCGGTTCTGCTCGATCCAAGCCTGGATGATTGCGATTTCCTCGGCAATCTTGCGGTTGGACATCTCGTTGTGCTGAGTGCGCTGCGGAGCCTTTTTGCCGTCCTTGCCCTCGACCTTTACGATCTGTGTCTGCTGCTCCTTGATCTTAGAGAGCGCCGTAGGCGTAGGGACAACTTTGAGCAGCTGCCTGCCTAAAACGCGGGCAAGGGCAAACGCCGAGACCTCGCCGTGGACTGCCGACTTGGGCTGCTGGGCAGCAGTATCTGCTGCGGTAGACTCCGGCTTCCTCTGAGACTTGCGCTTAGAATCGCCTTGGGAATTGCGCTCGCGCTTCGGCATAGGCGCCTGCTTCTGCGGACGATCGGACTTGCTCTCCTTCGCCGGCTGGCGCTTAGGCTGCCCCGAAGAAACCTCGACCTTCGCATCCTCGTCCTGTGGCATGGTCTTCTCGGCTGCAGTCTCGGCATGGGAACTGCGGCCCCCACGATGGCGACGGCGGCGAGGCTTGCTCGACGCGCCCTGCTCCGCCTGCTCATCAGTAGGCTGCTGGCCCTTGGCCTCGGCATCAACCTCAAGCTGCGGCTCAGCAGGCTTCTGTTCGCGAGCCGCCGCCTCAACGGCCTTCTCGTCCTGAGTGGTCGAAGCCGGCTCGCTCTTCTCCTGATGCCTTACGGGATACGCGCGCCCCGCAAAACCACGTCCGGGACGGCATGAACCCGGAGCCTTCTTGACCGGTTCATCGGACGCGTCAGCAGCCTCGACGGAATCCTGGACCTCGCATGCAATACCTCGCTGCTCGGCCTTAAAGTGGGCACCGCGGCGACGCTTGGGGTCCTGGATCTCAGCATGCTCTTGAGCGCGAGTCGGCTCCTGCATCCCGACGGACTTTTCCTCGACGGCCTCAGCATCCGTCTCACCCTTTTGAGCAACGGCGCGACGGAAGCGCTCCTGCTGGGCGCGGCGCTGCGCATCGCGCTTGCCACCCCCGCCAAAACCGCCGCGTCCTGCCTTGGCCGTAAAGGCACGCACGACGTTCTCATCGAGCAACTCATCGGTATCGACATGCTCACGCGGAGCAACTTCTTCCACAGCAGGCACGTCAGCAGAATCCTCGACGACAAAATCTTCGACGGACTCGGCAGGCTGCTCCTGGACATCGCGGATCTCGGCATTGATGGTATAGAACGCCGGGCGCCCGTTAATGCCGCTACCCTCGATCTTTGTCACGATATTTGCCGCGATAAGCTCATCGCGCATCGCCTTGGTGTCACATTCCTTATCGACGGAGCGGAAAATCTGCGCCAGCGCACTCGACTTAATCTTGAGCACCTTGCGGCAGAGCAGGTCGTAGGCAACCAGCTTGGCACGCTCGGCAGAAAGCGACGTCCGGCTGCTCAGACGTTCAGCCAGGGCATCGACATTATTTTGGTTATCGGAATATACCGTCTTGGCCACGGGGCCCCTTTCATATGCACACATATACGTCTATATGGTACAACGCGCGCCCTTATCCACGCAAAACATCTGCGAGAACACTCGAGCGTCACCCGCTTTTGCATGAAAAAAGGACCGAGCCCGCGAAATCGCGGACCCGGTCTTTCCGAGTCATATAGATGTGACGTTCAACTCGTCAGGTCAACTAAGCCTTGGCGGCCTCGGCGTCGGCAGGAGCCTCAGCGGCAGCGGCGCGGCCGTACTCGGCCTTGCCCATCTCAGACCACTCGGGCTCCTCGTCGGGCATGGAACCGGCCTCCTTGCCGAAGAACTCCTTGAGGCAGTTAACGGCAACGATGAGGCCCAGGACCATCAGCAGGACGGCGAAGACAAGCTGCAGGCCCTTGGTGGCGGCGACGGAGACGGCGGCCGTGGTGGCGGTAGCCGGGATGGTGCCGAAGAAGCCGTAAGCCTGGACAGCGGCCATGCAGCCCATGGCGCTCTGGACCAGCGAGGTGAAGGTGCAGCAGAGCAGGAAGGCGACGGGCACATAGAGCATCCAGCCCTTGCGGCCGGTGCACTTGCAGAACACGGCGAGGGTGATCATGGTCATGCCGCCGAGCAGCTGGTTGGAAGCACCAAAGAGCGGCCAGATGTTGGCATAGCCACCAAAAGCGAGGGCGAAACCGGGAAGCAGGGTAACGACCGTGGCGAACCAGGGGTTGCCGAGGACCTTCATGTAGCCGGCCTTGGACTCGATGGCCAGGGCATCGTTGGTCTGGGCAAAGAACTCGGAGAACGAAGTGCGGGCGATGCGGGCGACGGCGTCGAGCGAGGTCAGGGCCAGAGCGGAGACGTTCATGGTCATAAAGACGGTAGCGAGCGTGCCGTCAACACCGAAGGCCTGCATACCGCGGGAGATGCCAGCGGCGAAGATCTGGAACGGGGTGGAAGCGACACCGGCGTTGAGGGCGCCGGTACCGGCGGTGTTCATGTCGGAGAACATGATGCCGGCGACGATGATGGCAAGGATGCCGACGAAGGACTCGACGATCATGGCGCCGTAACCGACCTTGACGGCGTCCTGCTCCTTCTCGACCTGCTTAGAAGAGGTGCCGGAAGAAACGAGGCTGTGGAAACCGGAGAGAGCACCGCAAGCGACGGAGACGAACAGGACCGGGAACATCATGCCGGAGGCAGTGGAGAAGCCGGTGAAGACCGGAGCGGTGATAGTGGCCTGACCGTTGACGCCCAGGACGACGATGCCGAGGACAGCGCAGACGATCATGACGATCATCATGATGGAAGTGAGGTAGTCACGCGGGGTCTTGAGCATCTGGATGGGCATAGCGCCAGCGAAGACCAGGTAGACCATGACGACGGCGAACCACTGGAACTTATCCAGGTAGACCGGGAACTGCATACCGACGGCGAACATGAGAACCATGAGGACAACGCCGGTGACGAACTCGGCAGCGCCGGTGAGGTTGAACTTCTTCTGGGCCCAACCAAAGGCGATAGCGACGAAGGTGAACAGGATGGAGATGGTACCAGCGCAGCCGGCGGCATAGGACTTGGTGAAGTCGATGGCACCGGTAGCAGCACCAGAAGCGTCAACGGCCGGGGTGAACATGAACGTCTTGCAGACCATGTCGGTGAAGGCGGCGATGACGATGATGCAGAACAGCCAGCAGAACAGCAGGAACAGGCGACGGCCGGTCTTGCCGATGTACTTCTCGATGAGCTGAGCGAGCGACTTGCCGTTGTTCTTCATCGAAGCGTACAGGGCACCAAAGTCGTGGACGGCGCCAAAGAAGATGCCGCCGATGAGGACCCAGAGCACGACAGGCAGCCAGCCAAAGGCCATGGCGACGATCGTACCCGTGACAGGGCCAGCACCGCAGATCGAGCTGAACTGGTGCGAGAACGCGGTGAAGGCGGAGACGGGCGAGAAGCTCTTGCCGTCCTTCATGCGCTTGGCCGGCGTGAGGGCCTCTTTGTCAACGCCCCACTTGTTGGCCAGCCATCGGCCATAGCCCAGATAGCCGCAGGCGAGCACCGCCGCGGCCACAACCATGAGCAAAACTCCGTTCATTACATTTCCTCCTCTAAAAAGAACTTCCTAGACATAAAAAATGAGGGCCGTCGGTTGCGCTCGACGGCCCTCATCTTCATCAGCCGCCCGTTATCGTACGGGCTAGCTGTATGTGCTAACCCGCATCAGATAATTACTACGCTGATAATGTTTAGCTGATGCGTGAACATGTCTAAGAAATCCTCTTCAATCATGATGTGAACGATCCGTGCGTGTTCACATCCCCCAGTGGTTGAAAAGGAGTATGAAACTTTAGTTACCTAAAGTCAACGCAAATATGTAATGAATTTTCAACTTTTTTGAATTTCTCGGTACAAAACGCCATTGACCTCGGACTTTACCCCACGACAGTTTTTGCATGAGAGATGCCCCTGAGAGTCGCGGGAGCCGGGCGGCGCATATGAACTTTATCGCGAGTTCCGCACGCAAAGAAGGCCACTTAATGCGGCCTTCGTCTTGCGCAGGACTGTAGAGCAGGAAACCTTATATCCGGCCCCTCCGTCCGGGGACCGCGCCGTACCAGCTACAGCGTCATGTTTGGATCGGCGTCGACGTCGAACGGCGAGATTTCACCTCGGTCGAATTTACGGCGAGCGACCTCCGCGATCATGGCTGCGTTATCGGTACAGGCAGACAAGGGCGGCACCGTTACGCGAATCCCCTGACGTCCAAGCTTCTTGATCATCATCTCGCGCAGATGCGGGTTGGCCGAGACGCCGCCGCCGATGCAGTATTCCTTACATCCGGTAGCGTGCAATGCGTTTTTGGCCTTCTTGTACTGCACGTCAAAGACAGCCGCCTCAAACGAAGCCGCCAGATCGGGCAGGTGAATCGTGCGCCCGGCTTTGGTCTCTTGCTCGATGTAGAGCGTCACCGCCGTCTTGAGGCCCGAAAGCGAGAAACGATAGTCTCCCCTGCTGTTAAGCGCGCGGGGAAAATCGATCGCCTTGGGGTTGCCTGTCTCGGCCAGCTTGGAAATGATGGGGCCACCGGGATAGCCCAGGCCCAACGCCTTGGCCACCTTGTCGAAGGCCTCGCCCACGGCGTCGTCGAGCGTCTCACCGAGCACCTCGTAATCGTCCCACGCCTTCACGTGCACGAGCATGGTGTGCCCACCCGAGACAAGCGTGAAGATAAACGGCGGTTTGAGGTCGGGTTGCGCCAGCAGGTTGGCAAACAGGTGCCCCTCCAGATGGTTGACGCATATGAGCGGCTTACCGGCAGCGTAGGCAAAGCCTTTGGCAAAGGCAACGCCCACCACGAGGGCGCCCACCAGGCCCGGACCCTGTGTCACGCCCACGGCGGCAAGCTCGCTGGGCGCAATCGCCCCACCCTCAAGGCCAAGCGATGCCGCGGCATCCTCGAGCGCCGCATCTACGACACTCACAATCACCTCAACGTGCTTGCGCGAGGCGATCTCGGGCACCACGCCGCCAAAGCGGGCGTGAAAATCAATCTGTGTCGACACCTGGTTGGCCAGCATATTGCCATCCGCATCGATAATCGCCACGGCCGTCTCGTCGCAGGAACTCTCGATAGCGAGCACTAGGCGACGACGCTCAATTTCAGCGCGCTCCTCAACGGTTCGCTCGGGCGCAGGCAGCGGCCATACACGCTGCTCAGCCGCCGTCGGCTCGGGCGAAGCGTTGTCGACCGGGAGCACCAAGGGCAGCGGCGCCGTCATGACGATGGCATCCTTGCCGGCACCATAGTAGCCGCGGCGCCGTCCTGCCTCGGTAAAGCCCAGAGCGTTATAAAGCGCGATCGCTCCCTCGTTGCCGTCCTCGACCTCGAGCGAAGCCGTGGTGCAGCCGAGCATCTGGGCATCATAGCTCACATGCGACAGCAGCTTGCGGGCAATGCCCTCACGGCGATGTGCCGGGTCGACGGCGACATCCAGAATCTGCACATCACCGTCCACGACCATACCGCCGGCAAGGCCCAGCAGCTTGCCGTCGTCGTGTGCCACCCACCAACTACGCGGCGCAGCGACGTCCTCGCCCAGTTCGGACAGGAACATGCCCGGCGTCCACGCCTCGTGTCCGGCACCTTCAAAGCAGGCAGCCTCCAGCGCGCTCGCGCCCTCGGCATCCGCCGCGCCCATGGGACGGAACTGCAGATGACGACCGGCGAGCTCATCGGCAACACCCGTAATTTCGCTCTGCGCACTCTCGGCAAGACCAAGACGCTTGCGCTCGTTTTCCTCGGCATCCGAAAGGCGCGTGTAAATCGGCAAGACGCGGGCCGGATCGCCGTCACCCGCAGCGTGCGCGAGCAGCAAGCCCTCGCCCGAAGGCCACCACAGGTCGCGCTCCACGCAGCGGGCGGTCTCGTCCTCGCCCAGCAGCTTGCCATAGCGCACGAGACCGTCACCGGTCAGCTGAACCTGGTCCCAGTCCGCTGCTTGGCGCCACTCATCGAGCGCAACGGCGGCCTTGACCACGTGTTCGCGCTCAAATTGACGCTCGGGACCCTCATCGACCAGCATATACAGCGCCGGATATACCTCACCGCGCATAGCATCGGCCAAGATACCAAGCTTGCCGCGCACGCCAGCCTTCCACGCCGTCCAAGCGTAGGCGTCGAGCGTCGACACGCCCAGCAGCGGAACATTGGCACCACGCGCGAGGCCCTTGGCAGTGGAGATGCCGATGCGCACACCCGTAAAGGACCCCGGGCCGCGGCCGACCACATAGCAACCAACATCGCTGCGATCCAGACCGGCTTGAGCCAGCACGCCATCAACGGTATTCACGAGCTCAACGTTGGCGTGACGGCGACACATGTGGTCGCCACTCACGAGCTTCGTCTCGCCCGTCTGCCCATCAATCCAGCTTGCCGCGCAGGCAAGCATGTCGGTCGAGGTATCGAGCGCCACCACCAGCGCGTTGTCGTTATGCAAGCTCATCTTGTACAGCCCTATCAATCAAATGGGAAAGCTCCATTGCGCGGTCACCGTGCGCCTCAAGCGTTATCGTTCGCACATCGCTGTCGCCCTCATCACGCTTGAGCGTCACCGAAAGATACTCATCCGTCAGCTCGTCCTGGAATTGTTCGCCCCATTCCAGCAGGCAAGCACCCTCATAGCCCAGCACATCGAAAATGCCCGTATCCTCGAGCTCGTAGGCATGCTCCAGGCGGTATAGATCAAAGTGAAACAGCGGAATACGACCTTGATCGTGAACGGCCATGAGCGCAAACGTAGGGCTCGTAACCATATGCCCATCGCCCAGCCCGCGCGAGACGCCCTTGGTAAAGTGAGTTTTGCCCACCCCCAGGCCACCGGTCAGGATGAGCACATCGCCGTCCTCAAGGCACGGTGCAATTAGCTCGCCAAAGTACTCCGTATCGGCAGCGCAAGTCGTTTTGTAAGTACCTACCCCCAGGCGCTCCAGGGACATATATGCTCCTTATTATTCCGAGGCGTCCTCTGGTGCGGGATGTCGCTCCAGATAATCGCCCAGCATCTTAAAGTCTTCCTCCAGCAGCTCCTGCCACGCCGGATTGCGCAGCGCTGCTGCCGGATGAAAAGTGGGCATTACTACAAAATGCCCCATCTGGTGGAACCTGCCGCGCAGCTTAGTAATACCAATCTCGGTCTTAAGCACAAAGTGTGTCGCGGGGTTGCCGAGCGTCACGATAATATCGGGCCAGATGCTTCGAATCTGCTCACGCAAAAACGGCGAGCAAGCCAGCACTTCCTCGGGACGCGGATTGCGGTTTCCCGGCGGGCGGCACTTAAGCACGTTGGCAATGTAGACGTCTTCGCGTTTGAGCCCCGCCAGCGACAAAATGCCGTTGAGGTCCTCGCCTGCCGCCCCCACAAAGGGCTCGCCCTGCAAATCCTCATTGCGGCCCGGCGCCTCACCAATAAACATCACGCGAGCGCGGGGGTTTCCCACGCCAAACACGATATTGTGACGCGACTGGTAGAGCTGGCAGAGGTGACAATCGCCCAGAACGGCCTCAATTTCCTCGAGTGCGACCTCACGTGGTGCCTGATGGGTATGGCCGGGGATGTGCATGACGCCCATAGCGGCTCCTACACGTAGACCTTGTCGAGACGCATGCCAAAGCCGCAGGCGACCTCGTAGTTAATCGTTCCGCGCAGTCGGGCCATCTCGTCCATAGTGATCTCGGCATCGCCATCGCGGCCGACAATGATCATCTCGTCACCATACTCGGCCTCGGGAATCTCGTGTGCCGGGTTGGACTGAATGGCGACCATAAACTGGTCCATGCAGATATTGCCAACCTGATGCACACGCTCGCCGCGATACAGCACATCCATACGATTGGAAAGCGTACGCGATAGGCCATCGGCATAACCGATCGGCAGCGTGCAGATCTGAACGCGCGTACGCGGTACGCGGTAGGTAAAACCGTAGCCCACGCCCTCACCCATCGCAGGGTGTGCCACGCGCGTCACACGCGCATGGACGCTCATAACGGGATCAAGCTGCATCACGCGGCCACTCAGCTCGCACGGCTGCATGCCATACAAGCCAACGCCGGCGCGGATCATATCAAAATGCATCGAGGGGTCAAGCATCGAGGACGGCGTGTTGGCGCAGTGCACGATACCGCACTCAAAACCCGCATCCTTAATGGCCTGAACGGCCTCGGTAAAGCGCTGACACTGCAGCTTGTAGTCCCAGCCCGAAGGTTCATCGGCCGTGGCGAAGTGCGTAAATACGCCGTCACACTGAATACCGCGATGGAAATTTATACCGCGGACAAAGTCGAGCACCTGCGTGTAGTGAACGCCGATACGATTCATGCCCGTCTCGATGGCGAGATGATACTTGCCCACTTTGCCCGCCGCGACGGCACATTCGCCATACGCAAGAGCAAAATCAGACGTATAGACCGAAGGCATGATATCAAACTCGAGCAACGTCGGAATGGCCTCGATAGGCGGCTCGCTTAGGATGAGGATGGGTTTCGTAATCCCGCCCTGTCGGAGCTCAACGCCCTCGTTAACCGTCGCCACGGCAAACATGTCGGCACCGGCCGAATACATGATCTTGGCGCACTCAACAGCTCCATGACCATAAGCATCGGCCTTGACCACGCAGCACAGGCGCTGACGTGGATTCAGCAAGTTCTTATAGGCCCTCGTGTTGCGACGGAGCGCCCCGCGGTCGATCTCGACCCAGGACCAGCGCGTCAAATCGGCTTTATTCATGATTAGTCATCCGACCCTTCGTCCATGATTCCCAGATCTTCGAGCGCATCCTTTGCCGCCAGTTCCATGGCCGGACCGATCAAGTCGATAAGATCGGTCGCGATGACGCTCTTCTCACCATACTCCGTCGCCGCGGCAAAACCGGCGTAGCTGTGAAGTGCGACGGCGTACGAATACAGCAGCTCCCAACGATCCATCTCGTCGCGCATGGTGGCAAGCGTGCCGGCCAAAATACCCGCGAGAACATCACCCGAACCGGCAGTTGCCAGAGAAGCCGGACCCGAGAGCGGCAGCAGCACACGCTCAACGCCACAGATAGCCGTCGTCGGCCCCTTGGCAATGACCACCAGATTGTCAGAGCCTGCAGCCCAGACAACCTTCTGCGCGGCTGCAATCGCAGTACCAAGGTCGTTCACCTCGTCACCGGCAACCAGACGCGAAAGTTCACGATAGTGCGGCGTCATAACCAACGGCTGCTCGCGACGATACATCTCGGGATTACTATCAATACCGTCAATGGCAATCTTAGCAAGGCAGTTGAGTGCATCGGCGTCCAAGATAAGCGGCACATCAAGCTCGAGCAAGCCCGAAACCACCTGCATAGCGCCGGCAGATGTCGTCATACCGGGACCGCACAGCACACAGCTGTACTTCTTTGCAATCTCGCACACAGTCATGCGCGCAGCGGCGCCAAAGGAGCCGCGGGAATCAGACGGAATAGCAAAGACGGGAATCGAAGGAAGTGCCATGCGAATAAGATTGGCGCAGGCGTCAGGAGCCGCGACTGCCACGTAACCAGCACCCGCGCGAGCTGCAGACTTGGCCGCCATAATGGCAGCACCAGGATATTGCGCAGATCCGGCGACAATAAGCACAGAGCCACGGGAATACTTATCGATATTCGTAGGTAGTGGGGCAAAGTAATCAACTAAGTCACCGGGCTCGACAATCTCGGCGGCGTGGTCGACATCATCGATGACCTCGTCAAGACGGTCGTAAAGATTGCCGCAGATCAAATCGCCAGCATACTCAGGGCCATCAGCGCTATACAGACCAATCTTGGGCGCAATCATCGTCACCGTATGCTCGGCACGAATGCAGTCGTCATCAACAACGCCCGTCTCGGCATTCAGGCCCGAGGGGACATCAATGGATACGACACAATCGGCGCATTCATTGACCGTAGGAATCCAGATGGAGAACGGCGCACGCAGATTCCCGTGAAAACCGGTACCAAAAATGGCATCGACAACAACATCGGCCTTATCGATCAAAACCTCGAGTTCGTCACGCGAAGGGCCGACGCAAACGTGCACATCGCGGCCGGCAGTACGACGAGCAACATGACGTGCCAGAGCAGCAGGAATCTCATCCGGTTCAACCGGAGAAACGATATCCACGTCCACACCCTTATGGCTCAGGATTTCGGCGGCAACCCAACCGTCGCCGCCGTTATTACCAAAACCGACCAGAACGAGAACCCGATCGGGATTGAGCTTCAAGACCTCGTTGGCGGCAAACTCACCCGCTAGCTCCATAAGCTCGGCCTTCGAAGTCCCTTCGCGTTCGATGATATCCTCGAGACGAACGACTTCTTCGGTACTCAAAACCGGTTTCATCTATGCTCCTAGCGTATCTTGCGAAGCATCGCCCAGGTGCTCCGTCAATGCTGAATTCTGCAGCTGCTCAAGCTCATCTAAAACAGAGCGAGCCTCTTTAAATGTCTGCGCAACGCGTTTCTTGGTGCTCACCTTTTCCTCTTTTGGCTTAGGCCGAGCATCTTCGGTAATCGCGATGGCATTCGCAACGGCTAAGTCTCCTGTAAGCGTAATGGAAAGAGCAACCTCAACAACACCCAGCTCTTGAGCGATCTCGAGTGCACGACCCGAAAGCAGCGCCTTCGGTTTGCCGAGTTTATCACGCGTTACCGAAACATCCTTGCGACCCACGCCTTGACTAAAACCCGTGCCGAGAGCTTTAAGCACCGCCTCGCGCGAAGCAAAGCGGCTCGCATAGTGAGCGGCGGGGCGCGATGATGCATCGCAATACGCACACTCTTCTTCGGTAAACACACGCCGAGCAAACGACGGCGTCTTTTCAAGAATTGATTTCATGCGGGAAATCTCGACGATATCAACGCCGATACCAGCTTCAGCCATGTTCACCTCCATATCGCACAGACTAAGTTATTGTAGCCCGTTCACAGAAGATGCGACAAACGAGGGTTATAAAACACAGCTACTATGTGAGACAAAAGCCCGTAAACGCAAAAAAGGGGGAGGCCGCGAGGCCTCCCCCTTCCAAGTTCAAGCGTACGGCTCGGTGCCGTCCACCGGTCAGCGGCGCCCTGGCCTCCCACGGGCTGACCC
>NZ_SPFY01000002.1 GCF_005844325.1 Collinsella aerofaciens | reverse complement strand
AGTCCCTTGCGGCGTAGTTCTTATTTAAGCCGTCCAGGTTTTGGGGTGCAGTTCAGAGCGGGAGCGCTTCTGGCGCAAACGCTATTCCTGCCAGCAGCCTTACGCCTGCTGATAGTGCAGGTGCTTCTCGTCGATATCGGCCAGGTCGCGGTCAAGGTAGCGGCGTGCGAGCCAGTTTGCCATGGGGAGGTTCTGGTCCAGGTAGTTACCGCACTCCTCAGGAGCAGCACCGGGGACATCGCCCTCAAAGCTGGCGACAAACTCGAACAGCTCACGCACGAGCGGCAGAATCTCCTCGCTCGTCAGCTCACCAAAAACAACCAGGTAAAAGCCTGTGCGGCAGCCCATGGGACCAAAGTAGACAATGCGGCTCGACCACTCGGCATGATTGCGAAGGAACGTGGCACCCAGGTGCTCGATGGTGTGGCACTCGGCCGTGTTCATGACCGGCTCCTTATTGGGCGTGGTCAGGCGCAGGTCAAAGGTGGTGACGGCGGCGCCGGTCGCCGGATCGCGGTCGATGCGGCTCACATACACGCCGGGCTCGAGCAGCAGATGGTCAACGGAAAAACTCGCGATACGCTCCATGGCAGATCCTCTCGGTAGTTAAATTGGGACGGGGCTCTTTTAGCTGGTTCGAATGGTCGCACCAATCATACCAGTCAAAAAAGCCCCGTCCCAAATGAGCTACCCGGGACGGGGATCAATGAGTTTTAAATCCCCGTCCCAGAAAAATCATTCTAGGTAATCTAGAAGGACTTTTCCGCTCTGGGGTCTGGCGCCGTTCCGACTAGATCTCGCGCACGCTTTGGCGCTCGACAAAATAGGTCGATACGGCCGTCTTGCAGGTATAGCTCTTGGGATTGCGGATGTTGCCCACCAGGCGGCGCACCGCGATCTCGCCCACCTCGTGCTTGGGAACGTGCACCGTGGTGAGCGGCGGATTGGAGAAGGCGCCCAGAGACAGATCGTCAAAGCCGATGATTGAGACATCCTCGGGGACACGTATGCCGTGCTCGTTCAGCGCGCGCATGGCGCCTACGGCGAGCACGTCGTTTTCGGCAAAGAAAGCCGTCGGCAGGTCGTCGCGCGAGACGCTGTCGAGCCATGCGCCCATGTCGCGATAAGCACCTTCGAGCGTGGTGCCCAGTGTGACGCGCCATGTCGGGTTGGCCTCAAGATCCGCGTCCTCAAGCGCTTGGCGATAGCCGCGCTCGCGGTCCTTAAAGTTGCGGATCCGAAGGTCGCCCGCCAGATAGCCGATTTGCCTGTGGCCTTTCTCGATAAGGTAGTCCACGGCACGCAGCACCGAATCGGTGTTGGCGATGACTACGGCATCGAAGTACTGGCGATCGCTCCAGCCGTCGAGCACAATCAGGTGGGCGGCAGCGTCGGCGAACAGGGCGTAGTCCTCCTCGCCCAGCTCGGTACCCATCAGCACGATGGCGGCCGACGGGTCGGCGATCAGGCCCTCGACCTGCGGGCGCACGGCGTCCAGGTCGCTAAAGTCGAGCGAGACAAAGCTCGTGCTCATGCCGTGGCGACGCGCCTGGCGCTCCACGCCCTCGATGACCGCGGGATGGAAGGTGCTCTCGTCCAGGATGGCGCCCGTCTTGCGCGCAAGCACAAACTGGATGCTCTCGAGCTGCGTCGACTGCTGATAGCCAAGCGACTGCGCGCACTCCAGGATGACCTTGGCGGTCTCCTCGCTCACGCTGCGCTTGCGGTTGAGCGCGTTGGACACGGTTGCGGGCGAAAAGCCGGTAATGCGGCTGATCTCGCGGACGCTTGCTTTAGCCATCGTTCCCCCTAGCATCGGTCGCGGCCGAGCATCGTGGCTTGACCGCCCCGTGGCTCGGCAACTAAACGACCGCAAATTCAATCTAAACAGAATAGTAAATGTTTAATAGCTAGTTTAGCCTGTTGTCAGGCGAAGTGGCACGACTATTCCCCCAACGGGCGCATTTGTCCATCTTAACGTTATTACGCAAGGTCTTCGCCATTGCTTGCTATTACGCGTCGGTACCATTCGAAGCTTTTCTTTTTACGTCTCTCAAACGAGCCCGCACCGCTATCGTCTCGATCGACATAGATAAACCCGTAGCGCTTACGCATCTGTCCTGTGGCGACCGAAACCAAATCGATCGGGCCCCAACAGGTATATCCCATGAGTTCCACCCCGTCGAGCTCGACGGTCTCCCTCATCGCCTCGATGTGGGCCCGCAGGTATTCAACTCGATAGTCGTCTTCTATTTCACCCGAATCTTCCGGCACATCAGGAGCACCCAAACCGTTTTCGACGATGAACAGCGGCTTTTGATAGCGATCCCAGATTTCATTCATGGTGACGCGCAGCCCTTTGGGGTCGATAAACCTCCCCCAAGGCTCCTGTTTTAGATACGGATTAGGCGCCGAGCGAAGAAGGTTCGAATCGAACTGACCTTCCGCATGCGCTTTTGCGACGCGCGTCGAGTAATACGAAAACGAGACGAAATCGACCAGGTTTGCAGCCAGTACTTCGCGGTCATCATCCCGATAGGGCACCTCAAAACCATGGCGGGCGTATTCCTTGAGAACATGGCTCGGGTACGCACCGCGCACCTGGACGTCGGTAAACATGTAATGGCTGCGATTCTCAGCCTGCGCAGCCAGCACATCGTCCGGATCACATGTAGCCGGATAGAAGACACCTGCGTTGAGCATGCAACCGATCTTCGCCCCGGGGCACAGTTCATGACACGCCCCGACCGCACGGGCACTCGCAACCAATACATGGTGCACGGCCGTGTGAACCGTTGCATAGCGATTCTCCCCTTGCTCGAAGATGATCCCCGCCGCCATAAAGCACGCCTGCGTCATGATGTTGATCTCGTTAAAGGTCAGCCAATAATTGACCAATCCCCGATAGCGCTCGAACACGGTACGCGAATATCGATCGAACAGGTCGACCAACCTGCGATCGCGCCATCCGCCATACGCATCGACGAGATGCATGGGGACATCATAGTGGTTGAGCGTCACCAAAGGCTCAATGCCATGCGCGCGGCACGTCCTAAAAACATCCTCGTAAAAGGCAAGGCCTTCTTCATTGGGCTCGGCTTCGTCTCCTTTGGGAAAAATGCGGCTCCAGGCGATCGATAAGCGCAGGCATTTAAAACCCATCTGGGCAAACAGTTCAATATCCTGCTTGTACCTATGGTAAAAATCAATGCCTTTGCGAGCGGGATAGAAGCTGTCGGGTGCCAACGCACGCGGATCAAGGTCTCCCCGCATGACGTCCATGCGCTGATCGCCAAACGGCAGCATGTCGGAATTGGCTAAACCGCGACCGCCTTCGTTCCATCCTCCCTCGCACTGGTTTGCAGCCAGAGCCCCGCCCCATAAAAAATCTTCTCTAAACATTATGGTGTCGTCCTTTCTATCAAATTCCCGGCCCACGCTGTCGAACGCAACGGACTCGGCAAGTGCCGCGCAACAGCACAGTACCGTTGCGCGGCCAAGGGGTCGGACCGCGCAACGGCTGGGGAGCATATTTGTGCAGTAGCCTCTTATGCCTCGACGGATTCAACAGCCTCAGAATCGCCGCTCTTGGACTTCAACGGCATCTTCTCCTGTCCTTCAAATCCAAAAACCATCGCCAACGCAAACGTCACGGCACCGCCAGCAAGACACCCGATGGTGCCGGGGATGATATCCTGAGCAAACATGAGCACGTTCATCCATGGGAAACCAACGCCAGTGAAGATATAGACGTTGGCATGAAGAAGGCTTACCAGCAGACCACCGACAGCACCACCAATCATGTTCCAGGCAAGAGCTTTCTTGTCGCGAAACAGGATGCCGTAGATGATGGGCTCACTCACGCGACCGAAGGCATAGGTGATGAACAAGTTCCAGCCCGTGGCTCGATTCTCCTTGTCCTTAGCGCGCAGGCCATAGGCGAGCGCGATGGCAAGCGTGGTGTAGGCTACAACCGCGGCGCCGGGGTATAAGATGGCGTCGTAACCGTTCTGGAGCGCGGCGGGCAATATGGCGGTATAGATCGGCACGTGCATGCCGGTGGCGATGATCAGATTCCAGAATGCGCCGATAACCGCGGTCGCAGCGGGACCGGCAACAGAGGCGAGCCAAATGATGAAATCGGCCACAAGGCCCATGACAAATTGGACGGCAGGGCCGCAGAGGCACAGCGCGACCGGCAACATCACGAGCACCGTACCCACGGGTACGATCAGAACGCGCAACATATCAGGCGAGATCTTCTTAAAGAAGCGCTCAACATAGGACTGGGCCCAGGTGATCAAGATGACCGGAAGAACAGCCTGGGTGTAGTTGACGAGCTGCATGGGGATGCCGAAGACGCTGAAAGGCTTTCCGTCCTCAACAATAGCGAGCATGTCGGGGTAAATCATCACAACGGCGATGAGCAGTGCCAGCACAGGGCTCGTTTTGAACTTCTTAGCCGAACTGTAGGCAGCAAATACCGGGAAGTAATAGTACGCCGCATCGCCCACCAGGGAAAGGATCCGATACAGGTCGCTCGTTTCGGACATAAAACCGGCGCCTTCGGGCCCAAACAGAATAACGAGCATCTTGAAGATACCGGCGACACAAAAGATCGGAAGGATCGGGGTGATAGCGCCGCTCACGGCATCGAGCAGCTGATTGAAGAGGTGCTTGGGCGCCAAGCGCTCCTTCCAGCTAAGCTGAGGGCCATCGAGTTCCTCGTCAATCGATACCGTGACCTCGAATCCGCCCTGCTTACAAACCTCGTCGTAGACCTTGTCGACCGTGGGCCCGATCACCAGCTGCACCTGCCCTCCGGCGTGCACGACGCTGATGATAGACGAGATGTCCTCAAGCTTCTCATCATTCGAGAGGCTTTCATCCTTGAGGCTGAAGCGCAGGCGCGTCATGCAATGCGTAACCGAAGCCACGTTTTCCGCCCCGCCCACAGTGGAGAGAATCTGCTCTGCCACCTTTTTGTAATTTGCCATCATTGGCTCCTTTGCACAATCTTGGCTTACTGTTCGAATCGGCAAAGGTCATGCCCCGAATGGCTACGGGTTACAATCCTTTTTTGGAGATGATCCGGTTGAGATGGATCATCAGATAGAGTTCCTCCTCCTCGGAGAGCGTGGCGTCCCACGTTTCACGACAATAGGAACCGATATGCTTCACGCACTCTGCCAACTGCGGAAACTCCTCACGAAAGTTCTTGTACATCTGCATGTTGGCGCTGTTCAGCGACTCGCCGGCTTGAATGCGCTTGAACAGGTACCGCAGATGCGTGGCGAAGCGGGTGAAATCAAAGGAATCGCGGTCGACAATAATGCGGAAATCGCTTTCGAGAATCTCGATAACGTCCTCGAGCATATCGTCGAACTGCTTTGTGGGCTCGGCCGTGGCTTTGACGGCTTCAACAACCCGTGCGTTCACGAGATTCATCGCAATACTGGCAATCTCATCCTTGGGAAGCCGCTCTCCGAGCTCCTTCTCGAGTCGCATGACGATAAACTGGGCAGCCTTGTATTCCTTCGGATACGTCTCCCGCACTTCATAGGCAAGAGGCATCGCGATGCGGACCCCCTTTTGGGCTCGCGCAACGGCAAACGACAGGTGATCAGCCATGAACAGCGTCGCATTGGTCGAGAGGTCGTAGGGCAGTTCGTTGGCAACGATGTCCATAACTTTCGCCGCAAACATCACGATATCCGAGGGAAGATCCCTCATGACATCTTGTCCTTTAGGATCAATGTCGTAAAACGTATGCTCGATTTTAGAAAGAGGGAGCTCTCGAGGAAAATCTCCGCCGAAACCGACGCCCCTGCCCATGGCGATGACATCTCGCCCCTGTCCGTCACGGCAAAGAACCGCGTTGTTGTTAAGCTTTTTAATTGCAAGCATGGTGAACCTCCTTTCAAGAACACTCACAGAAAAAGGCATGATAGCCAATAGCAGTGCTATTGCGGTCATGCCTTACGTAACAATCCGTGTTGTATTGCTCTTGGGCATGCCTCCACACAGGAGTAACAATCCAAGATGCAAAATGCATTATAGCGCTCTCCCCGCCCCGGGGACCATCGGGCTGGCGAACGGTAGATGTCGGCCCGCCAGCGGCCACATCGAGCAGATGGGCGTGCTTCGATCCCGAGCCTAGCCTAGGACACGGGCCATACGCGTCTTGAACTCGGACAGGAAGCGCGGAGCATCCACGGTCAGTGCCACAAGCGCGCTCTTGTCCGGATCGGACAGGCGACGCTCATCGCAGATGGTGCGACCGCGGTACTCGCCCAGCAGATCAACACGCAGGTTGCAGCCGAGCGCACCTACGAGCGTGGGGTCGATCGCCACGGCAACGGCCAGCGGATCGTGCAGCGCGCAACCACCCAGGTAGGGTGCGTTCATCTCGTACGAGCCAATGTAGTGCTCGACCATGCTCGCAAATGCGCAGCCCGCCATGGTGCCCGAGCCCGTCCAGCCGGCAATGTCGCGGCGTGTGAGCACCACGCGATGCGTCACGTCCAGACCCACCATGGTGAGCTTACGGCCCGAGCGCAGCACCGCGTCGGCTGCCTCGGGGTCGCTCGCCATATTGGCCTCGGCGCCCGCGCTCACGTTGCCGGGCACGGTAAGGGCGCCGCCCATCACGACCACGCGGCCGATGGACATCATCGCCGCCGCATCGCGCTCCAGGGCGAGCGCCAGGTTGGAGAGCGGGCCAGTCGCTACGTAGACCAGATCGGGACCATAGGTGCGCGCGGCATCGATCAGATAATCGACCGCAGCGTTGCCGTCGGCCGAGGTCGCCCCCACCGGCTCGTAGGGCGACGCGGGCACGCTCGCGCCGCCGATGCCGTTCTTGCCGTGAATGAGCGCGGTGGACGCCGGCGGCGTATAGGGCTCAGTCGCTTGCAGAGGACGGTCGGCACCCAGGTACACCGGAACCTCGGGGCGACCCAGCAGATCGAGCACCGCCAGGCAATTGTGCGCCGATTGCTCGACGCGCACGTTACCAAAGCACGTGGTGATGCCCACGAGCTCCACCTCGGGGCTCGCGATGGCATAGGCCAGCGCCATCGCATCGTCAACACCCATATCCAGATCAAGGATCAGCTTCTTGATTGCCATTGTTCTACTCCGCTTCTCCGTCTTTATCGTTTAACCAAACCAATGTTCAACTTCGGCGCGCGTGGGAATCGATTGCTGAGCGCCCAGGCGCGACACCGTCACTGCCGAGGCGCGAGCACCCGCGGCCATGCACTCAAAGAGCGGCAAGCCCTCTAGGCGAGCCGCCGCCAACGCGCCGATAAACGTATCGCCGGCGGCCGTGGTATCGACTACCGTACTCGAAAGTGCCGGCATGCGCAGCAGCTCACCGCCATCGCCGAGCGTAACCGAGCCGGCACCGCCCAACGTGATGACCGCAGCTCCGGCACCCTTGTCGAGCAGCGCATTGAGCGCGGTGACGCAACTCGCGTCATCCGTGGGCAGAATGCCCGTCAGCACCTGGCACTCGGTCTCGTTGGGGCAGACCAAGTCGACCGCAGGCCAGACCTCCGCAGGCAGCTCGCAGGCGGGCGCTGGATTAAAGACCGTATAGAACCCCAGCTCGTGAGCGCAAACAAGCGCCTCGGCCGTCGCTGCAAGGTCACATTCGCCCTGGGCGATAAAGACGCTTCCGGCAGCCGGGGCAATCTCGCTGGCGTCGCCGTCGAGCTCATGAGCCACCAGACGCCTCAGCGCGCAGGCAACGTCCGCGCCCGCAAGCGCATGGTTGGCGCCCGGTGACAGTACGATGCGGTTGTCGCCCTCGCAGCGAACGATGGTCGCCGTTCCCGTCTCCACGTCATCGCGATGCACTACAAAGTCACAGTCCACGCCGGCGTCTTGGAGCCCCACCACGAGCGACGCGCCGAACGCGTCGCGACCGACCGCGCCGATCATGTGCGTGCACGCGCCCATACGCGCGGCAGCTACGGCCTGATTGGCGCCCTTGCCGCCGGCGTTGGTGATAAACCCGCTGCCGCCGACGGTCTCGCCCGCGCGCGGTATGCGCTCGCACGCCACCGAAAGGTCCATGTTCATGCTGCCGAACACCGCAACGATGCCGCGATCTGCCATGGAAACCTCCTCATCTGCGGGCTTTGCACCCACCGTCGACCGTCGATTGCGCGCCTTCGCACCTCTATAACTTTAGTTCACTTTGATGTGAACGCACCCTTGAGGTTGCGCCAGCAGCAAGCATTCACAGGAGCAGGCAGCTACAATGAATACGTGCTGATTATTCTCGTCATTGGATGATGTTTTATGGAACAATTCTCGCAATCGGGCTCGCGCGGTCGACGCCGCACGGGCAACGAGCCGGCGCCGCACGAACGCGTGAAGAGCGAACGCCGTGCCAACGAGCCGCGACGCACCACGAGCCCCCATCGCGCTTCTGCCAACAACGCGGGCCGCGCCAACACTCCCGCCGCGGAGCAGATGCCTGCTCGCCCCAAGTCCCGCTACATCCCTGCCCTTGACGGCCTGCGCACGCTTGCCGTCGTCGCGGTGGTGCTCTATCACCTCAACCTCACGTGGGCGCAGGGCGGTCTGCTCGGCGTCACGATCTTCTTTGTGCTTTCGGGCTATCTGATCACACGCCTGCTACTCAACGAAGTCGCTAAGACCGGCCGTATCGACCTCAAGAGCTTCTGGATCCGCCGCATCCGTCGCCTGGTCCCCGCCGTGGTGACCGTCGTGGTGGTGACCTGTGCGCTGTGCACCGTCTTCAACCACGTGATGCTCACCAAGATGCGCCCCGATATCCTGCCGTCGCTGCTGTTCTTCAACAACTGGTGGCAGATTGCCCAAAACGTCTCGTACTTCAACGCCCTGGGCGATCCCTCGCCGCTTACGCACTTTTGGTCGCTCGCCATCGAGGAACAGTTCTACCTGGTTTGGCCCCCGCTGCTGCTCGCTATGGTATCCATGCACATGAGCAAGCCCAACACGCGCCGCGTGGTTCTGGGCCTTGCCGCGGTATCTGCCCTTGCCATGATGGTGCTTTACAACCCTGCCGCCGACCCCAGCCGCGTGTACTACGGCACCGACACCCGCGTGTTCTCGCTGCTGCTGGGTGCCTGGATGGCCTTTATCCCCGATCGCGACCTGGCGCCGGTGCGTCTCGCTCGTCGTTTGGGGCTCAATCGCCTGGCCGGCGCCGCCAAGCACGGCAAGAACGCCGAGGGCAAGCCTGGCGAGAAGGCCGACGAATCAGCCGAGACCGGCCCGGCACAGCCGAGCGCCCTCGTGCGCTTTTGGTCCTCGCCCGCATCCATCGATGTGTTGGGCCTCGTGGGTCTGGTTGGCCTTGCCGCCATGGTCGCGCTCACCAACGGCTACACCGCGTTCCAGTATCGCGGAGGCACGCTGCTGTGCTCGATCCTCACACTCATGGTCATCGCGGCCTGCGTGCAGCCCCAGGGAATAGTTGCCCGCGCGCTGTCCGCCGAGCCGCTCGTATGGGTTGGCAAGCGCTCGTACAGCATCTACCTGTGGCACTATCCCCTGCTGTTGCTCATGAACCCGGTCGCCAACATCAACGATACACCGTGGTGGCAGTACATTTTGCAGGTGCTGTTGGTGGTCGCCGTGGCCGAATGCTCATATCGCTTTATCGAGACGCCGTTTAGGAAGGGCGGCTTTGGGCGCACCGTTGCCGAATTCCGCGATGGCACCACCACGCCCGCCAACTGGGCACGCACGCACGTCCCCGTCTGCGCAGCCTGCGCTGTCGTATTGGTCGTTGCACTGGGCGGCCTGATCTTTGTGCCCGAGACGTCTGCGCTGAGCGGCGAGGGCGCCGAAGTCCTCAACAAGGAAGCCAAGAACACCGCGCCCACCGACCAGCAGGCGGCCGACGACACCGACAAGGACAACGACGGCTTCCCCGATGGCTCCTACGATCTGCTTATGATCGGCGACTCCGTGTCGCTGCGTGCCGTAGACACCTTTGACGGTGTGTTCTCGCACAGCCATATCGATGCCGAAAAGGGCCGCCAGTTTGATGCGGGCCGCGCGACATTTGAGGGCTATATCCAGCAGAACCTTGCCGGCAAGATCGTGGTCTTTGCACTGGGCACCAACGGCTTGGTAACCGACGACCAGATCGACGCCATCATGGACGATGCAGGAGATAAGCGTATTGTGGTGTTTGTGAACACGCGCAGCCCGCAGCCGTGGGTTGGCTCTACCAACCAGGCCATCGCTAACGCCGCTACGCGCTACAAGAACGTGCGCGTTATCGACTGGTACGGATACAGCGCCAACCGCAACGACCTGTTCGATGGCGATGGCACGCACCTATCGACCACTGGCGTGACTGAGTACCTCAACTTGATCCACGATGCCGTCAAGAAGGACCTGCCCGTGCATCCCGAGGATCACGTCAACGATCCGCAGCCGGCAGCCGTCAAGTCTGCCACCGACGCACTCGTCAATGCGCTTGCCTTCAAGCCGCACAAGCTGGGCACCGACAAATAGCCCGCAGCAAACAACCCAAAATCACTCTTTTCGAGCCGGCCCCAAGAGGTCGCGGGCAAAAAACAGGCCGCAGTCCATCGCTGCGGCCTGTTCGGAAGCAAAAGTGGGCGTTAAGCGCTGTAGCCCATCGCTTGCAGGACAAACATGACGACCGTGAGCGCCGTAATCACGCCGATAGTCGCCCAAGTGAGCACGTTCCACACGCGGCCGTTGCGGTTGGCGCCCATAATGTGACGCTCGGCGGCGATAACCACCTGGAACACCAGAACCACGGGCAGTAGCACGCCATTGATGACCTGCGAGGTCATCATAATCTGGAACAGATCGACGCCGGGCATAAGCACCAGCACGGCAGAGATACCGATGATGGCCGTAATGATGCCGCGATAGACCGGGGCCTCGTCCCAGCTGCGGTCGGCACCGCGCTCCCAGCCAAATGCCTCGCAGATAGCGCTCGACGTAACGCCCGGCAGCACGCAGGCAGCCAAGAAGCTCGCCGCGACCAGGCCCGAGGCAAACAGTACCGTGGACCACTGACCCGCAATAGGCTCCAGCGCGCGGGCAGCATCGGCAGCATCGCTAATCTGAATGCCCGCCGGGAACAACACCGTACCGGTCGTGATGATAATAAAGCCGGCAATGACATCGGCAGCAAGCGAGCCGCTCACGGTATCGATGCGCTGCAGCACGATATCGTCCTCGCCCGCGTTCTTATCGACCACGTTGTTCTGCGCCAAGAAAATCATCCACGGCGCGATGGTGGTACCGATCGTCGCGACCACGAGCGACACGTAGCTGGGGTCATTTTGAATGTTAGGCACGACCAGGTCGACCGCGACCTCACCCCAGTTGGGGCCAGCCATAAACGCGGCGACAATATAGGTCACGAACACGCAGCTCACCAGCAGCAGAATCTTCTCGATGCGCTGGAAACTACCCGACATGGTAAGCATCCACACCAGCAGCGCCACCAACGGCACCGAAATGCTCGCCGGCACGCCAAAGAGAGCAAGGCCGCTGGCGATGCCCGCAAACTCCGAAATGGTAACAGCCGTGTTGGCGATCAACAGCGCCGCCATAGCAAGTACACTCTTGCGCACGCCAAAGCGCTCACGAATGAGCGATGCCAGGCCCTTGCCCGTGACGCAGCCGCAGCGTGCCGCGGTCTCCTGCGTCACGATGAGCAGCACAGTCATGACGGGAAGCATCCAGAGCATCTTGTAGCCATAGCTGGCGCCCGCGCTGGAATACGTTGCAAT
Organism: Collinsella aerofaciens; assembly: GCF_005844325.1. Taxonomy (GTDB): domain Bacteria; phylum Actinomycetota; class Coriobacteriia; order Coriobacteriales; family Coriobacteriaceae; genus Collinsella; species Collinsella aerofaciens_G. The sequence goes on along the minus strand of NZ_SPFY01000002.1, from coordinate 150,226 downwards.
GCCGCCGGCGTCATTGCCCGAAAGCGCCGCCAGCAGACCGGGACCCATAGCGCCAAAGATGGCCGCGATGGTCAACTTTTGCTTGGTGCCCGACTTTTGCTTGGTATTTTGCACGCGACCACCTAACCCATGACCGACATGGTGAGCAGCACCGCAGCGGCGCAGTACGCTACGCACGAGATCATGACGGCAATAACGTTCATGGCGGTGCCCGACGTGTTGAGGTCATGCTCGTCACGCCAGAACAGCACCATCAGGTAAATCACGGCGCTCATGTTGCCAACCAGGCAAATGATGGCAGCGATATTAAAGCACCCGGTAAAGAGTTGCTCCTCAAACATGGGCGCATCGGGGAACGCGGCAGTGCGCACCAGCTGCGCGCACAGGTAAGTAACAAGCGAAAGGATCAGGCCCATACCCGTGCTCTGGAAGAAGAATCCCAGGTACGGTTTGGGCTCGTCGTCGTGACCGTCGTACTCGAGGAAGTAGTTCTTGACGAACGACACCATGCGCGAGGCCGCCAGCAGCACGAGCGGCATGGCGCACATGGGGAACACCACCAGATGCGCGGAGCCCAGCGCCGTCCCCAGCACCGTCGCCATAATGCACGAGGCGATGCCCCACACGACGACCCAGTACTGACGATGCACGAACCAGCTGAGCACGTTCGTCGAGTCGTCCGACGCGCTATCGCCCGAGCCGACACCGGCGATCTGCAGGTCCTCCTGATGCTCCTCGGCGATAACGTCCATGGCGTCGTCGAAGGTCACGATACCCAGGATATGACGGTTCTCGTCGCAGACAGGGATGGCAACCAGGTCGTACTTGGTCATCTCGTCCGTCACGTCTTCCTGGTCCTCGTCGGGCGACACATAGACCAGGTCGCGATAGGCCAGCTGACCCAGCGTGGCGTCGCGGTCGGCTACGATCAGCGTGCGCAGCGAAAGCACGCCGGTCAGCATGCCGCTCGGATCCTCGGTATAGACGTAGTAGACGCTCTCGAAGTCCTCATCGAGTTTGCGAATCGCCTCGATGGCATCGCCGACCGTCGCCGTGGCGGGCAGCGAGACAAACTCCGAGGTCATGATGCGGCCGGCGGTGTTGTCCTCATAGCCCAGCAGGTTACGAATCGCCTTCTCCTCCTTGACGCCCATCAGGCGCAGGAGCTTCTCGGCCTTCTCGTAATCGAGCTCGTCGATCAGGTCGGCGGCGTCGTCCGGGTCCATCATGGCCAGCATCGACGATGCGTCCGTGTCGGACAGACCCTCGAGCATCTCGGTCATAAGCTCGTCGTCATCGAACTCCGAGATGGCCTCGGCGGCCTGGGCAGTATCGAGCTGTGCAAACACCTGCGCACGCAGGCGCGGGTCGAGCTGCTCGATAATGTCGGCGATGTCGGCAGGGTGCAGCTCGCCGAGCGTCTTGTGCGACACCGAGAGTTGAATGTTCTTGGTCGAGCGGTCGAGCAGGTCCATGTAGGACCAAGCGATGATGTCCTCACTGAGTGGCTTGCCCAGGTGCTTCATAAAGCCTTCGACGATATGCTCGAGCGCGGGGCTGATGGCGCGTAGCAGACCGCGAGCACCGACCTCGGCGCCCAGCAGGCGCAGCTGGTTTTCGCCCGACATGGAAAACTTGATGTCGTTTACGCGCACGACCTTCATGCCCTGCGTGTCGACAATCTGCTTGTTGAGCACGTCGCGGGCAAGCAAGAGTTCGGTCGGCTGCAGGTACGAAAAACGGATTTCGGTGGCCGACGTCTTAAGGTGTACACCCGTCTCGTCGATACGGTCGACCCATTTGCGCCAGCTGATCATAAACGGCGTCTTGCCGGGTCCGCGGAACGCGAGCGACGTCACGTGCGGAAAAACTTCGCCGGTAGCAATGCCAAAATCGTTGACCACGCCGAGCTTTTCGCCATCGACGTCCAAGACCGGCAATTTGAGCATCTCACTCAGATAATTCAATGGTGCTCCCCATCATTATTCCTCCGAACGCGGCCGCATGTGCGACGTCCGGGGGCTTCTGGATATGTATACGCATGCGCGGGCTGCACGCCGCTCGACGCTTACACCCCGTGCATGCGCAAAAAGCACCTGCATGGGGTCATCGACTGTATGGTCGAGGTTTGGATTTCACCTGTAACCTTTCTCTTGACCCTCATTAACCGCAGTAACTATAGCATCAGCATCGCCCTGCGGCATCGAATTTATGCGCTGCACATTGCAGGCATACCAAACGCTGACGTATCCGTGACATAGCCATTGGGGACGTTCTTAAATGACTACCCAATAACTACTCTGTGGTGTCATTGTCCTCGGCAAGTTGGGGGAGCACAGCGTCCTTGGGCATGGTGGCCTTCGTCAGCGAGGTGAGCTTTTTGCTCAGCGACGTGTCCGTCTTGACCAGGTCGCTGAGCGTCACGATCTTGTAGCCGTCGGCGATGAGGCCGTCGATAATCTGCGGCAGCGCCTCGAGCGTCTGCTCGGCGCATTCGTCTCTATCGGTGAGCAGCACGATATTGCCCGGCGTCACCGAATCGAGCACCGTCGAGACCTGCTCGTCGGCACCGTTGAGTAGCCAGTCGCCCGAGTCGATATTCCACGAGACCACGGCGGAGACCAGGTCCATCGCATCAATCCAGTTTTGCTCGTCAAAGGCAGCGTAGGGAGCACGCAGTAGCATCGTCTTCACGCCGGTCGCCGACTTAATCGCATCGGTGCCTTTCGTGATCTGTTCGCGTACCGCCTCACGGTCCTGACCCTTGAGCGAATCGTCGCTGTAGCTGTTGGATCCGATCTCGCACCCGGCATCGACAATCGCCTTGGCCGTGGCAGGCGAGGCCTCGACCGCATCGCCCGAAAGGAAGAACGTCGCGGTGACGCCCTTTTCCTTGAGCACCTGCAAGATCTGTTTGGTGGCGCCGCTCGGACCCTCGTCAAACGTCAGCGCCACGTACTTTTTGTTGCCCTTGGGCGCCACGCTGGCGCACGCAACAACGCAATCGGTGGCGGGCACAACCTCGCCGCGATCCTGCGTCTTGCCCGACTGCTCACCAACCCACACCTCGGAGCGGCCCTGGACACCCCACGTCTGCACATACTCGATAGCGCCCGTGCCCTCGACCTTGAGCTTGGGCTCGATAACCGTAGCCTGAACCTCGTGTTTCTCGTAGGTGTTACGGCCATTCTTGACCGTCACCTTCTCGCCACCCTCGAGTTCGCGGCTATCCCATTTGCCCTGCTTCACGCGCTTGCCGTCGACCTTCACCGACAGCTTTTCGCCTCCATGGCGCTTGAGCACACTGTCATCGACGGCCAGCAGGTCGCCTGCGTCGTAGGTGTCAGTCAAATCCTGTTCGTCGATGAGATTCTGCAGCGTAGAGCCCACGCGCACCGCGGTCTTCTGGCCGTTGAGCTCCACGTCCACGCTGCGGTTGACGTAGCCCACGACGGCAGCGATAAACAGCACGAGCGCGCAACCCACGGCGATGAGCGCATAGGGCAGGCGAGACGAACGACGGGGTGTGCGGCTGTTGCCGATGCGAGCGCTGCGATCGCTAAAGCCGCGGCTATGGTTGAGATACATCGCGCCGGGCTTACGGTGACGCTTGCGCTGACCGCTAGGCAGCTGCCCCAGGTCGCGGCGCGCCGTCGGACGCGCACCCGAACGCCCGTTTAAGTTGGATCCGTTTTGGCGCATGTGCCCTCCCCCATAAACACAGCAAGCCGGAGCAACAGGTCTCCGGCTTGCCTCCCATCATTTGGTACGTCGCTATTTTGTAGCTTTTGACGAGCCTCCGCTCGCCTTTTGGTATTCGTCCTTAAAGGCCTTGAACATGCCGCGCGTCTTGCCGAGCTGCTTGCCCAGTGCGCGACTGCCCTTGTCCACGGCAACCGATCCCTTGTCGTCGAGCACCTTGGCGCCCTTTTTGACCTTGTCGCCCACCACGACGCTGGCCTCGGCGGCCTTGGCAGCCGCACCGCCCGAATACCCGAGCGACTTGACCTCGTCCGAGACGACCATCGCGCCGTTCTCGTAGCCGCGCAGCATCGTCGGCGGCACCTGCGTGTCACCAACCAAAACACTCGAAGCAGCACCGGCGGTCACATAGAATGCCTGCACGATGCCCGAGCGTGGCTTGAACTCAACATCCGAGCAATAGCCCACGACGTCGCCCGATTCCGTGCGCACGTCCATACCGACCCAGATGATGCAATCGTCCAGGTTGATGTCGAGGCGCTTGGCGGCGGCGGCATCGTACGTGTCCTTGACGTCATCAACCGCAATGGCGCCCTCGTAGACACCAATGGCGTCGAGCGCCACGAATCGGTCGGGACGCTCGATCATGCCCGCGATATCGGACTGGCGGACCATAAAGCCGACCACGCGCGTACCGCCCGGGGTAAAGACCGGAAAGTGAATCTTTCCGAGCTTTTTAGGGCTGCGCGGCGTGCCGTCCTTTTTGGTGCGCTTGTCCTCGGTAGGCTTGCGATAGATCTTGGCGCCGACAAAATCCCCAGCGCGCATTATGCCTCGGTCGAGGGCTCCGCAGCCTCGGTATCAGCCTCGACGGCGTTCTCGACCACGACGTCGGCGGCAGGCGTCACGTTGCCGCCCGAAATGGCGTCGTTGAGCTGCTCGCGCAGCTGGTCCATGCGCTCGCGGGCCAGGTCGACCTTGGCGCGCAGGTCGTCGGTCTTGGCGTCGACCATCGGGCCAAAGTCATTCACCGCAGCACGGGCCTCCTCGGCGCCGTGCTCGTAGGTGTCGCGCATATTGTCCCAGGCGTCGTTGGCGATATCGGCAGCCATGGCGCGGGTCTCGGCGCCCGAGCGCGGGGCCAGAGCAACGCCGATAATAGCGCCGGCAGCGGCACCAAAAAGTGCGCCGGAGACAAAGCTGAAAGTCTTACCCATGATCATTCCTCTCCTGCGGGCACGTCGGTGCCCACCGTTTGAATGCTGTCCATTATACCCGCAGCGCATCACTTGCCGCTCCGCTCATCTGCGTACGGCAAAAGCGCAGGTACGTGATGGTGATAAACGAGTAGGCCTACTCCTGAGGCATAGCCGGCATGGCCACTGTGGCACCCGGGTCCTCGCCGGCGCCGTCCACGAGCGGCAGGCCGCCCTCATGCGCAGGTCCTGCCGGAACCGTCGCCGCGCCGCCAAAGACAGCCGCGGAAGCCTCGTGGTTCTCGGCAACCGCGCCCTCGGTATCGATCGCCACCTGGGGCTCGTCGTCAAAGTTGGGGACGCCCTGGGGCTCGGTGGGAACGGGCTCGGCGGTCACATCGGCAGCGGGCTCGGGGTCGACCGGCACATCGCCCTCGTCAGCGCCCTCGTCCTCGGCAGCATCTTCGCCGTTCGCAGCGGCGACGGCCTCGTGAGGATCCTTGCCCTCGGCCTCGGCGCGCATGCCCAGCACCAGGTTGCGCAGGCCCGCGACCGTGCCTTCCACGTCGGGGGTAGGCTGGTCGGCGTGCAGATAGGCCCAATCCATCATAAAGGTGGCCGAAGACAGCGCGCCGATGGCCAGTGCGTCGTCGGGGCACGAAAGCTCAACCTCAAAGACACGCTCATCGTGTTCGCTTACGCGGGTGCGGCCGCACGAGATGCTACCGGCAAGACCGGTCTCGTTCATGAGCTCAACCGTCACGTGCTCCAACAGGTGGCAGAGCTCGGTCTGGCCCATGCAGTCTTGGAACTCGCGGCCGGAATCGCCCAGGCACAGGTGCTTGGCAATCGCGGGCACCAGGTAGTACACGCGCGCCGTGGCCTCGATGTCCTCCGAGGTCATGAGCGGCATGCCGGGGTTCACCAGCACATGCGCGCAGATCTTGTCCTCACTGACGGTGACCTTAAGGATGTTGAACAGGCCTGCCATAACTCTCCCCTACTCTTCCTTGTCCTACTCGTCGCCGTCGTGCGGATTCGCGGAACCCGCACCCGACGTCGTCGGCTCGTCTACCGAAGACTCGGAATCCTTCTTATCGGTTTCGGCCGGAGCGATCACGCGAATGAGCGAGATGCGCTGGCCACGCATCGACTGCACTTTAAACTTGTACCCCGCGACCTCAAACACCTCTCCGATGTCGGGCACCGAGTCGCAAAGCTCCAAAATCCAGCCGGCGATGGTCTCATAATCATCGCTTTCCTCGAGCGGCCAACCAAGCTCAATCGCGTCATCGCACGAAAAACGCCCATCAACGAGCCACTCGCGGCGCGAAAGGCGCGTGAGATACTTGTTGTCGGGGTCGAACTCGTCCTCGATCTCGCCGACGATCTCCTCGACGATATCCTCGATGGTGATAATGCCGGCCGTGCCGCCGTACTCGTCCACGACCACCACGATCTGGTCGTGCGAGGTCTGCATCTCGGACAGTAGCGGCAGGATGTCCTTGGTGTCGGGCACAAAGGTGGCGTCGCGCAAAAAGCCGGCGATGGGCTGGTCACCCTTGCCGTCGAGCGCGGGTTGGATCAGGTCCTTGATGTGCGCAATGCCGGCGACGTTGTCGGGATCCTCGTGATAGACGGGGATGCGGCTGAAGCCGGTCTGGCGCATGGTGGACAGCACGTCGGCGACCGTCTCGTCGTCCTCGCACATGGTGGTGTCCACGCGCGGCACCATGACCTCGCGGGCAACGGTGTCGCCCAGGTCGAAGATCTCGTGGATCATGCGCTTTTCCTCGTCGAGCAGGTCGTCCTGCTCCGAGACCATGTACTTGATCTCTTCTTCCGAGACGTTCTGACGGTCGTCGGCACTCTTGATGCGCAGGATGCGGGCCAGGCCATCGGAGCAAGCGCCGGTCAGCCACACGAGCGGACGAGCGATCTTTTGGAAAAACGACAACGGCCCCACGACCTGCTTGGACACGCCTTCGGCGTTGGCCAGGCCGATGCGCTTGGGCACAAGCTCGCCGATCACGATGGACACGAAGGCGACCGCGACGGTGATGATGACCGGCGCCAGGCCGCGCGCGATGGCGGAGAGCGGCGCGATGCCAAAGCTCATGAGCCACGTGGCGAGCGGGTCGGACAGACTCGTCGAGGCGACGGCGGACGAGGCGAAGCCCACGAGCGTGATGGCGACCTGGATGGTGGCGAGCAGCTGGTCGGAGTCGGCAGCCAGCTTAATGGCACGCTCGGCGCGCTTGTCGCCTTCCTCGGCCTCGTGCTCCAACACGGCGCGCTTGGCCGTGGTGAGCGCCATCTCGGACATAGAGAAGTAGCCGTTGATGAGGGTCAAAACGAGGGTGGTGATAAGGGAGATGGTTATGTCCATCGGGAGTTTCTCGAACCTCCAAGATTCGGGACGTCAGGTTAAAACGTTGATGGCGGATACGGCAATTGCACCGGCGCCCAAACGAGAACGCGGGCGCGCAGGCATGGTCGCTAGATTACGAAGAGGATCACCGCCATGAACTGGAAGATGCTGCCGGCGAGCACCCACAGGTGAAACACGCTGTGCAGATAGCGCACGTTTTTGGCGATATAGAACGGCACGCCCGCGGTGTAGCACACGCCGCCGACGGCGAGCAGGGCAAGTGCCACGGGATTGAGCAGCGCAACAAGTTCGGGCAGCTTAAAGACAACGAGCCAGCCCATCAGCAGGTAGACCAGGCCGCTTACCCAATGCGGCTGGCGCTCGCGTAGGAAGCACTCGAGGGCGATGCCGATGATGGCGATGGCCCATACGGCAAAGAACAGCACAGCGCCGCCGTCGTTTGCGAGCGTGATGAGGCAAAACGGCGTATAGCTGCCGGCTATGAGCAGGTAGATGCAGCTGTGGTCGATGATGCGAAACACGCGCTTGGCGCGCGCGGGCTGAATCGCGTGGTAGAGCGTGGAGGCTAGGTATTCGAGGATAATGCTGACGCCATAGACAATCGCCGCGGCCATATGGGCCGGGCCTCCGCCGCGCAGGGCGGCGAATACGATCAGGAGCACCAGGCCCGCGATACCCAGCAGGCAGCCGACACCATGGGTGACGGAGTTCATGATCTCCTCGCCCACTGTGTAGTGTGGAACGACCGCGGTCTTGGGTCGCGGCTTAGAACTGTCGCTCGAATCGGACATGCCGGTTACATCCTCCAACGTAAAGAGTTCTCAACACTATATCAAAGCGTCTAGGTACGTGCGAAATTTGCACCATACGTGACCCTTTGTTTACCCATTCTTTGCCTGTTGACGCATCAACGGCGAACGTCCATAATGCGCTTGCATTAAATGTTGATGTATTAACATCTTATAGGAGAATACCGCATGGCTCAAAACGCACGTTCCCATCGAAAGCTCAAGATAGCCGGCATCGTTGCACTAGTGGTTGTCGTTGCGCTGCTCGGATTTGCCGGCAACTTTCTGTTTGACTTCGCGCTGAATCCCCGCGCGCCATACACCATGAAGATGATGCAGGATAGCAAGAACGACAAAGAAGGTGAGCAGCCGGATGCCGAGGATACCGAGGCGCGGGCGTGGTTTAAGGAGAACCGCGAGAGCAGCAGCCTCACCGCGGACGATGGGACCGAGCTTGCCGCCTGGTATTTTGCTGCGTCGGAGAGCGCACACGACTACGCCGTCTGCCTGCATGGATATACCAACGAGCCCATCGGTATGGCCCGATACGTCAAGCGATTCCACGACCGCGGCATGAACGTACTCGCACCCGCCGCCCGCGCCCACGAGCGCTCCGGCGGCGACTATATCGGCATGGGCTGGCCCGAACGCCTCGACATCGTCGCATGGATCGAGCGAATCGTTCAGGCTGACCCCAAGGCGCGCATCCTGGTCTTTGGCGAATCCATGGGCGCGGCGACCGCCATGAACGTCGCGGGGGAATCTCTGCCCGCAAACGTGAAATGCATTATCGAGGACTGCGGTTATACGAGTGTTTGGGACGAGTTTTCTCTGCAGCTCAAGGACGTGTTCGGCCTGCCCAGCTTTCCCTTGCTCGATGTAGCAAACTTGGTGTGCAACGTGCGCGCGGGCTACGACTTTCATAAGGCGAGCAGCGTGGAACAGCTCAAGCGCGCGACGGTTCCCATGCTGTTTATCCACGGTGACCAAGACACCTTTGTGCCGTACAGCATGCTCGACCAAAACTACGACGCGTGCGCCAGCAAGGTCAAGCAAAAGCTCACCGTCCATGGCGCCACCCACGCCAAGAGCGCGCAGGTCGACCCCGAACTCTACTGGAACACGGTCGACGACTTCCTCGACGAGTATTTTTAGGCAAAAAGCAACGTCTGGGGTTTTGTTGCCAAAAATCGGTTTGTGGTCGGCGCTATTCGATTTTCCTCGCACTTCCAAAAAGCCGCCCGTGGGCGCTGTGCTCACGGGCGGCTTTTGCTCAACTTACGCTACAAAGGCGCTTATTTTGTCCAATAGCTAGGCGCTACTTGACCTCGATAAGCTCGTACTTGCTCGTGCCCAGGCCGATCTTCTCGGCATGCGCGATGCACACGCGCCAGTCGGTGTCGGGATGCGTGATGCAGAAGGGATCCTTGGCCTGCTCGCCCTCCAGATGCTCGTGGTTGTGCTCCATCTTGGCCGCGCTATCGGTGAGCTCGGTGTTTGGCAGCGGCTCGGATGCCATGACGGCATCGGCGCAGGCCTGGTCGATGGCGACCGGGTCGAAGCTCGCGAACATGCCGATGTCGTTGACGATAGGCGTATCGTTTTCGGGATGGCAATCGCAATTGGGGCTGATATCCATGGCAAGCGAGATATGGAAGCTCGGGCGACCGTCGACGACGGCCTTGGTGTACTCGGCGATCTTGCAGTTGAGCACGTCGGCCGCGGCGTCATAGCCGGGCTTGATGCAGTCCTGGTTGCATGCCGCAATGCAGCGACCGCAGCCCACGCAGCGATCGTGGTCGATGGTGGCCACGTGCACCGTGCGGGTGTTGCCGTTGGCAAGCTCGCGCTCGCGGGTGTCGTTGAACGAGACAGCGTCGTGCGCGCAGATCTTTTCGCAGGCACGGCAGCCAACGCAGTGCTCGGTCGAGACGTTCGGCTTGCCGGCGGCATGCTGCTCCATCTTGCCGGCGCGGCTGCCGCCGCCCATGCCCAGGTTCTTCATGGCGCCGCCAAAGCCGGCCTGCTCATGACCCTTAAAGTGGGTGAGGCTGATCACGATATCGGCATCCATGAGCGCCTGACCGATCTTGGCCTCGTGCACGTACTCGCCGCCCTCGACCGGAACAAGCGCCTCGTCGGTGCCCTTGAGGCCGTCGGCAATGATGATCTGGCAACCCGTAGCATACGGGGTAAAGCCGTTCTGGTAGGCGGTATCGATGTGCTCGAGCGCGTTTTTGCGGCTACCGACATAGAGCGTGTTGCAGTCGGTGAGGAAGGGCTTGCCGCCCAGCTCCTTCACGACATCCGCGACGGCGCGGGCGTAGTTGGGGCGCAAAAAGCTCAGGTTGCCCAGCTCGCCAAAGTGAATCTTGATGGCGACGAACTTGTTCTCGAAGTCGATCTGCTCGATACCGGCGTGACGGATGAGGCGCTTGAGCTTGTCGAGCTGGCTCTCGCGAGCATGCGTGCGCAGGTTGGTGAAGTACACCTTAGCGGGTGCAGTTGCGGTCATAGATCTATCCCCTCGGTCTATATGGCGTTACAGACATAGAGGATGGTACCAGTTAAAGCAGAGTTAAAGTCAAGTACGGCACCTAGTCATTGGGGACGTTCTTAAATGACTACTCTTGGACTTTGAGGGCTTCGGCCAGACTGACGCGCTTGATGGAGCGCGTGTGCAGCAGCGCCACGACCAGGTAGGTCGCAAAGCCGATTCCTGCGCACGCCGCCATGGACCAAGCGGGCACGTAGATCTCGATATTGCCGTTATAGGCGAGCAGCATCGAGCGGAAGATGGCCGTTAGCGAGCCAATAATGACCGGCAGGCTCAGCACGAGTGACGCTGCCACGCACAACGTGATCGAGCGGATGTACAGATGCGAAATCTCGCTATCGCGATAGCCAAAGACTTTCATGTAGCTGATCGAACGGGCGCTGTGGTCGATCACAGCCTTGGTCAGCAGGTACATAAACAGCAAGAAGATGAACACCGCAAGCCCAACCATCATGCCGATCATTTTGCTCATCATGCCGATGAACTGGTCGCCCACGGCGCGCATGTCGTCGGGCGTGGTATCGCCGGCAAAGTAGCGCGCGTCGAGGTCGAGCTTCTCGTTGCTCACGTAGCCGTTAAAGTAGGCCGCATCGTTGTCAAACAGCTCGTTAAAGTCTTCGATGCTCATATAGACATTCATATCCGACTTAGAGCCCCAAACGCAGTCCTTGCCCACGTACTCAAAGGAATAATTCTCGCCCTCGTACTTGTCGCGAAGCTTAACCTTCTGACCCTCGCTCCAGCCAAACTTGTCGAGCAAGCCACCGCCAAAGACGACGCGTCCGTCGCTGACGTCCAGTCCTTTCCAGTAGCGCGAATCGGGCGAGATGCCGTAGATGGAAATCGTCTCCTCGCCATTTCCGTCGCCGCGGTCGTATTGCAGCTGGTAGACGGCGTATTTCTCGGCCTGTGCGATTGCGCCCGCGCCGTTATCGGTCGTATTGACCGGGTGGATATCGTCGTTGTCAGTGTCGATCTTAGAGGCCTTGTCGATCAGGTCGATAGCCTCATCGTGGTCGCAGCCGAGAGCATCGGCAAGGTCATCGAGGCGCGCATAAAGCGCATCCTTCTTGTCCTGGACCTTGGCGAGCGCGTCCTGCGCCGCAGCCAGGCTCTCGGCAGACGGGGATGCGGTCGCGGCATCGGCTGCCGCCTGCGCCGCATCGGCCGCGTCGTCGAGCTCGTCATCGGCATCTTGGGCGGCAGAAAGCAGCGCGCCGTCAACCGACTGCAAGCACTCGAGTGCCGACCACTGCTCGCGCTCCTCGGCAGTGCCCTCGAGCTCCAGCGGAGCCTTGAGCGTGTACTGGTGCTCGGCGACCAGGCTCGTCTCGAGGTTGTCCGCGTAGTGCGTCATCGTGGGCAGAATCGCCAGGCCAAAGAGCAGCAGCAGCGAGGCAAACGCAATGCCCACGAAGAGCGTGGCGAAGTTGCCCAGGTTGCGCAGGAAGATACGCAGGCGGAAGCGCGAGACAAAGCCCATGCGCTCCGGCAGCTGCAGGCCGCGCTTGGTGCCAGACTTGCCGCTCGCCTCGTGGCGAAGAAACTGCAACGGCGTCTTGCCCATCTTGCGAAGCAGACCCACCAGCGTGATGAGGATGAGCGCAGCGGCGGGAACCACGGCGCACTTCACAAAGATCTCCCAGCTCCAGTACACCTGGAAGGGCGGCAGGCTGTACGAGCCGTAATCGAGGCTGCGCATGGGCTCGGTAAAGAACACGACGCCGAGCGCAGTGCCCAAAAGCACCGCGACCACGCCCACGATGGCGGGAAGCGCAAGGTAGTGCAGCACGATCTCGCGTCGACGATAGCCGCTGGCGAGCAGCGTGCCGATGATGGCGCTCTCCTCCTCGATGGTGGCGTCGGTAAGGACCACAAAGACGAACGCCATGATCACGATGATGATGTCGAGCAGCGTCATCCACATCATGGAGTCGCCGTCTACGTCGTCGCGCGCGTAGCCAATGCCCTGGTTGGAATCGGCGTCGATGAGGTCATCCACGCGTGCGTCGGCATCGGTGAGCGCCTCCACCATATCCTGCTCCGCATCGACGCGATCCGCGGTGGAGAGATCGCGATCGGTAAAGGTAAAGGAGTAGGTGTAGGCAGGCGCGCCGCCGGCGTCCTTAAGCGCGGCAAAGCCGGCGTCGGTGACCTCGGCCACACCGTACGTGATGGTGTTCACCGTAAAGTCCGAATTGTTGAGGAACAGCGCCTGGCTATCGGGCTGGGTCATGATGCCGCAGATGGTGTAGGTGCGACCCTCGAGCTCGACTTTATCGCCCACGGACAGGTTGTTATTGGTGGCGAAGACACGGTCGATTGCCACCTCATCGTCCGCCTTAGGCTGCCTGCCTTCGCAGTAGGACGCGATATCGACCTTGGTGCGGTGCGCATAGGTGCGCAGCGTGCGCTTGGTTCCATCGTCGCCGGCGGTCTTTTTGATGATGGCATCGATGGAGAAATTCTTGTAGAGCGTGACGCCACCGACGTCGTCTGCCGCGTCCTCGGCTGCCTTGAGCTGGTCTTTGGTGGCCTCGAAGGAGGTGGTCACGCGGCCGTCCTCGATCGCGTACGCATCGCGCATGTCGTCGATAAGGCAGCCGATGGAATGCGCCGCGAGCAAAAAGCCCGATGTAAGGGCAATGCTTCCGCACATAAGCAAAAAGATGCCCAGGTACTTACCGATATTGCGGCGCAGCTCGCGCGGGAGACGTTTTGCGAGAGGTGTCATGGCGCCGCCTACCAATCGAGCTCGGCGGCCGCGACGGGCGACTCGTTGAGCTCATCCTCGACGATGCGCCCGTCGCGCAGGCGCAGCACGCGATTGGCCATGCGGGCGATGGCGGCGTTGTGTGTGACGATGATGATGGTGCATCCGTACTCGTGATTGACATCCTCCATGAGCTGCAAGATTTCCTTGGACGTCTTATAGTCGAGCGCGCCCGTGGGCTCGTCGCACAGCAGCAGACCCGGGTTTTTGACGAGCGCGCGGCCGATGGCACAGCGTTGCTGCTGACCACCCGAAACCTGGCGCGGGAACTTGTTGCGGTGCTCGTAGAGGCCCAGCGAGCGTAGCAGGTCGTCAATGTTGAGCGGCTTTTTGGACAGGCATGCCGTGACCTCGATGTTTTCCTTGATGGTGAGGTCGGGCACCAGGTTGTAGAACTGGAAGACAAAGCCCAGCTCACGGCGGCGATACTCGCCCAGGTCGGTAGGTTTGAGCACCGTGAGGTCACAGCCGTCCACCAGAATGGAGCCGGCATCGGCATCCTCCAGGCCGCCGATCAGGTTGAGAAAGGTCGACTTACCCGAGCCCGAGGGCCCCAGCATGACGCAGATCTCGCCGCGGTTGATGGACGTGTCGATGCCATCGAGTACCGTCAGGCGCGCATCACCGTCGCCGTAATGCTTTTTGAGATCCTTCACCTGGACATAGGCTTCCTGCGTTGCCATGGTATCCCCCGTTGTTAGCCTCGTACTACTTTATGAGCGTAATAGTAAACCATGGCGAACTATTTTGGAGCGAGGCCGGGGATTTATTTCAGACCAGTCATTGGGGACGTTCTTAAATGACTAGGTGGCTAGGCGTGGGATTTGGTGCGTGCGAGGGCGAGGCCTGCGGCGGCGATGGCCACGGCGAAGAGTGCCGTGACGCCCAGGTCGCAGGCGATGTCGCCCAGCACGGTGGACGTTAAATCCGAGGCGAGTGCCTTGCTGATCGCGTCGTTCACCCAATATGTCGGCACAAAATGCGCCACGGTCTGCACGGCCGAGCCCATGAGCGACAGCGGCATCCAGGCGCCGCCCAAAAACGTCATGAGCATGCCAAGCAGGTTGCCCACGCCGTTGAGCAGTTCCTCGCGCGCGCCCAAGCTCGACAACGTAAAGCCAACGGCCAGAGGCGTGCACGCCAGGGCAAACGTCGCCGCCAGCGCCAGACACACACGACCCACGCCGACCTCAGCGACCGCGCCGGCAAAGCCCACGACACCCATCATGCTCGACACAAACCAGATGCAGACGGTGAGCACGGCGGCGGCGGCAAACACGGCAAGCGAACGTTGGCGCTCGGAGATTGGGCCGGCATCCATACGACGCACGCGCTCGGGCTCGTTCATGCCCGAGAACACCAACCCCACCGATACGATGACCGACGAGATAATCGCGTACGCGCCAAAGTTGAAGTACGACTCGAGCGTGGCGGCAGCAGCCGAGTCGACCTTGACCCGCTCGATCTGGACCTCCGCGCGCTTTGCAGCGGCATGTTCGGCGGCCTTGGCAACGTCGCCGTTGGAGGCAGTGGGCTCAAGCGCCGCCGCAGCGCCCGCGAGCGAGATCCAGCGCGAGGCCTCGGCAGACGAAAGCGCCGCCGCCATGGTGCCGGCACCGTAGGTCACATCGAGCTTGGGCAGGGACTCCCCCGCGCGGGCAGCCGCGACCAGGTCGTCCTCGAACCCCTCCGGGATAAAGAACACGCAGTCGGCGCTGCCCTTGGCGCTGTTGCTCTTGGAGAGCGCGTCCGCAAGGTCGTACGTGTCATCGCCGACGCCCGTGACCAGGTCAAACCGCGAACCTAGGTGCTTGGTGAGCGCACGTGAAAGATCACTGCCATCGCGGTCGACCACGATCACGTTGGCGTCGTAGGGCTTGTACTCGGTGAGCTGCGACGAGTTCCAGCTCACCGATGCCGCGATGAATACGCCCATCAGCGAAATGAACACCGTGTAGATGAGCAGGTAGAACGGGTGAGCGAGCGCCATGCGAAGCGCGGTCTTAAAGGTGCTCATAGCGGCTCCTTCCAAAGATCAGCGTGGCGGCGGCAACGAACAGCAGTGCCATGAGGACCAGTGCGCCGGCGCGAACGGCAAAAGGATCCAGGTCCTCAAAGAAATACAGGCGGTTGAACATGTCGCAGATGAGCTTGACGGGGTTGAGCCAGCACTCGGCCGGACAGGCGCGGGCGACGTCATCGGCAAGCGCCATCGCCGGTTCGCCGTAGAGCCCAGCGAACAAAGCGCACGTGGTGGCAAAGCCTGTGAGGATGCCCGACTTGGATGCCTTGCCGCCCTTAACGGGAAGCGTGCCCACAAAGAGTCCCAAGCCCGTGGCGGCAAGCGCGGAAGCGGCACCGCCCACCAGACACAGCCCCTCGCGCCCGCCAAAGTCGACGCCCACAACCAGGCGCACGTAGCCGATCGCGATCGCCATCGAGGCAAAGGAGACCAGCCACGAGCCCACAAAGATACCGGCCAGCGACGCCGTTTTGGAAAGACCGCCCGCGCAGCGGCGCGCGCCAAGGCCCGACAGATTGGGCTGCAGATCGACGACGCTCAAGGCGGCAAACTCCGCAGACATCATCGCGACCAGGCCAAAGAGCGCGTAATAGTAGATGACCGTGCCATCGGGCGTGGTGCGTGTCAGGCTTACGCGGCGGGTGCCGCCCTCGAGCGACAGGGCGCGCGCAACCGCCTCCGGGTCGGCGAGCGCCGCCGGGTTGTCCTGGGCAATCTGAGACATGAGCTCGGCATTTTGTGTATACGAGCTTGCCACCGTCTCCAGAATGCTGCGGTCGGTGAGCACCGTTGAGGCACGCGAGCTGTCGTAGCTCGACAGCAACGTGAGCTTGGGTGCGCCCGCGTCGTCGACCGTATAGATGCCCGCGACCTCGCCGGCCTTAAGCACACGGTTCGCATCGGCTGCGTCGTCGCACTCGT
Source organism: Collinsella aerofaciens (assembly GCF_005844325.1). GTDB lineage: Bacteria > Actinomycetota > Coriobacteriia > Coriobacteriales > Coriobacteriaceae > Collinsella > Collinsella aerofaciens_G. The sequence continues at coordinate 133,874 of NZ_SPFY01000002.1, read as the reverse complement.
GGATCTCGAGCAGCTGATTGTCGCTCTCCTTGGCAAGCGACGTCGCCACGTCCTTAAAGGTCGAGGCGTCCCAGGCCTCGTCCGCTATGACGGCAACCGGTACCGGGTCGACCGTGCCGTCAGAGCTCAGATTCGCAAACATAAACATGAACATCGTGGAAAGTGCGATGGGAAAGAGAGCGCCCCAGACCCACGTGCTCGGCCGGCGCAGCAGCGTCTTGACCGTAGTGATGATGGTGTTGAACATGACTGCCCCCTAGTCGCGCAGCTCGCGGCCGGTGATCTCGAGGAACACGTCGTTGAGGGTCGGCGGCTCGCTCCACACGCGGCCGAGCGCCACATCGGCGGCGCGCAGCGTGTCGAGGATGTCGACCAAATTGTGCGGGCTCGCTTCGCAGGTGCAGACGAGCTCGCCGCCGGACAGCTCAACCGAAAGCACGTGCTCGAGGGCGCGCAGCCGCTCGACCGTGGCGGTCTCGGCGGCGCCGACCTCGACAGTCACGCGCTCGCCCATTTGAATCATGCGTTTGAGCTCGTCATTGGTGCCCTGCGCCAGCACACGTCCGCCGTCCATGATCATGATGCGGCTGCAAATCTGCTCGACTTCCTCCATGTAATGGCTGGTATACACCACCGTGGCGCCCTCGTCGCGCAAGCGGCAGATGCCCTCCAGGATGGCGTTGCGGCTCTGCGGGTCGACCGCCACCGTGGGCTCGTCAAAGAAGATGAGCTCGGGCTTGTGCGCGATACCGCAGGCGATGTTGAGGCGACGCGCCAGGCCGCCCGAGAGCTTGCCGGGGCGAAACTTGGTAAAGTCGCCCAGCCCGACAAAGTCGATCGCCTCGTCCACCAGCGCGCGGCGGCGCTTGCGGTCGTTGACGTAAAGGCTGCAGAAATAGTCGATGTTCTCGCGCACCGTAAGCTCGTCAAACACCGCCACCTGCTGCGGCACCACACCGATGCGGCGCTTGAGGTCGTAGCGGGCGGGCGTCATGGGCTCGCCGAACAGCTCGATGGTGCCTTTGTCGTAGGCGAGCAGCTGCAGAATGCAGTTGATGGACGTGGTCTTGCCCGAGCCGTTGGGGCCCAGCAGGCCAAAGATCTCGCCGGGGGCGATGCTCAGGCTAAAGTGGTCGAGCGCGATAAGGTCGTCGTAGCGCTTGACGAGGTTTTCGACGTGGACGATGTCTGTCATGAGGCGGCCCTTCTGTTGATTGCGGCCCGGTACGATTGCATCATCGCAGGAGCGAGCGGCGCGCACCAGTGAGCTTTGTCACGAGTGCGGAGCTTGGCCGTGCGGCCTGCCGACGTCCCCGCTTTGCCGCGTGGGAGGAATGTCACGGTTGCGCAGGCGGTCCCTCCACCACGCGCGGCTTCGCGTACAATACCCGTATGAACAGGCTTTTCGACAAATCGATCGTGCTGGCGTGCTGTATTGCGGCCGCCATGGGTCTTGCTGTGGACGCTCGCCTGGTCGCGGCGTTTTGCCTTGGCGTTATTGCCACCTCGCTGGCCGAGGTCGTACAGGGAAACCGCGCCCGCCGTGTGAGCGAGGCCGCGAGCTACGCCTGCATCATCGCGGCTGTCTTCGTGCCGCCGTTTGTGCCGTTTGCGCCTCTCGCTCTCTATGACATCGCGCGACGCGTTCGCCGTGAACGAATCTGGCCCGCGCTGGCGATTGGCGCCGTGTTTGTCTGCGCGCTTGTCGCGGACCTTCGTGGTGGCGTGCTCACCACCCGAACGCTGCTGTTAACCGCCATCCTTTCGGTTGCCGCCACCTTGCTATCGCTACGCACCGCCCAGTTGGAGCGCGAGCAGCGGCGCATGCGCCGCACCCGCGACGAGCTGCAGGAACGAGCCCTCGCGCTCGAGGCGCGCAACCGCGATCTTGCCGATCGCCAGGACTACGAAGTCGAGCTCGCGACGCTCGCCGAACGCGCCCGCATCGCGCGCGAGATCCACGATAACGTCAGGCACCAGCTCACGCGCGCCTCACTGCAGGCCGAAGCCCTACGCGTGGTCCACGCCGACGAGCCTGGCGTCGCCGCCGATTTCGCCGACGTTAAACGCACGGTTGACGAGGCGCTCCAGCTTGTGCGCACCAGCGTCCACGCGCTCAACGACAACGCCGTCGACCTTTCCGTGCAGCTCGAACGCATTGTCGAAGGCACACGCTCGGACGGCGGCCCGCAGATTGAGCTTGAAGTTATGGCCGAACATGCGCCCGCAAACGTCGCCAACTGCTTTGCAGCGGTCCTGCGCGAAGCGCTCTCCAATACCATGCGCCACGCTTGCGCCCAGACCGTCACCGTACGGTGCATGGAGCATCCGTCGTTTTACCAGCTCATTGTTACCGACGATGGCGTGGGTGAGGTCCAAGCAAGCGGCCGCGGCACCGCGGAGGGCATGGGGCTCGCCTCCATGCGCGAGCGCATCGAGGCGCTTGGCGGCACCTTCACCGCCGGCCCGCGTGCCGGCGCCGGCGGCTGGCGTGTGTTTGCCACCGTTCCCAAACAGCAAGGAGATGAGGGCCGATGAGGCTCATCGTTGTCGACGACGACCGCTTGGTGGTCGATTCGCTCAAGATTATCTTGGGCGCCCAGCCGCAGATCGAAGTGGTGGGCACCGGTGCCAACGGCAACGATGCGGTGGCGCTCTACGCCGAGCACGCACCCGATATTGCGCTGCTCGACATCCAGATGCCGGGACGCGACGGCCTTTCGGCCGCGCGCGAGATCCTTGAGCACGACCCTGCGGCGCGCGTGGTGTTTCTGACGACGTTCTCGGATGACGAGTACATTGTGTCGGCGCTCAAGCTGGGCGCCCGCGGCTACTTGATTAAAACCGACGTCGCTGCCATCCCTCCCGCGTTGACACAGGTCATGGATGGCAAACGCGTGCTCGAGGGTAAGGCGATCGAGGATATCAACTTTGATGGGGCGGACGTCGAGGCCGGCGCGACCCGCCGGCCCGCCGCCTTTGCCGGTCTGACCGACCGCGAGTTCGAAGTCGCCGAGCTCATCGCCCGCGGCCTCGACAACAAGAAGATCGCTGCCACCGCCTATATGGGCGAAGGCACCGTGCGCAACCACATCAGCTCAATCCTAGCCAAAATGGGGCTACGCAACCGCACCCAAATCGCCATCGCCTATCTGCGAGGCTAGCCGCTGGCTGCCGCCAATTTGATGCCATTTCAAAACTATGCCGGTTTACTACGATGAACCGCATATCTCCGACCACGGCAAATTGCGCACTTACAAAACCGCAGGTAGAACACTTGCGATATTTGCAAAAATGCTGGTGTGGTCAGGAATCTCGGATTCATCGTAGTAAACCGGCATAGTTTTGTTCGGGCGGCCCTGCACGAGTGTCTCCGCCAGCCTCGCGGGACCAAAATGAGCCGTTTTCCTCCGTCCCCAAGGGATCAGCCGAAACCGCTCGCCACGAAACCTGCCCATCTACTACGTTTGACTCGATACCCTTGACCATACCCGCTTTTCATGAAAAACCGCAGGCGTTCTACCTGCAGTTTTTATTTCGCATTACTTGCCATGGTTGAGGGTAGCGGCTTAAACGTAGTAGATGAGCCCATTTCGTGGCAGACGGGTCACGTGACAGCCCTCGCAAGGCCAAAATGACCCGATTCCCTCTGTCCACGGGAGATCAAGGGCTGTTACGGATATGGTGTCATTTCAAAACTATGCCGGATTACGGAGCTAAAGTCGGGGCCCTCATCCATACCACCATTTTTTGAAAAACGGCAGGCTATCTACCTGCGGTTTTGTTTTTGCGTTTTTCTGCATGGTGGGAGGTTCGCTATCCAGCCCCGTAATCCGGCATAGTTTTGTTCGTGGCAGCCCAACCGCGCGCTCACGCGCGGGGCCGGTGGGGCATTTTTGCCCCTCCGGCCCCTATTCCAGCTCTATTCCAGCGCTACTCCGGCTTAGTTTCTACCGTGGGAGTCTTGTCCGCTGCGACTGGGGTGCGGGCGGTGTCCATAGTCAGGCAGTGCTTGGGGCAGCTCTCGATGCACTCACCGCACACCACACAGGCATACGGGTCGATCGACCACGTTCCACCCTTGCGATCGACCGCGAGCGCGCCCGCCGGACAGCGACGCGCACACATGCCGCAGCAGATACACACGTCCATGTCGTTGACGATATGCCCGCGCAAGCGCTCGGGTGCCGCGAGCTTCTCCTGCGGATAGCACACCGTTACCGGCTGCTTGACCATAGAGCCCAAGGCCGTCTTGGCAAATGTCAGCAAACTCATGCCGCGCCTACCTTTCCGTGCAGCTAATGCAGGGGTCGATGGTCAGGATAATCATGGGCACGTTGGCAAGGAGTACGCCCTGCAGCGCATGCGTCAGACCCGCCAAGTTCTGCGACGTCGGCGTGCGCACGCGGAAACGGTCCAGGTTCTTGGTGCCGTTGCCGCGCACATAGTAATACGCCTCGCCGCGCGGCTGCTCAATCACAACCTCGCCGCGCGCGCCGTCGGCCGGCGTAAGCTTGGTGCGCCCGCCAATCCCGTCGTGCGGAATCTTGCCCACAAGCTCCTTAATGATGTCCATGGCCTGCGTGACCTCGGCGCAACGCACCTGGCAGCGGGCATAGCAATCGCCATCGGTAGCAACGATGGGCTCAAACGCGGCCAAGTCCGCATAGGCGCCGTCACCGAACATGCGCACGTCGTAGTCCACGCCCGAGGCGCGGCCGAACGGACCGACCATCGAAAGCTCCAGCGCGTCTTTCTTGCTGATCACGCCCACGCCATGCAGGCGCTCGCCGCAGCTGTTGTCGTCCAAAAACGTATGCACCAGGGCCTCGTAGTCGGGGCGCATGGCGTCGAGCGTCTCGACAATGCCCGCCAGCTCGGAGTCCTCGATATCGTGCTTAAGGCCGCCGATCTCGTTAATCGACAGAATCACGCGCCCGCCGCAAGTGCTCTCAAAGATCTTGAGGATCTGCTCGCGCAGGGTCCACGACCGATAGAACAGCGCCTCGAAGCCAAAGGCGTCGGCGAGCAGGCCCAGCCACAGCAGATGTGAGTGGATGCGCGAAAGCTCGTGCAAAATGGTGCGGATATACTGCACGCGGCCGGACACCTCGATGCCGAGCATACGCTCACAGGCGCTGGCATAGCCGCAGCTGTGGCCCACGGCGCAGATGCCGCAGATGCGCTCGGCGATGTAGCCAAACTGGTGCATGTCACGCTTTTCGGTGAGCTTCTCGAGTCCGCGGTGCACAAAACCGATCTGCGGAATTGCCTCGATGACGCGGTCGTCCTCGATCACCAGGTCCAGATGAAGCGGCTCGGGCAGCACCGGGTGCTGCGGGCCAAACGGAATAACGGAGCGATGTGCCATGGGCCTTACGCCTCCTTTTTCTGCTTGTCGCGGGCGGCCTTGGCGGCAAGCGCCGCGCGGACCTTGGCTGCTTTCTCGGGATCCATGGCAGCGAGCTTTGCCTCCATCTCGGCAGCCTTGAGCGCGGCCTTCGCAGCAGTTTCATCGTGCTGAGCATCGGAGCCGGCAGCCGCAGCGGACTGGGCGCTCGCCGCAGCCGAAGCATCGCCGGCACTCGCAGCGCTCTCCCCTGCAGCAGCCGCAGCCGCGGCGGACTTCTCGGCAGCGGCCTTGCGCGCCTTGGCCTCGGCGGCGGCACGCACCTTCATGGCCTTCTCGCGCGCGGCCTTCACCTCGGGCGTGATAACGCTCATGGGTTCGGCAGTCGAGACCTGGTAGAAAAAGCCCTTAAAGTCGATCTGCATGTCGGTGATGGCAAGACCAAACAGGTCGTGCGCCTCGTTTTCAAACGGGAATACCGCCGGATAGTACGAGCTGATGGACGGAATCTCCTGGTACTGGTCGATACCCTCGACCACCAGATTCTCAATCGCATAGTTTCCGTCCCGCGCGGTCTGCTCCTGAGCAGCACGAACGTTGATAAACGTATAGACCAAGCGATACGTGCCGTCGTCGACGTTGCGCTCGGCGTGCATTTGCACAAAGCGCGCGCCGACGCCCTTGAGCACCTGAACATGCGGCAGGAGCTCGTCGATCCCGACGGTGGTATAGATAGCCTTTTGCATTACTTGGCCTCCTTTGCAGCGGCGGGCGCACCGTCAGCCGCGCCTGCGTCGACACCGGCCCCGGCCCCCGCAGCAGCTACAAACCCGTCCTCGCCTAGCTCAACGCCACCATCCCAGGTAGCGGCGCCGCCCACGGTAAGCGGGTCACCGCCAGCGCGCATCACGGCCTCCTTCTGGTCCAGAATGCCGCACGCCTCCACAATGGCGTCGATCACCGTCTCGGGGCGAATGGCGCACCCGGGCGCGTACACGTCCACGGGAATCGCGCGGTCCACGCCGCCGATCACGTTATAGGCATCGCGGAACACGCCGCCCGAACACGCGCAGATGCCGCAGGCCACCACGCACTTGGGCTCGAGCATCTGGTTGTAGATCTGGCGCACGACGGGCAGGTTCTGGGCATTGACCGACCCCGTCACCAAAAAGATATCCGCATGCTTGGGGTTGCCAGTGTTGACCACGCCAAAGCGCTCCGCATCGAACAGCGGCGTGAGCGAGGCCAGCACCTCGATATCGCATCCGTTGCAACTCGAGCCGTCGTAATGAATAACCCACGGCGAGCGCGACATTTTATGATCCATGGATGCTGCCTCCTAAATAAACACATCGACGAGTATGGGCATAAGGTTGAGCAGGCCAAACACCAGCGCCACGCCCCATCCGAGCCTAAAGCAGCTGCGCCAGGTGCTGCGTGCGAAGGTGTTGTCGATCAGGACCTCGACAAAATACGTCGCGACCATCACGACCAGGGCTACAACCCAGCTCACGGGGTTGTCCCAGACAAAGAACATGCCCACCCACATCAAAAACAGCACGGTCTCGCACCAGTGCATAAGGGTCATCTTGGCCAGCGTGCCGCCGCTCATCTCGGTGGCGACGCCCTGGACGATCTCCTGATGCGCATGATGCGAGTACGAAAGGTCAAACGGCGACTTGCGCAGCTTGATGGTGAGCACCGCGAGCAGCGCAAGGAAAATGGGCGCGCTGTACACGATGATGGGAGCCGACTGCCCCGTTACGGCGATGGAATCGAAGCTGTCGGTGGCAAGATACAGGCCCACACTCATCAGCAAAACGGCGGGCTCGTAACTCATAACCTGCAGCAACTCACGATCGGCGCCGACCTGGGCAAACGGACTTTGCGTCGAGGCGGACGCCAGCACCACAAAGATCGCGGCGAGCGTCACCATAAAAGCGCACAGCAGCGTGTTGGAACCCGACACAAAGATGCCGCCGCCCACCACGGTAAAGATGAGCGCGCACGCCATGTAGGTATCGTCCATGGTGTTTACGCTGGCAGGGGCTTTGCGCAGGAGCTTGGCAACGTCGTAGAAGGGCTGCAGCAGGCGCGGGCCCACGCGGCCCTGCATGCGGGCCGAAAGCTTACGGTCAAGACCGTCGATCAGACCGCCCACAAGCGGCGCCAGCAAGGCAAACGCCACGGTGCCAATAAAAATGCCCACGACGCCCGAACCTTCAAAATACTTGCCGCGCAGCACCGAGGGCGCGCTCATGGCAAGTCTCTCGGGCCCAATCCACGCGCAACACAGCAGCGCAAACAAGATAATGCTGCAGCACACGACGCTACCCGCGGGGCCAATACGCTTCTCGCCAAGGGCGTCCTCCGAGTACCAATTGCGCTTTTCGGCCTTCACCTCGTGTCCCATCGAGCCGCGGAAATGGCGATATTTGTCGGTTCCCACACCCGAAAGGTACACGTTGACGTGCGGCTTGTTGCTCACGCGGAATGAAGTCAGCAGCACCACGGCGATAAACGCCACGATAACCACCATCAGATACATAGCGTCCTTGCCGATAACGTACGGCACGCGGCCAAACACCATGGCCAAGTAAGGCGACACCAGACCGCTCGAGATAATCGGAAACGCCACGCAGCACAGAATCAGCAACGCGGCGATGGTGTTGAGCGCCATCCATTCGGTCTTATGGACATTGACCTCAACGTTTTGAGCCGTGGGGTCGACGCCCGAAAGCTTGGCAAGCCACTTGCCCCAGAAGTAAAACGTCGCGGCCGAGCCAAAGGCCAGAACCATGATCATGAGCACGTTGCCGGTCTGGGCAAACGCCACCAGGGCGCCCCACTTGGACACGAGCATGCCAAACGGCGCCACAAACATGCCCATGATGCCCAGCATCATCAGGCGCGTCAGGTGCGGCATGCGGCTGAACATACCGTCCATGTCCTCGATATTGCGGCTGCCGATATGATGCTCGGCCGTGCCCACGCACAGGAACAGCAACGACTTTGCCACCGTGTGGAACAGGATCAGGAAGATGGCCGCCCATACGGCCTCGGGCGCGCCGACACCCAAGCAGGCACTGATGAGGCCCAAGTTGGAAATGGTGGAGTACGCGAGCACACGCTTGGCGTTGCTCTGCGAGATGGCCATGAGGGCAGCGAGCAAAAACGTGATGGCACCCACACTCGTGACCATAAAGCCGGTCACGGGATAGATGGCATAGAGCGGGCTCAGCTTGACCATCAGGAACACGCCGGCTTTGACCATGGTTGACGAGTGCAGCAGGGCGCTCGTGGGAGTGGGGGCAACCATAGCACCCAACAGCCACGTGTGGAACGGCATCTGTGCGGCCTTGGTGAGTGCGGCGAGCGACAACAGGATGACCGGCATCACCAGCAGTGCGGATTGCGCGGTACCGGCGCCGGAAAGCTCGATCATGCCCGAGATGGTCAGCGGCATGCCGTTAACGTGCAAGAACATAAGGCCCGCCAAAAACGCGATACCGCCCAGCATGTTAAGGATGATCTGGGTGAAAGCGTTCTTGATGGCCTCGGGCGTGCGCGTGTAGCCAATCATAAGGAACGAGCACACGGTGGTGATTTCCCAGCCGCAGAACAGCCACTCAAGGTTGTCGCTCGTCACGATGACGAACATGGCCGAGAGGAACAGGAACATAAGCGCCAGGAACTGCGGGCGACGGTCGGGCGCGGTCTGCCCGCGCAGTGCGGCCTCGTGCTCGTCGTGGGCCTGGAAGTCCTTCATATAACCCAAGGCATACACGCAGATGAGGCTGCCAACAATGCCGACGGCGAGGACCATGATCACGCTCATGTAGTCCAGGTAGAGCGGCGTCGCCGTGACGGCTTCGACCGCGGGCAGCGTCATGGCTGCAAAGGCGAACGAGCCCACCAGCTGGACTATGCCGAGCACCGTGGCGAGCGCGTTCCTATATTTGTACGCGTTGTACAGGATTACGGCGCACAGGATGACGTCGATGACGGAGCTGATGATCGAGAGCACATGCGAGGTGCCGGAGGCAACCTCAAAGCTCTGCGGACCCATGCCAAAAAACATGACGGCGACTACAACTGTCACCGCCATAATAATGCCGGAGCCTATGAGCCCCACCGCATCGCGGGCGCGGTCACCGCGCGCGAGCAGCATGCCCAGCGCCGGTACCAGCGGAAACAGGGTAAGGAAATACAGTAGCGTCATACCATCACTCCCCCGTGCAAAAACGCTGCAATTGTTTAACGTTATAGCTCAATTGAGGAGTAGCGGCGGCAGGTTTTCGGTCAACTGGGGAGTTTTAGGCGTACGGGGTAAGGGCACGTCCGCTTTGGAGCAGAGAGGCGGCAAGAAAAATGCGCCCCTGTGGGCGCACCATCCCGTTTGCTATTCCGCCTTTTTAACGCGCGGCTTGCGACCTCGCGGCTTATCGACCAGTGCGGACTCACCGCTCTCGCGATACTGGCGGCACCAGGCCTTAACCGAAGACTCGCTTGGAATCTTGTGTTTGATCATGGCCTCGCGAACCGTTAAGCCGTTTTCCAAGCGGTCCTTGACCACGGCGAGCTTAACTTCGTACGAATAGGTGTGATGATGCGAACCGGCGTTGAGAACGGCGTCGGCACCGCCCACGGCATACGCGCGGGCCCACTGACGAGCCGTGGCCTGGGGAATGCCAAGCTCCGCGGCGAGGGCGCGATGACCGACCCCCTCTTGGAGGATCTCGACGGCGCGCTGCCTAACCTCGGGCGCATGCGTGCGAGTCCTAGTTGCTTCCGACATACCTGCCACTTCTTAGCCTTAACCGTTAATCTGCTTTCTTACGTGCAAGTTAGATAGTAGCATTTTACTGTTTGCTCAAAGCAGTTAATTAAAATAGACGCGGCGTTATCTGGGCATTTGGCACCAAATTACGACATTTCTTTATCGATTATTTACGCTGGTAGCTGACTCGCAGCTAATCGTCATTCGCTTGTCAACAAAATTGGCATCTCTTTATGTCCTTTGATATAGAGGATATAGTTATTAACCCCTCCCCCAATAATTTTGAGTGATCTGCGAGGCAGTAGACGTCCTCACTCCTCATGGTTACCGCGCATTGCCATCCACCGGAGCAAAACAAAAAGGGCGGGACCTGCTGCGCTTGCAGGCCCCGCACCGGTTGACACCCGACGGGGCACAGCCGGGCGAGACGGATCCGTGCTACCGCCCCGCCTGGCCGCGATGTTCAACTACAGCTCGTTGGCCGCGTGATACGCCGTGCGAATGGCGCTCGCAATGTCGGCGGTGCGCTCACCCGAGCAGTCGCCCACGCAGGTCACGGGCACCGTCACGCCATCCAGGTCAAACGCGTTGGCCTTGGAGCCCACGGCCATCACCACGTAATCGCAGGCGATCTTCACCGGCTCCTCGGCGCCGTCCTCGGTGGTGCGAACAGCCTCCACGCCCTCGTCGGTAATGGCGGTCAGGCGGGTCTTCACGTGCTGCTCCACGTTGTGCTCGGCAAAGTCGCTCATGATCAGCGGCAGAATGGTCTCGGACTCGCCCGCGGCAATCTTGTCGAGCATCTCCACGATCGCCACCTCGCAGCCGTGCTGCAGCAGGTACTCGGCAGTCTCGGTGCCCACCAGGCCACCGCCAATGACGGCGACGCGGCCCGTAAGCTCCACCTTGCCGGCCAGCACGTCCCAGCTCGAGACGACCTTGTCCGAATCGGCGCCCGGAACGGGAATGACCACGTCGTGTGCGCCCACAGCCACAATCGCGGCGTCGGCGGCGTTGAGGTCCTCAGCGGTAGCGGCATGGTTGAGCTCAACCTTCACACCCAGACCGGGCAGAATCTTCTCGTAATACTCGACCGAGCGCATGATCTCGTCCTTGCGCGGGGGCGCGGCCGCCAGCACAATCTGGCCGCCCAGATGGTCGCTCGCCTCGTAGACGGTCACGTCGTAGCCGCGCTTGGCCGCCACGCGCGCGGCCTCCAGGCCGGCGATGCCGCCGCCCACCACGGCAATCTTCTTGTCGCCCTCGCCCGGCTTAATGGCGATGGTCGCCTCGTCGCCGTTCTCGGCGTTGAGCACACACGAAATGTACTTGCGGTTTTGAATCGCGTCGACGCAACCCTTGTTGCAGTTGAGGCACTCGCGGATGGGCTCACCCGTGGCGGCCTTCAGCGCAATGTCGGGGTCGCACATGAGCGAGCGGCCGTAGGCGATGATGTCGGCCGCGCCGTCTTCCAGAATCTTCTCGCCGGCCTCGACCGAGACAACACGGCCCACGGTTGCCACCGGCACGGAGACCAGGGCCTTGACGCGCTCGGCCACGGGCAGCGTCCAGTTGTAGGGCATGGCGCCCATGGGCGGAATGGTGTCGCCCATGTTGCCGGTGTGGTTGGCCTGTGCGACCTGGATCATGTCGATGCCCGCGCCCTCAAGCAGCTTGGCAAACTCGCAGGCCTCGTCGGGCTGCAGGCCGCCCTTGCCGCGCGGCGTGCCGTCGGGGTTCTCCATAATCACGGGGAGTTTGTACTCCACCATCAGCTGCGGCGCGGCTTCCTTAATGGCAGCGACGACCTCCAGCGCGTAGCGAACGCGGTTCTCGAACGAACCACCGTACTCGTCGGTGCGCTGGTTGAGGATGGCCGAGCACAGCGAACCCACCAAGCGGTCGCCGTGGACCTCGATGGCGTCGATGCCGGCCTGCTGTGCGCGAGCGGCCGAGGCAGCGATGGCCTCCTTAATCTGGGTGAGCTGCTCTACGCTCGCCTCGTTCACAAAGTGCTGCATGTCGTGATGCAGCTTGGCGTAGGCCTGGTTGCGGATCTCGTTGGACTCGGCCATCTTGGCGGCAAAGGTCTCCTCGTCGCCGGCGGCCTTGGCCTCCTGCGCGGCCTTGGCGGCAGCCATGGATCCCATGACCATGCGGCCGACACCGGGCACGTCGTACTCGGGGTGGAACAGCTGCAGCGCGACCTTGGCGCCGTGTTTGTGGACGGCGTCGGCCAGCGCCTTAAACGTGGGGATCTGGGCGTCGGTTGCCAGCTTGGGCGTGGGGCTTGCGGTCATGACGGGAGCGACGTCGCCGATGACGATGTAGCTCACGCCGCCACGGGCCAAGCGCTCGTAAAAAGCCAGGCTGCGCTCGCCGATGGAACCGTCACGCTCCTCGTAGCCGGTGGTCAGCGGCGGAAACATAATGCGGTTCTTGAGCTCAAGGGGGCCAACCGTAATGGGCTGGAGCAGCTTGGATGCAGGTGTGGTCATGGACATTCCTCTCTTGTAGGCGCGGCGGCGATGATGCCGCGTAGTTATCTAGAGGATATGGCATGGGAATACAACAGCGCAACGGAAATCGGCGAATATCAGGTGGCAGCAGGTGGATGGGGATGGGCGGGGCGGCCCGTCGGTTTATCTCAATCTGTAACAGTTACGCGGCAAAACCGGGTCTTACTGTTACAGATCGAGACAAACCAAACCCGCCTGCTAGAAAATCTCAATCTATAACAACAACTCGGCAAAATCCGTCCCTCGTGTTACAGATTTAGACAAACACGACCCAACCCACCGGTATATCTCGGTCTGTAACACCTAGCCGCCCAAATCGGGTCTAGATGTTACAGATCGAGATTTTGTTTGAGAGGCCGAGAATTGGACCGAAAACACGGTCCCGAAATAACAAAAAAGCTCGCCGGCTAGGCCGACGAGCTGCAAGTTCTTGGTCGCGGGGGCAGGATTTGAACCTACGACCTCCGGGTTATGAGCCCGGCGAGCTACCAGACTGCTCCACCCCGCAATGTCTGGGCGCCTCATGTGCGCAAGAAAGAATATTACGCGGGAGTTCGGTAAACGGCAAGGAAAATCTCGTAGAGCATAATTCCTTCATATTTAAACCCCTCAGCCCCTATCACCGTAAACGAATCGCAGCCGAGCGCCGTCGGCGGCGCGTATACAATGGTGCGCGTCCTTTTATGCCAACACCGGGAGTAGACATGCTGCTCGCTATCGATATGGGAAACACGCAGACGGCCATGGGCCTGTTTGACGGAGACGAGCTGGTGCAGTCGTGGCGCATGCCCACCGACCGCTCCTATACCGCCGACGAGATCCATGTGCGCCTGATGGGTTTCTTTAAGATGTACGGCCTTTCGCTCGATGCGGTCGACGCGATCGCCTTTGCGGGCGTGGTGCCGCAGCTCTCGCGCGAGTGGCACGCCGTGGCCGACCGCATTGCCGCGGACGCCATCGTCATCGGGCCGCAGACGGCCGCCGTAACCAAGCTGCGGGCGGCGCGCCCCCAGGCCGTTGGTGCCGACCGCATCGCCAACGCCGTCGCTGCCGAGACCTTCTATGGCGCGCCGGCGATCGTGGTGGACTTTGGCACCGCGACCAATATCGACGTCATCGATGAGGACGGTTATTACATTGGCGGAGCGATCGCGCCGGGCATTCGCATCTCCATGGACGCGCTTGCCGCCCGTGCCGCCAAGCTCGCCAGCGTGCCGCTCGAGGCGCCCGAGCACGCCATCGGCCGCGATACCGAGGAGTGCATCAAGGTCGGCGCCGTAACGGGCGCCGCCGCCATGGCTGAGGGCCTGGTCGCGCGCATGAAGCGCGAGCTGGGCCGCGAGGATGCCACCGTTATCGCCACGGGCGGCCTCGCCAGCATCGTCGCCGATTCGACCGACGCCTTCGACATAGTCGACGGCCAACTCACCATCAAAGGCATCTGCGAAATCTACCGCCGCATGCAGGAGTTAGCGTAGGCTCTGGCGAAGCCGAGACGCTACAGTCCGCGAATTCGTACAGCCTCGGGCGGAAACTCCTGCTCGCCGGCATCGGTCTTGATGGTCGCTCGGCCCCAGATGTCCAGGCCCGCAAACACACCGACCGCAAGCGGCAAACCGTTGGGCGACACCGCCGCAACTTGGCGGCCCAGCAGCGGCACCATGTCGAAGTACTCGCCCAGCACGGGAGCCAGCGGCCCCGCGGCGCCTTGCGGCGTGTTGGCAACAACCGCCCAGGCGTCCACGCGGGCCAGCATGGCGGCGGCCAGCGCCTCGACCAGCGCTTCGTCAGCCACACCCACACCGAGCTCGCTCAACGCCGAACGCTCAATATCCACCGTCACGGCACCGAACATGCCCGCAGCACCGGCACCGCCGTTCACGGCAACACGCGCGAGCGACGTCTCAAACGCAGGCGCACCGCACACGATATCGCTCGGCCACTGGATACCCACCTTACCGGCAAGGCCCAACCCCGGCGTCGAAGCCGTGCCCACGAGCGCGTCCATCATGCCCATCGCGGCCACAAACGGCAGGCCGTGGAAGGCATGCATGTTCACATCCGGACGCACGACCAGCGAAAACGTCAGCGAAGCATCGCCCGCGCTCCACGCGCACCAGCCCGCGGACACGCCCTCGCGGCCCGCGTCGCGCGCCGCGTCGAGCTCGGTGCCGGCGGCAACAGCATTCATCTCGATCATCTACATACGCCCCAATTCGCCCACGATATGACCCACGCGGTCCTCGGGCTCCTTGACCTCGACGCCGTTGTAGCGGAAGAACCGCGCCGGGTCGTGCATCAGGTCCTCGAGCGGCACCAGCACAAAGTCGCGCTCGCCAATGAGCGGATGCGGCAGGCGCAGCTTTTTGCCGCCGTGGGTCTCGCCGTCCATCCACAGCAGGTCCAGGTCGATGGTGCGCGGGCCGTTGACCTTGACCTTTTTGGAGCGGTCGCGCCCCAGCTCGACCTCGATCTTCATGAGCTCGTCGAGCAGCACCAACGGCGCCAGCTCGGTCTTAATCTCGATGACAGCGTTGGCAAACGCGTCCTGGCGCGTCTCGTAGGCCGGCTCGCTCTCGTAGATCTTGGAGGAGTTGGACACGCAGGTGAGCGGAATCTCGGCGATCATGTCGCGCGCGGCGCGGATGTTGTCGCAACGATGCCCCAGGTTGGAGCCCACGGCCACAAACGCACGGCGCGGCTGCGGCTTGGCGACGGCCCAGTAACCGTTCAGGAACTGCGCAAAACCCGCGGCGTCGTGCACGCGCACGATGTTGGCACCGGCCTGGATGGCGCCCAGGCACACGCCAAACGTGGCGGCATCGCGCGCGGCGGCCTCGGTCACGCCCGAGACAGCGCCCACAAAGCGCTTGCGCGACACGGCGCACATGAGCGGGTAGCCCAGCGACGCCATCTTGGCAGTCTCGCGCTGGATGACGATGTCCTCGTTAGCCGACTTACCAAAGCCCGGGCCAGGATCGATGCAGATGCGGTCGCGAGACACGCCGGCATGGATGAGCGTGCGGGCCTGGTCGGACAGAAAGCCCATAACGCGGCGCATGATGGGCGCCGAATCGGGCAGGGTGAAGCGGCGGAGCTGCGAGGTGGGCACGTAGGCTTCCTCGCGGCGGGCGCTGCGGCGCATCATGGCTGCCAGGTGGTCATTGGACTCCGATGCGACCTCGGTGGCTGCGGGCGCGGCCTCGGGCGCGGGCGCGACGGTCTCGGCGGCAGCAACCTGCTCGGCGGCCGGCGTCTCCTGCCCCAGCTCGGTTGCGGGCTCGGACGTGGGCTCCGGTTCGCCAAACGGCAACGAGGGCTGCACCACGCCGCCCGGAAGCTTGGCCTCAACCTTGGGCTCACCCAGCAGCTTGCCGCGACGGCGGCGAGCCGGCTTCTCGGCCTCACGCGCGGCCTCGGCAGCCGCCTCGCGCGCCTTCTCGGCAACAAACGCCGCTGCCGAGGTATCGAGCTGCACCGTTGCGTGCGTGCGGGTGGGCGCGGCGACCTCGCCGGCATGCATCACGATGACGCCGCAGGTGCTCGTCTTAACAAACTCGACCATCTTGGGATCGGTGAAGCCGGTCACGTCGTTGACGATCGAGGCGCCGCAGCGCACGGCCGCCTTGGCAACCGCCACATGACGCGTGTCGATCGAGACGATGGCGCCCTCCTTGGCCAGCGCGCGCACCACGGGCAGCACGCGGCGAGCCTCCTCGTCGGGGTTGACCGGGGTAAAGCCGGGGCGCGTGGACTCGCCGCCCACGTCGATGATGTCGGCGCCGGCGTCGAGCATCGCCAGGCCGTACTCGATGGCAGCATCCGGGTCGAAGTGCTCCCCGCCATCGCTAAACGAATCGGGCGTCACGTTGAGGACGCCCATGATGCGCGGACGGTCAAAGCTGAGCTCGTACTTTCCGCACCGCCATGTCTTGCTGTCGTTCGCCATGAACATCCTCCTAAAATGCCCACGCCGCCGAGCTTGGGGAGCTGGCGGCGGGGTCGCTTTGCACTCAGTCTTTCTATTGTATCCGCGCGCGCGGGCTAGAACGCAAACGCGGCCGCGATGTCGCAAGAAATCAGCAGGTCGGCATTTGCATCCTGATCGGTGGGAGCAAGGTTGCAAATGGCCAGCGTATCGCCGGTAAAGTAACGCGTAAGGCCCGCCGCCGGATACACCACGAGCGAGGTCCCGCCCACGATGAGGGCATCGGCCGCGGCGATGGCGGCAACGGCACCGGTCAACACATGCTCGTCGAGCGGCTCTTCGTAGAGCACCACATCGGGCTTAATGCGCCCGCCGCACGCAGGACACACGGGCACGCCCGCGGCGTCCTCGTGCTCGCGCGAGCAAATCCATTCGGCGCTGTAGACTGCGCCGCACGTCTGGCAGACATTGCGGTGGACCGAGCCATGCAGCTCGAACACGCGCTGCGAGCCGGCCATCTGATGCAGGCCGTCGATATTTTGCGTCACCACGGCATTCAGCTTGCCGGCGCGCTCCAGCTCGGCCAGCTTGGTGTGGCAGCGATTGGGCTTGGCGCCAAGCGCGATCATCTTGGTGCGGTAGAAGTCGAAGAACTCGGCCGGATGCGCCTCGTAAAAGCTATGCGACAGCATGGTCTCGGGCGGATAGGCAAACTGCTGGTGATACAGGCCGCCCACGCTGCGGAAATCGGGGATGCCACTTGCCGTGGAAACACCAGCGCCGCCAAAGAAGACCACGCGCTTGTGGGTGTCAAACAGATCCGCCAGCGCGGCGGAGGCCTGCCTGGGGTCCGATATTGCCTGCGTCATATGAGTCCTCCGTCCTTGTTAGTCGGGCAGCGTTGAGCGACGTCCCAGCATGCGGCCTTTAAGTCAGCATGCGCGGATCCCACCCCGCCCCTGTTGCGCTAATCTTAAGCCTGCCAACCCCGTCGAAAGGACACCATGCCTCAGACTTACACTTTCGCCTCGTGGAACGTCAACGGCCTGCGCGCCGTGCTCAAAAAGGACCCGAGCTTTATCCAGATCGCGCAAGAACTCGACGTCGATATCCTGGCACTGCAAGAGACCAAGTTGCAAGAAGGCCAGGTCGATATTGACCTGCCCGGCTATCACCAAACCTGGAGCTACGCCGAGCGTAAAGGCTATTCGGGCACCGCGGTCTTTAGCCGCCAGGAGCCGCTGCGCGTACTGCGCGCCGATGCGCTGCTGCCCTACGCCGGCGGAGGCGAGGCGGCCGTGCTCGTCGCCCAAGTCGCAACCGAGGGCCGCGTCTGCGCGCTCGAGTTCGACAAATTCTGGTTTGTGGATGTCTACACGCCCAACGCACAAAATGAGCTCGCGCGCATCGACGTGCGTATGGCCTGGGACGATGCCTACCGCGGCTTTTTGAACGCGCTCGAGCGCGAGACCGGCAAACCCGTCGTAACCTGCGGCGACTTTAACGTGGCGCATGAGGAGATCGACCTTAAGAACCCCAAGTCCAACCGCGGCAACGCAGGCTTTTCGGACGAGGAACGCGGCAAGTTTACCGAGCTGCTCAACGCCGGCTTTACCGATACCTGGCGCGCGGCAAACCCCGACGTCGAGGGCGTCTACAGCTGGTGGAGCTATCGCTTTAATGCCCGCAAGAACAACGCCGGCTGGCGCATCGATTACTTTCTGGTAAGCGATTCGATCGCCGCCAACGTTCGCGACACCGGCATCCGCGGCGACATCTTTGGCAGCGACCACTGCCCCGTCACCCTCACGCTAGAGCTCTAGCCCCAAGTAATTCCTCTAGGGGACAGAGGAAAACAGATCATGTGACCCCTCTCCCTCTATAAGGTGCGGTGGAATAGTTCCTGTTTGGGCAGCAAATAGCCAAAAACGAGAACCATTCCACCGCAAGCTCGTGAGGGAACGCGAAATGCCTTACAGCCCGTATTTCACGACGACACGGTTAATGCGACGGCACCAAGGCTTGTACAAGGCAGCCAAGAACACGCAGGTCGCGAGGCCGTGTGTGATATCGAACGGCACTGCCGTGGCAAGACGTGCCATGGCACCCGCCCACGTGAGCGGTTGAACAAAACCGATAATGTCGTAGGCGTTGATCACAACGCCGTACAGCAAACCCGAAGCAAAGCCGTAGGTCAGCAGCGCCGGCATACGCACGGTGCCATCGGCGCGATCAAAAGCGCCGGCATGCGCCAGCGCACCGCCAACGTATCCCACGAGCCCCCAGGCATACATCTGCCACGGCGTCCACATGCCCTGCCCAAAAAAGAAATTGCTGGTCAGCGCCGCCAACGCACCGACCATAAAACCATTGCGGCGACCAAGCGTCGCCCCCGCGATAATGGCGATGGCACTCACGGGTTTAAAGTCGGGAATGGGGCCAAACAAGATGCGCCCCGCCGCGGCCAATGCTGCCAGAACCAGCGTGGGCATAATCTGGCGCAAACCCGGACGAGACGCCTCGTAACCCGCAAAGAACAGCGCGAGCACCAGCGCCACCACAACCAGCATGGCCAATGCTGCCTGCTCAACACCCGACAGCAACGCGGCAGCCATCACCGCCGGCACCGCCAACAACAGCGGGACCTCCAGTTTTGCAAGCAAGCGCGCGACGCGATAATCCGTCATCCCATCACGCCCTATAAAACACGTTATCGGCAAAGAAGTCGGCCGGCGGCTCCATGCAGGCAATCTCGCCGTCAAACATCATGACGACGTCGTCGGCTACCTGCTCGGCAAAGTCCAAATCGTGCGTAGCCATGATGACGGTGCCGCCAGCCTTCGCATGGTCACGCAGGGCGCGGGCAATGATGCGGCGGCTGAACAGGTCTAGACCCTTGGTGGGCTCATCGAGCAATAGCAGTTCGGGGCCGATTAGCAGCAGTTTTGCCAATGCAAGCAGTTGACGCTGCCCGCCCGAAAGATCGTACGGATGGCGTCCATCCAGACCCGACAACCCCAAGCTCGCCGCACGCTCCCGCGCCAAGTTCTCGTCATATCCGCAGGTCGAGGCCCATTCCATCAGCTCATCGCGAACCGTCTCGGCAACCAGCAATGCTTTGGGATTCTGAGGCAGCAGCGCCGCCGAGGCCGCTCCGCGCACCATGCGGCCGCGCTGCAGCTTGGCGGTCTTCGCCAGCACCGAGAGCATCGTCGACTTGCCGCAGCCGTTACCGCCAACAACCGCATGCACCGCACCGGCCGAAAACGACGCATCGAGCCCACGCAACACCCAGCCGGACGCTCGATCGTAGCGAAACCAGCCTTCCGACAGGGTGGTAGCCGACCCGCCGTGCATTTTTTGGAGTATTCTGCTTCCATCCGTGCGCGAGAAGGCTTCCGAGCCGTTCTCGAGCGACGTTTGCGCCACAAATTCGGACGATTTGTCCAATTCCGAACTTTTTTTCGCGCTCGATACGTCCCCGGGCGGCTCCAGAGAACCCAAATTGTCCTCACGCCTGCTGAATACTCCGTTTTTTGCACATCGGATGGCACCCCACCCCAACATGTCATCGGAAAACAGCGATTCTCGGCGTCCCAAAGAAGACATATCCGCCACCTCGCGCACGCGACCGCCCTCAATCCGGTGCGTACACGTCGCATACTCGAGCATCGGCCGCGGCTGATGCGTCGCCACAACAACCGTGCAGCCCAGCTCGCGATTCACACGAAACAGCGCGTGCAGGAAATTCTTCTCCGCAACCGGATCAAGCTGAGACGTGGGCTCGTCGAGCAGCAGCACGCGCGGGCGCAACGCCAGAACGGCCGCCAACGACAGCAACTGTTTGCGACCACCCGAAAGCGTGTCAGTATCGCGGTGAAGCCAATCTTCCAGCCCAAAGAAATAGCTGGTCTCAGCTACGCGACGGCGCATCTCATCACGTGCTAGCCCCAAGTTTTCCAGGCCAAACGCCATCTCGTGCCACACGGTTTCGCACACGATCTGGTTCTCGGGATCCTGGAACACATAGCCCACGCGCTCCGCCGATGCCCGCACATCCATGTCGGCGACGGGCTCGCCCAGCACGCGCAGCTCGCCGGAGCGCGTACCCGCCGGCGCGATCTCGGGCTTGAGCAGCGACAGCAGCGTCGACTTGCCCGAACCGGTACCGCCAACAAGCAGTGCAAACGCACCTTGGGAAACACGCCAATCAAGCCCCTCGAGCACCGGTGCCTCGGCCCCGGGATAGGCAAAACTAAGGCCTCGCACCTCAATCGCCGGCGCGGCCGAGCCATATGCCACACCCGCCGCCGAGCTCCTATCCAACCGAGCCATCAGCCAAACCTCTTCTCATCAATCGCGTGCGACGCGCAAGGCAGCATCATCCAGGCAGCGTACACGACATAGCCCAGCCACGGCGCCGGCACCGATAGTTGCGGGTAAAACGAATACTGCATCGTCGCAGTCCACGCCACTGCCGTCGTGGCCATGCCAAACAGCGCAAGTCCAACCAGCGCGGCAACATCGCCGCGCCCCAGCCGATACCGCGCATACGTCGTTCGACGCGTCGCGGCGCCCCACCCACGGGAGCGCATGGCGTCCGCACGCTCCAGCGAATCTTCCATGCCCCAGCCCATCAACACGCTCGACGCCCGCAGGCGCGATCGCACGGGATCGGTGGGCGCGCGGCCCGGCACATCAATCGCATCCTGCACCGCCAGCACCGTACGACCGCGGCGTAAAAACTGCGGGATAAGCCTCATGCACATCGAGATCATGAGCGCAATCACCGGTGCGGCATTGCCCAGCAGCGCGAGCACCTTGTCGTATTCGAGCATCGACGCCGCGGCCTCAAACCACAGCACGCTCGCCACAAACAGCCCGCCCATGCACAGGCCGTATACCATGCTTTCCAGATACACCGCGCGCATGCCAATACGGAACAGCTCCGTCGAGCCCGAGGCGCTAAACAGCGGATTGACCAGCGCGATAATCAAAATCACCGGCAGCTGCCAGCGGAGTGCGCCCAGCGTGCGGGCAGCCCCGCGCGTCGCAAATCCATACGCCAGCCCGCCCGCAAGTGACAGCGCAATCAGCACCGGCTGCATCGAGAACATGGTGAGCCCCAGCGTCAGCACCATGTAGAGGGCCGGCACAGCCGGATGCGACATCGAGAATGCCGCGACGGGCTCGCCGCCAAACTCCTCTTGTATGTTGTCCACGGGCACCCCCGTCCCCTCGCTCAAACGACAGCTCCGCAGCACCGCCAACGCCGCACGCAAGCAGCGCAAACGCCACGCCGGCGGCACCGACATCGGCCGCCATGAGCCAATCGCTACGCGCTCAACATATGCCTGCGGTATCATATTGCGCCGTGTATCGTTTCCAAACACACGTCTCTATAACGTAACAGGAGATCACATGGACGCAACCGCAATTATCCTCGCTGCCGGCGAGGGCACCCGCATGAAGTCGAACCACTGCAAGGTTTCGCACAAGATCCTGGGTAAGCCCATGGTTCAGTGGATCGTCGACGCCACCATCAAGGCCGGCTGCAGCCGCGTCGTGGTCGTCATCGGCAGCCACGCCGACGAGATGCGCGCCCTTATCGACGGCGCCTACGCCAACAGCGCCACCAAGGTCGAGTGCGTCGAGCAGACTGAGCGCCTGGGCACCGGTCACGCCGTGAAGGTCGCGCTCGAGGCCTGCGGCATCACGCAAGGCCCCGTCGTCGTGCTCAACGGCGACTTGCCGCTCATCACCGCCGACACCGTCGCCAAGTTCGCGCAGACCGTCGCTACCGGCGAGCTCGCCTGCACCGTCATGACCATGACCCCGCCCGATCCTTTCGGCTACGGCCGCATCAAGCTGGGCGCCGATGGTCAGATCGAGCGCATCATCGAGCAGAAGGACTGCACGCCCGAGCAGGCCGCCACGCTGCTCGAGTGCAACGCCGGCTGCTACGCCTTCGACGGCGCGCAGCTCGCCGCACACATCAACGAGATCGGCAACGACAACGCGCAGTCCGAGTACTACCTGCCCGACATGCTCGAAATCCTCAAGGGTCACGGCCAGGCGGTCTCCATCTTCCACTGTGACGACTACCGCGACGGCTTGGGCGTCAACAGCCGCATCCAGCTCGCACAGCTCACCGCCATCGCGCGCGACCGCATCAACGAGCACTGGATGGCCGAGGGCGTTACCTTCATCGACCCCACGCAGGCCTGGATCGGCCCCGACGCCACCATCGGCCGCGACACCGTCGTGTGGCCGCAGACGCACCTGATCGGCCGCGTCACCGTGGGCGAAGAGTGCCAGCTCGGCCCCAACAGCCGCCTCACCGACACCACCGTCGGCAGCGGCTGCACCATCGATGAGACCATCGCCATCGAGGCCGTCATCGAGAACGGCGTCGACTGCGGCCCGCGCGCCTACCTGCGCCCGGGTACCCATATGCTCGACGGTTCCAAGGCCGGCACGCACGTGGAGATCAAGAAGTCCACGATCGGCGAGGGTTCCAAGGTGCCCCACCTGTCCTACATCGGCGACACCACCATGGGCTCCGGCGTCAACGTAGGCGCGGGCTCCATCACCTGCAACTACGACGGCGTCCACAAGCACAAGACCGTTATCGGCAAGGATGCCTTCATCGGCTCCGACACCATGATGGTCGCGCCCGCCCAAATTGGCGACGGCGCGCTCGTGGCCGCCGGCTCCGTCATCACCGAGCCGGTCCCGGCAGACGCGCTCGGACTGGGCCGCGCCCGTCAGGTAAATATTGAGGGCTGGGCCGCCGATTATCGCCGCCGTCTGCACGAGGACGACGAGGTATAACGTTTTACCAAGCATCTAAGGAGCTGTTCCCATGGGGGACGGCTCCTTTTTCTATGCTGACCTGCGTGGCCGGATGAGTGGTCGGTTCGTGTCCGTTGACGGTAAAGACGTTATCAAGACTCGATAAACCCCGCCGCGCGGTTACAATGCAACAAGGCATCTATATGGCATTCGATATAAAGGAGAAGGGTAATGCCGATTAATGATCCCGAGAAGTCGGAGAATATGCGCAAGTCCATCCGCGTGTATTCCGGTTCCTCCAACCGTCCCCTCGCTCAGAAGATTGCTGAGTACCTTGGGGTCGAGCTTTCGGGCCTTACGCTAAAGCAGTTCGCCAATGGTGAGATTTACGCCCGCTACGACGAGACCGTCCGCGGCGCCGACGTCTTCCTGATTCAGTCCGTGGCCGGCGGCAACGTTAACGACATGCTCATGGAGCTGCTCATCGCCACCGACGCTGCCAAGCGCGCATCCGCCCGCTCCATCACCGCCGTTATCACCCACTACGGCTATGCCCGCCAGGACCGCAAGGCCGGCCCGCGCGAGCCCATCACCGCCCGCCTCGTCGCCAACCTGCTCGAGCGCGCCGGCGTCAACCGCATCATCACCCTCGACCTGCACCAGGGCCAGATCCAGGGCTTCTTTGATATCCCGGTTAACCACCTGTCCGCGCTGCCGCTGTTTGGCCAGTACTACAACAACATGCACTTCGACACCGACAACCTGGTTGTCGTCTCCCCCGACGTGGGTCGTGCCAAGGCCGCCAAGAAGCTGTCCGACATGCTCGGCTGCGACCTGGCCATCGCCCACAAGGGCCGTCCGCGCCACAACGCCGCCGAGGTCATGGGCATCATCGGTGACATCAAGGGCAAGACCTGCATCATCAACGACGACATGATCGACACCGCTGGCACCCTGTGCGCCAACGTCAAGGAGCTCAAGGCTATGGGCGCTGGCGACATCTACGTCTGCGCCACCCACGGCATCTTCTCCGGTCCGGCCATCGAGCGTCTGAACGACGCCCCGATCGTCGAGTGCCTCGTCACCGACGCCATTCCCGTCGAGGTCGGCGGTAAGATCAAGACCATCTCGGTCGCCGAGGAGTTCGCTCAGGCCATCTCCGCCGTTTACCACGAGGAGCCCGTCTCCACGCTCGTCGGCGGCGACTTCGCGCTGTAGTCGCTCGACCCTCGCATCCCTCCGGAAGCCCCGGTCACGCCTGCGGGGTTATCACGCGAACGTCCTCGCCGCTTTGCGGCTGCGGGATGTTCGCTTTGATAACCCCTCCCGGCGTGTCCGGGGCTTCCTGCTGTCTAGGGGCAGCTGTTTTCTGAAATGACTTTGCTGCAACCTTTCCTCGCCTTCGGCGGGCGTGGTAGCCTTTGTCGTTGATTGAACTATTTGTGTAACGAAGGGACAAATATGGCAGCTGCACAGCCGCTTAAAATTCGCATGGTTGCCGGACTTGGCAACCCTGGCGAGGAATATGCCGAGACCCGCCACAACGCTGGCTTCAAAGCAATCGACGAGTTGGCCCGTCAGGCCGGTGTCACGTACTGGAAAAACCAGGCAGGCGCCGAGGTCGCGCTCATCAACATCAACGATCCCGAGGAAGAGGGCGGGAAGCGCCAGATTGTGCTGGTCAAGCCGCAGTCGTATATGAATACCTCGGGTGGCCCCATCTCCAAGCTCTGCCGCGAGTACAAGATCAAGGCCGAGGAGCTGCTCGTGATCCATGATGAGCTCGACATTCCCGCCGGCGACGTACGCGTTAAGGTGGGCGGCGGCCACGCCGGCCACAACGGCCTGCGCTCCATCATCGACAAGATGGGCAGCCGCGACTTTAGTCGCATCCGCACCGGCA
This sequence comes from Collinsella aerofaciens, assembly GCF_005844325.1. Taxonomy (GTDB): domain Bacteria; phylum Actinomycetota; class Coriobacteriia; order Coriobacteriales; family Coriobacteriaceae; genus Collinsella; species Collinsella aerofaciens_G. The sequence continues at coordinate 108,599 of NZ_SPFY01000002.1, read as the reverse complement.
TCGGCAACCCTCCCGGCAAGATGGCCGTGGCCGACTACGTGCTCAAGCGGCTGCGCACCCGCGAGGCCGAGGACTTCCAGGACACCTGCACCCGCGCGGCCGACGCCGCGGGTCTCGCCATCGTGCACGGCGTGGTCTATGCCCGCGACCATGTCAACGGCGCCGCCTCTGCCAACGGCAAGCACTAAAACCTGCCAAAAAGGGACAGGTTTATTTTGGCGGGTTTTATCTACGGAAACGCCCCGGTGTCCGCATCGCAATAGACGCCGCACCGCCATGCATACACAACGCTCCAAAGGGGGCCGGCCTCACCGATGCGCGAGGCCGGCCCCCTTTGCCGTTTTGCCTGATAAAACCTGCCAAAATAAACCTGTCCCTAAATGGCAGGTCACTTTTCCCGCCTGCCAAAGACACACGTAAGCGACATGTCCATGAGGGTATAATTTGCACCGTATGTCTGCACAACGCCTGTGCGCGTACGGTTTTATTCGGGCTACCGTCCATTTCCGTGGAGGCACGGTTCGGCGGCCCTAACAAGAGAGGGGTTCTATGTATAAGATCCTGGAGAAGACGCAGTTCTCGGAGAAGGTGTTCAAGTTCCGCATCGAGGCGCCTGCAATCGCCAAGCATGCGCACGCTGGACAGTTCCTCATGGTCCGCGCCAACGAGACGGGCGAGCGCGTCCCGTTTACCCTGGCCGGCTGGAACGGTGACGAGGGCTGGGTCGAGTTCATCTTCATGGTGATCGGAAAGACCACCGAGATGCTGTCCACCTACGAGGCCGGCGAGTCGCTGCGCGACGTCGTGGGCCCGCTGGGCGTTCCTACCGAGATGGCCGAGGGCCCCTGCGCTGTCATTGGCGGCGGCGTCGGCCTGGCAATTGCCTTCCCGGTCGCCAAGCACCTGGTCGAGACCGGTCACGAGGTGCACGCCATCATGGGCGCCCGCACCAAGGACCTCCTGCTCATGGAGGACCAGTTCCGCGAGCTCCTCGACGAGGACCACATCCACATCACTACCGATGACGGTTCCTACGGCGAGCAGGGCGTTGTCACCGCTCCGCTGGAGCGCCTGCTGCAGGACAAGGCCGTGAGCCAGGTCTTCTGCGTCGGCCCCGTTCCGATGATGAAGTTCTCAACCCTCACCGCCCAGAAGTACGACACCCCCATCACCGCGTCGCTCAACCCCATCATGGTTGACGGCACCGGCATGTGCGGCTGCTGCCGCGTCGAGGTGGGCGGCGTGACCAAGTTCGCTTGCGTCGACGGCCCCGACTTCGATGCCACCCTGGTCGACTGGGATGACCTTCGTGCCCGCCAGGCCGCTTACCGTTCCGAAGAGGGCGAGTCCCTCAAGGCCTATGAGGAAAAGAGCTGCGCATGCCACTAGTTAACGGTCGTTTCGTTGCCGATATGAAGTCGCCCCGCACCCCCGATAACGAGGAGCCGGCTGCCGAGCGCGCCTGCGACTTCCGCCCCGTCGACAAGGGCTTCACCGAGGAGATGGCGCTGGCCGAGGCCGAGCGCTGCCTCAACTGCAAGAAGCCGTTCTGTGTTGAGGGCTGCCCCGTCAACATCAACATTCCCCGCTTTATCGAGCAGATCCGCGCGAAGGACTTCGGCGGCGCTCTCGATACCATCCGCGAGGACTCCATGCTTCCCGCCATCTGCGGCCGCGTCTGCCCGCAGGAGAACCAGTGCGAGGGCAAGTGCATCCGTGGTAAGAAGTCCGAGCCCGTGGCCATCGGCCAGCTCGAGCGCTTCCTGGGTGACCGCCCCGAACTCGCCTCCACGCCCAAGATGGCCCCCAAGAACGGCAAGAAGGTCGCCGTCGTCGGCTCCGGCCCGTCCGGCATCACCTGCGCCGGCGAGCTCGCCCGTAACGGCTTTGACGTTACCGTCTTCGAGGCATTCTTCACCGGTGGCGGCGTGCTGGTCTACGGCATCCCCGAGTTCCGTCTGCCCAAGGCAGTCGTCAAGCGCGAGATTGACGGCTTGGAGGACATGGGCGTCAAGTTTGAGTACAACTCCGTCGTGGGCAACATGGCCACGGCCGAGGAGCTGTTCGAGCAGGGCTTCGACGCCATCTACGTGGCGACCGGCGCTGGCCTGCCCAAGTTCCTCAACGTCCCCGGCGAGAACCTGCCCAACGTCTTCTTCGCAAACGAGTACCTCACCCGCGTGAACCTGATGAAGGCCAACAAGTTCCCCGAGTACGACACCCCCACCAAGCACGGCAAGAACGTCGTCGTCTTTGGTGGCGGCAACGTGGCTATGGACGCCGTCCGTACCGCCAAGCGCCTGGGCGCCGAGCACGCCATCATCGCCTACCGCCGTACCGAGGACGAGATGCCCTGCCGTCGCGCCGAGCTGCATCACGCCAAGGCCGAGGGCGTCGAGGTTCTGCCGCTCGTCTCCCCGCTCGAGTTTGTCGCTGGCGAGGACGGCACCGTGTGCGCCGTCAAGGTCCAGAAGATGGAGCTCGGCGAGCCCGACGAGTCCGGCCGCCGTCGTCCGGTTGCCATCGAGGGCGCCATCGAGGAGATCCCCTGCGACGTCGCGATCTCGGCTATCGGCACCAACGCCAACCCCTTCGCCGCCAAGATCGGCGGCAAGATGGAGCTCAACAAGTGGGGCTACATCGTCGCCGACGAGGAGACCGGCCAGACCACCGATCCTCGCATCTGGGCCGGCGGCGACATCGTCACCGGTGCCGCTACGGTCATTCTGGCGATGGGCGCCGGCAAGAAGGCCGCCGCTTCCATCACCAAGAGCCTGCTGGGCGAGTAATCACCCGCAGCGCTAGCCATCAAACGGCAAAGTCCCCGTCGAGCACACGCCCGGCGGGGACTTTTTCTATACCGCTCGCCCAAACCACCACAAAGGGGACAGGCACCTTTGTGGTGGTTTTAGACTCGGCCGACCGTTTTGTCTCGATCTGTAACAGGTAGACCCTGCTGATCCCCGTAGATGTTACAGATCGAGACATTATGTCGGCGCTTCGCCCGTTCATCTTGATCTATAACAGTAAGAGGCCAAATCTCCCGCCACGTGTTACAGATCGAGACGTTGTTCCGACACTCGCCAGCTTGTCTCAATCTGTAACATCTGGAACCCAAATTACTCGTTTGGTGTTACAGATCGAGACATTAGGTTGGCAGTCAGACGGTTCATCTCAATCTGTAACATCTAGGACCGTTTTGAGCAGCTACGTGTTATAGATTGAGATTTTGCTGAGGACGAGGCCGAGGGCAGCCACCAAAATCTAGCGCTTGCGGCGCTTGGACGCGACGAAGCCGGCGCCAATGACGGACGCACCGGCGATACCAAGGGCGGCTGCGGCCGTCGCGGCGTTGTCGCCCGTGGCGGCCAGAACACCGGAAGCGCTTTTGGCGCCGGCAGCAGTCTTGGTCGCAACGGTCATGGTGGTCTTTGCGTCCTTATCTACGGGCTTGAGGTCAGGCTTCTGCTCGGGATTGGGCATGGGATCGGGGTCCGGAGTCGGCTCGGGGTCCGGCGCTGGTTCCGGCTCCTGCCCGTCCCCAAAATTAATCACCACATCATGGGCAACCTCGGCAGAACCGACGATATCCGAAATCGCAGACGAACCGGCAACACCGATGACCTGCCCGTTCTGGGAACTCAGCCATTGCCCTGTATCGACAACCTTTTTCACATCGCGAACGGCACCATCCGTCGGAGTCGTAATCGTCGCATTTCCTCGCAAATCAATCATCGCGGCATGGAACAGTGTCGCATTCACGACGTTGCGGTTGATCGCATAGATTCCCGCAGTCGCACCCGAAGCCTCGATCTTCGAGTTGAAAATCTGGATACGAGGCGTTTCCGACCTGGTGTTTGCCTCTGCCATGATTCCAAAACTTTGATTGCGGGCGGCATCGATGCTGCTTGCGGCAGATAGACTTCGAGACGTAAGATTCGACTTCTCGACAAGCATCCACACCGCACCGTCTTGCGAGCGTGCGCCGATGCCCGCCGAGAACGAGGCCGCACTACCGGCGGAAAGCACGACATCGGCTCCGTTAACGATTTTCATGAAGGTATTCTTCTTGATACCGACCGTATAAATGCACGCGGAAGCCCACGGGGCATCGGCAGTCTTAATCGACAGATTGGCGTCATCGATGGTGACATCGGCACCGCGCTCGTAAGAGGAATCCGGCTCTTCCTGCTCGCCTTCCTGAGCAGTGTGTCTGTTGGGAATGTTATCGGCAAAGATACCGTAGATGCTCTGCATTGGACGCCAAGATCCTTCCGCCGATTTCGCCTCGATTTTGACATCGGCGCCCTTATCGATCGTCACGCTGCCGGCCGTCGCGCGAATGCCCGTCACATGATCCGATGTACCCGAAGCCGTCACGTTGACGCTGGTGCCGCTGATGGTCACATCGCCGCCGACATTGCCGTCGCCTTCCGCCGCAATAACATCGTTCTGAGCCGTCGCATTAAGGGTGCCGTCGCCGGTAATGGCGAGGTTGCCGTTTTTAACAGCAATAGCGTTCTGACCGGCATCGGCCGTGATGGTGTTATTGCCCGTCACGCCGATATTGAGGTTGCCCTGAGCACTGATGCCGGCGCCGTCGTAGCCGTTGAGCTTCATGTCGTCGCCACCGTCCCAGGACCAGGTTCCCGCCTCGTCGCCGGCGGCCGTGCCCCTGTTGTACTGCGTGCCGCCCACGTTGACCCACTCGGCGGCGAGCGCCACACTCGGCAGTAGCAGCTGACCGGCCATGAGCACGCAGGCCCCTGCACAGGCGAGCTTGGCGCCCACGCGACGCCACGTTCCGTGGGAGAGCGAGCATGCGCGGCCGCGGTTGATTGAACTGTCATGGATTTGCTTTTGCATGTGAACCTCCTTGTCGAAAGGGGTGCTTCTGTAACACCATGTTACGAAAAGTTATCCGGGTCCCGGGGTACAAATTCGCATGCGGGCCATCTGCCGGCGCAAAAGGCAGCCCCAGGCAATCGCCACCGCTGCCGTCCCCATCGCCATCTTGGGATTGACCCAGATTCAGTTCCCCGCGGGCACGCTTGCGCTCGAGATTCTGGGGTGCACGTCATTCCTCGGACTCGGCCTGCTGGGTGCCGCGGCACATCATACCTTCGCGATGACGTTCCAAGACGACCCCAAGCTCGCTACCGGCGCAGGAGCGGCCTATGCCGCCGGCATCCTGATGCAGTTTGCCACTAACCTGATTGATTGCGGCGGCATCGTCGAGCTCATCATTCTTGGCGCGGCGACAATTGTCATCGCCGCCCTCAGCGCCGCTCCCCAAAAGGCCGCCAAGAGCTCCGGCGACCTTGCCAATCCCTTTACCGAGCCCTCGCACGCCCTCGCCAAGCAGGCATGCTGGAGCATTGCGCTCGTCATGATTCTCGCCTGCCTGTTCTCGACGCTCGATAACGTCGTCACGTTTTCCAACGCCCACGGCACCATTGCGGTGCAGACCTGGCCACGCCTCTTTTTGGCAGCGAGCGGTCTCGTCGCCGGCATCGTCTTTGACCTTGCCGAGCGCCGCTACATGGGACTCGTCATGCTCGGTGTCACGGTGCTCTCCACCATTTCGATTTTGGCTGTGGAAGCCGGCGCCGACCTCAACTTAGGCCTCGTCGTCTTTTACCTGAGCTCGGGCTTTTTCGTCACGTTCTTTACCGCCACGTTTACACAGCTGGCACCGCGCATGCATGCACCCGCCCTGTGGGCCGGCATGGGTCGCGCAGCCAACAACGTGTGCGCGTTCACTACGTCGGGCGTCTCGCTGGCACTGGTTGCCTCGGGCAATGTTGCCCTCATCATGATCGGCGCGCTCATGCTGCTTGTGGCGGCGAGTGTTGCGTTCGTTGCCGCCGGCCTGTTCCGCCTGCCCCAAACCGAGCAGGAGCGCGAACACCAGCAACGAGCCGAGGAGGCACTCGCAGCACCCAGCATCGAGGAACAGCGCCGAGCCTTCATCACCGATCACGCTCTCACCCCACGCGAGGTCGACGTGCTGTTCGCCGTAACCCAAGACGAGCGCCCGCTCAAACAGATCGCCGAGGAGCTCGGCATCTCGATGCGCATGGTGCAGCGCCACCTGAGCTCCATCTACCAAAAGACCGACACGCAAACGCGCGCCGGCCTCACCAAAGCCTTTCCCTCAGCCTAAAACAAAAACCACCACAAAGGTGCCTGTCCCCTTTGTGGTGGTTTCGGTCGACTAGCCTTCGAGCCGCGCCAGCTTGTAGCGGTAGGCTGCGGCGATGACATCTTTGCAGCCCTCGCGGCCCAGCTTGGCGCGGTTGACGACGATGTCCTTGCCGCTCGTCATCTTCCACTTGCCGGCGCTGTAGCGCTTGTAAAACGCCTCACGCGCCTTCTGCTGTTGCTTGACCAGCTTGGCACCCTTCTTTTTGTTGAGGCCACGCTTCTTGCGAACGATCTCGACGCGGTCCTCAAAGGGGGCAGTCACCAGCACGGCAATGTGGTTGGGGTTGTTGCGCAGCAGATAATCGGACAGGCGACCCTCGATAATGCAGCTCTCGGTCTCGCCCAGGTCCAAAATCACCTGGCTCATTTTTTGGAAAAGTTTGTCCGAGTACGAACGGGCATCGTAACGGTCGGGCAGAAACGCCATGTTCTCCACGGCCAGGCGCTCGTCGTAGGCCGCCATCTTATCGAGCGACTCACCCGCGCGCAGCGACGCGCGCACCAGCAGCTCGTTGTCGTACAGCGGAATCCCCAGCTCGTTGGCGAGGATACGGCCAATCTCGTGGCCCTCGGCACCAAAGTCATGCGCGATGGTAATGACCACAGGGCTCTTCTTGTTCACCAGATCGCTCATCGCGAATCCTTTCTAACAAATGAGAAAAAGGCTGTCCTCGTTTCTCATTTTGTCACTTACGACCGTCCTGGTTTCCCAAGTGCGGCAGATTGTCCCGAAAGAGGAGCGCCGCGTACTAAATGTACGCAAGCGACGATTGAGGGGCAAGGTGCCGTGCTTGGGGAAGCAGGACTATGCGGCTACGACTCGACGTTGATACGCACGGACCAGCAGCGAAATGCCAAAGTTGAGTGCAAAGTACATCGCAAACACCAGGCCGTAGAGCATAAGCACCTGCGACAGGTCGATCGCATGCGCCATCACGACGTTTGCCGTGTACATGAGCTCGGCCACGTTAATGCCCGAAAGATACGAGCTGTCCTTGATGACGGTCGTGCATTGGCTAAACAGCGCCGGAATGATCGTCTTAAACGTCTGCGGCAGAATGATGTAGCGCATGGTGGCAAAGAAGCCGAAGCCCTGGCTCTGCGCTGCCTCAAACTGGCCGCGCGGAATCGAGTTGAGGCCGCCGCGCACAATCTCGGCCATAACAGCGCTGGTAAACAGCGTAAAGGCGATGGTCGAAATCACAATGTCCAAACCCTGCACCGTAAAGTAGATAAACAGGATCCACAGCAGGTTCGGCGTGCAACGGAACAGCTCGATATAGGCGCTCACCAAAATACGGAACGGGCGGGGCGCATAGCTCTTAACGAGCGCCAACACCGTGCCAAAGATGAGCGAGAAAAAGATCGACAGCGCCGAGATCTCGATTGTCTTAACAAAGCCGCCCCAAATGTAGAGCAGGTTGGTCGCGTTAAAGATTTCCATGCGCTAGGCCTCCTCTACGTTGTCGAGCCCCAGCTCGGCCAGGCTCACGCCGCGCGGACGCTCCTTGGAGCGGCGCTCGAGCCACTGCACCAGCATGGCGAGCGGAAAGCAGATGATGAAGTACATAAGGCAGCAGACGATGTATCCCTGCAGGTAACCGTACAGACTCACAAAGTTGTCGGAACGGTACATAAGGTCGCCGCCGGCCACGAGCGCCAGCACCGACGTGTTCTTGACCAGGTTGAGCGCCTGGTTACACAGCGGCGGCAGAATGATCTTGAATGTCTGGGGCAGCACGATGTACCAGTATGCCTGCGCACGGGTGAAGCCCTGGCTCTGGGCCGCCTCCATCTGACCGCGCGGAACCGCCTCGATACCGGTGCGGATGACCTCCGAAATGTAGGCTGCGTGATACAGACCCACACCCAAGAAGCCCAGCACGAACGGCGCAATGCGCACCGGCTGGTCGGCACCGGTTATGGCCTGCAAAAACTGCGGACCGGCCATGTACATAAAGAGCACCTGCACGGGCAACGGGGTGTTCTGGTAAAACTCCACGTACACGCGGCTTATGGCGCGCAGCACGCGCGAGCGAGTGGTAGAGAACACGCCCAGCAGCGTGCCCAGCACCAGCGACAGCAGCAGACCGGCAACGACCACCTGCAGCGTCACGCCAAAGCCCTCCCAGAAGGGCCCCATGTTTTGAAATGTCGTCGACCAACGGTCGGCGTCAAATAATCCTTCGAGCATTTGATTCCTTCCTTGGACGATGCGCCTATACAAGACCCCAGGTCTTGACCTCTTGGTCGAGCCAGCCATCGGCCAGGCGATCGCAAATCACCTGATCGACCACGGCCGAAAGGTCGCAGCCCTTCTTGGTCGCCACACCGTAGCCCTGCTCGCCAAACTTGACCTCGGGCTGCAGCAGCTCAACGGTCTCGTTCATGTAACCGGCCAGCGTGGAGCGGTCCATGGCAAAGACATCGATATTGCCGGCGTCGAGCGAACTCTTGATGATGGGGTAGCCACTAAAGGCCCTAAACTCGGGCTTGCAGCTAAAGCCGTTGTCCTTGATCATCTGCTCGATCAGGCCCTGCGTGGTAGCACCCTGGCTCACGCCAATGACCTTGCCGTCCAGATCCTCAATCGAGGTAAAGCCCGAACGCTTCTTAACCATGAGTCCCACGTAGTCGGTGCGGTACGGCGTCGAGAAATCCCAGCTCTTCTTGCGCTCGTCGGTGATGGTGTAGGTCGCTGCGACCACGTCGAGCTGGCCGTTATCGATCAGCGGACCGCGCGTCTTGGGCGTTACGTCGGTAAACTCGACAAGCTCCTGAGCACGGGCCTCCTTGTAGCTCACGCCAAAGACGGCAGCGGCGATCTGGTAGCACAAATCGACTTCCATGCCCTCAAAGCGGCCCTTGGCGGTGTCGTAATAGCCATAGCCGGGAACGTCCTTCTTAACGCCGGCATTCAGATGGCCACGCGACTTGATGGCCGCAAGCTTGGAGCCCTTGTCGGAGCCCTCGCCGCTGGTGGAGTTGCCGCAACCGGTAAGCGCGGTCCCCGTCAGCGCAAGCATGCCGGCGCCCGCCAGCTGCAAAAAGTGACGGCGCGACACGGCCGCCCTCGTCATATCCGTCATGTCCATCACCGCGCCTAGTGCAGAATCTTGGACAGGAACTCGCGGCAGCGCGGGTTCTCGGGGTTATCGAAGAAGTGCTCGGGCGTGCCCTCCTCCAGAATGCGGCCGTCCTCCATAAAGATGACGCGGTCGGCCACCTGGCGCGCAAAGCCCATCTCGTGCGTCACGCAGATCATGGTAATGTCCTCCTGCGCGAGCTCAATCATAACGTCCAGAACCTCCTGGACCATCTCGGGGTCGAGCGCCGAGGTCGGCTCGTCAAACAGGATGATGGGCTGCTTGGTGCACAGGGCACGGGCGATGGCGATGCGCTGCTGCTGACCGCCCGAGAGATTCTGCGGATACTCGCCGGCCTTATGCGCCATGCCAACACGCTTGAGCGCGGCAACAGCGATCTCGGTCGCCTCCTCCTTGCTCTTCTTTTGAAGCTTGATGGGCGCGAGCGTCAGGTTGCCGAGCACCGTCATGTTGGGATACAGGTTGAACTGCTGAAACACCATGGAACTATACTTGCGAGCCATCTCCAGGTGATTCTTTTTGGTGAGCGGCGTACCGTCGATGACGACCTCGCCCGACGTGGGCTCCTCCAGATAATCGACGCAACGGATGAGCGTCGACTTACCCGAACCGGAAGGCCCGATCATTACGAGCTTCTCGCCGCGTTTGACGGTGAGGTTGATATCTTTGAGCACATGCAGGTCGCCAAAGTACTTGTTGAGATGCTTGATCTCGATCATGTCTGCCATGAATGTCCCTTCCCTGCGTTTACACGAGTTGAACTATTGTACGGAAAGAATCACGTTTCCGCAGCCCACACTACATTCCCGTAAAGAACCCGCAACCTTCCACCTAGTCATTGGGGACAGACTTAAATGAGTACCTGCTCATTGGGCACTCATTTAAGCCTGTCCCCAATGAGTGCCCAGCCCAGCAAAAAGGGGCGCGACCATGACGGCCACGCCCCCCTAAACATCAACTATGTACCGCTCGGCCCCTACGCGAGTTTGGCTCCGACGATCTTTGCCGCGGCCGGCTTATCGAAGTTGCCACCGGTGGCCTTGCCGAGTGCGCCCATAACCTGGCCCATCTGCTTCTTGGACGTGGCGCCCAGCTCGGCGATAACCTGCTCGATCAGGGCCTCGAGCTCCTCGCCCGAAACCTGCGCGGGCAGCAGGCTCTCCAGAATCTTGACCTGCTCGGTCAGGTTGTCGGTACGCTCCTGGTCGGTGCCGGCCTTGATGGACATCTCCAGCGTCTCGCTCGTCTGCTTGATCAGACGCTTGATCATGCTGTTGACGTCTTCCTCGGTCACATCGCGGCGCTCATTGACCTCGATATTCTTCACCTCGGCCTTAACCTGGCGAATGATGGACAGGCGAACCTTGTCCTTGGCCTTCATGGCCGCAATCATTTCCTTCTGCAGCTCTTCGTTGGTCATCTGCAAATCCTCCTCAATAGTGTGGGCGGCACTCGCGCGAGCACCGCCCCATGATTACTCAGTCGTCGACGAATCGTCGGTCGAACTCTTGGTGACACCCTTCAGACTCACGTTATAGGGTACGTCTTTGGGCATGGGGTTGACGGTGATGTCGGCATCCTTCTTGTACTGCTCCAGCCACTCGCTGTACGCGGTGCTGGCCGCTTGCGTCTTCACCACGTTGGAGACGTACTTTTTGATGTCCTTGGGCACCTGGTTGATGTCATCAACCTGATTATCGACATGGAAGTAGTCGGTGCACTTGATGATGTGGTAGCCATAGGTCGACTCGACGACTTCGCTCACGTCGCCCTTGTTGAGTCCCTCGAGCGCCGTCTGGTAGCTGTCGACAAAGGTGGTGAGCTTATCCCAGCCCACATCGCCCTTCTTCTCCTTGGAACCGGTGTCCTCGGAGTACTGCTCAACGGCGTCCTCAAAGCTCAGCTCACCGGAGTTGATCTTGTCCAGGCACTCCTGCGCCTTGGCCTTGGCGGCAGCCTTGTCCTCGTCGGAAGCGTCGGAATCAACCTTGATCAGGATGTTCGACGAGCGGCGGGCGTCGTTGTAGCTGGACAGATTTTCGTTGATGTAATCGACAATCTCGCTGTCCTTGGGCTTGCTCGTGGGCGCGACGGCATCCTTGAGTTTCTGTTGCGCCAGACTCTCCTTGAGCGAGTCCTTGTAGGTGTCCTCGGTATAGCCGTAGGTCTTGAGGGTCTTCTTAAAGGCCTTGGCTCCGCCCGCGCTCTTGCACGCGTCCTTCCAAGCCTTCTCGACCTCCTCGTCCGACACCGTCACGCCGTTCTCCTTCTGTGCCTGTTGAAGCAGAATCTGCTGCATGTAGGAGTCGATGAGTTGCTTGCGGTACTTCTTGGGCGTGAGGTCGTTGTCAACCAGATACTGCGCCCAATCCTCATCCTTGGTGTAGCCGTAGGACGTGCGCATGCTCATGATCTGCTTGGTCACGGTGTCCTCGGTAAGGTTGGTGCCGTTGATAGTGGCAGCAACACCGCCGGTCAGCTTGTAGCCCGAGGTGTCCTCAGCCTGCGACATAAGGCCGGAGCACGCCATCGCCGAGACGGAAAGCAGCATCGCCAGCACGCCGATGACCACCAGAACGATCTTGACGGTCTTAGACACGTACGTCTTGCGCTGCTTCTTGCGAGAGCTGGAGGCAGCGCGGGCCTGCTGCTCGGGCGTCGGCGCGGCCTCGGAGTTCTTTTTCTTATTTGCCATAGTTGGCCTTTCGCATAACGAATCGAACAAACGCCATTGTGTCACAACGCAGCCCCCGCGGCACGCTTGGTGCATTGGGGACAGATTAATCTGCACCATTTTGGTGCAAAGGGGACAGCTCTGGCAGCCGGCAGTTAGGGACAGTCCCCAAGTGCCGACTCAGCCCCACCTTAGAAGTGGCGGCGGATGGCGTCGACCATGCCCTGGGGCGTGGTCTGGCCGAGCACGTCGGCTGCGGCATCGGCGCCCATAAAGATGTTCATGAGTGCCTGCAGGGCCTCGACCTGGCCGCCCGGCTCGGCGATGCCCAGATTGATGACGATCTGCGCCGGCACCGGAGCGCCCATGCCAGCCATAGCGTTAAATGTCACGGGCGCGGCGGGCTTCACCACCGCGATATAGGGCTTGGCCACAAATCCCGGATCGGTATGTGGGATGGCAATGTTGGCCGCCGGCATGGCAAGGCCCGTGGGATAGGCATCCTCACGTGTGCGAACGGCGTCGAGCCAACCGGGCGCAATGTAGCCACGCGGAGCGAGCTCGTCCTCGAGTTGCGCAAACACCTCATCCGGCGTCGCACACTCCCAATCAAAAAACACCAGCTCAGGCGTAAACAATGCTTCGTTATCCGCCATACTGTCCTCCAAAGTTGCATGAGGTTCACAATGCCCCATATGATAGCGAAACGAAACAGACAAGGTTAGCCGAGGATCCCGATCATCTCGAGCGCACGAGCCGGTGTCAAGCACACCTCGGGCATCGCCTCCAGCATGCGTCGGTCGCTCGTGACCACGTAGTCGACATCTGCCGTCTCGCCCGAAGCGATGATGAGGTTGTCTTCAAGATCCGGCATGCGCTTGCCAAGCATGCGCGCCATTTCGCACTCTGCCAACGAAAGCGGAGAGGCCGTCGCCACCTGCATCATGTGCTCGATGCAGGCCCATGACGCCGAGGCAAACGGCACGTTCATCCCATTCGCATTCCGCCGGGCTAGGCGCCGCGGCAAAATGTAGAACACATCCTTTGCCGTCGTCGGCGCGTACAGAAGGTCAATCTTTCCCGCCTCGGCAAGTTCCACCAGGCGCTTCGCTTCGTCGAATGCCCCCTCTTGCAGGTAATAATCAAGCCACACATTCGTATCCACAAGCAGGTGCTTTGCCTCGATCATCGGCAATTCGCCTCCATGTCGGCAATCATCGCGTCATACATATCATCGCGTACGGCATCCCAGTCTTCCGCAGACGATTCAGCTGGCGCAAAATCCGAAGCGCTTAGCCCCAACGAGGAAAAAGCTAGGCCACACCCCTGCTCGGCCAGGCTCTCCGCACGGGGCGCCTCGCGCTTATCCGCCACCATAAATCCCGGCAGCGCTTGATGCTCGACAAGATAGACCCAAAGCGCGCGAATGGCATCGCTCGGCCCCAACCCATTGCGAGTTAGGACCGCATCGCCACCAGCTTTGAGCATAGGATCAATTCGCGTGTTGAGCTGCACCATTGCCGTTCCCATAGCGGCTCCTTTCTACGTGCTAGCAGTATAGCAGACATAAAAGGCCACGCAAAAGGGCCCCGTCCACACGCGGACGAGGCCCTGTCAGATTGGTAGTCTCGAGAAAGTTAGTGTAGCGCCCGATCCGAAGCGAGTCGGCCTGGCATCCAAGAACCTAGAATACGGTTGATGCCCTATGCCGCCGACCGGCATATGAAAGACAGCGGGCCAAAAGCCCCATGGCTTCTAGCCCGCAGAAACATCGATGTTTCCAAATGATCGCAGCTTGTGTTTCAAGCGCTTTTCTACGCTACCGGCGGATGCAAATCCCAATCGGGAAAGCAGTTTGCAAAGCCTGAGAGATTTTGAGTCAAAACATTGTTCTCAGCTTGCTTCAGTCGCTCGTCCTCTTCAAACAGACTATCGAGCTCGCTCAATGCATCGAAGTCCTGCATCGCGGCATCGTTATGGTCGAAATCAGTCACTTCATCAGTCATCTATTTCACTCCATTCATGGTTATCGAGTCAATCCTATCGGCTAGGCAACCTTATCGAGCTTAAGCAGGTCGCTGCGCTCGGCCGCCGCTTCCTTCGCGCTCTTCCACTGATTAAGCGCCAGATCGATCTCGGAACAGCCTTCCTGGATGCGTTTGGAGTATTTGGCCTCAATCTCTTCTGCCTCCGCAGCGCGCTGCTTGCTCGAGAGGCCCGTCTTTACTAGACAATAGCCAGCCCCCGCAAGAAGCAGAATGCCAATAACCTGGTTTACAAACGCAAAGCAAGCTACTCCCAAAACAGCGAGGACAACGGCCGCTATCTTGTGGCTCTTGTTGCCCTTCGCAACCTTGACATCAAGCTCAGCGAGCTCCTTTTTCTTCTCTTCACCGACATAGCGAACATAATCGCCGCGCAGCGCATTGCCCTCATCGCCGGTGACCGCTCTGCTTGTCCATCCGTCGAAGTCAAGGGTGATCGCCTGCGGAAATTCGGGGACATCGCTCTTGCGATACCGGTTGAAACCACCGTTGATATAGGAACCCAAAAACTGAATCGCGGTCTTCTTTTTATGCACATCCACAGACGCACTCTGGTCGCGCATCGAGCGTGTCATCTGGTCGATGATATTCATCGTCTGCTGACGCTTCTCATCACGGCGACGATTGACGAGCTCTCGGGCGCGCTCCACGTCTCCGCCAAACGCCTTGACCGCAAGAAGATACTCCTCCTGGCGGCGCAAATTTCGCTCCTTGGAGTCATCGGAGTTAACGAGCTCCATCAGATGCCTGTCAACCTGCTCGGCAAGCGTCCTCTCGTCAACATCAGAAGCCTTGAGGTCGGCGAAGTCATTGGAGATGCTCTCGATTGCCTCGACTTTTCCGAGATACTTATTGATGTAGTCAAACTCCTTGACCACCACCTTGAGTGCCGGATATCTCGAGCTCATATCCTCCTCGTAGCCGGTAAAGTACTCCGCCCATGACTCTGACTGCTCATTCTCGAACTCAGGGCTCTGATTTCTGATCTGCTCGATCCAGCCCGCCATATAGTCGTCGCACAGGTGCTTTTCGTCGGTTCCGAAGATGCCGTTGATATAAGCATCGATGTAGACCATCGCATCGGCATCGATGCGGGCGGCGTTTTGCGTCGAGAAGTAGCGTGCTAGCCATTCGTAGCACGTAGCCGTGCGGTTATTACGTCTGCAGATCAGAGCCATCGCAAGCGACGTGTGCTCGTTGTCACGTTTGACAGCCTCGCGTATTGCGCGCTCTGCAAGATCTCGGTTGTTGTTGATCCATGCCGCAAGGGCAACCAGGACAGGCGCCAGCCAGTAGTCCGGGGTAGAAATCATTAACTCCTCGGAGACCGTCGAAATCGTCGCCTTGCGCACGAGCGCTGCATCGGTTGCCTGGAGAATACCGACCATGGTGTTTCGAACCACCGAGTAGTTGCCGAACTTCTTGTCCATCTCCTGCCGGACGCTCACGAGCTCCGTAGTCGCCTGCTCAAGTGCGGCGGTACGACGCTGTTCGAGCATCATCTCGAGAAAGTCCTTTCGGAGCTTTTTAAGGTCCTTCCGCACTTCCTCCATTTGGGATTCGACCTTATCGACCTTCGTGGTCATCTGGTCAACTTTTGTTCCAATAGCGGCGATTCTGCGCTCGATAAGGGCAGTATCTAAACCCGAATCACTCATCTGTACCACCTTTCAGTTTGAACTGTTTAGATCATCCAATAGCTTTAAGCGAGTAAGCACCCGCCATCCGCTTTATTGAGAGGCCATGCTTCGGTATTGCTCGGACACCTGCTGATAGGCCACGAGAAACTTCTGTTTGTATTGGCTTGCCTTCATCGAATTGACGATGCGCCCGACGGGCTCCACATAGTGTTCGAGAAAGTACGAGGTCCTTCTTCGTAACGCAAACGAACCAGTTTTATAGGGGGACCCGGGGTTCTCTCTAATGCCCTTGAGTAGTGCGAGACACGTCTTGGGTATGTTGCAGTTGGCGGCGATATCTTGATAGAAGCTCTCCCGCTCTGCGGTCATAAAGTCTTCCGAAGCATACCGCGCTATGCAGAACGGGCACACAGCATCGATAAAGCTCTCAAGCCGAGACCGATCCTCCATGCTCTGCATATTGGCGACCACGAGCGATACCATCTGAACCTCAAAGTCACGCATGTTGTAGAGCGTCGACTCAAACAAGTCGATCAAGTCACGCACTTCGTCATATTCGAGAGGGATATCTTCGGCCCTTTTAAAGAAAACCGTCATCGAACCCGAAAGACCTTCGCAAAACTCATCGCAGTACGCAACCATAAACTGTGCTGCCGCGTTGTCTTGCATCATATTGAGCACGTCCGCGGCAAATTTGCGGGCCTCCGGAAAGTTACCACCCTTAAAAAACTTGATGGCATTGTCCTTGGCAAACGCGATTTTGCCCGTGGCCCCCAGACGCGCCCGCGAATAGTACATCTCGCGACCGCACTGGTTGCAATGAACCTTTCGAGTTGCGGGGTCAAACTCGACATCGGTGCTGCCGCAGCCCTCACAAGTTATACCGTTGATTTCCAATAGCTTCCCCCACTTCAACCATCAAAGTGCCCTGGCAAAAAGCAGCGCGAGCCCTTATTTGACAGCGGTCAGCGCCGCATTGCGCTTTTTCCAGATATTGCGCGCATCATGGACAAGGCCAACCGTAACATCTGCCGGCTCATCGGCACTCATGGAATTCGAGACCGCCTCAAGCGCGGCGGAGAACTGTCGCTCGATCTCTTGAACATGGGGTTGCGACATGTTGGAACTAAAGGAGATGTCATCCTTAAGCGCTTTGAGTTCGGCTTTGACCTGAGCGTCCTGCGCCACGGCGAGGAGCTGTCCCACATACGATCCGAACTGCGCCGTTTGAACCGTCTTTGCGGCCACGGCAGCAACCTTTTGGTCAACCTGGCGGCCATTGAAGCCCAGACCCATCTGCACAAGGACAAGCACAGCAAGAAGGACAACGTTTACGACGACTGGAATCGTGCTGCCGCCCCACCCATATGCCGCAAACACAAAGTACGTGTTGGCCAGAAGGGCAACGACAAAGTAGGCACAGCTGGATGCGACCGGCAAATAATGGATTTCGGTCGTGCTTTTGACCGTGGACTGCTTATCGGACATGGCAGCCGAAATCGAAGCCGCCGCAAAAGCCAAAACCCCAAAGCCAAGCGACATAGCAAAGACGATAGGGTTCATCAGCGCGTTTTTGCAGACAAACATGATTACAAGCCACGCCACCAAGACGATTGCCTCGCCCAAAATGACACGTTTAACAGAACCGTTCATCTTTGTTTCTCCTTATTGGATCTTAGTTCCACAATCGGGGCAGAATTTGGTCCCTTCGGGCAACTCGGCTCCGCAGCTCGGGCACCTTGGCGAGATCAACCGGTTCCCGCATTCCAGGCAGAACTTGGCACCGACCGGGTTAAGATGCCCACACGCCAAACACGCAACACCCTGCTCGAGCTTTTGTCCGCATTCCAGGCAGAACTTAGCACCCATCGGATTAACGTTTCCGCAACTGGGACACACGGGACCGTTTTGCATACCTGCGGACGCGGAAGCCGTTCCAAC
This sequence comes from Collinsella aerofaciens, assembly GCF_005844325.1. GTDB lineage: Bacteria > Actinomycetota > Coriobacteriia > Coriobacteriales > Coriobacteriaceae > Collinsella > Collinsella aerofaciens_G. Next base: position 90,985 of record NZ_SPFY01000002.1, on the reverse strand, counting down.
CATGGGAGCAACAGCGCCCATGGCCTGGTTGGCCAAGTTGGAGAAGCCAGCTCCAAATGCACCGCCCATGCCAACGCCCATGCCGAGTCCCATGCCGGCTCCCATGAGGCCCGATGCGGCACTCCCCTCATTGCCCGCAGCACTCTCCATTACGTCCATGCCGCGCTCCTGCTGATAGTTGTAGCCTTCGCGCGCACGCTTCCTGGCAAGTGCCTCGGACTCGATGTCCATCTGGGCAGCGTTACCCTGCGCCTCGAGAATGCTCCGCTTACGCTGGATCTTCATCTCGTTGATGGCAGCAAGATCCTCTTCGAAGGGCTTGATGCTGTTGAACGAGAAGTTATCGAGCGTGAGACCAAACTCATCGAAATAGTTAACGAGCTTGCCCTGCATCTGAGACGAGAAGTCGCTCAGATGCGTCGCAATTTTAAGAACGGAAACCTCCTGGTCAACAATCGCCTTGGCAAGCAGGTCAGGAACATACTCAAGGATTTTTGCCCGCATAAAGGAAGTAAGTTCTTCTCGCGTATAGCGATCTCGCGTGCCCACGACCTTAACGAGGAACTTCCTCACCTGAATGGGAACCAGGCTCGAGTCATTCTGCTCGATATGCGCGCCAAACAAACCGAAGGCGCGAACATGAACGTTGACGTCTTCCTCAGGGTCTTGGACAATGATGGGCTCGGTCGTGCCCCAGCGCAGCTCGTTCATGTAGTTAGTATTGATAAAGTACACAACGGAATGAAACGCCGAGCTACCGCCGGTAAGCGAATGGGCGGCATTGCGGAACGGGGCGAATCGGCTGTCTCCCGTGTCGAGCTTGATCTTGCACGGACCGACAAACACGCTTACCTGAGAATCGCCGGCACCCGTAGCGTCAGTAGAACTGCCCGCCCCCATATTGTTGGTAAAAACGGCAATCTGCGATTGCGCAACCTGAAGATAGGACCCGTTGGGAAAATCCTCGTAGGGATAGCGGAATGAGACAAGCGAGGCATCTTCGTCGTTGCCAGGCTCCCATTTGATATTGTCGACAGAAAAGGCACCGAGAATTCCGCTGTGCTTTTCTTCCTTTTCGTTATCGCTATGGAACAGTGACATGCTGATTCCTTTCGTTAATCCCAAACCACGCGTTCCGCGTGTCTAATAAATTGTGAACTGCCGAGTCGACAGGCGCATCGAAAGCCTGTGCGCCTCAATCTGTCCCCAACTTAGCTTGGCTAATTATAGCCCTCAAGTCATCTCATTTAGCCACCCCCGATGAGCGGCAATAATGTCGCACCTTTGGTCAACTGACGAAGAACCGGGAGGGTTCGAACCCCAGATGCCCTTTTGGGGCATACCCGCTGAGCGGGCGAGCGCGTTCGGCCTCTCGGTCAGCTCTTCGTAACGTCCGTTTTAGCCGCAACTAAACTCGTCGGATGGAACAAGGGGAAAGGCATAAGAGCTGCGCGCGCTGTAATGCCAAAACGGCTCGGTTAAAGTTACCAGCTCTCGTGATAGGCCATAATCGACCGACATGGGTACCCTTCGGAGCCGCATTCCGCAGACGCTACGACCTTTCCGTCTTTATAAAACTCGACGTACCAAACGTACGTTGCCGCCCCCTCCCAATAGTTTGGCTTATCAGCGACCTTGAACGTAATAGAGGCGTCATCTGGCACAATCAACTCGCGCTTGGCGTTTGCAATGAACGCATCCATGTCGGCGATCACGCCATCGCCGCGCGCAGCGGCCTCCCCATCGTCGCTGCTATCGGATGCCGCTTCAGATGGTGCTTGAGATGCGCCAGATCGATCGTCCGCAGTGCCAGAGCCGTCCTTCAAAGAGCCCTCCGAAGGCTCCACCCCTTTGAATGCCTTCCACATATCGCTGCTTGCGGACGGCATTTCAATGTCGGCCTCCGGATACTTCCCGGCGAGCTCGTCAAGAATTCTGCACGCTTCCTCACGCCCCTGGACCATCGCCTCCTGCGGTTTGCCACCATCCTCAACGGTCCTCACCAAGTAGGCGCCATTCTGCCTATCGAATTCCTTATTTTGAATTTGCACCGCGTCTACGACCTCAGGACCCTTTGCAGTAAGCGAAATATAGAAATCTGCCTGGTTACAATCCTGACTACAAGTAAATTTAACGATGCCGTCCTTACAGACAGTAATGACTTGGCTCTCACCCTGAGCAATAAAACCGTCATACTGATTCGTCATATTGCTGGAGCCTTCTACCATCTCTGACGAAGGCATAACCGAAACGGCCTCTCCATCAACAAAGCAGTAGGCACCCACAATCGCCGAAATATCGTTCTGCGCATCGACAAACCCAACAAGCAGCTCGTCAATTCCGTCGCCATTCAAATCATCGAAAGCATAGTAGTAGCTTAAAAAGCCGGGGGCAGTCTGGTTGTTATAAACGAATATCTGCCCCAGTCCAGAATCATCACCGCGTCCCTGGGCCCAGTCGTCGTAGCTGGCAGCACCAGCCCCCTTCCGCTCGCAATAGCTCGCAAAGTCCTCGTAACGCGCAACCACGCCCTCGTAAGCCCTGCGTGCTTTCTTGTTTGTTGCCGCGACCTTCTTTTTAGACGACTTCTCCTCGACTGCAGCCGGCTGCTCCTGCTGCTGCGCTTGAGGCAGCACAAAGGCTTCGTAAGCTTTGACCAGGGCGTAAGCGACACCAGCGGTAAAGATGATTGCTGCAAGAATGGTGACAAACGTAGGCACAGCAAAACGGCCGATCTGCCGACGCTGCATCATAAAGGCCGCAAAGGACATATGATCAGAGGGCGCCAGAGAAGGGCCCTCTGCGCGAGATACAGCAGGATCGCTTGTCGCTTTTCTATCAGCAGACGCCTTTGGTGTACCTGAAGGAAGCGGCTGCTGAGCATTCGCCGGCGCATCATCCACATCCAACGGTTTTCCGCATGCAGAACAGAATCGCGCCCCGTCTTTGATCTTTGCCCCGCAGCTTGCACAGTACATAAATCCCCCTAGAACTTCAGCATATCGAAACGATAGCCCACAGCCTGCAAACAGAAAAGGCCCAGGAGCAATTTGCTCGACTGTAAACCTTTTCTTTCACCTTTCAAATTCGCCTGACCCCACGCGGAAGGCATGCGACGGGCTACTTGCTAGGCGCGAGCCATGTGCAGCTTGATTGCCTTGAAGATGATGTTGGCAACCGAGGCAATAGGCCAGAGCGCCACGATCGTCATCGGAACCGATTCGGGAATAACAGGAACCGCCCCGTGAATCACGCTGCCCAACCAGTAAAAAAGCATCAGAACCACGACAGGAAGGCCCACGAGAACCACAAGCTCGATTAGCATAATCGTGATACCGATAATGCCGCTACCATAGACAAGGGGAAGCCTTACACCGCTGCGGTACAGCGAGATAATCACCTTCCAGGGACCAATCAGAAGCAGCGCCAGCGGAATCATATTGTTAAGTCCCAGCGAGCCACCTCCCAGCACGTAATTGAAAAAGAGCACATAGAGCAATGAAATCACCGCTGCTCGCCCAAGCGACCCGATGGACTCGTGAAGCGAATCCTGCAGGCAAGCAGCGGCCTCTGCATCCTCCGCCGCTTGAAACTGAGCCTCGACAGACTGGCTCTCAATCGGCTGGGCCTCGACGTAAATCGCGTCCCCCACCGCGCTGGCCGCAGCCGCGACCGTAGGCGTTCCGCACACGCCGCAGAACTTGGCGCCGTCGTTAATCTCTGCTCCACACTGTTTGCAATGCATAATCGGGTCCTTTCTCGTTACCCCTTTTCTTGACGATCACAAGATACGATTTGTCGTTTATCCGATATAGAGATTTTGACCGGGTAATTTTCCTAAACGTGCTACGCTATTAAACCTGCAGCTAGAGACAGGGGTAACAATGTTTGAGTTCTCCCAAACACGCACCGTTGAAGGTTCGATTCCGTTTAAGAAAGTCAACCTCATAGAGAACGAACCCAATAGGCCCGTTGGCGAGGCCCAGCTTGTCTTTGAACTCTACATGCCCACCGAGCTGGCCGGCAACAAAAGCAACGAAGGGCCCGCACACAGCGAGCGCCATGCCGATCTGATCAGGCTGGCATCATGCATCGAACCCACCGCCGTTAAAGAGCAGCCCTTCCGCGCAAGCCTCTTTAACGTACTTGATTACGCCGAACAGACCGGGCCGCTTTTTGGCAAGCACGCAATAGAATCCGTACGCGATTGGGCCAATGCCGCGATGGCAGCACTTATTGCCATGCGCATCCAGGAATACCTCAACGGGAGCTGCACCATCGCAAAGGTCTCCGCATTGGAAAGAATCGAGAAATCAGTGGTGACCTGCGCGGCAAACGGGTCATCCTTCAAGATCTACACCACTATCCTGAGGGCGGGCGGTGATTATACCGACTCATTCAAAAGCCTGCCCATCGTGCGCAAAATCGAATCCGATGCGGGATATTTCTACGCCTTTATGTTTATGATCGACGAGGAAGAATCCCTCGTTGCACTCAACGTGCTCTCTTTTGAACACGAGCTCACCGCCAATGACTTCAGTGTTTTGCAGGCGATGTTCTACATGGACGAAGACTCCAGCTCGGAGATTTCAGCGCGACTCAAGGTCAGCAATAGCGAGGAGAGCTTCTATGTAATCGACCCTCAAGCAGATATCCAGGAGCGCCGCGAAGAACTTGAAAATGATGACCGCGATGCACTCACTGCTTTGGTGCAGGCGCTCGTGATCTCGCATCTCTCGGGCGCGCACGTGGATGTGTTCCAGGGTAACGAGTCCACAGGGTTCCTCTCCTTTGACAGCTATCTCTCGTGGCTCTGGTTTGATTTTTCACGCAAGCTGAGCACCGTCAAAATTGGTTATTGCGAGCAGTGCGGACGCGCCTATTCACTTGCCGGGCATCGTGGCGTCAAACGGCACTACTGCAGCGATCGATGCAAGACCGATGCCAAAAATGAGCGCACGCGCAAGGAGACGGCAAAGATACGCGAGCTGTTTGGAACGGGCACCAGTGTACGCGACATCGCCAACGAGATAGAACGTCCCGCGGCCTACGTGCGCTCGCAGCTCAATAAATGGACCAAGCTCAAGCACGATCTGGATGAAGACATTGAGTCAAACGGCTTTGATAGCTCCGCGCTACTCAAACGCTGCACCGCTGAGAAGCTCGACCTCAACAACCTCCTCAACGCCAAGCGCAAAAAGCAAATTCAGGACTATGCCAAGCTCAAGCGCCTCGTTAAGTAGAAACGCTGTCATTTCCTTGCCATCCGATTGACGGGTGGAAAGTTGCTCATATACGTGTTAGTAATATATATGTTAGTAATACGTATATGAGCGAGGCGCATCATGTTTGTTGGACGTCGGGAAGAGCTTGAATCCCTGGAAACCGCCTATCAAAAGAGTTCTTTTCAGTTTGCTGTAGTCTATGGAAGGCGTCGCGTAGGTAAAACCAGCCTGCTTCACGCCTTTACACAGGGCAAACCCCATGTGATCTTCTTTACTGGGCAGCAAACCGTTGCAAGCGAAAATCTCGCGCTGCTCAGCCGCGAGATACTTGGCGATAGCGCCGCAGGAGCAGCGTTCCCCTCTATCCAGGTTGCACTCGAATCCGTCTTCGAACACGCCAAGACAGAGCGAATCGTTCTGATTATTGACGAGTATCCCTACCTCGCCGAGAGCGATCCGGGCATCTCTTCGTGCTTGCAAACGCTTATCGATCGACATAAAGACACGAGCAAGCTGTTCCTCGTACTCTGCGGGTCGTCCATGAGCTTTATGGAACACCAGGTACTAGGACACCAAAGCCCTCTTTATGGACGCCGCACCATGCAGCTGCGCATTGACCCCTTCACCATCTTCGACGCGGCGCTCATGCTTCCCGATGCACCCATCGAAAGGGTCATCGAGCTGTATTCCGTTGTTGGCGGGATGCCGCTCTATCTATCACAGCTCGATGGCACGCGTTTCACTCAATGGAACCTTGAGCATGCGCTGTTGCGTCAAGATGCGTTTTTGTATGCCGAACCCCAGAACTATCTGCTGCAAGAGGTCCGCAGCCCGGCTATCTACAATGCCGTCATAACCGCCATTGCCAACGGCTATGTACGCTCCAAAGAGATTGCCGATGTTACCCACCTCGCAACGCCACAGGTCGCGCGACTGCTCGACGCATTGATCGAGCTGCGAATCGTTGAGCGCGTCACGCCTGTTGTAAAGGCAACAAAACGCCAGGTAGTCTATCGGATCTGCGATAACCTGTTTAGGTTTTGGTATCGTTTTGTTCCACAGTACGCAGGAACAATTGAGGAGGGGCTCGGAGCCGCTGTGGCCGCGCGTATCGCCAAGCATGATTTGTCCACCTTTGTAGGTCCTGCATTTGAAGAAGTGTGCCGCCAGTGGTTGATGCGGCAGGTTGTTGAGAGCGAGCTGGATGTGCTGCCCAAGGCAATCGGCTCTTGGTGGGGCACGAACCCGAACACGCGCCGGCAAGAAGAGATTGACGTTGTGTTAGAGGGCGCCGATGGGGAGCTCATCGTTGGCGAGTGCAAATGGAGAAACGAGCCCGTAGATACCGATGTTCTTGAAACACTCGAGCGGCGCAGCGCGCTGCTGGGTCGGCCGATCGAACAGTATTACTTGTTTAGCAAGAGTGGATTTACCAAAGCGTGTCAAAATAGAGCGGCTCAAGCAAGCAGCGCGAGGCTTGTTGGACTCGAGCAACTACTATAAGAAAGGGGCTTGGAAACAGTTTTCCAAGCCCCTTTCAGTTTTTATTCGATTCCCACCTTTTTGAGCGTATCTTTGGTGACTTCCGCAACTTGATTGGGATCGACGTGGGATTCCCCCGAAATAGAGCCGTAACCTGAGGTTGAAAAATCAAAGAAGTAGTATGTCCGGTAATTGTGCCCATAGCCAAATTGCTGATATAGGGCATTATAGTCCGTCTCGGAAATGTCCTTGCCCTCCGACGCATAATAGTATTCGTAGCCATTGCCCTCGCTCGGCGCAACTCCCCAGGACTCGCAGTTGCTTACAAGCGAAAAAACATCGCCTTTCTTGCCGTATACCGAAGTATTGTCCCCAGCCAAAGCCTGCCTGCCAGCAAGCAATGCCGTAATCGCATTGCTCATCTCATATGTACTTTGGCTTACGAGGATGCTGCCGTCATCCGCTTTAATCAGCGGAAGAAACATCGTTCCTCCGTTGCTGTTATCAAGCCAATTTTGACTGTAAAGCCTCTTGACGCCACCATCAGCTGCCGACCAAACCTCTACGGTGTAGGACTTCTGAAGTCCCTCTATATCTCCATTCCAAGCGCTCTTTAATTCGTCATCGCTCATACCGTTCACAACGGTCAAGAGCTCAGGCTGGCCATCCTGATCAAAATCAACGAGGTCGACAAGACAAAGCCCCCGCATCGCATAGACAGAATCAGTCGCCTCAACAATTCGTGGCTCTCCATAGCACGCGAGATATTCCTGGCACTTTTGCTTGTAAGCGGCATACGCAGCGGTATTGTCCGCAGCGGCGCCTCCATCCTTCTTGTCGCCTTCGCCTGTCTTTGTATCGTCCTCGTTGGCCTTAGGCACCTCGAGGGAAACCTCTTTTACGGCATCAGTGGATTTAGAGTTATCGACGACTTTGACGGGAATGCTCCACTCGACTTTTGACTTGGAGTCCCTAACGGTGAGGGTATATTTTCCCGGTTTGATATCGGGAAACTGGCTTACCGTGAAGCCCTCGTCACCCTTAACCTCAGCATTGGTGCTGTAGCCGTTGTCGCCGTTCAGGGTCACCGAGTACTTCTTGATCTTCTCGCCCTTTGCGTCGGTCGGGGTAATCTTGGATTCTTGGGCCACCACGATGGCCTTGTCCTGGCCGTAATGGGCAACGTCGCCGGACTTGCTAAAGAACAGCAGATAGCTAAAGATGGCAATGACTGCCAGACCAACGACGATACCAACGATATAGAGCGCCTTGGGCTCCTTTTTCTGTGCGGATACATTCGCCGCAGGCGCAGGGGCTGGCGCCGCGACGGGCTTGGCGACCGGATTGATCGGCTTTGGCCGGTCGGCGCGCACGGCTGGAATCGAAGGCGTTGCATCGGACGACACGTCGTCCTTGGGCCGGTCGTCTTCTTCGTCCGCTACGGGCCCGCTCTCCACGGGCGACTTTTCCTCCCCCGCCTCGGCACCGGCGGAAGGCTCCTTCTCCGTTTCGTCACTAGCGAAAATCTCTTCCGCAGCCTCATTGATAACGGAAGGCTCTTCTGCCACTTCGTTGCTGGCAGAGTTCAGCACCGCCTTTGCATCTTCGAGTGCATAGCCACACTCGGTGCAGTATCGCAAATCGCCATCAAGCTCAAATCCACAGTTGGGACAGAACATGTTAGTCCTCCTTATCGACTTTCACCGTTGTACCGTCCTTGACCTCATCAGGGGTTACTTCGGACCCCACTTGAGACTCATCATCCCAGGACGCAACCAAAATCTCGCAATTGCCGTCCGCAAAAGTACCGAGCTCATAGTCTTCGGTGTGATACACCAGTCCCTTGGATGTCACACACAAGCACGTTGAGCCCTTGATTGAATAGTCCGAAGAATTACTCCGCATGAGCATCGAATTGTAATCAGACGGATGTTCTCTGCCCATTTCCGTAAGATACGGCCAAACTGCCGAACTCATGGAACTGGCAAGATCCTCGGTATCAATGCCAAACATGTCCTGAGGACTAACAGTATCACCCGTATGCAAATCAAAAATAACACCAGTCACAACCGTGCCGCCATGCGGACCCCATCCCGTCGAATAGCGCTCGTCACGGATACAGAAAAAGTTCTCATCCATGTACGTTACCGTCACGTTTCTCGATATGCAGGGAAATTCGCCGTCGGGGTACAACTCAGCATCTGATTGCTCATTATCTGATGCTCGATTTGTTCGCTCCGCGTCAATTTGAAGGGGCTCGAGAATCGCCTTGTTAATTTTGTCTGCAACGTCGTCTTTGGTGGAGCTCTTAAGTTGCGGATAGGACCATTCCATGTCCCTCCGCTCGCCCTGTTCGAGCATAGGGTCGACCGGAGCAGACACCGTCAATGACTTTGCCTCCAACGTATAGACAACTTCTTCGACCGCTCTCTCGTCCTTCTTGGGCCTTTCGGTCGCTTGCTCCTGTTGCACGGATTGCTGCTGGAGATTGGGCTCGATGACGTTCTTGTAGAGCATGAAAGCAGCGTAAGCGATGCCTGCAGCGGCGATAAATGCGGCGATCATGATAGCAAACTGCGGCACTAGGCGGTTACCGACCTGACAGCGTTGCATAAAGAAGTTGTACATCTGGGAGTGACCGCTACCCGCGGTCTTCGAGACCGGCTCGGGGCTCGGTTCTGCTGTGGACTCGGCATTCGCGGATCCTATCGCAGAGTCCGTTTCGGTATCTGTGGGTTCCATTATGACTTCAGCGGACGATGATTCTCGCTCCGACGGCTCGGCCTTGGGCCCCTCCTCGGCCGCAGTCTTGCCCGAGAGCCCGCCCAAGGGCAGACCGCATTCGGTACAGAACCGCGCATCATCACCAATCTTGCTGCCACATTTGGGGCAAAACATGAACCTTCTTCTCCTATTCCTTTTACTCTCGCTGAGTCGTGAGTTACCCACGTGCCGTTTGTTTCGTAGTTTAACTATTTCTTAAACAAATCGATGGGTGACTTGAACAGACGCATACCCACTCAAGTGACCCTATACCGGCTAGTTATCCTGGCTCATGGCATGAGTGTCAGTGTAAGAATTTTCGCTGAACAGGTCCGCCCCCTCGAAGTCCGAGCCGATGCTCAACTTGAAGCCATTTTTTGCCGAGATGGAGAAATCGCCGCTGATATCCATATCATGCTCGCGGCCAACCGCCCTCATTTTCCGAAGTCCCACCCGTCACGTTATCAGGAGCCCGAAGTCAAAGAGATAGTAAAAGCCGATTGGGGCACATGTGATTCCATATGCCCCAATCGGCTTTATAGTCGTTTACGCCTCAGAGAAACCTAGGTGACCCGTTTACACGCGCTAGCGCGGCGCATCAATTGCGACCTTGCCGCTCTCCAGCACGTGAACGCGACCGTCGGCGAGCATCTGCACGACCTCGGGATACAGCACATGCTCGATCGCGTGGATGTGCTCCTCGAGCACGTCGACGTCCCAGCCCTCCTCGACAGCCAGCGCACGCTGGGCGATGATGGGGCCGTTGTCGTAGATCTCGTTGGCAAAGTGCACGGTCACGCCGGTCACCTTGACGCCGCGAGCAAACGCATCGTCAATCGCATGGGCACCGGTAAAGCTCGGCAGCAGCGCCGGATGCAGGTTGACCACGCGATTGGGGAACGCCGCCAGCAGCGGCGTGTGCACCATGCGCATGTAACCGGCCATCACCACGTACTCGCAGCCGCGCTCGAGCAGCTCATGCGCGATGATCTCGTCAGCCGCGATGGGGTCGGCATAGACGTCCTTGGACAGCGTGAGCGTCTGGATACCCGCACGCTCGGCGCGCTGCAAGCCCTTAGCCGATGGACGGCTCGACACCACAAGCTCAATCGAGGCGTTGAGCTTGCCGGCGGCGATCAGGTCGATCAGCGCCTGCAGGTTGGTACCCGAACCGCTGATAAGCACGCCGATCTTGAGCGGCTCGGCCGTATCGGTGCCGGTCGGACGGGTGTAGGGCACAAAGCCCAGGCCCTCGGCGGCAGCCATCTGCTCGTTAGCGCTCATCGGAGTACACGACCTTACCGGAACCCTCGACGCACTCGCCCACGCGGAACGGCTTCTCGCCCAGCGCGACCAGAGCCTCGGTCACGGCAGCCTCGTCCTCGGGGGCGACGATCAGGCACAGGCCGACGCCCATGTTGAAGGTCTTGCATGCCTCATTGGGCGCGAGCTCGGCCTGACGCGACACGTAGGTGATGACGGGCGGAACATCCCAGCCCATCTCGGCGCCGTTGCGGGTGACCACGGCATCGACGTCGTCGGCGAGCGCGCGGTTGAGGTTCTCGGTAATACCGCCGCCAGTGATGTGGGCAATGGCGTGCACCGGAGCGCCGCCGCGCAGCAGCTCCAGAATCGGCTTGACGTAGATGCGCGTGGGAGCCAGCAGGGCGTCTGCCAGCGAAGCACCGCCGAGCTCCTCGAGCGGACGGCTCAGCTCCTCCGCCTTAGCGGCGGCCTCGGGCGTGCCCGGCTTAATGCCGTCGACGCCGATGACCTTGCGCACGAGCGAGTAGCCGTTGGAGTGCACGCCGGTGGAAGGCAGGCCCAGGATCACATCGCCCGGGCGGACGTTTGCGGGGTCGAGCATCTTGGGACGGTCGACGACGCCCACGGTAAAGCCGGCAAGGTCGTAGTCGGCCGGAGCCATGACGCCGGGGTGCTCGGCCATCTCACCGCCCACGAGCGCGCAGCCCGCGAGCTTACAGCCATCGGCCACGCCCTTGATGATCTTTGCCATGTGCTCGGCCTCGATGTGGCCGATGGCAACGTAGTCCAGGAAGAACAGCGGCTCGGCGCCCGAAGCCAGAATGTCGTTGACGCACATAGCGACCAGGTCCTGGCCCACCGTCTCGTGGCGATCCATGATCTGGGCGAGCACGAGCTTGGTGCCCACGCCGTCGGTACCGCTAATCAGAATCGGGTCTTCCATATCCTTAAGCGCGGCGGCCGAGAACAGGCCACCGAAGCCGCCGAGGCCGCCGATAACCTCGGGGCGATTGGTGTCCTTGACCATCTGCTTAATCGCGTCGACGGCGCGGCCGCCCTCGGCGGTATCGACGCCGGCATCCTCATACGTCACATGCTTGCTGTCGCTCATCTGAGCCTTCCTCTCCCACTACCGTTTGACGCACAGACGCCAAACGGTGCTCATAGTTGCGTTCATTTCGGCGCGCGCCATAACAACGCGCGCCGTCATATCAACAAAACAGCAGGTAAAACCTACCAAAATAAACCTGTCCCTACATGGCAGGTTTTAGGCCTCGCCGTGTTCCTCTTCCCAGCTGCGGTCGTCGTATTTCTCGACCACGGCGTCGTCATCAAAGTGCAGCGGCTTGTCCAGGTTGCGGGGCTTAAAGCCCTCCATGAACTTGTCGCGACCAAAACTCTCGGGAATCGCCACGGGGTAGCGGCCGGTAAAGCACGCATCGCAGTAACCGCCCTTGGGCATGACCTTAAGCAGGCCCTCGACCGAAAGGAAGGCCAGCGAATCGGCGCCGATATACTCGCAAATCTCGTCGACCGTCTTGTTGGCGCTGATAAGCTGCGACTGCACGTCGGTATCGATACCGTAGAAGCACGGCCAGATAACCTCGGGTGAGTTGATGCGGATATGAATCTCCTTGGCGCCGGCGTTGCGTAGCATCTTGACGAGCTGCACCATGGTGGTGCCGCGCACGATGGAGTCGTCGATGACGACCAGGCGCTTGCCCTCGATGTTGTCGCGCAGCGGGTTGAGTTTCATACGCACGCCCATGGCGCGCAGCTCCTGCGTGGGTTCGATAAACGTACGGCCCACGTAGCGGTTCTTGATAAGGCCCTCGCCAAAGGGAATACCGCTCTCGTGCGAATAACCCTCCGCGGGCGGCAGGCCGGAATCGGGCACGCCGATGACCAGGTCGGCCTCGACGGGCTCCTCGTGTGCCAGCTGACGACCCATGTCATAACGGCAGGCGTAGACGCTCTTGCCGTTCATGATGGAGTCGGGGCGAGCGAAGTAGACCTGCTCAAAGATGCAGTTAGCAGGCTCTTCGGCGGCAGGCACGCCCTGCTCGGACACAAGGCCCTCGGCGCTGATGCGCAAGATCTCGCCGGGACGGACGTCACGAACATACTCGGCGCCCACAATGTCGAGCGCGCACGTCTCGGAAGCAACGACCCAGCCGCCGGCGCGGGTGACATGGGTGGTGGCGTCGACCGTCGCGGCGCCGTCCTGCGACGGCAGCTGCGAAACGGATGCGGCATCGGCTTGGTCCAGACCCTCGTCCACCAGCTTGCCCAGCACAAGCGGGCGAATGCCGTGCGGATCGCGGAATGCGTAGAGCGCCTGCTCGTTGATGAGCGTCATGGCATAGCCGCCGCGCACGAGCTCCATGGTCTTGCGAATGCCCTCGCGTAGATGGCCTGTACGCTGAGTAAAGTAACCGATAAGCTTAGTCGCGACCTCGGAATCCGAATTGGAAAGGAACGGCACGCCCAGCTCGATCAGCTGGCGGCGCAGCTCGTCGGTGTTGACGAGGGTACCGTTGTGCGCGAGCGCGATAATGACGCTATTGATGGTAGAGAGGTGCGGCTGAGAGGCCTCCCAGCTCTTGGCACCGGCAGTGCCATAGCGCACGTGGCCCACGGCCAGCTGGCCGGAGAGTGTCGACAGGTCGGCGTTGGAGAACACGCGGTCGAGCAGGCCCAGGTCCTTGCGAACCATAACCGTGCCGCCATCACCCACGGCGATTCCCGCCGATTCCTGGCCGCGATGCTGTAGCGCGCGCAGACCAAAGTACGTCAGTCGAGCCACATCGCGATCGGGTGCCCACACACCAAAAATGCCGCATTCCTCATGCAGCTGGTCGGAGTCCGGATCATACGTCGACATGGTCTTCACCTGTCCCGCGGCACGCTCGGCCGCGCGGATGGTTTCTTGAGACATGGCATCCCCTCAGAGCCTCGTTATTTGGCGTTACCTGCCCTATTATACGCACGGCAAGACAAGCACTCCCGCGCATGAACAGCGCTTTTTAAAAGCCCACCGAGCTTATAATCCGTTTTGCAGCCAAACATTTTATTGGGCAACCGCCTCGGGGCCGACGATCCCGCATGCTTCCGTCGCGACGCGTCTCGTCCACCGCTAGGGCTTACATTGCTGCAATTGGGTCGTTTGTCTTGTCTTTTAGCAGGTCGGCGGCGTATCCTTGTACCTACAGCAAAACGAGAAAGGTTATGTATGGATCGAAACGAACTCGACCCCAGCGTCCCCAGCGCCACGGAGGTCAAGAAGATCCCCCTCATCATTAAGGTGTATGCCGTCCTGTGCATCCTGTCCGGTGTTGGTACGCTCCCGTCGGTCGGCGCCTTTATGTGGCAGGTCATCACCGCGCTCATCAACGGCAACGCCGCCGCCAACCTCGGCGACAACACGCTCGTCGCAGTCGGCCTTATCGTCGCCGGCATCATGCTCTCGGCTGCCAGTGCCGTCATCTTGATCATCTTTGGCCTGGACCTCATCAAGAACCAGCGCCGCAACGCCGCCCGTCTTTCCTACATCCTTATCGCGTTTACCGTCGTCGAGCTTTTAGTTGACGTGATGCTCCAGGGCATCGGACCCTTCCTGCTGCGCCCCGCCGTCCAGCTTGTCATCCTCATTGCGCTGTCGGCCACCGTCGACCCCACGCTACGCCAGGAGCGCGAACTGCAGCGCCGTCTGCAAGAGATGCTCGACCGCGATGCCGCCGCCGAGGGGATGCTCGGCCGCGACGAAACCGGCGAGGGCTACATCAAGCTCAACTACTTCAACCTGTTCTGGGTATTCTTCGTCTGCAGCGTGTTAGGTCTCATTCTCGAGGAAGTCTGGCATATGGTCGTCGTCGATCCCGGCGTCTATCAGGACCGTGCCGGTATGCTATTTGGCCCCTTTAGCCCCATCTACGGATTTGGCGCGGTGCTCATGACCATGGCGCTCAACCGCTTCTATAAAAAGAATCCTCTGATCATTTTCCTGGTAAGTGCCCTGATCGGCGGCGCTTTCGAGGTGTTTGTAGGCTGGTTTATGCAGACCTCATTTGGCGTGGTGTCGTGGAGCTATTCACACATTAGGCTATTCGGCATGCCCGATCCCATCGCGGTATTGACCGGGGGACGCACATGCACGCCGTTTGCCTGCATGTGGGGCCTGGGTGGCCTCATCTGGATCAAGGTCTTGCTGCCGCACCTGCTTAAGCTCATCAATATGATTCCATGGAAACGCCGCTACTCTGCTACCGTCATCCTGACCGCCGTCATGTTGATCGACGGCGTCATGACGTTGCAATCGCTCGACTATTGGTATCAGCGCGTCAACGGAACCGTTCGAAATATTCCCGTCGCACAGTTCTATGACAAGCATTTCGATAACGAATATATGGAGAACCGTTTTCAGAGTATGACCATGAGCCCCAAGGACGCCACACGCGTGTAGCAAACGCCAGAGCAAAATAGCTCCAACACATCAAAGCCCGCTGGCAGATCTACATGAACTGCCGGCGGGCTTTCGCTATAGACAGACTCGGATTGCCGACGAGGCCTTACGCCTCGCGCTCGACCTCGCTCACGCACTCGTTCTTGATGGTGCCGACGAGCGACTGCAGCGCATCGACCACATGCGGGCGAATGTCTCCGCCAATGAGCACGAGCATGATGTCGTCGCCCACGGTAAGCTCGCCGCTCGCCAGCCACACGCGCACATAGCCGATACCCGGCATCGTGCGCGTCGCCTCGATAGCGGCCTGCACCTTTTCGGCATCGAAGCCAAACACCATGCCGCCCACCTTGTGGCCTGGCGCCACGCCATCGGTCTCGACTCCGCGCACTTCGGCCTTGGGCGTCGCGCGCACCACGCCGTTGTGTGTCAGGTACATCCCACAATCAGCCGCCGAAACATCGGCCTTGGCTTCGCGCAGCCAAGCATCAACCGAAGGCATCGATTTGCCGTTCTCAAGCATCATTTCTCCTTTTGATTTCCAGGGTAGTCTTTTTGGGACGGGGCCCGGACACTTTATTCCTCGACCGGCGTGAGCACCATGACGGCGCGCGTATTGCTAAATGACAGCGAACGGCAGGTCACAAGCGTTACGACCTTGGTTGCCGAAGCGGCACGATCGGTGGCATCGCTCGCCACGGCAGAGGCACCGTCGAGCATCTCGGACAGATAATTCTTCAGTCCGTCATCGCCCTCAAAGTTGGGCGTGCGCGCCTTGGCATACGTGTCCTCGACCACCTTGGTCGCCAGCGGACGCAGCTTATACGTCGCGTCACGTGTGATGTAGTACACGTAGTCCATGCTGTCGAACGTCGCTTGATCGGTCGTATCCGAAATCACGTTGAACATCGAACCGTCGTTCATGTGATGACCGTAAATCGTGGTCTGCTGATCCACCATGCCCGGCGCGGTGTCGTCGCTATCCAGGAAGATGGCACCCGACGCATTGGCGGTGCCGTCGAACAGCGTGTTGAGGTACTTGGAGTTGTTGTTGGTCTGCACCACGGGGTAGTTGATGTTGGTGCCGGGCGCGTAAATCCAACCCACAACCTCGGGATTTGTCTGGGCAAGCGCATTGAAGTCGATAATTGGCACGCCACTGGCGTCCTTGTCGCTCACATATTGCTTTTCGATTTTTTGATACGACTCGCTCGCCTGCTTGTAGCCAATCTGCGCGTTGATAAAGATAGCGGCCGCAGCAACGATCAGGCCAATACCGATGATGATGAGCAGAATGGGAATGACGGAGCGGCGATTTTTGCGCGGCGGCTCGGTATAGCTCGATGGCGCGGCATGCGCCGAAGAGCGAGGTGACTTCTTGGCCGTACTGTATGACGAAGGGCGATATGCAGCAGGTGTATCCTGACGGCGATGCTTCGCCGGCGTCACGGGGCGCGGCGCACGTGACTGCTGAGGAGAGGATGTCCGACCCCGCTGCGGCGCGCGGGCCGCTCCCGACTTGGCTGGATCGGGAATCCGAGAAGCCGAAAAACGCTTTCCCTGATAGTCGGACATGGCTCTCCTTATGCTGCAAATGGACTGGCAGAGCGCTTAAGCGTCAGCCATCTCCTGCTTCATCTTCTCGACAACCTTGCGGTACTCGGGGTCGCAGGCGCCCAGAATCTGCGTGGCGTAAATGGCAGCGTTCTTGGCACCGTTGATGGCCACACAGGCAACGGGCACGCCCGAAGGCATCTGCACCATCGACAGCAGCGAGTCCATACCACCCAGATCGCTCGTCTTCATAGGCACACCGATGACCGGCAGCGGCGTAAACGCAGCAACGACACCGCCCAGGTGAGCAGCCTTGCCGGCAGCAGCGATAATCACCTTGATGCCGCGGTCGGCAGCGGTCGAGGCCCACTCATGGACCTTCGCCGGCGTGCGGTGTGCGCTTGCAATCACGAGCTCATAGGGCACGCCCAGTGCCTCGAGCTCGGCGGTGCAACCTTCCATAACGCCCAGATCGGACTTGGAGCCCATGATGATCCCGACAACCGGCTTCTGATCTGCCATAAACAAAGACCTCCTGTTGAGAGCGGTGACGCGGCGGATCCGCGACCCTTAACTACTGAGAGTAGTATAGCTGCTCCCGTCCCTGCGGTCTCTGTGGCGCTTCGCGGGCGGGCCAGGCTTTATCTTCACTCCGGTTGCTTCGCAAAGTCGTTCAGATAGAGCCTGGCCCGCCCGCCCGCGAAGCGCCCTGCGACCTACCGGATATTGCCATGACGTACGTTGGCTGAAATAATAAAGCAATGCCCGCCGTCCTTGACGGAGCGGCGGGCACGTTTGCTTAGTTGTCGCTGGGACTACTTAGCCTTGCTGCGACGATGGAAGAAAGCGCCGATCGCGGCGATGATGGCGCCAAGACCACCGACGGCCGCGACGGTCGCCGCCGTCTGGTCGCCGGTATTGGGGATCGCCGAACCGCTCTTCTTGCTGCCCTGGGCCTTGTCGCCTGCGGGCTTGCCCGCCTGGTTGCCGCCGTTTGAGCCATTGCCGGAACCCTGGTTGCCCGAGCCGCCCTGGTTGCCGGAATCGGCATCCTTGAGGCTCTCAATGGCCAGCTTGAGCTGGTCATAGGCCGCCTGGAGCTGGATGTCGGAAGCATTCTCATCACCCAAGACGTCCTCGGCGTAGGTAATGGCATCCGTCAGGGCCTTGACAGACTCGTCCGTCTTGCCCCTGGTGTCAGTCTCCTTCGCCTGCTTGACCAAGGCCTTGAGCTGCTTCTTGGTCGGGTTCTCGACCGGGGTCACCGGAGTCTTCTCAAGCGCGTCGCGAGCACTCTCGAGTGCCTTGAGTGCCTGGTCGACCTCGTCCTGCGTGGCGTTCTCGTCGTTCAGGATGGCGCGGGCGCTCGCCAAGGCGTTCTGGAACGCGGTCCAGGAAGCCTCGGTGTAGTCGCTGGCCTTAAGGTCGCCGGCTGCAACCTCGGCATCAACCTTTTCAATCGCGGCAGTGAGGTCGTCCTTCGCCACCGGATTGGGAACGGCCGTACCGTAGAACTTGAGCTCCGCCATGCTGCAGTAGGCGTCAACGCTGCCACCGCCGGCGTGGAGCACCTTGACGGTCACGTAGCGACCGCGCGCGGCACCAAAGCTCATCTGCTTCCAGTCGCCACGGTCGGTGAGCACGCGGCCGTCGTTGTCGAAGGTAAACGTACCCATCGACGTGGCGGTGCCCATCTCATAACCGTCGGCGGTGTCGGAAACCAGCACCTCGGCCTCAAAGATATCGCCGTTCGTGCCGCCGTCCTGGCGCGGCAGGAACGTGACGTCGGTGAGATCGTAGTCGCGGCCCAGGTCGACGGTCAGGTACTGGGGCATACCGGCCTTATAGGCCCAGTCGCTGTGCCAGAGCGTCTGCTCATCGCCGTCAAGAGCGTTGACGGCGTTGCTGCCCTCATAGTCGGCCTCGCTCGAGAAGCCGGTCACCTTGACGTTCTCGCGGTTCTCGGGCGTGTTGATGAGGCTCTTCTCATCGACGGGGCGCATCTTGAGGCCGTCGATTGCCTTCTCGATCTTGGCCGTGGCGTCTGCGACATCCTTCTTGCTATAGCTGCCCTGGCCGCCATCGAGGAGCTTCTGAGCCGCCTCGACCGCAGCGGTGAGGGCTGCATAGGAATCCTTGGTGTAGACGGACTCGCTGTAGCCCGCGGCCTTGGAAAGCGCTGCCATGAGCGCAGAGGTGTCGACACCAGCCTTGACCTCGACCTCATAGGATGCGGTCTTGGAGGGATCGAGCACCGACGCCACCGTGATCGTTGCCTTGCCGGCCTTGTTGGCGCGCAGGTAGTAGCTCACGCTATCGCCGGCCTGGACAGCGGAGACGCTCACCACAGAAGGATCGGAGCTCTCGACCGTCACATAGGGGTAGCCGGCGCTCTCGGGCGTGGCCTTGGCGTCGACGAGCGTCACATCGCCCTCGAAGAACTCGGTCTGGTTCTTGCCCAGTTCGACACCCTCGATGGCCTCGACACCCTGTGTGTAGTTGAAGTTGATCTCGCGCAGCGTGAGCATCTGGTCACCCGATGCCTCAAGCGGCGTGATCTCGACCTTGGTCGCCTTCTTGCCCTTGTTCTCGGCAGAGAGGCCAAAGGCGTAGCGAGCCTGATAGGAATCAAAGCTTCCGCCCGAGAACTCCTGGGTCGAGCCGTCCTCGAACGTCACGACGGACTTAATCTTCTGCACGGTGCCGTTGCCACCGTTGCGGTTAACGACCTCGACGCTATCGAGTTTCGACGGCGTCTTGAAGGCGAACGTCATCGTGGCGGGCAGCTTGACGTAGGTCGGCATCTTGCCGTCGATCCAGTTGGGCCCATAGTTCCACAGGAACTCGAAGTCGTTGCCGCCCTCATTGTTGTCGAACAGTCCGTCATAGCTCTTCTGCTGGATGAGCTTCTCGACGTTGGTGCCGTCGTCGGTGGGGAGCTCGTCGTTGGTCATCGTGATGTCAAAGGCGTCGCGGCCGTACTCGGACTTGGTGGGCTGCGGGACACCGGGCATCGTCACGGTGCCATCACTCACGAACTCGAGCGCGTCGCACGCCGGGCCGACGAGCCAAGACGTCGAGGGCAGCTCGACCTTGCCGGCCGTCTTAGCCTTGAGTTTAAAGCTCGCGACCACACCAGTACTGTTGAAGAGCTTGGCGTCGCCGCGGTTGGCGAAGGCCAGGTTGATGGTCTGGTGGCCATCCGTGAACTGCACTTTCTCGCGCGAGAGGTTCTCCATGCCCGCCGTCGACGCATCCTGCGCGATGCTCTCGGAGACATACTCGAACTGGTCGCTGTTGAAGTTGACGAGCGCACCGAGCGCGTTGATGTTCTCGGCGTCGGTGGCGTAGACGTCGACCGTGATCTCGTCGCCGGCCTCGACCTCCATCTTGCTCGGGATCACCGCGAGGGTGCCAGCAGCCTTGCCCTTTTGCTTGGTGCCGCCGTCGAGCGCCGCCATGGTGAAGGAGTAGTCGTACACGTCGTA
This sequence comes from Collinsella aerofaciens, assembly GCF_005844325.1. Taxonomy (GTDB): domain Bacteria; phylum Actinomycetota; class Coriobacteriia; order Coriobacteriales; family Coriobacteriaceae; genus Collinsella; species Collinsella aerofaciens_G. Next base: position 70,745 of record NZ_SPFY01000002.1, on the reverse strand, counting down.
GACGCCGTTGCCGTTGAGGTCGGCGAAGTGGGCGCGGATCTGGGAGTCGAACGTCGAGGTGTCGGGCTCGCGGTTCTCAAGACCCAGGTAATTCTTCATGTTGGAGTAGTCGCCGTCGGAGACCGTGGCCTTGTTGAGGTTGGAGCCCACAGCGAAGCCGTCCGTGCCGTCGGTCTTGTAGATGGCGATCTCGGAGGCGGAGAAGAAGTTGCCCACGGACGCGAGCGGCGTCATACGCACGTAGCGCGCGGCCACGGCGCCGTCGAACGCCACCGTCTTGCAAGCGGCGGAGCGCTCCCAGTCGACCTCCTGCGTCGTCCAATGCACGCCGTCGAGGCTCGTCTCGATGCGCATCTTGGTCACAGTGCCGTTACCGGCATCATCGCGCGGATAGTACTCGAGCTTGTCGAGCTTGTAAGCGCGACCGTAGTCAACGGTAAGCGCCTTGCCCAGATCGTTGCCACCGGAGTGGAAACCGCCGTCGCCCGACTGGAACTCATGGTCGAAGGCGAGTTCGGCCTTATGGCTACCGTAGAGCGAGCCCTCCCAAGTGATTTCCTCGGCCTCAGGCACGTTCCGCCACGGGTCGAGCGCAGAGTTCGCCTCAAGCACGTCGCTCCATGCGGAGTAGCCATCGGCGTTGCGCGAACGAATCTGGTAGGTATGCTTGCTGTTGTAGGCAAGATCGGTATGCGTGAATTCTGCCGCATCGCCCACGGCGAACACAGTGCCGTCTACCTTAAGGTCGTAGGAGGTAGCACCATCGACCTTCCCCCAGGTGAGCTTAATGCTCGTGGGGGTCGTGGCGTCCTCGGGGGCAGCAAGGTTCGCGGGTGCGGAGAGGTTCTCGTTGAAGCGGTCGGCCGCGAGCGTGGCATCGGCGTTCACGAAATCGCCCAGTTCGAGCGTCTGCGCTGCCGTGGCGACATCGGTCTTCGCGAACTTGACGTAGACCTTGGGATTCGTGGTGATCTTGGTGTTGTTGAAGCTCTCGCCCTGCTCGGCCTCGGTGCTGCCTGCGTCGCTACCGTAGTGGTTGAGGTTGGGGGTCTCGTTGTAGAAGTAGACCGCCTGGCCGGCCTCGGGGGTCGCGGCGTCAAAGGCCTCCTGCGAGTCGACCTCAACCACGTTGAGCGCGGATCCGCCGTTCTTGGCGGAGACGCTCGTGGGCTTGGCGGAGACGTTGGCCACAAAGGTCGTGGTGCGGTTGGAGTCGTAGCCGCTGTAGCCGCCCTGCGATGCCTCGGCGGTAAAGGTCGCCGTGCCGCCCACCACGCTCGACTTATAGACGGTGCTCACATGCTCACCGTAGGAAATATTGTCGATTGTGCCGTAGGAATCGTCCTCGGTCGTGTTGTTCTCGATGGAGGAGCCGTCATCCTCGTACTGCGTAAAGCTGCCCTCACCCTCGGTGGCGAAGAACTCGACGATACGCTGGCTGCGATTGGTGCCCTTGGTGTTGGTCTCGGTCACAGCCTCGGGGTTGTTGTTCTCGGCGTACATCGGCACGATGGCGTTGGCCTTAACAAAGAGTGGCAGCTTCCAAAGCGGAGCCTCGTAGTTGTTGAGGACCTGACCGCCGCGGTACTGCTTGCCCGAGAAGTAGTCAATCCAGATGGCGGGATTCTCGTCGGTACCGTAGTTGGGCAGGTAGATACCGTTGCGGACATCGTTGCCGTTCTCATCTGCCTGGGTATCCTGATACACCGGTGCCACCAGGAAGTTCTCACCGAACATGTACTGGTACTGCGTCGAGGTGCTTGCGGCGTACTCGGAGTTGTCGGAAAGCAGCATGGCGCGGATCATGGGAAGGCCGGTATCGCCGTTGCCCGTGTCGATGTTGGCCGCCGAGGCCGCGCTCGTGTAGATATAGGGCATGAGTTGTGCTTTGAGCTTGAGATAGAAGCGCGAGATGCCCGTGTATGGATCGCCGTGCGTCATGGGCGACTTGCGGTAGGTGCCCCAACCGTCCATGTCAAGCATAGAGGGCGTGAATGTCTTCCACTGGTAGTCGCGAGCGGAGATGATGGGATCGCCACCAAAGATGCCGTCCATATCGGAGCCGATGTTGGGGTTGCCCGAGAGGCTCTGGCCGATATACGTGGGGATATGGAAGCGAATGTACTCCCAGTTACCGCCGTACTGGTCGCCGGTCCAGATGCCGCCAAAGCGCTGCGTGCCGGCCCAGCCGTCAAGCGTGATGATGTTGGGGCGCTTGTTGGCGCCGGTGGTCACGGTGTCATAGGCCGTCTTGATGCCGTTGAGGCCAAAGGAGTAGCCAGAGCCCACCCAAGCGACGTCGGTCTTGAGCGTGGTGATGCCACCAGTCTTAACCTCAGAATCGAAATCGCGCAGCAGATGCCACGGGGTCTCGGAGTTGCTATCGGGCTCGAGGTTCGACTGGGTCCAGAGACCGGTGCTCACGCCCTTGGAGTTGGCATACTCGGTGAACTTCTTAAGATTGTCGACGTTGGCGCGCACGGCGTTGAGGCGCTCGGCAGAACTCGTTCCGTCGGAGTTGACGCCGCCGGTCTTGTAGTAACCGTTCTGGCCGTAGCCAGCACCGTAACCGTCGTTCGGCAGGAACCAGCCGAGCGGCATGTCGTTGTCCTCGTAGTCATCGATAACCTGCCGGGCGGAGAACTGGCGGTCGAAATCGGTCGCCTTCATGTTCTCGGTATCAACCGTAGGGCCCTCACCGTTGAGCGTCTCGGCCGCAAGCGTGCCGTCGAGCTTGTAGCCCGTCGACATGCCGGACTCGTATTTAACGTCGCCCTTCTCACTCGAGGACTTGCTGCCCTTGGTCTCCCACTTCTTTTGACCCGAGGTCGTTGACCAGCCATCACGGTTATAGGCATTAAGATGACCCAGGTAGAAACCGTACTCGGGCAGCAGCACCGGATTGCCGGTCACCTTGTAGTAGTCCTGCAGCATCTCGGTTGCCACGTTCGAGGCGCCCTCGTTGGTCGCCACGAAGTAATAGGCATCAAACTCATTCTCGCTGTGCAAAGTCGTGACCGTCGATGAGTCCGTGGAACCGAAGTCGTAGGAACCCTCTGCAAACGTGTTTCGGAGCACGCCGTAGCCGTCGCTCGTCCAATAGAACGGGTTGGGCGAGGCAACGCCGCCATCGGTCCAGTTGTTAGTGTTGGAGATGGCGATGGTCTGGTTGGTGTGCAGGAAGCGGCCGTTCTGGGTGCCGCCGCCAAAGAAGTTCTCGGACTTCTCCTTGGCGAGCGTCTGGACGGTACCCTTCTTATCAAGGTCGAGGGGCGCAGACTCAGAAACCACGCCACGGTCGCCTGACTTGATACTCATCTTGCCAGTCGCCTTGTCCAGGATCACGGTCGCCTTTCCGCCGGTGATCTCGATAGTGTCGCCCTTGTCGGCAACCGTCGCACTCGGCTTGCTGTAGGTGTCCGAGGTATCGGGCTGAGCCTGGATCTTAGCCGTGTGGGACTTACTGCGCGGCGTGGCGTACTCGGAAAACTCACCCTTGGGGTCGACGTTATAACGGAAAATACCGTCCTCGAGGAACGTAATACGGCCCTTGATGCCGTCAGCGAAATCGATGTCGACGACGTTCGAGGCAGACTGAGACACGGTCGCTGAGTCGACACCCTTGAGTGGCGTGGCAATCGCCTGCTGGGGATTGGCAAACACAAGCGTCGCTGCAGTGGCAACGAGGACCGCGCTTCCCTTCACCCACCGTTTCGTAAAAATGGAATTCCTACGCACCTGGACTCCTTCCCTCCGACATGCGGAAGTGTCGCGGACGCGCGCCCCGCAGCATGGGCGAACGCATCAAACGGGGGGGGGTGTTCGGTACATTCCGTACAATTGGCCCACCCGTTACCAAGGGGTCAACTGGTAGTAACCAGATAGCCACCTATAAGGTTGGACCAGTATACGTGAGCAGTTGCGCAAATTAAGTTTGGAATTCTCCCAGCGGTATAAAAATGAACGTAGATGGCGAAGTGGGTCTAATCAACCATACCAATTGGTTCTCCAGCCAGATACCACTTAAGCATAGTTTTACTGTTTAACTGGTATTACATAACCAATACCTTTCCTCGGAAAACGGGCTTCGCGAATTATCCTGAGGGAAAGTCGTAGCCGCCACCCCGCGACCCACCGGGAATATCCATGACGCACGGTGGCTGATTTGATTTGAAATAGGAGGTTGTTGGAGGGTGGTGGACAGTTAGTTCAGATACGTATATTTTGGCGGTGCTAATTGGCGCTAACAAACTGGTTTTAAGTCGCTTTAGATCTAATAATAGGTCTTTCTCGCTATTGCCCGCGCGGCCTTGTCGGTCCAGACTATCAAAAATAGCTCAATTGTGCCCAAATTGGCCTCCACACGTCCTCTGAAAAATACGTATCTGAACTAACTGTCCAAGAGGAATGTCCACAGATAGAAAAAGGCTCTGGCGGACCTCCGAATCACCAGAGCCTTTCAAAACTCGCACACCTGAAGCACATCGCTGCATTCCTGTTTTCGCCCATGAAGTTAGAGAGCCTCTTCCGCCCACTTCTCGAAATCAATCGCACGCCTTTGGGCGGTTCGGTACGCTTCCATGTCTTCACGAGCGCCTACCACTACGATGGCCATTTTTCCTTTGATTTTAATGAGGCGGTACACAATCCGAATGCCACTTCCCCTGAGCTTGATTTTCATGAAGCCCGTCAAATCCGTGCCTGCCTTGTTTCCAAGAGGCTTGCCGAATCCGCCTTCGTTCTGCGGCAATGGGTTCGTTCTGATTCTTTCTATAGCCTTAAACACGTGTTTTCGCTGGGAACCATCGAGACGCTTGAGATCCTTGAGAGTATCCGGGTAGAAAGCGACTTCGTACCCGCTCATTCAAACTCGACCTCATCCATCTGATCGAGTTCGTCCTGGCCCACACCCAACTCTGCCATAACATCAGATAGGGAAACGAGTTCATCATCGCTTGTCGCAGCCGTCCTCTTAAGGGCCAACGTCAACAAGGCGAGGTCCTCCTCCGCCTGCTTAGCCTCTCGGTATTCATCGGGCGTCACGATAACGAACGCCGGCTTGTTGTGTTTCAAAACTACAACCGGGTTGTCGTTGCTCACTCTCGAAAACGCAGCGGGACCCTTACCGTGACTGAAATCGCTGATGGGAACAAGATTGTCGAGCATCTTTAAAGCAGGCATCGAGACCTCCAAATATAAAGTCTTTTATGCATTCATTTTAGCATGCAGAAAATACCAGCAATCACGGAATAGTGGCACGGACGAGGCATCGCTTTCCACCAACCGTTGATCATCGACCGAGCAAAATGTCCCGCCAAGAGATCGAGCGAGGATTCCGTCCCTCGAAGAGGGCCGTATTGGCCTCCTCGCGGGACGGAATCCTCGCTCGTTCGTTCCAGCCCGCGTCATCGCGTGCTAGACGGCCAGCTCGCCTGATTCACCCATAAGCCATCGTGCCAGGTCGACGACCTTGATGCCATCCCAATCAGTCGTTTCGTGCCCTGTTCGGGCGATGACGCACTTGGGATAGGCGTCTCGAATCCGTCGCAGCGGATCAAGCTCACGCTCAAGCGTCGCTTCTTGGGAAATGTCGTCACTCACCTGGATATAGACACGGCGGTCACGCCTGATGGCGACAAAGTCTACTTCCTTTTGGTAGAGAACGCCCACGTAGACTTCCCATCCGCGGCGCATAAGCTCGATTGCCACCATATTCTCGTAAACATGGCCAAAATCGAGCTTTTTCGTACCAAGCGCGGCGTAGCGAAACGAGTGGTCGGCCAGGTAGTATTTATCTCCCGTCGACAGGTATTTCTTTCCTGAGACGTCAAAGCGACGAAACCGGTAGAACGCAAACGCATCACACAGGTAGTCGATATACACAGCCAGCGTCTTGTCGCTTATCTTAAGGTTCGCTCGTGACAGCTCAGCCGCCATCCCCTTGAGAGAAGAGATGTTTCCGACGTTATCCATCAGGAACTCGCAGGAACGTTTAAGCTGCTCCGCATTACGTATACGATATTTTTGTCTGATGTCGCGCAGGATAAGAGTTTCAAGCACATCCGAGATGTATGAGAAACGCATCCTTTCGTCCTGGTAGATATAGGAACCCGGCATTCCTCCCTCGCGGACATAGCGAGCAAGGGCCTCGGCTGGAGAAGTGATCTCGTGATACGCCGAGAACTCCGCAAGTGAAAACGGAAAGACCTCGATCTCCACCGTTCTTCCCGTGAACAACGTCGAGAGGTCGCTTGAGAGAAGAAAGGCATTCGACCCCGTGATGTAAATGTCATATTTCTCTGACGCATGAAGACTGTTGATAGCCCGCTCGAACCCTTCACACATCTGGACCTCGTCGATCATGACGATATTCCGGCAACCCTCGATATAATGCTTTTCCACATATGTATGCAGCGCATGGTATTCCGCCAACGGCTCGAACTCAAGTAGATTGAAGTTGACGTGTATGACGTTGGCCGAGGGGTCGTTTGAACGAAGTTGGCTGGCAAACGCCTCAAGCAATTTCGATTTTCCGCATCGCCTGATTCCGGTAATCACCTTGATGTCTGGCGAACCCGCCACCTTGGAGAGCTTATCCATATAGAACGGTCGATTAATAAGTCTCATGGCAATCCACTTCGCAAAATTAAGATTAACTGAAAAACGCGAAGTACAATATATCATCTACTTCGCGTTTTTGAGAAATCCTAGATTTCGCGTAATTATATTCGCCAAGCTATCGCAAACCCGACACGGGTGAGATCTCCGCCTGATTGACCCTGCGCAGCAGTCCGAAGCGAAAGACGCGAGTCCTCAGACCGCTCCGGTAAAGTGAGGGCCGCGACGGTTACCGCGGCCCTCTTGGGAAACGTGTGCGATTGTCAATCGCTCGCGCTAGTCTTCCTTGCGGCGGAAACGAGCAAGGAAGACTCCGATTGCGGCGATCGCGGCACCCAGGCCGCCGATCGCGGCGACGGTCGCCACCGTTTGATCACCGGTGCTCGCAAGTGAGTTAGCGGACTTGCCACCCTGAGCCTTGTCACCAGCGGGCTTTCCCGCCTGGGCGCCATCGTTCGAACCGCCGGATGTCTGCCCACCGTTGCCGGAACCCTGATTGCCACCGGACGCACAAAGCCCCTTCTGCAGCACACGGCACAACCAAGTCACCGCAGGCCGGGGCGGGGGAGCCGAGTTTCCCACTGAGCGACTCTGCTTGCAGCCGGAGCGAAGGGGGAAACTCGGCCCCCGCCCCGGCCGGACAGGTCACCCCACACCGTGTGCTGCGGCAGGTCCTGCAGGGCGATGACGTCCATGCCCATGTCGTTGGCGCTGCCGTGACCCTGCTGGTCCTCGCGCACGGCCTCGATGGCACTCACGTACGTGTTGGCGGCAGACATCGCGGTCACGCAGGTCACGCCGCGGCGCACGGCCTCGGTGCGCAGCAGATAACCGTCGCCACGCGAGCCCGGGCCGTATGGCGTATTGATGATCACCGCAATCTTGCCATCGGCGATGAGGTCGCCGATGTTGGGACGCTCGCCGTCGTGCGGGCCGCTGATCTTCTCCACAACCTCGCAGGTCACGTTGCCGCCGCGCAGCACGCGCGCCGTGCCCTCGGTGGAGCAGATGTCAAAGCCCAGGTAACGCAGGATACGCGCGACCGAAAGGATATGACGCTTGTCGCGGTCGCACACGCTAATGAACACCTTGCCGGCGCTCGGGTCGGGCAGCTTGTAGTCAATCGCCAGCTGCGTCTTGGCATATGCCTCGGGATAGCTCTTGGCGATACCCATGACCTCGCCCGTAGACTTCATCTCGGGCCCCAGGATAACGTCGGCGCCCGGGAAACGGCCCCAGGGCATAACGGCTTCCTTCATGCAGAACCAGTCCAGCTGACGCTCGTCGCTCGGCAGGCCCAGGCTCGCGATGGAATCGCCTGCCATGATACGCGCCGCGCACTTGGCCAGCGGCACGCCGGTGGCCTTGGAGATAAACGGCACGGTACGGCTGGCACGCGGGTTGGCCTCGATCACATAGACGGTCTCGCCCTTAATGGCGTACTGCACGTTGACCAGGCCGCGTACGCCCAGCGCCATCGCGATGCGGCGCGTAGTCTCGCGAAGCTTTGCCTGCAGGCTCTCGCTAAAGCTGAACGGCGGAATGCAGGTCGCAGAGTCGCCGGAGTGAATACCGGCCTCCTCGATATGCTCCAGAATGCCGCCGATGTAGACCTCTTCGCCATCGCACAGGGCGTCGACATCGGACTCGATCGCGCCCTCCAAGAAGCGGTCCAGATACACCGGGTAGTCGGGGCTAATGCGCGCAGCCTCGGCCATGTAATCGCGCAGATGCTCGGCATCGTAGGCGATCATCATGCCGCGGCCGCCCAGCACGTAGCTCGGACGCACCAGCAGCGGGTAGCCAATATGCGCGGCCACGGCCTCGGCCTCCTCAAACGAGGTTGCCTGGCCCGCCGGCGGATACATAATGCCCAGCTTGTCGAGCAGGGCGGCAAAGCGCTCGCGGTCCTCGGCAAAGTCGATGGCATCGGGCTTGGTGCCCATGATGTTCACGCCGCTCTCCTCGAGCATGCGCGCCAGCTTAAGCGGAGTCTGGCCGCCGAGCGTCACCACGACGCCGTCGGGTCGCTCAACATCGATGACATCCATGACGTCCTCGTAGGTGAGCGGCTCAAAGTACAGACGGTCGGACGTGTCGTAGTCGGTCGAAACGGTCTCGGGATTGCAGTTGACCATGATGGTCTCGAAGCCGCGGGCCGCCAGCGCATAGCTCGCGTGCACGCAGCAGTAATCGAACTCGATACCCTGGCCAATGCGGTTGGGGCCGGCGCCCAGGATCATCGCCTTGGGCTTGTCCGCCGGCGTGGTCTCGTCGGGAGCCACGCACTTCTTGGCATCCGGGCTCGTGCGGTAGATGTTCTCGTACGTCTTGTAGTGGTACTCCGTGGCGCTCGAGAACTCCGCAGCGCAGGTATCGACCGTCTTCATGCTGGGAACCACGCCCAGACCCTTGCGATAGGCGCGCACAAAGCGCTCGTCCGAGCCGGTCAGCGCAGCGATCTCGGCATCGCTCGTGCCGTACTGCTTGAGCAGGCGCATCGCGTCGGCGTCGATATCCTCCACACGCAGGCCGCGGATGCTCTCCTGAACCTGCACCATGTCGTTGATGCGGTTGAGGTACCACGGGTCGATGCCGCAGATGGCATGGATGCGAGCGATGTCCCAGCCACGGCGCAGGGCCTCGACCACAAAGAAGATGCGGTGCTCGGTCGGCGTGGCCACGGCTTGAGCGAGCTCATCGTCGCTCAGCTTATCGGCACCCTCCTTGCCACCGGCGCAGATACCCTGGTGACCGTCCTCCAGCGAGCGCATGGCTTTGCCGAAGGCCTCCTCAAAGGTGCGGCCAATCGCCATGATCTCGCCCACGGCCTTCATGCGCGTGGTGAGCGTGGGGTCGGTACCCTTGAACTTCTCGAAGGCAAAGCGCGGCACCTTGACCACACAGTAGTCGATTGTGGGCTCAAAACAGGCGGGCGTAGCCTTGGTGATGTCGTTAACGATCTCGTCGAGCGTATAGCCCACGGCCAGGCGCGCGGCAGCCTTGGCGATGGGGAAACCTGTGGCCTTGGAAGCGAGGGCGGACGAGCGGCTCACGCGCGGGTTCATCTCGATGACGATCAGGCGGCCGGTGTTGGGGTTCACGGCAAACTGTACGTTGGAACCACCGGTCTCGACACCGATCTTCTCCAAGATGGCGAGCGAGGCCACGCGCATGCGCTGATACTCAAGGTCGGAGAGCGTCTGCGCCGGCGCCACGGTGATGGAGTCGCCGGTATGCACACCCATGGGGTCGAGGTTCTCGATGGAGCACACGATGATGCCGTTGCCGGCGTGGTCACGCATGACCTCCATCTCATACTCTTTCCAGCCCTCGATGGACTCCTCGACCAGCACCTCGTGGGCGGGCGAGAGTTCAAGGCCCTGGCTCACGATGGAGACGAGCTCCTCGTGGGTATGCGCGATGCCGCCGCCGGCGCCACCGAGGGTAAAGCTCGGACGCAGCACGCAGGGATAGCCCACGCGCTCGGCGATGGCCTCGGCGTCGGCCACGCTGTAGGCATAGCCCGAGCGCGCGACCTCCAGGCCGATCTCGGCCATGGCCTCGTTAAAGAGCTTGCGGTCCTCGCCGCGCTCGATGGCGGCAAGGTCACAGCCGATCATCTCGACGCCGTACTTGTCGAGCGTACCGTCTTTCGCCAGCTCGACGGCGGCGTTCAGACCGGTCTGGCCGCCCAGCGTGGGCAGCAGCGCGTCCGGGCGCTCTTTCTTGATTACGCGCTCGATAAACTCGGCGGTGATGGGCTCGACATAGGTACGATCGGCAAGACCCGGGTCGGTCATGATGGTCGCCGGGTTGGAGTTGACCAGGATGACCTCAAAGCCATCCTCCTTGAGCACCTTGCAGGCCTGGGCGCCGGAGTAGTCGAACTCGCAGGCCTGGCCGATAACGATGGGGCCCGAACCAATGACGAGGATGCGCTTGATGTCAGTACGTTTAGGCATATTAGTTCTCCTCGGTCTCAGCGGTCTCGGACTCAGCAAAGTTCCAGCCGGCAAGGCGGTCCTTCGCGGTGTCGATGTCCAGGTAGTTCTCCTCGCCGTCCATGAGTCGCGTAAAGGCGGTAAAGAGATAGTGGGCATCGGTGGGGCCAGGCGAGGCCTCGGGGTGGTACTGGACCGAGAAGCACGGGGCGTCGAGCAGCTGGATACCCTCGGCGGTGCCGTCGTTGAGGTTCACATGTGTTAGGCGAATGCGGCCAAAGCGCTCGTTCATCACGACCGGCGCGATTCCGCGGCGCACCCAGACGCGCAGATCTCCATCGGCCGCATGCTCGGTCTCGCCGCCGGAAAGCTCGGGGACAAGCTTGCCCAGGCTGGGGAACAGCAGGCCAAAGCCATGGTTTTGCGCGGTAATCTCCACGCGACGGCTTACCAGGTTCATGACCGGCTGGTTGCCACCGCGGTGACCGAATTTAAGCTTTTCCATCTGGGCGCCGCAGGCCAGGCTGATCATCTGATGGCCCAGGCAAATGCCAAAGACCGGCACCTTGCCGATCAGCTGCTGCACCTGCTCGTAGGTCTCCACCACGGCGTCGGGGTCGCCGGGGCCATTGGACAAAAAGACGCCGTCGGGATTCATGTCGAGCACCTCACTCGCGGGCGTGTCCCACGGCACGACGGTAAGGTCGCAGCCGGCGCGGACCAGCCCCTCCAGAATGCCGCGCTTCACACCGCAGTCGTAGGCGACCACTTTGTGACGGGCAGGAGCGGCAGTCGAAAGCGCAAAGTCATGCGTGGCAGGCAGGTCGACGGCGGCAAACTCGTGAGGCGCGGGGCAACTTACGGTCTTGACCAGGTTCTCGCCTACCAGCGCGGGCGCTGCGGCCAGACGCTCGGCAAGCTCGTCGACATCGAAGATCTCGGTCGAGATAATGCCCATCTTGGAGCCGTTGTCGCGCAGGTGGCGCACCAGGGCGCGGGTGTCGACGCCCTCGATAGCGACGATGCCGTGTGCACGCAGGTACTCCGGCACGCTGACGGCCGAGCGCCAGTTAGAAGGCGTGGCGCACATGTCGCGAACGATCATGCCGCGCATAGCCGGAGCGCTCGCAGGGCGCACGGCGTCGCCGGGGAAGGCCGACTGGACGTCGGTCTCGTCGATACCGTAGTTGCCGATCTGCGGATAGGTCATGGTTACGATTTGGCCGGCATAACTCGGGTCGGTCATGACCTCAAAGTAGCCCTCGAGCGAGGTGTTGAAGCAGACTTCGCCGGTCGCGGTGCCCTCGGCGCCGCATGCACGTCCATAAAAAATGGTCCCATCCTCAAGATACAGGATGCAGGGACCGCAGGTGCCCTTGCTGGTTTTGGCCAGCATGCGCTGGCAAAGCTCGCTGGGCGCGAAGGTGCGGGCGGCAGCGCCCGCGGTATGGTTGTTCGCCATAATTCTCCTTCCCGGTCTCACAGGACCGGCTTAAAGGTGTGTAGTTAGGCCTCGCGGTATTGTAACCGCAAGCATGCCTCATGGCGTTAATTTCATCGAAATGTTTACGAAATGATAATTATGACTTTCTATGCATAATGATTTTTCTGGGACGGGGATTAAAAAATCATTCTGAGAGCAGAGCTTTGTCGCCAACTGCATACATGACAGAATGATTTTTTAATCCCCGTCCCAGAAAAATCATCCCGCGAGGCTTGTGGCTCACGCGGGATGATGACGTCTTACTTTCTCTTGTCCTGCTCCAGCAGTTCGGACGGTGTGCGATCGGGCTTGCCGCCGCGGAAAATCTCGCGGCCATGCAGACGATGTTCCAGGTCACGCTCGGCCTTTTCCTCGTCAATCTTGGTCTGGCTCACCACCGGGTCCTCAATCAACGACGACACCGAGTTCACCTGCTTCTGAATGCGCTCGGCGATGGTGTCATCCATACTCACGATGCGCATCTTCCAGTCGATACTCGTGGCGTTGGATGAGCTCTTGGTCCACACGAACGTCAAAATGGCGCTCTGGTGGCCCCGCGCGGGGAACATGCCAAAGAAGGAATCGTGCTGAATGTTGCTATCCTCGTCGATATAGGCGTGAACGTTATACACCACGCGGTCGATCTTGTCGTTGAGCAGCGCGTTGGTCGCAAGCGCCGCGGCCTGGATCTGCCCGTTGGACAGCAGCTCGAGCTCGTTGGCAGACGATGTGTCCAACACCGTCACCTCGACCGTGCCCGTACGCTCATCGGCTTCATCGACGGTAAAGTCGAGCGGGAACTGCGTAAAGCCGTTGCCCCACTCGAGTCCACCCTTGAGTGCTGTAGAAACGGTATCAACCGAAACGCTCTCGGACAGGTTGGCGGTATTCAGACGGCGCATCACGCCGTAGCCGATCTGCATGCCCACGATCAGCACCAAAATACCGATGACCACGGCCATCGCGGTCTTCGTAATGGTATGGCTCACCTGCGAGCCCGAAGGATCGTCCTCGGACAGCGGGTCGATATGTTTTGCCTGGCTCGCGCGGTCCTCGCTGCGCAGCTGTGCTAGCGCCGCTTTGTCACCGCGCTTGGCCGCAGCCTCCTTCTCACGCATGCGCTCGGTACGCTTTTTGGCGAGCGTGGGATCCAAGACGCCGGATGCATCGATTTCGGAGAATAACTCCGTCACTTCTTCCGGAGTCAAAGGGTTCTTGTCAGCCATAAACTTCCTGTCATATCAATCAGTCGAGCTCGTGCGCACGCGCACCTTCGAACTGCATTCGATAGTAACGGGCATAGGTGCCGCCACGGGCGAGAAGCTCCTCGTGCGTGCCACGCTCCACAACGCGACCATGCTCAACGGTCGCAATCTCATCGGCATGCTTAATGGTCGAAAGACGGTGGGCGATAATAATCGTGGTGCGGCCGCGTGCCAGCTCTTCGAGTGACTCCTGCACCGCCTCCTCGCTCTCGTTATCCAAAGCACTCGTCGCCTCGTCCAAAATCAGGATCTTGGGGTTCTTGAGAAACACGCGCGCGATGGCAACGCGCTGCTTCTGTCCGCCCGAAAGACGGCTGCCGCGCTCGCCCACCACGGTGTCGTAGCCCTGCGGAAGCGACTCGATAAAGGCATCGATGTTGGCGCGACGGGCGGCCTCGGCGATCTCTTCTGCCGTGGCGCCCGGCTTGCCGTAGGCGATGTTCTCGCCAATCGTACCGTCAAATAGATAGACATCCTGCTGCACCAGGCCGATGGCGCGGCGCAGGCTCTGCTGCGTCACATCGCGCACGTCCTGGCCGTCGATGCTAATGGATCCGGCAGCCACGTCATAAAAGCGCGGCAGCAGCGAACAGGTCGTGGACTTGCCACCGCCCGAAGGGCCAACCAGCGCGATGGTCTGCCCGGGCTTGATGGACAGATTCATATGGTCGATAACGGGACGCTCGTCGGCATAGCCCTCGCCCAGCTCGACATCCTCGTAGTTAAAGCACACGTCGTGATACTCCACGGCGCCGGCAGTCACCTGCAGATCCGTAGCGCCCGGCTTGTCCTGGATATCCGGCGCGGTCGAGAGCACCTCGTCCATACGTTTAAAGCCGGCGATAGCCTTCTGATACGTTTCGGCCGAATTGACGAGCGTCTCGAGCGGCGTGCAGAACAGCGAAATATAGAGTGCAAAGGTCGCCATATCGACCGCCTGCAGCTGTCCCTGGGCGACCAGCCAGCCGCCCAGCAGCACCACGATCACATAGAGCACACCCGAGAGCAGGCCATACGTCGCGGTATAGACGCCCATGGCGTGATACATGTTCTCCTTGGACGAAAGGTAGCGATCGTTAGAGGCACGGAACTTGGCGCGCTCGGTCTCCTCGTTGGCAAAGCTCTTGACTACGCGCATGCCCGCAAGCGAATCCTGCAGCTGCGCATTGATGCCGCTGATCTTTTTGCGGTTGTCGCTAAAAACCTCGCGCATACGCATGTTCTGCCAAAACATGATGACCGCAAACGCCGCCGTCACCACGGCCATGGCGAGCGCCAGCACCGGGGCAATGGTAAAGAGGATCACAAACGAGCCGATGATCTCGATGCCGCAGATGATGATCCACTCGGGCACGTGGTGCGCCGCCTCGCAGATATCGAACAGGTCGTTGACCACGCGGCTCATCATGTCGCCCGAGCTGTTGCGGTCGAAGTATGCAAAGCTAAAGCGCTCATACTGGTCAAACAGGTCCTCGCGCATTTTGGACTCCATACGCGCGCCCATCACGTGACCCCAATAGCTCACAAAATAGCGGCAGGCGCAGCGGACGGCATACATCAGCACCAAGCCCACCGCGATCATGCCGAGCGCCTGCATAATAGCAGCCTGACCCTGAGTAAACAGCCCACCGGTCAAATTGCGCAGGATAATGGGGAACGCCAGGTCAATGGCGGCAAGCACCAGAGCACAAACAGTATCAGCAACAAAAAGCCCCATCTGGGGCTCGTAATACGAAAGAAACCTCTTAAACATGTGATCCTCAAAGAAATATCAGCAACATAAGGCCCTGGGACAAAGTAATCAGTAGTTCTTGTCCCAGGGCTATTCCCGCTCGTTACAGCTCGGCCCCACCCAAGCGGTGCGCGATGCTATCGCAGGCCAAGGCGCCCACGACGGTCTTGGCGTCTTCGATCTTGCCGTCGAGCACGGCGTCGATCAGCTCGTGCAGCGGCACGAGGTCCACGTTGACAAACTCGTCATCATCGGGGTTGGGTGCATCGAACTCGAGCTTGGTGGCCAGGTAGATGTGAATGATCTCGTCGCAGAAGCCGCAGGACGTGACAATCGACGTCAAAAAGCGAATGCGACCGGCCCTAAAGCCCGTCTCCTCATGCAGCTCGCGCTTGGCGCAATCGAGCGGGTCCTCGCCTGGATCGAGCTTGCCGGCGGGAATCTCGACCGTCACGCGGTCGATGGCGGTGCGGTACTGGCGCACCAGTACGATCTTGCCGCTCTCGGTCAGTGCCACAACAGCCGCCGCACCCGGATGGCGAACGATATCGCGGGCGCTACGGCGACCGTTGGGCAGCTCAACCTCAAGACGGTGGACGTCGAGGATCTTGCCCTTCCAGGCGCACTCCTCCGAAAGAATCTTCTCGTGCAGCTCGGCATCGTGCGGGTCGTCATCGCCCAGCACCAGCGCCGGCTCGTCAGCGACCTCGCCACCAGGCTCGCCCTCGGCGTGCCCATACACGCGGCTGTCCTCTTCGACGATCTGCGCGTCCACGAGCTCTTCGTTCTTCTCGTCCATCCGTCTCATTCCTCTCGGATTTTAGGCATCCCAGGCGTCGCGGCCGCGCAGCGCGCGCAGGCCGATGTCGTGACGCAGGGTCTTGCCCTCAAAATCAATCTTCTCGCAGGCCTCGTAGGCAAGGTTGCGAGCGTTCTCGAACGTGTCGCCCAGAGCGGTCACGGCAAGCACGCGGCCGCCATTGGTCACGAGCTGACCGTCCACCACGGCAGTTCCCGCATGGTACACGGTCACGTTCTCCATGGCCTCGGCATCCTCAATACCGGTGATGACCTTTCCTTTCTCGTAGCTGCCGGGGTAGCCCGCGCTCGTCAGGACAACGGCCACGGCCCACTCGTCACGCCAGTCGAGCTCAATCTGATCGAGCTCGCAGTTGGCACAAGCCAGCATGACCTCGACCAGGTCGTTCTTAAGGCGCGGCAGCACGACCTGCGTCTCGGGGTCGCCAAAGCGGGCATTGAACTCCAGCACCTTGGGACCGGCGGGGGTGAGCATAAAGCCGCCGTACAGGCAGCCGCGGTAGTCGATACCCTCGGCAGCGAGCTCGGCCACGGTCTGCTCCATGACCGCCACCATGGTGGCGTGCTCCTCGTCAGTCACGATGGGCACCGGGCTGTAGACGCCCATGCCGCCGGTGTTGGGACCAAGGTCGCCCTCAAGCGCGCGCTTGTGGTCCTGCGAGGTAGCCATGGGGCGCACGGTCTTGCCGTCGGTAAAGGCCAGCAGCGAGCACTCGGGGCCGGTCAGCATCTCCTCGATGACCACGGTGTTGCCGGCATCGCCAAAGGTGCCGCCAAAGCACTCGCGCACGGCTTCCTCGGCCTGCTCAAGTTCGGTCGCCACGATAACGCCCTTGCCGGCGGCAAGGCCGTCAGCCTTCACGACCAGCGGGGCGCCCTGCTCGCGTACGTAGGCGAGAGCCGAAGCCTCGTCGGTAAACGAACCATAGGCTGCCGTCGGAATACCGGCGCGCTCCATGAGCTGCTTGGAGAACAGCTTGGAGCCCTCCATCTGGGCACCCTCGGCACCCGGGCCAAAGCAGGGAATACCCGCCGCGCGCACGGCGTCGGCCACGCCCGCCACAAGCGGAGCCTCGGGGCCAATTACCACGAGTCCGCATCCGTGGCTCTGCGCAAACGCCGCCACGGCCGCAGGATCGCAGTCGTCGAGAACAACGTTCTCGCCGCAGCTCGCGGTGCCGCCGTTGCCCGGCGCGATGTAGAGCTTGCCGGCGCGCGGTGATGCTGCGAGCTTAGCTGCCAAAGCATGCTCACGGCCGCCGCTGCCCAACAACAGGATGTCGATGGTTTGAGTGTCCGCCTTCAAGGGTGCCTCCTCTATGGATGAATGGCCCGCTCCGCGCGAGCCCTTTGCAAGCAAATATACCCCTCGGCCGCCCGTCCGGGCTGCAAAGGGGTATATCGCAATAACCAAATAGTCCCGATTACTTCCAGAATCGGTTGATGATCTGCTCGCGACCAGCGCCAACGCCAATGAACGTCACGCGGGTGTGTGCCAGATCCTCGATAAACGCCACGTAGTCCTGAGCCTCCTGCGGCAGCTCCTCAAAGCTGCGGCAGCCGGTGATATCGCACTTCCAGCCAGGAAGCTCCTCGTAGATGGGCTTGGCGTGCTCAAAGCGAACCTGATGCTCGGGCACGCTGGTATAGCGCTCGCCATCGACGTCGTAGGCCACGCACACCTTGATGGTGTCGAAAGCCGAAAGCACGTCGAGCTTGGTCATGGCGATATCGGTGAGGCCGTTGACGCGCGAGGCGTAGTTGGCGATGGGGCCGTCGAACCAGCCGCAGCGACGACGGCGACCGGTGGTCACGCCGTACTCGTAGCCCTCCTCGGTCAGCGTGTGACCGGCCTCGGACTCATAGGAAAGCTCGGTGGGCATGGGGCCCGAACCGACGCGGGTGATATAGGCCTTCATGACGCCCAGCACGCGGTCGACATTCTTCATACCGACGCCGGATCCGGTGATGGCACCGCCGGCGGTGCAGTTGGAGGACGTCACGTACGGATAGGTGCCGTGGTCGATGTCGAGCAGCGTCGCCTGGGCGCCCTCAAACAGCAGGTCCTTGCCCTCGTCGATCATGTTGTTGAGCAGCAGGCTCGTCTCGGTGATGTAGGGACGCAGGCGCTCGGCCATCGGCAGGTACTCGTCGCAAATCTGGTCCACGGTGTAGGTGGGCAGGTTGTAGATGAGCTCGAGCTCGGGGTTCACGCGGGCGAGAGCGGTCTCCAGCTTGTCGCGGAACAGTGCCTCGTCCAGCATGTCCTGCATGCGCAGGCCGATGCGAGCCATCTTGTCCTGATAGCACGGACCGATGCCGCGCTTGGTGGTACCGATGTTCTTCTTGCCGAGCTTCTGCTCAAAGGCGCCATCCAGATCGATGTGGTACGGCATGATGACATGCGCGTTGCCGCTAATCTTGAGGTTCTTGGTGGTGATGCCGTCGGCCTCGAACATATCGATCTCCTCAAGGACAACCTTGGGGTTGACGACGCAGCCGTTACCGATCACCGACACGTGGTCGGAATACATGATGCCGGAGGGCACCTGGTGCAGGCCGTACTTCTTGCCGTTGACGACGATGGTGTGACCGGCGTTGTTGCCGCCCGAGTAGCGCACGACGGCATCGAAGTCGCCGGCGACCAGGTCGCAAATCTTACCCTTGCCCTCATCGCCCCACTGGGCACCGACCAAAACGGTTGACGGCATGTTTACTCCTTACATTCATGGACTGTCTACGCGCCACGCCGGCACGCAGAAGCACAAAACATTCCCAGTATACCCGTGCAACGGGCGCCTGTCCTACTCCTCGGCATGTGCCCCATCAAGCTCATAGAACTTGGTGGATGCCGGCAGGAACATCAGGTCGACGTCGCCGATCGGGCCCGAACGGTTCTTGGCCACGACGATACGCGTAACGCCCTCGTCGGGTCGATCGTCACGCGAGGCTTCGGCCTCGTCGGCGGAGCGGTCCAAGAACATAACGATATCGGCGTCCTGCTCGATGGAGCCCGATTCACGAAGGTCGGAAAGCTGCGGGCGCTTGCCGGTACGGGATTCGACCTGACGCGAGAGCTGCGACAGCGCGATGAGCGGGATCTTGAGCTCCTTGGCCATGATCTTCAGACCACGCGACATCTCCGAAACCTCGACGGTACGGCTCTCGGAACGACGGCCCGGCGGAGGACTCACCAGCTGCAGGTAGTCCAGGATGATAATTGCCTTCTCCTTGTTATGGAGCATACGGCGGCTCTTGGCGCGAATCTCGGTCACTGTGGTGCCGGGCGTATCGTCAATCAGAATATCGAGCTTAGACAAGGTCTGCGTGGCCTCGTTGATATTGGCCCACTGCTCGGGGCTAATGCGGCCCATGCGGAAGTCACTGATCGAGATCATGGCGTAGGCGCAAATCAGACGCTGGGCAATTTCCTTGCCCGACATCTCCAGCGAGAAGAAGCCGACGGTATAACCAGCAGCGGCAGCGTTGAGCGCCAGGTTCAGAGCGAACGACGTCTTACCTACAGCAGGACGGGCGCCGATGATGATGAGCTGGCCCTCGCGAAAACCCATGAGCATGCGGTCGAGTGACGGAAAGCCCGTGGGCACGCCCGCAGCCTGGCCACCGGCCTGGCACACTTCCTCGGCCTCGTTATAGGCCTCGACCATAAACTCGGTCAACGTCTTGTAGCTCGACTTGACCTCGCGCGCCGTAACCTTGAGCAGCTTGCTCTCGGCCAGCTCGACAACCTCTTTGGTGTCGGTGGGGGCGTTATATGCCAGCGCGTTGATCTCGTTAGTGGCGCCGATCAGCTCGCGCAGCATCGAGTCGCGGCGAACGATGGCGGCATGGTGCTGCCAGTTGACGAGCGACAGGGTCTGACCCATCAACTCCAAAATGTACGCCTCGCCGCCCACGGCATCGAGCTTGTTGATGCTGCGCAGGTAATCGATCAGCGAGATGGAGTCGATGGGAATGCGGCTGTTGTACATATCGACCATCGCAGTATAGATGGTCTTATGAATGGGCCGGTAGAAGTCATCGGGCTGCAGCTCGACCTGGGCCTCTTCGACCACCTCGGGCGATAGCAGCATAGCGGCCAGTACATTGGCCTCTGCATCTTGGTTTTGGGGAAGACCCAACTTTGAGCCGCGGTCCTCGACCGTCAGCCCGATCTCCCTATCGTCATATGCCATGAGCATCCTCATTCATATCGCTTGCGAGCATCCATAGTATCAGCCACGGTCCCAAAACGCGCCGCGCGCGGCCAATCATCACCGAACCAAACGGATGAACGGTCCCACGAATAGACCTCACCGCAACGCCCTCTATGGCGCTCGCATCGCGCTAAAAAGCAAAAAGGGCGCCCTGGTTTCCCAGAGCGCCCTTCTTAGAACAAGATTGTTGCGTTGCAGCAAATGCTACTCGGCAGCAGCCTCAGTCTCGACCTCGGCGGTCTCGGCCTCGGCGACCTCAGCGGCCTCCTCGACCTCAGCCTCGGCAGCGAGCTCCTCGGCGGTAACGCCGACGAGAACGACAACCTCGGCCTTGATCTCGCGGTACAGCGAGATGGCAACGGTGTGGGCACCGGCAACCTTGATGGGCTTACCGAGCTCGACGCGCTTGCGGTCGATGTCCATACCGAGCTGAGCCTTGATGGCATCAGCGATCATAGCGGCGGTAACGGAGCCAAAGAGGATGCCCTCGTCGCCGACCTTGACGTCAACGGTGACCGTCTTGCCCTCGAAGGCAGCCTTGGTCTCGTTGGCGGTAGCCAGACGGACGGCCTCGCGCTTGGCGATGTTGTTGCGACGCTCGTCAAGCTGCTTGAGGTTGCCCTTGGTGGCGGCAACAGCGAGCTTCTTGGGGAACAGGAAGTTCTCAGCGTAACCCTGAGCGACCTCTACGACGTCACCCTCGCCGCCCTTGCCCTTGATCTCATCGAGAAGAATAACCTTCATGATGCGTCTCCCTTCTTAGCCGCGGTCGCGGTTGCCACGAGAGGAAACCACGGGGACGGTGTACGGCAGGAGAGCCATCTCGCGGGCGCGCTTGATGGCGTTGGCGATGTCATGCTGATGCTGCGTGCAAGCGCCAGTGACGCGACGGGGCTTGATCTTGCCACGGTCGGTCATGTACTTACGGAGAAGCTGAGTGTCCTTATAGTCAATGAACTCAGTGTTCTCCTTGCAGAACTGGCAGTACTTACGACGCGGCTGACGTGCAGAAAAATCATTAGCCATGTCAAAATACCTTTCATTTGGCAACTTCGGCGAACCGAAGCCGCCTCTCACTCAAAAATAGGTGAACAACCCTTAGAACGGGATGTCCTCATCGTAGACGTCGACCGCGGGCGGCGTGGCCACCGGTGCGGCAGGACGTGCTGCGGGCGCGGGAGCTGCGGGGGCGTAACCGCCCTGATCGTAGCCACCCTGGCCACCACGGGAGCTCATAAACTCGATCTCATCGACGATGACCTCAAGTTTGCTCCGGCGCTGGCCGTCGCGCTCCCAAGAGCTGTAGCGCAGCTTGCCCTCGATCGCGACCTTGTTTCCCTTTGCCAGGAAACGGCTCACGGCCTCGGCGCGGGTGCCGAACATGGTGCAGTCGACAAAGTTGGGATAGTCCTCCCACTCGCCAGTCTGCGCGTTGCGGCGACGATCGTTCACGGCGACGCCAAAGGACAGAACCTGGGTTCCGCCGGCGGTGGCGCGCAGCTCGGGATCGCGGGTGAGGTTACCGGTGATGTTCACTCGATTGATGCTCATAACTCACTACTTCCTCTTGGGGCACAAGCCCAGTCCAAAA
The DNA here is from genome assembly GCF_005844325.1 of Collinsella aerofaciens. GTDB lineage: Bacteria > Actinomycetota > Coriobacteriia > Coriobacteriales > Coriobacteriaceae > Collinsella > Collinsella aerofaciens_G. Next base: position 49,076 of record NZ_SPFY01000002.1, on the reverse strand, counting down.
CGACAGTCTTACTCCTGGTCGTCGCGACGGACGATCATGTGGCGGACCACAGCGTCGGTGATGCGCAGGACGCGATCAAGCTCGGCGATCTGGGTAGGATCTGCGTGGAAGTTGATGAGGGTGTAGTCACCATCGGTGAGGTCGTTGATCTCGTAGGCGAGCTTGCGCTTGCCCCACTCGTCAACGGAGTCGACCTTGCCAGCGCCCTCAGCGATCGTGGTATCGATACGCTTCATAACAGCGAGACGAGTCTCGGGGTCGAGCGACGGGTCAACAAAGAACAGCAGTTCATAAGCCTTCATATTGTCACCTCCTCTGGGCAAATGTGGCTTCAGGTCGTGAAGGTGCGCCTGAAGCAGGAAAAGACTTGGTAATAATATCTTTCAACCTCCTAGGCTGCAAGAATTTGCAGCTACAACCTCATGACCTCCACATATGCCCATACTCGCACGACGTTTCATGCGCATTCCAACCAAATGCTTACCAAAAGCTTGACGAATCTGTGGACACGATACGGTGCCGTGGGGACGAGCTGAGCCAAGCCGCAGGTCAACGGGCACAAGGCTGTGGTCGCAAAATGCATACCAGCGGTCCACAGCACCACCCAAAGATTTTTAAATTCATTGCCAAGTCGCTTATGAATACCCCTTTTGAACAATTGAGTTGATCAACCACGCTGGTCGGAAGCCGTTTTTTTGGCACCTCAAACCCCACTGCAACGCCAAGCGCGGCCGAGCGTTTTAAAAAATGCCAACTTTTCTGTTTGCACTTTGCGATTCCTCGTGTATACTGACTTTCGCATTTAACGGAGAGTTGTCCGAGTGGCCGAAGGAGCACGATTGGAAATCGTGTAGGCGTCAAAAGCGTCTCCAGGGTTCAAATCCCTGACTCTCCGCCAGTTAATTCCAAAGCAGGCCTTCGAGCCTGCTTTGTTTTTACCCCACGCGGAGGGGTGGCAGAGTGGTTGAATGCGGCGGTCTCGAAAACCGTTTGGCCTGTATAAGGTCACGAGGGTTCGAATCCCTCCTCCTCCGCCATTTAGATTGAGAAAGCTCCCGGTATTGGGGGCTTTTTTGTTATCGAATCCTCTCTTGGCCGCACGTCCCAACCAACCATGTACATCACCCTCCAAAAACGACATTTTTCGACATCTTTGGAGGCTGATGTACACCTTTGCATATCGCGCTCGGCGCACGATTGGCCATTTTGCCAGCATTCGGTATATTTCCTCACTTCAACGGACATAAGGACTGCATATCGGCATAAAGCGAGAGGTCCCTAATGGATACTCCTGTTCTCATTTCGCATAAAACGGCATGGCTCGTCCATCATGCACCGCGGAACCTGGTTCAAGCCGTCGCACAACGCGACTACCAGATAGGCGTGCGGGGCCTCTCTACCCAGCAACGCATCGCGCGCATTCGGCAGGCACTTACCGACTGCGGCATTCCGTCCACCATGCTCAAGACTATCGACATCTCCGTAGTATTTGCTTTCGAGCGAATTCGCACCAACGGTGTCACTTGCCACGTTCTCGGCCAAAACCTACCCTACGACCATATTGACGAGCTTACGCCCGGCATCTTTATCACCGACGAAGCCTTCACCTTCGTGCTCGCTGCCGAGTGGATGGATAGGATCGAATACCTCGAGTATGGTTACGAAGTTTGCGGCGACTATCGCATGGGGCTCAATCCCTCTGACCCTTACACCGAGCAACCAGCCACCACCTCCAAGGACGAAATTGTCGAGCTACTCGATCGGCACCCTGGCAAACCCGGCGCCACACGCGCCAGACTCGCGCTCAGACACATCTACGACCACTCAGCCTCGCCCATGGAGACCGCATCGTCCATCGCCCTCTCGCTCCCAACAAGCGAAGGCGGCGTTGGCATCCGAGGTATCGAACTCAACAAACCGCTCGAAATCCCTCAACGTCTCTGGCATTGCACAAAAGCCCGATCGCTCAAAATCGACGCTCTTGTTACTTATCAGCGCAGAGAACTCGGCATCGAATATAAGGGCGGTTTTCACGACGAGACCGAGCGCAAGGGCGCAGATGCGGAACGAGAGGCCGTACTCGTCCAAATGGGATATCGAATCGTTACGCTCACCTCGGCACAGTTCGCAAGTCAACTTGCCTTTCATCGCGCCATGAACAGCATTCGCGAAGCACTCGGTATGCCCCGCTGCACGGACGCCGAGTACCAGCGAAAGCAAAACGAACTGCGCAAGGCACTTATCCGCAACTGGAAGAGCGCGCAGGGCGAAGACACACCTTCCGAGTAGCGTCTTCCCAGCACACCCCAACCAAAACATGTACACCACCCTCCAAAACCGACATTATTTGACATCTTTGGAGGCTGATGTACACGTTTGGTGCCTACGCCCGCATCCAGTCCCGACCGTTTACCGAGCAATAGGGTCGCCAGGCCCGCCAACCATGTACTATGTACGGGCATTGTCTAAACCCGTAACTCAAAGGACCCCATCTTGCCCGTTGCCGCCGCTATGATCGTTACCGCACACGCCTCGGATGCCATGGTTGCCATCCCGTTTTGGCTCGAGATGTTCGCTGTTGTCGCTGCATCGATCTCGGGTGTGCTGGTTGCGCGCGAGCACAAGCTCGACCTGGTGGGCGCGGTCGCGCTCGCGGTGGTCTGCGGTCTGGGCGGCGGTCTTTTGCGCGATATGACGCTCCAGGTCGGCAACGTCTACATCCTCAACCAGCCGATGGCGCTGCCGCTTTCCATTGCCACGGCAGCCATCATCTATATTTTCCCGGCAATCGTCGACAAGCCCGAAAAACTCATTCCCCTGCTCGATATCATCTCGGTCGGCATCTACGCCGCCACCGGAGCGGACAAGGCGCTTGTCTACGGCTTTGCGCCGGCGGTGTGCATCATGATGGGCTTTTTCACCGCGGTGGGCGGCGGCATGCTGCGCGACGGCTTTATGGGCGTGGTTCCGGGTATTTTCCAACGTACTAACTTTTATGCCATCGCCGCCATCGCCGGATCGACAAGCTATGTGTGTCTCGTTATGAGCGGCATCATGAGCAATGTCGCCGCGCTGGTCGTATGCGTTGTCGTGACCATGGGTCTGCGCTGGCTCTCGCTGCGCTTTGACATCAAAAGCCCCACCGAAGAAGATATCGCGCGCTTCTTGCACCGTAAAAAGTAGACAGCACGGCACGACCCTTCGAAATGCAACCGAGAGGTTCTTTTAGAGCGCCCACGCGTTGGGTACCCTGTTAGATATATGCCGAGTATCTAACGAAGGATTCACTATGCCCTGCAATCAATTCCCGTTGACCCAGCGCCGTAAAGCATGGGGCCGCATCACCATCCTATTCGCGCTCATCGCGCTGGCGATCACCGTGCTTCCCACGGCGTCGTTCGCCGGCACGGACACCGCAGGCAACGTACTTGCGACCGACAATGACGCCAATCCGTCCGGCGTTGAGGGTGACCTGTACTGGGCCGGTCAGGCCCTCAACTTGGATGATGTGTCCATCGACCGCGATATCATCGCCGCGGGCGATACCCTCTCTATCCGCGACTGCACGGTGGGTGGCGCCGTCCGCTTGGCGGCACGCACTATCGATATCGCCAAGACCACGGTTGACGGCAGCGTTACGGTTGCCGGCCAGCACATCATCCTCAACACCGATAGCACTGCCAGTTGCTTCTACGCAGTGGGCGAGACGGTCGCCCTGCGCGGTTCCGTCAAGTCGGCAGCGCTCGCGGGCGACACGGTGACTATCGACGGCACGGTCAATGGCGATGTCGAGGTTTGGGCCGACAAGCTCATCCTGGGCAAGAACGCCCACATCACCGGCACCGTGAACGCGCACGTCTCCGAGGACCCCGAGCGTGCCGCAGGCGCCGAGGTAGGCGCGCTCAAGATCGAGCGCACCGAGAACGAGGATACTTCCACCGTTAACGATGTCATCGGCGGTATCGTCGCCGCGGCACTCTCGACCTGCTTTGTCGCCCTGCTGCTCGAGCTCGTCTTTCCGCGCGCGACCGCCAGCGCCGCCGGCATGCTCCACCAGCGCCCCATGCCCCTGTGGGTGAGCGGTCTTCTGAGCACGATTGCTATCGTCCCCGCCGTCCTACTGCTGATTATCTCTATCGCTGGTCTGTCGCTTGCCGGAGCCCTCTTGTGCGGCGTTATCGGCATCGCGTTGGTGTCGAGTGCCTTTGCGGGGTGTGCGATCGCCCGCATGGTCGGACACAGCCAAAACCGCTACGCCATGGCAGCCGTGGGCGGCGTAATCGCAGGCGCCCTCACGGGGCTTCCCCTCGTAGGTGACTTCATCAGCGGCGTAGCCTTTGTCTTTATGCTCGGCTACGTTATCCAGATCATCTGGCGCAACGCCCACCTCAAGCCGCAGCAGCCGGCTAACATGCCAGGACTCCCCACCGCTTAGCCACCAACCACCACAAAGGGACCAGGCACCTTTGTGGTGGTGCAGACCAGCTCAGTCCCTATGCACAAAAAGGGCGCCGACCATTACGGTCGACGCCCTTTCTTGTTAGACGCTATAAAGTCCAGCGCTTATTTGTTGACCTGGCCGGCGCGGACGGCGGCCTTCTTGCGGTCGGTGGCGTTGAGCAGGCGCTTGCGCAGGCGGATGTTCTTGGGGGTAATCTCAACCAGCTCGTCGTCGGCGATGTACTCCAGCGCCTCCTCCAGCGAGAAGGTGCGGGGCGGCACCAGCTGAACGGAGATATCGGAGGTCGAGGAACGCTGGTTGCCCAGGTTCTTGGTACGGGCGATGTTGACGACCATGTCGCCAGCCTTGCTGCGCTCGCCCACGATCATGCCCTCGTAGCACTCGGTGCCCGGCTCAACAAAAAGCTGGCCGCGCTCCTGCAGCGTACCCAGAGCATAGGCAACGGCCTTCTCGGTGGTCATGGAGATCATTGCGCCGTTCTGACGGTTGCCGATCTCGCCGGCGTAGGGACCGTACTCCAGGAAGGTGTGGTAGAACACGCCCTCGCCGTGGGTGACGTTCATGATGCGGTTCTTAAGGCCCATGATGCCGCGGGTCGGGATCTTAAACTCGAGGTGCGTCACGATACCCGAGGTATCCATGCTCGTCATGATGCCACCGGAGGTACCGAAGACCTCAACGACCTTGCCCGAGTACTCGTCCGGGCACTCAACGACGGCCTGCTCGACAGGCTCCATCTTGTTGCCGTTCTCGTCCTTCTTAAACAGAACGCGGGGACGGCCGACCTGGAACTCAAAGCCCTCGCGGCGCATGGACTCCATCAGAACAGACAGGTGCAGAATGCCGCGGCCCGAGACCTCGACGCCGCTCTTGTCCTCGAGCTCCTCGATCTTCATGGTCACGTTGTTCTCGGCCTCGTTGAACAGGCGCTCCTTAAGCTGACGGGCGCCCACGATGTCTCCGTCACGGCCGACGAGCGGGGAGGTCGAAGCCTCAAAGACGATGGACAGGGTCGGCGGGTCGATCTCGATGGGCTCGAGCTCGACGGGGTTCTCGGGATCGGTGTAGACATCGCCGATATCGGTGCGGTCAATACCCACGACAGCAGCGATATCGCCGGCGCCGACTTCCTGGCACTCGGTGCGGCCCAGGTAGTCGAAGGTAAAGAGCTGCTTGACGGTAGCGGTGGCGCTGGAGCCGTCGTTCTTGACGACCAGAATCTGGTCGCCCTGGTGGATGGTGCCAGAGTACACGCGGCCGATACCGATGCGACCGACGAAGTTGGAGTGGTCGATGGTCACGCACTGCATGGCCAGCGGGGCGTTCTCGTCAACCTCGGGCGCAGGCATGTCGTCGATGATCATGTCGAGCAGCGGGTACATGTCCATGTTGCCGTCGTTGGGGTCAAGGCGGGCAAAGCCGTTCATGGCGCTGGCGTAGACCACGTGCTCCATGGCGAACTCAAGCTGGTCGTCGGTGGCGCCCAGGTCGGCCATGAGGTCCAGGCAGTCGTTGTAGGCCTTCTCGGGGTTGGCGCCCGGACGGTCGATCTTGTTGATGACGATCATGATCTTAAGGCCGGTGTCGATAGCGTGACGCAGCACGAAGCGGGTCTGGGGCATGGGGCCCTCAAAGGCGTCGACCAGCAGCAGGGCGCCGTCGGCCATACGCAGCACGCGCTCGACCTCGCCGCCAAAGTCGGCGTGGCCCGGGGTGTCGATGACGTTGATCTTGACGTCCTTGTACTCGATAGAGATGTTCTTGGCGAGAATCGTAATGCCGCGCTCGCGCTCCTGGTCGTTGGAATCCAGGACGCGGTCCTCGACCTGCTGGTTGGCACGGAAGGCGTCCGTGGCACGCAGGAGCTTGTCGACCATCGTCGTCTTGCCGTGGTCGACGTGAGCGATGATGGCGATGTTCCTCAGATTGTCTACGCGCATGTAGTTCCCCTATCTTCTATCTATATACAACCGGCACGCGTATGCGACCCACCCAGCAATGCAACGCTCGGCGGGAATATTGAGCCTTTTACCGAAAACTCGTTTATTTTAGCGATTTTAGATGAGAGGGGTTTCCTCACCTGCAGGTTCAGGGTCGCTCCACATAAAACCATCGCCGGCGCCCATGCCCTCATACAGCACATATGCCGAAAAACCGCTCTCGAGCGTGGTTTCGAAGAAGCTCACGAGCAGAGCATCGTGATAGCCGCCGTCAATCTCGACGCAGCCGGTGTAGCCGATGGCATAGCGAGCGATACGGCCCAGGCCCTCGTCCTTAAGACCCATCTTGTGCTCGGAGATAAAGTTGGTGGCCGCCTCGAGGCACGCCTCTTCGCCGTCCTCGTCGAGCGCCGCCAGATAACGGTTGGAAGCGGCGTCCTCAATTGCCACGACCACGCCAGGGTTTTCACCGGCGGCAAGGTCGTCCAAGAACGCGCCGATCAGATCGCACACCATGGCGTCGAGCTCGGCGGAGACGTTACCGGCGTCCTGCATATCCTGTGCCATCTTTAGACCTTCCCATCGAGTCTGGCGTCATTACAGTTCTTGTGCCTCGGCGGCGATCTTAGCGGCAGCGTCGCGGGTGCGCATCATATCCATCGCGCGCTTGTCGAGCACCTTGATCTGACTGGTCAGCATGACCGCATCGACCACACCCCAGATCACGAGGCCCGTAGAGATCGAAAACCCAAGCGCACCAACTGTACCACGAAGGCGCGAGCAGATTGCCGCGACAAGGGCGGAGACGACAACCATCTTGATAAACGAGCCGCGGCGTTCGCGAAGCGTGCGGGCCTGCGTCACATAGGCAATGCGCGCCGCCTCAGAAGCCTCCGAGCGCATCTGGGCCTCGCGCGCAATGGCCGCCGCCTCAGCCGACATACCGCCGGCCATCAGCGAACGCTCCGCAGCCTGGCCGCCCCACATTTAGAAGTCATCGGGGGAGAGCGTATGGACGAACTCGTCGAACTTCTCGAACTCCCGCTCGTCGTCAACTTCCTCGGCATGGGCAGAAACGGTGCCCAGGCGATTCATGATGTCGTCCTCCACAAACATGGGGGCATTGCTGCGCACGGCAAGGGCAATGGCATCACTGGGACGCGCATCGATCTTATGCTCGTTGCCATCGGCCAACACGACAACCGTCGCGTAAAACACGGGCGGCTCGGCGCGAACGATTTCGATGCGTTCGAGCTTGGCACCCAGGGCGCCAACAGTATCGAGCAACAGGTCATGGGTAATCGGGCGCTCGGCGCGGCCGCTATCGATGCCGCGGCTGATGGCAGCGGCTTCAAACGAACCAGTCTGAATGGAAAGGGAACGCAGTGGCGCGGGCGAGTCCGATTTGCTGCAGCGCTCGCGAAGCACGATAAGCGATGGCACGGGACCGGCGGCCATGACGATGGTCTCTATGTCGACACGAACCATGGAACACCTCCGGTACGTAGCGGTTAACACGCGGCAGTCCGCCGCATTGAATAGCTATACTACCCAAACTTTCGCACAGCACACAAAACCAAAATGAGATTTATCGCAGACAAGAAAAAAGCCCCGAGGCAATGCCCCAGGGCTCTTCACAGTTTTGATGGTGGACCTGACAAGATTCGAACTTGTGACCTCCCGGTTATCAGCCGGACGCTCTAACCAACTGAGCTACAGGTCCATCATGGTGGAGGTTAGGGGGATCGAACCCCTGACCTCAGGCTTGCAAAGCCCGCGCTCTCCCAGCTGAGCTAAACCCCCACGGAGACAGTAATAAACACCCCAGCGGCGACTCGGCTCTCGCTGGGGTGTTTATTGCGAAAGAAAGTGGTGGACCTGACAAGATTCGAACTTGTGACCTCCCGGTTATCAGCCGGACGCTCTAACCAACTGAGCTACAGGTCCATCGCGCAAGGGATATATTAGACGAGTCGTTACGCGCGCGTCAACAACTTTTTTTGAAAATCTTTGAAGGGTGTTCGCCCCGGTCGCACGGCGGCATGTGAAGTCGCCTACTCGGACAGTCCTGACTCGCACAGAGAGCACATTAAGTGCTCTCTGGCTCGTGCGGAACTCGCGATCGACTTCACATGTCGCCGTGCGACCGGGGCGAACACGAGTCCCAAGGTTTTCAAAAAAGCGGTCGGCGCGCAGTGCGCCGACCGCCGATATATGGGGTCTGATAATTTTAACCAGCTAGAGTCTCTTACTCGTCTAGGAGATCTTCTGGCATGTCGTTGCCGTCGCCTAGATCGACAGGGGTTTCTTCGGGGGCGGAGCCGTTTTCCGTGGCTTCGCCTTCGGGCTTCTCTTTGGCGGCCGTCATGCGGGCCACGGCGCAGATGCGGTCGTTGTCGTCGACGGTCATCATCTTGACGCCCTGGGTGGCGCGGCCGGTCTGGCTGATCTCGTCGGTCTTGACGCGAATGACCGTCGCGCCCTCCGTCACGATAAACAGCTCGTGCTGCGGGCCCACCGTCTTCATGGCCGCGAGGTTACCCTTACGCTCGGTCATTTGAATGGTGTAGACGCCCTGACCGCCGCGATTCTGCTCCGGGTAGTCCGCGACCGGCGTGCGCTTGCCGTAGCCGCGCTCGGTGATGACGAACAGATCGCCGTTGCCGTTAGTGACTTCCATGCCCAGAACGCTCACGCCTTCCTTCATGCCAATGCCGCGGACGCCGCTGGTATCGCGACCGGTGGCGCGCACCTGGTCCTCGGGGAACATAATCGCCTTGCCCGCGGTGGTTGCCATGATAATCTTGTCACCCTCGCGCACGCGACGTACAGCGAGCAGCGCGTCGTCGTCCCTCAGGTTGATGGCGATCAGGCCGTCGCGGCGACTACGGTCGTAGGCGCTCATCACGGTCTTCTTGACCATGCCGCTCTTGGTGGCAAACATCAGGTACTCGTCGGCGGGGAACTCGCGGCAGCTGATGACGCTCGCGATCTTCTCGCCTTCCTCGAAAGGAAGCAGGTTGACGATCGCGGTGCCGCGCGCCTGGCGCGTGCCAACCGGCAGCTCGTGCACCTTCAGGCGATAGACCTTGCCCTTGCTCGAGAAGAACAGCACGTACTCGTGCGTGGACGCGATAAACATCTCGTCGATAACGTCATCCTCTTTGAGGTTGACGCCCGACACGCCCTTGCCGCCGCGCTTCTGGGCACGGTAGGCGGCCACCGGGATGCGCTTAACGTAGCCGGTGTGGGTGATGGTCACGACCATGTCCTCGTCGGCGATGAGGTCCTCGACATCCAGGTCCTTCTCAACCTGACTGATCTCGGTGCGGCGCTTGTCGCCGAACTTCTTGGAGATCTCGCGCATCTCCTCCTTGATGACGCCCAGGATCTTCTCCTCATGCGCCAGCAGATCCTCATAGTAGGCGATGGCGCGACGCAGGCCGTCCAACTCTTCCTGGATCTTGTCGCGCTCCAGGCCGGTCAGGCGGCGCAGCTTCATTTCGAGGATGGCCGTGGTCTGCTCGGGCGTAAAGCCAAAGCGCTCGATCAGGCGGCTGCTGGCCTCGGAGTCGGTCTGCGAGGAGCGGATGATGCTAATGACCTCGTCGATATGGTCGAGGGCCATCAGGTAGCCCTCGAGGATATGCGCACGCGCCTGGGCCTTCTTGAGGTCAAAACGAGTGCGGCGGGTGACGACGTCGACCTGGTGGTCGATATAGTGCTGCAGCATCTCGCGCAGGCTCAGGCATTTGGGCACGCCGTTGACGAGCGCCAGGTTGTTGGCGCCAAAGGTCGTCTGCAGCGAGGTGTACTTGTACAGGTTGTTGAGCACGACCTGCGGGATAACACCCTTCTTGAGCTCGATGACCAGGCGGATGCCCTTCTGGTTGGACTCATCGCGCATGTCCGAGATGCCCTCGATGCGCTTGTCGTTGACGAGCTGGGCGATCTTCTCCTGCAGGGTGCCCTTGTTGACCATGTAGGGGATCTCGGTAAAGACCAGGCGGCTGCGGCCGGTCTTGGTGGACTCCACATGAGCCTTGGCACGCACGGTGATGGAGCCGCGTCCGGTCTCGTAGCTCTGCTTGATGCCGGCACTGCCCATGATGATGGCGCCGGTGGGGAAGTCCGGGCCGGGCATGATCTGCATGAGCTCGTCGACGGTGGCATCGGGATTATCGATCAGGTAGCAGGTGGCCTCGATCGCCTCGGTGAGGTTGTGCGGAGCGATGTTGGTGGCCATGCCGACGGCGATGCCCTGGCTGCCGTTGACCAGCAGGTTGGGGAAGCGCGCGGGCAGCGCCACGGGCTCGGCGAGCGACTCGTCGTAGTTGGGCTGCCAGTCGACGGTATCCTTCTGCAGGTCACGCAGTAGCTCCATGGCGGGCTTTGCCAGGCGGCTCTCGGTGTAACGCATGGCGGCGGCGCCGTCGCCATCGATGTTGCCGAAGTTGCCGTGACCGTCGATGAGCGGCGTGCGCATGGAGAACCACTGCGCCAGGCGGACCATGGCCTCGTAGACCGCAGAGTCACCGTGCGGGTGGTACTTACCGATAACTTCGCCGACCGTCCAGGCCGACTTTTTGTGTGGGCGGTTGGGGTAGATGCCGCTCTCGTTCATCGCGTACAGGATGCGGCGGTGTACCGGCTTTAAGCCGTCGCGCACGTCCGGCAGGGCACGCGCTGTGATAACCGACATCGAATACTCGATGAACGACTGCTTCATCTCGCGACCGAACTCCGAAATCTGGAGCTGGCCGCCGTTGATGTCCTCGCCGGCCGAGGCGCCACGATCGACTTCGCCAAAGCTCTCCTCGAGCTCACCGTCGTCGTCCTCTTCCTCATCATCATCGGCATCGGGGTTATAGGCGTCCGGATCGCCGTCCTCGCCCTGCTCAGCACGGGCAAGCAGGCGCTTCAGATCATCGGGCATACCGGCATCGCCGGCCTCGTCCATACCCTCGTTATTGTTGATATCGTCTGCCACGTTACCTCCTCTTAAGCGTCAAGGAATCGTGCATCATGTGCATGCTTCTCGATGTACTCGCGGCGATAGCCGACCTCGGAACCCATCAGCTCGCGCACGGCGCGGTCCGCCACCACGGCGTCCTCGATCGACACACGCTGCAGAATGCGGGTCTTTGGGTCCATCGTCGTCGAGGCAAGCTGTTTGGGGTCCATCTCGCCCAGGCCCTTGTAGCGCTGGACGGTATAGCCCTTGCGCTTTTTGGTGATCTTGCCGTCCTTGGCCTTGCCGTCCTCGTCGTTATCGTCGGGGTTCAGGCCCAGACTCTGGATGGTGTCGCGCAGGATCTCGTCTTCGGGCTGGCGGCCGTTGGGATACACGTAGTGAATCTTGTTGCGCACCTTAATGCCAAAGATGGGCGGGCAGGCAACATAGACGTAGCCGGCATCGATCAGCGGACGCATGTACTTGTAGAAGAACGTCAGTAGCAGGATGCGGATATGCGCACCGTCGACGTCTGCATCGGTCATGATGATGATCTTGTGGTAGCGCGCCTTGGTGATATCGAAGTCGCCGCCGTCGCCGGCACTCGTCGTGACGCCGCAACCGATCGCGGTAATCAGCGACTGGATGGTGTCACTCGAGAACGCGCGATGGTCACCAACGCGTTCGACGTTCAAAATCTTGCCGCGCAGGGGCAAAATCGCCTGGATGTCTCGGCGACGGCCGTCCTTGGCCGAACCGCCTGCCGAGTCGCCCTCTACGATGAAGAGCTCGGTCAGCTCGGCATCGCGCACCGAGCAGTCGGCGAGCTTACCGGGCAGGGACGCCGTCTCGAGCAGGCTCTTGCGGCGGGTCGCCTCGCGCGCCTTGCGGGCGGCATTGCGCGCCTTGCAGGCCTGTTGCGCCTTCTTGACGATCTCGCGAGCGGGCTTGGGATGCTCCTCGAGGTAATCGGCAAGGCCGTCGGTCACAATCTTGAGTGTGAGCGCGCGCATATAGGAGCTGCCGAGCTTGGCCTTGGTCTGGCCCTCAAACTGCGGATCGGGCAGCTTGACCGAGATAACGGCCGAAAGGCCCTCGCGCACATCGTCGCCGGTCAGGTTGGCGTCTTTTTCCTTGAGCAGGTTCTGCTTGCGCGCGTAATCGTTGATCACGCGGGTGAGCGCGGTGCGGAAGCCCTCAAGGTGCATGCCACCCTCGGGGGTGTAGATGTCGTTGGCAAACGACATGACGTTCTCGCCGTAACCGCTATTCCACTGCAGAGAAACCTCGACCTCGCCCATCTTGGTCACAGGCGCGTCCGGGTCCGATTTGCCCTCGATGTAGATGGGCTCCTTAAAGGCCTCGGGGACGTCCTTGCCCTCGTTGAGGAACTTGACGAAGTCGATGATGCCGCCCTCGTAGCAAAACTCCTCCACGTGGGGAGTCGCCTCGCGCTCGTCGGTCAGCACGATTTTGAGGTTCTTATTGAGGAACGCCGTCTCCTGCAGACGGTTGTGCAGCGTATCGAAATCGTAGATGCAGGTCTCGAAGATCTCGTCGTCGGGCCAGAAGGTGACGGTGGTGCCCGTCGAATCCGAGGTGCCCACGACCTCCATCTTCTTGACGGTCTTGCCGCGCGAGAACTCCATCTCGTAGGTGTTGCCGTCGCGACGAACCTGAACGACCACGCGCTTGGACAGTGCGTTGACGACGGAGATGCCAACGCCGTGCAGGCCGCCCGAGACCTTATAGGCCGAGTTATCGAACTTACCGCCGGCGTGCAAGATCGTCATGACGACCTCGAGCGTCGGGATCTTTTTAACAGGGTGCTCGTCGACGGGGATGCCGCGCCCGTTGTCGACGACCGTGATGGAGTTGTCGGCGTGGACCGTCACCTGGATCTCGGTGCAGAAACCGGCCATGGCCTCGTCGACGGAGTTGTCAACGATCTCCCACACCAGGTGATGCAGACCGCTGGCGCTCGTCGAGCCGATATACATGCCCGGGCGCTTACGAACGGCCTCGAGACCTTCGAGAATCTTAATCTCGCCGCCATCGTAATCGTTTTCGTTTGCCACACGTCCTCCTTCAGTCAAGAAAATGTGTACAGCCTTACTAGTTTATCGTAAAAAAATACCCTCGGGAACGAGGGTATTTGGCTCTACAAGGCCACCAGATGCGATTTAAGGCTCTTTTTTGCTTTGCACGCCCTTGGCCCACTCGGCACTGGCTCTCATGGCATTCTCGAGGGCCTCGCGCAGTTTTTGGTCTTCGATGGGCGCCACTTGGCGCTCAATCTCGGTGCGCTCGGCCTCACTTAGGTCGGCGTGCGGAGCCGGCGGGCGCTCGGTCGTCGCCGGACGCAGGCGCTCCTTGGCGGCGGGCGGCGTGTGACCGGGCGCGGTGGTTTTGAACACCAGGCCGTCCACATGCGCACCGGCGCGCTCCATGCGCGCGCGGATGATCTCGCGCAACAGCGTCATTTCCTGCGTCCACGAGGGCGAGTCGAGATATACCAGCAGCTCATTGGACTCGGGCAGGTAGCGCAGGCCCGTCACATGGCGCCCCTCGCGCGTGCCCGAGCACACCGCATTCCAGGCGCGATAGACCGCACGAGATTCCTCTGCAGCCTCCATCTGCACGCGGCGCTCAGGCGTCGCGGCCGCCAGGATGCGCTGGCGCTCTGCGTTTAAAAATCCACTGAAGGCGACCGTTTCGCTCTCGCGCTCGTAATTAGCACGTCTCACCCATGCTCACCACCTTGGCTCGATCAAGCAGGTCATCGGTAAAATACCCCAGGTTGGTCGTGGTTATGACCGTCTGGATATCATCGCCGATCAGCCGCAGAAAAGCGCCGCGACGCTCGCCGTCGAGCTCGCTCATCACGTCGTCCAAAAGCAGCAGTGGGGCGGTGCCCAGGACATCGCGAGCCACGGCCACCTCCGCCACCTTCCAGGCCAAAACCAACGTCCGCTGCTGACCTTGGCTGGCAAATGAACGGGCGGATCGACCCGCCACGGCAAACTCAATCTCATCGCGATGCGGTCCCACCAACGTCACGCCGCGGCGAATTTCCTCGTCGGCGTGCTCATCAAGGGCAGCCAGCATGCGCTCGTACGCCCAGTCCTTCAGCTCTTCGCGATCCTCGACCTGGGGCAAATCCCCCAGCGTGGACGTATAGGTCACGTTGGCGGCCTCGCCGGACGCCACTTGCCCGTAGGCAGTGTGCACATGGCCCGCCAGCCGGTCGAGCAGGGCCAACCGGTGCACGAGCAGGGCCGAGCCCGCGCGGGCAATCGAATCGTTCCACGCGCCGAGCATCTCGCGGCAGCACCAGGCCTCCTTGAGCAAGGCGTTACGCTGGGTCACGCAGCGCCCATAGGTGCTCGCAAGATCGGCATAGCGTGCGCTCAGTTGCATGCCAAAGTCATCGAGGGCGGCACGGCGCACACTGGCGCCTCGCTTAACCATGTCCAGATGGTCGGGGCAAAACAGCACGCTCGGCAGGACCCCGCGCACACCGGCGGCAGAGCATCTCTTGCCGTTGCGGCTAAACGAGCGCTTACCGTCCTCCGCGCTCAATCCCATATCAAGCACGCGGCCGTCGCCCTCGAGCCTCAGCTCAACCTTGCACGAGTCCGCGCCGTCATGGACGAGCTCGGCGGCGGTCGGATGCCTAAACGAGGCGCCGCTCGTCAGCAGTTGCAGCGCCTCTATGAGATTGGTCTTTCCCGCCGCGTTGGGTCCCGCAAGTATCGTCACGCCCTCGTCCAGGGCAAGGCGATAGCTATCGAAGCTGCGGTAGTGCGCGACGGAAAGATCGCGGGCGAACATGGTCATAGGGCAGTTGCTAGATGCGGACCGGCATGACCAGGTACAGGTAGTTGATCTTGTCGTAGGACTTGAAGATGCCCGCCTGCGAGTAGCTCTTGAGCTCCAGCGTGATCTCCTTCTCCTTGGACAGGGCATTGAGGCACCCGAAGATGTAGTGGTAGTTGAAGGCGATGGTGCCCGACTCGCCCTCGGCCTCGACATCGATCGTCTCCTGCGCAAGGTCCTGGTCATTGGAAATGGAGGACAGGCCCATCTGCCCGTTCTCGACATCGATCTCGAACTTGACGGCGGGGTTGGCGCTCGCGATAACGGCCACGCGCTTGAGGGCGGCGTTAAAGGCGGCGACGTCGATCTTGACGCTCGTCACGCACGAATCGGGGATGAGCTGCTTGTAGTTGGGGTACACGCCCTCGATGCGGCGCGACACGTAGGTGGTGTTGCCGGCCTCAAAGACGACCTGGGTGTCGGTAGCCCCGATCATGATGGTCGCCTGGCTGGCCATGATGTTCAGCGCGTCGTTAAAGGCATCGGCCGGAACGTTGAGTTCAAAGGAGCCCTCGAGGGTTGAGGTCTCGACCTGCGTATCGCACACGGCCAAGCGGAAGGAATCGGTCGCCACCAGGCGCACGGTGTTGTTCTCGACCTTCATGTGCACGCCACCCAGGATGGGGCGGGCCTTGTCAGTCGAGGTGACGCGCCACACGCGGCCGACCATTTCGGACAAGATATCGGTCGGCAGTTCCACGGCGCTCTCGATGGCATAGGCCGGAAACTCGGGGAAGTCATTGGCATCGAGCGTGTTCAGGCGGAAAGAGCTCTTCTCACAACCAATCAGCACCTGGCGCTCGGACAGCTCAAAGGTGACCGGGGCATCGGGGAGGGTCTTGGTGATATTGGAGAGCATCTTACAAGGGATAACCATCTCGCCCTCTTCTTCGACATGTGCCGCGATGCGATGACGGATCGAGATGGTGTAGTTAGAGGTCTGGAATTCCAAGATGCCGTCTTGCGCCTTGACGAGCACGCCCGACAGGATGGGAAGGGTGGATGCCGAAGCGACGCCCTTCATAACGACGCCGATGGCTTGTGTAAGCGAGCTCTGGCTGACGGTGAACTTCATCTTTTAATACCTTTCTATAGATATAAATATCTTAATAATAGTAATAGCACTGACGAAACTGTTGATTACTCCCAAAGACGCAGGTCAGACCCAGAAAGAGAATCGACAGCAACCTGTGTGCAACGGGGGTGGTTTTCCACGTTCAAAACCTGCGCAAAACTTTTCATCACCGCGGGTTGGGTTTTAAACACCTTATGCCCGTGGTTTCGACAAGTTTTCAACAGGTGTCTCTATTTCCCTACGAGCGCAGTGTAATTTTATCGCGCAGTGACTTGAGGTCTTCGGTGACGGTGCGGTCTTCCTGGATCATCTTCTGGACCTTTTTGTAGCTCGTGCTGACGGTCGAGTGGTTGCGGTTGCCAAATTCGGCGCCCACCGCCGTGGTCGTCATTTCGCACATCTCGATGGCCAGGTAGATAGCGATATGGCGCGCTTTGGCGATATTGGCGTTGCGACGCGGGCCGATGAGCTCCTCGTGTGTCACGCCGTACTGCTCTTCGATGACGGACTGAACCGTCTGGACGTTGATCTTTTTGGCCGATGTGTCGAAGTACTGGCTGGCGATGGCGTCGATATCGTCAAAGGTGAGCTCCCCGCCCTCGCGCTCGCGGTCACCCGCCTCGCCGGCGCAGCGCTCGCAAAAGCTCTCGAGTTCGCGGATGTTGGTGCCCGAGACCTCGGCCATGTGTTTAAAGTGTTCGTCGGTCAGGTGCCCGCCGTCGCCCCCATAGGCCGCCAGCAGCGAGTCGTCGCCTGCCTCGGGGGCGGCGACGATGGTGTTCTCGTAATAGCGCTGCAAGATCTTGTATTTCATCTCGTAGCTGGGCTCTGCAACCAGGCAGAGCATGCCGGCGTTGAAGCGGCTGGTCAGACGCTCGTCCATGCTTAGGTCCTTGGGGGCGCGGTCTGCCGCGATGACGACCTTCTTGTTGTTGCGGATGAACTCGTCCATGAGCTGGAAAAAGTAGTCCACGCTCGCGCGCTTGCCGATGATGTTTTGGATGTCATCGATGATGAGCACGTCCACGCCGTGGTACGCCTGCATGATGGGAGCGTTGCTCTTCTTTTGACGGTCGAACTCGGTCATCAGGTCGTCCAGATATGCCTGGGAGTTGGCATACTTGACCTTGATCTCGGGCGACTTCTCGGCGAGCTCGTTTTTGATGGCAAGCAGCAGGTGCGTCTTGCCCAGGCCCGATTTGCCGTAGATGAATAGTGATGTGCATGTGCCGCGCTCGTCCGCGAGGGCGGCAAACTTGAGTGCCGAGCGATAGGCATGGCTGTTTTCGGGGCCGTAGACAAAGTTCTCAAAGGTAAATTTTGAGTTCGCGGCGAGCGGGGCTCCATCCGTATTCTGCTCGGCCGGCACGGTCGGTGCTGGCATGGGTGAGGTGGGGGTCGCGGCTTGCGTGGATTTAGTCGGCGCCCCGCCCTTCATCTGGTTCATCATGCGACGAAAATCGTCGGCCGAGAGCGTGTTTTTGATTGCAATGCCCGAATCCGCGCCCGCCGCTGCGTCGTGAGCGATGGGCATGTGCGTGACGGGCGCGTTCGTTGGCGTCGCCGCCGCGGTCGGCAACGGTGCCATGGTTTCACGGGAAACATCGCTGTGCTGGTGCTCGACCGTCGACGCGTCGCCTGCGGAGGCCGGCACCGCCGGGGAAGCAGCGGGAGCCGTGGCGGGCGCCGTGGCGGCAGCGGATTCCGTCGCGGCGCCTTGCGGTGCCACGATGTCGAGCGCGATCGGTGCAAAGGCGATTTCTTCCAGATAGGCCTCAATAGTCGGCTGATGCTTTTTGAGCTGCGCGATGGCAAAGCGCGAGGGGGCCTCGATCGTGAGCGTATCTTCGGTCAGGCTTATGGCCCGCGATTGCCCCAGCATGTTGATGAGGCGTGCATCTTGGCCGTCGCGCTGGCAAAAGGCGATGGCATCCCCCAGGATGATGCTTGCTTCCTCGTCCACTGTCTCTCCCGTTCTTTAGCTCTGAGCTCGCACGCGAGCGGCGCCGAGTTCGGTCAGATGGTATTTCTGGCCATGCTTGATGACCAAGCCGGCCTGCGCCAAGTCATTGAGCGTGCGTGACCAAGTGGGGGCCGAGTTTCCAAACGCCCTCGCCAGATCGGTTGCACCGCACGCTTGATTTTGCGCCAGATAGCCCAGCGCGGCGTTGCCGCGATCGCTTACGAACACGTCCGGTTGTGGCTGCGCATACTGATTTGCTGCATTAGGATACATCATTTGAGCTGCTGGTTGTTGAGAACTCTGCATCGGCGGCATTTGCTGTTGAAAACTTTGAGGCCACTGTTGGTAAGGCTGCAGAGGCATCTGTTGGGCCCAGGGGTTGTACTGCTGCTGCGGCATCTGCTGGTACGGCTGCTGATATCCCTGCTGGTACTGCTGCGGGAACTGCTGGCCATACCCCAGTGGCGGCATCTGCTGATATGGATATCCCCGTTGGTACGGCTGATAGCCCATTTGCTGGCCACCCGGTGCCCCCGTCGCCTGCTGCATTGCTGCTGCATCCTGATCTGCCAGCGGCATGGCCTCTGGCATGTTTGGCGTCATCGACATAGATGCCGCCTGGGGCTCTTGTGTGGGAAGCATTCCGGGCTGCTGCATCTGCCCCACGGGGGGCTGCATCTGCTGCGTTGCCATGGGCTGCTGCGCAAAAGCTCCCGGCAGGGGATATGTGGGCTGCTCCGTCTCGGGCCGCACGGCAGCACCGCGTCCGCCGGCACGCTCGATTTCCTGCACGCGTTTAGGGTTCAGGCTTACCGTAACCACGGTGCCGTTGCCCATGTTGTCCTCGATGGATACGGCACCGCCGGCGTTTTCCAAATACTCCTGCACCATGGGAAACCCTGCTCCGGTTCCACGGATATAGCGCTTCATCTTGCTGTTTGCGCTGGTAACGCCAAAGTCGAAAGCGCGTTCCTTGTCGTCGATGCCGGGTCCTTGGTCAGCAAAGCGGATGGTGTCTCCGCCGTCCAGAATCGAGATGATGGGCTCTGCAAAGTGTGCGTGGATAAAGTTTTCGACAATCTCGCGGATGACCATGAGCGAGATATGGCCACCTTGTTCTTTCATGCACTGGTAGACGGTGTTGGTCGTCTCTTCCAAATACGTGCGGACATCTTGCGGATCGATGACGATCACACGCGGTGTCGACAGCATGTCGTCATAGACGGCGATGCGCGCGGCGTACATGGCTTTTGGCGCCTGCGTTGTCGTCTGTTCACCTTCGTCACGCTCTTCGCGCACGCCGGTGATGTGCTCGTTGTCGGGTGCCGGGTCTCCGGAATCGACCATGGTGTAAAAGTCGTCAGACATGCCGCTCGCAATCTTCCAAAAGGTTTCGAACAAATAGTAGCTCACCGTGCAATGTTTCTCATCTTTCGACAAACTTTCAAAACCTGTTGAAAACTTTGGAAAACGGACGAAAAGTTCTCAACATTGCCAACATGACCTGTTGAAAACTCGATGAAATATCGTGAAAAGTTGCCATGCACCGCTAAATCGAGCTTGGCTTATGGGGGAACCGTGTGAACTGCGCAACCTTTTACCTTTGATTTCTTGACATTTGAACATTGATTTCCCTACAATCTTCAAGCTCACGTGTCTATATCTGCGTCCGCGTCCCCGCGGACACTCGAAATGCAGCAGGAGGAACTTAAGATGAAGCGTACGTATCAGCCTAATAAGCGTAAGCGTGCCAAGACCCATGGCTTCCGTGCCCGTATGGCCACTAAGGGTGGTCGTGCCGTGCTCGCCCGTCGTCGCGCCAAGGGCCGCAAGCGTCTCACTGTCTAGCAGCGATACACACATCTCGCATGAAGACTATTAAGTCTCGGCAAGATTTCGAGCATGTGTTCAGTCAGGGGCGTCGTTTCAATCACCCTCTGATTCGAATGACCATATGTGAATCGGTTGGCGAAGGCGACTCCGGAAGGGTCGCCTTCGTTGGTGCTAAGCGACTCGGTTGTGCCGTCGTGCGCAACCGATCTAAGCGTGTGATGCGCGAGGCCGCCCGTAGCTGCGGATTTCCCGTTGCGGGTTATGACATCATCTTGTTTGCAACTCCCAAGACGAGGGTTTCCTCGCCGCAGGAGATGGACAAGGCGTTGCGTTCGCTTATGAAGCGCGCCGGCGTTGCCGGGGAGGAGCGATGAGCAATCACGTTTTGCGACGTGTTGCCATCGCTCCTATTCGCATATATAAACAGGTTATTTCGCCCTTATTGCCTGACGCCTGCATTTATTACCCAACGTGCTCGCAATACGCCATCCAGGCGATTGAGAAGCACGGTGTTTTGAGAGGCTGCTGGCTTGCCGTGAGGCGCATCGCTCGCTGCAATCCCCTGCACGTCGGCGGTTATGACCCTGTGCCCTAGCGGGCACTCGCTATCGGAGGAAAACTTACATGTGGGATTGGATCGTTAACATCCTTTTCGAGCTGCTCAAGCTCATCCAGACCTTTGCGGTCGACTGGGGCCTGTCCATCATCATCCTGGTGGTCATCATCCGTCTGCTGCTGACGCCGCTTATGCTCAAGTCGACCAAGTCGACGGCTCGCATGCAGGTGCTGCAGCCCAAGATGCTCGAGATCCAGGAGCGCTATGCCGACGATCCCCAGCGTCAGGCCGAGGAGATGCAGAAGTTCTACAGCGAGAACAAGTTCAACCCCATGGCTGGCTGTCTGCCGCTGCTGATTCAGATGCCTATCCTGTTCGCCCTGTTTACATTGCTGCGCAACCTGCCGCAGTACTTTAACAACGGCACGTTCTCGTTCTTCAACATCCTGCCCGACCTGACCACCACGCCGAGCGCTTCCTTTGCCGATGGCTTTATGGTTGCACTGCCTGCGCTGGTTTGCCTGATCCTGTTTGCCGTCCTGACCCTGATTCCGCAGCTCTATATGTCGCGCAACCAGACCGGCCAGCAGGCTCAGAGCATGCGTATGATGGCCGTTGTCATGACGGTCATGATGCTTTGGATGGGCTGGAGCCTTCCCGTTGGTGTTCTGCTGTACTACGACGTCTCGTCTGCTTGGCAGGTTATCCAGCAGATTTTTGTGACGCAGAAGGTCATCGACAAGGCGAAGGCCGATGAGGAGGAGCGTCTTAAGAACGCTCCGCTGCAGGTTGAGGTCACTCGTCGCGAGAAGAAGCCGCGCCCGCACAAGAAGAAGTAGTGGGATATCAATCTTATTTAGGTACCTAACTTTTGGAGTACGTTATGTCTGAAGAGATCATCGAGGATATGCTTGAGGAGGTTGCCCCGCAGGTCGCGGGCGATTATCCCGAGATTGCACAGCGCTACAAGGCTGGTGAAGAGCTGACCGATGAGGAGCTCGACACCATTGCCGATGTTGCGATTTCCATCCTGCGTTCCATCCTTTCGCACTTCGATGCCGCCAACTCTCCTATCGATGAGTATGAGGGCGACGAGGGTGAGCTGATTTTGGATGTAACGGCTCCCGACCTTGCTGTTCTCATTGGCCGTCATGGTCGCACTCTTGATGCTCTTCAGGTTATGTTCTCTTTGCTGGTGAGCCGCAAGCTTGGCTTTAGGTATCCGGTTGTAGTGGACGTCGAGGGATACAAGAGTCGCCGTCAGGATAAGGTCGCCTCCATGGCTCAGTCTGCTGCCGAGCGTGCCATCCGCACTCATAAGAGTGTTTCGCTTCCGCCCATGAATGCCTACGAGCGCCGACTGGTTCACATTGCACTTCGTGGCAACGATGCAGTCGATACTCATTCTGAGGGTTCTGACCCTGATCGCCATGTGGTGATTGTTGCTCGATAATCTACTCGAGCTTATGCTAGGGGGACGTGGTTTCCACGTCCCCTTTTTTTGTCAAAAGTTCTCGATACGCTGATTTTTGTCAGAAAGGAGCTTCTGTTGTTTGTACTTACCGATCAGCAGGATGACGAGATGTTGAGTCGCCTAACTTCCTATTGCAAAGAATATTCCTTGAGCGTAACTGATATTGAGCTGAGGAAATGTATCCAGCATTTGGATTTGGTTCTAGAAACAAATAAGACAACCAATCTCACCCGTATTCTTAACGTAGAAGATGCTGCCGTACTTCATATCCTCGACTCACTTGTTTTGCTCCCCTATATCAATAAGGCTCCTGAGGGAGCTTTGCTCGATATGGGAACAGGTGCGGGCTTCCCTGGTATTCCATTAACCATAACCACGCATCGTAAAGCTACTTATATTGACTCTGTTGGCAAGAAGGTTGATGCGGTTAATTCCTTTGTCCATGCTCTTGGATTGAAACATGCTCATGCGGTTCATGATCGTCTTGAAGAATATGCTCGAAGCCATAAGAAGCAGTTCTCCGTTGTAACCGCCCGCGCACTGGCCCCTCTACCGATTCTTGTTGAGTATGCGGCTCCGTACCTGAAGGATGGAGGGCTATTTGTTATCACCAAGGGCAATCCTTCGGATGAGGAGCTTGCTTCCGGCATGTCAGCAGCTAAGATTTGCGGCTTCACTTTGCTTCTGAATGACGCAATTGATTTGCCTGAAGGCTTGGGTCACAGGGAGTTCATTGTTCTTAAGAAGAGTCATTCAGCATCCGTTTCATTGCCTCGTGCAAATGGCATGGCAAAGAAGAATCCGCTTGCCTAGATGTTTCACGTGAAACATAATGGTTACTAACAGCTTGCAGTGTTTCACGTGAAACATAGCAGTTGCTATCGATTCGGAATGTTTCACGTGAAACATCCTCCGTTTGACAGCTTTAATACACACCAGGAGGGACCGTGGGATTTCGCGACGTTAAGCGTTCTAAGAGCGCAAAAGACACGCGTATCATTGCAATCATCAATCAAAAAGGCGGCGTCGGTAAGTCAACGACGGCTGTAAACCTTGCAGCAGCACTGGGTGAGCAGGGTCGTAAGACACTGATTGTTGATTTTGATCCGCAGGGAAACAGCACCAGTGGATTCGGAATTGAAAAAGAAGACCTTGATCACTGCATCTATGATGCATTGCTGAATGATGTGCCGGCAGAATCGCTTGTTCTTGATACAAATTGCAAAAAGGTATTCGTAATTCCAGCTACAATTCAGCTTGCAGGCGCCGAAATTGAGCTCGTAAGCGCAATTGCACGTGAAACCCGCCTCAAAGATTTGCTTGAGCCGATTCAGGACGAGTTCGATTTTATTTTCATTGACTGTCCTCCTTCGCTCGGCCTGCTTACTATCAACGCTTTGACCGCAGCAGACAGCGTTTTGATTCCGATCCAGTGCGAATATTACGCACTCGAGGGCGTTACGAAGCTGCTTGAGTCAATGAAGATGGTCAAATCAAGACTGAACAAGGGCTTAGACACCTATGGTGTGCTTATGACCATGTATGACTCGCGTACTTCACTATCGAATCAGGTTGTTGAGGAGGTTCAATCGTACTTTGGTGATAAGGCGTTTAAGACGCTAATCCCCCGTACGGTTAAAATCTCCGAAGCTCCGTCTTTTGGAGAACCAGTAATTACCTATGCACCTCAAAATAAGGGTGCAAAAGCATATATGAACCTTGCAAAAGAGGTGATCAAGCGTGCCTAGTGTAAAGAAACGTGGCGGATTGGGACGTGGACTGAATGCTTTGGTTTCAGAGGCCGAGTATGAGACCGGCGGTTCGGCTGCATCGGCTTCTAATGCTGCATCTGAAACAAAACTACCTATTGAGGATATCGTTCCCAACCCTAATCAGCCGCGAATTCACTTTAACGAAACTGAACTTCGCGAGTTGAGCGAGTCAATCCAAGAACATGGCGTTTTGCAGCCGCTTTTGGTTCGCAAGCATGGAAACGGCTATGAGATCATCGCTGGTGAGCGTCGTTACCAGGCGTCAAAGCTTGCTGGCCTTGAAGAATTGCCAGTCATCATTAAAGAGGTAAATGATGAAGAGATGCTGGCTCTTGCTCTTATCGAAAACCTTCAACGTTCAGATCTGAATCCCGTCGAAGAGGCTAAGGGCTATCGACAGCTCATCGATGCCAGCGGTATGACCCAGGAGGCATTGTCGAAGGCAGTAAGCAAGTCACGCTCTGCAATTACAAACTCACTGCGTCTTCTCGATCTCCCCGAAGTAGTTCAGCAGATGATTTTTGAGGGTAAACTTACTGCTGGTCATGCACGTGCGATTCTTGCAGTTCCCTATGAGGATGCTCGAATTCGACTTGCAGAGAAGGTTGTTGCAGAGGGCCTTTCCGTAAGAGCGACAGAAAATCTTGCTCCGTTGTTTTCTGCCGGAGAGACACCTAAGACGCCGAGGCCTGCAACCCCTCAGTCTTTTAAAAAGGCAGCCCGCGTGCTTCGTCAGGTTTTTAATACCAACGTGCGTGTGAAGAGCTCGCGTGGAAAGAATAAGATTGAGATTGAGTTTAAAGACGATGAAGAGCTCTCTCGTATTCTTGGCGAAATGATTCAGTTTGATCAAGGAGGCCAAGATGAGGAATAGAATTTTAACTGCGATTGCATTGGCGACGACTGTCGCGGCTGGTGCCTTTGCTGGCTATAAGATCGCGACAGACGATGAACTTCGAGGTCGTTTGCTTCGTAGTGCGCAAGATATTATCGATACATCCAAGAAGAAAATGGATGTTATGACAGAAGATGTTGCAATGCGTACTGCTCAGGTAACGAAGAATCCCAAGATTAATCAGGGTTGGGTCAGCAACCAATGGGAAAATGTAGGCTATTAGGTACCTAATAATTACTTAGCATATTGTGATGGGTCCTTGTCTGATTCACGAGACAAGGACCCCTTATTTTGGCCGTAAAAATGGGACCAGTAGCAGCTGATTCAAAATTAAGGTCAATAAATGAAACGACCCCGGTTGGATATCCTGCAACCGGGGTCGTTCGATGTTTCACATGAAACGTTTTGGGTGCGACTCCCCTATGCGTTCTTCTGAACTTTGAAGCGCTGCTTCAGCTGTCCGCAAGCGGCGTCAATATCGTTACCACGGGAGTTGCGAATCGTTGTCTCGATGCCACGGGACTCAAGGCGACGCTGAAGATCCTCAACCTTATGAATCGGCGACGGCTTGAGCGGGCTACCCTCGATGTCGTTAAGCTGAATGAGGTTAACGTGGCACAGCGTTCCCTCGCAGAAGTCGCAGAGCGCCTGCATTTCCGGATTCGTATCGTTGACGCCTTCGATCATGGCATACTCATAGGTTGGACGGCGGCCGGTCTTCACGGTGTAGAGCTGAAGCGCTTCGTGAAGGCGAAGCAGCGTGTACTTCTTAACACCGGGCATGAGCTTATTGCGCGTCGACTGGATGGCGGAATGCAGTGAAACAGCAAGCGTGAACTGCTCGGGGATGTCGGCAAATTTGCGAATACCGGGAATAACGCCACTGGTAGAGACGGTGAGGTGACGAGCGCCGATACCGATGCCATCGGGGTCGTTGAGGATTCGCAGCGCCTTGAGAACCTCGTCGTAGTTGGCAAACGGCTCGCCCTGGCCCATGAAGACAACGCTCGTGGCGCGCTCGCCAAAGTCGTTGGATACATGAAGTACCTGGTCGACGATCTCTTGAGCGGTCAGAGAGCGCTTGAGGCCGTTGAGACCGGTAGCGCAAAAGGCACAGCCCATGCCGCAGCCTGCCTGGGTGGAAACGCAGACGGAAAGCTTGTTACGACGGGGCATGCCGACAGTCTCGACGGAAACGCCGTCGTGGTATTCGAGCAGATACTTGCGCGAGCCATCTTTGGAAACCTGCTTGGTGAGTTCAGTGGGCGTGTCAAAGGCAAAAGCCTCTTTAAGCTGCTCGCGGAAAGCCTTGGGAATGTTGGTCATATCGTCAAACGAACAAACGTTCTTCTCGAAGACCCATTCAATGAGCTGCTTCGCGCGGAACGCGGGCTGGCCAAGTTCGGCCACGAGCTCGCGAATATCGTTTTGGCTCAAGTCGCGAATGTCCTGAGATTTAGTCCTGGGATTCATGGAAGCCTTTCGATTTTGGGGAAACGTAGAGGGTATCGCTACAATATGGTATCAGCTGCAGAAATTATAGAGGAGGAGTCTGCCCATGCCGGGTAAAAGCCTAGAGAACATGCACGTAGCGGTCTTGGCGGGCGGTCATTCCGCTGAGCGCGAGATCTCGCTCAATTCGGGAAAGAACGTTGTGGTGGCACTGAAGGAAGCCGGCTACACCTCGGTGGAGCTGCTCGATACGGCCGCTGATGACTTTATGGTAACCATGGCAACCGGCGGCTTTGACGTGGCGTTTATCGCCATGCACGGTGCCGGCGGCGAGGATGGTGCCATGCAGGGCGCCATGGAGACCCTGGGTATCCCCTACACGGCCTCGGGCGTGCTTGCTAGCGCCTGCGGTGCCGACAAAGAGGTCTCTAAGCTCCTGTACGCCAAGGCGGGCATTCCCATTGCCCCCGGCCTTGCGCTCGAGGTGGGCGATGAAGTCGATATCGATCATATCGTCGAGGTTTGTGGCGAGCGCAGCTTTGTGAAGCCGGCCGTCAACGGTTCCAGCTATGGCATTTCCCTGGTCCATGAGCCCTCCGAGCTGCCCGCGGCAATTGCCAAGGCGTTTGAGTACGGCGACAAAGTGCTGGTCGAGAAGTGCATCGAGGGTACCGAGATCACCGTCGGCGTGTACGGCGAGGACGACGTGCGCGCCCTGCCGATTGTCGAGATTCGCAAGCCCGAGGACTGTGAGTTCTACGATCTGGACGTGAAGTATGTCGACCCTACGGACATCCATCGTATTCCGGCGCAGATTTCACCCGAGAATTACGCTCGCGCTCAGGAGCTTGCCTGTGCTGCTCACAAGGCCCTCGGTTGCCTGGGCATCTCGCGCAGCGATTTTATCGTGAGCGAGGACGGCCCCGTCATCCTCGAGACCAACACCATTCCCGGCATGACCGATACGTCGCTGTATCCGGATGAGATTCGCCACACAGACGACATGACGTTCCCGCAGGTCTGTGACAGCCTGATCCGTATGGGCCTTCGTCGAGCGGGCATTGCATGCTAATCGAGGACGCGGTTTCGTCAGGAACGCCGCAGTTTGTCATCGACTCCTATGCCACGCTTGCCGAACGCGCCAAAACGCAGTCCTTTGGTCTTATCGAGGAAGATGTGATTGTCCTCGATACCGAGACCACAGGTCTTTCGGTGCAGGACAATGAACTGATCGAGATCTCGGCGGCCCGTCTTTCGGGCCGCGAGATCGTCGACCGTTTCGATACCTTCGTGCATCCCAAGCAGCTGATTCCCGCCGAGATTACCGAGCTCACGAGCATTACAAATGCCGATGTGGCAGATGCCCCGTCGGCCGTTGAGGCCGTCGCCGCTCTCGCCGATTTTGTCGGTGGTTGCCCGGTGATCGCACATAACGCCACGTTCGACCGCTCGTTTATCGAGTCGGTCAAAGGCGGCGTCAACGTGAGCGATATTTGGATCGATTCGCTGGCGCTGTCGCGAATCGCGCTTCCGCGCCTGGCCTCGCACAAGCTGTCTTTTATGGCTGATCTGTTTGGCTGTGACTCGGTATCACACCGTGCCAATGCCGACGTCGACGCCCTGTGTGGCGTATGGCGCGTGTTGCTCGTGGCGCTCACCGACTTGCCCCAGGGCCTCATGGCGCGCCTAGCCGACATGCATCCGGATGTGCCTTGGTCCTATCGTCCTATCTTCTCATTCTTGGCAGGGCAGAACCCTGGTTCTATCTTCTCTCTCAGCGCCGCTCGTGCTGACGTTCTCAAGGCCGATCGCGCCGACGATCGGGTGGACGCCGACGAACTGCCGGTCCTCAAGATGCCGAGTCGTGAGGAGATTGAGGCAGACTATGCGCCAGGTGGCCTGGTCAATCGCATGTACCCCACCTACGAGCCGCGTGATGAGCAGATTGCGATGGCGCTCGAGGTCCGCGATGCGCTGGTCACGGGCACTCATCGTGTAATTGAGGCGGGCACGGGCGTCGGCAAATCGATGGCCTATCTGGTGCCTTTTGCCGAGGCAGCACGCCGTAACAACATCACGGTTGGTATTGCGACCAAATCGAACAATCTCGCCGACCAGCTCATGTACCATGAGCTGCCAAAACTTGCCGAGCAACTGGACGGTGGTCTGTCATTTTGCGCTCTCAAGGGGTATGACCACTATCCGTGCCTGCGCAAGCTTGAGCGCATGAGCCGCGGCCAGGCCGAGATTACCACCAAGCGCGATCCGGCGGACACGCTCACGGCGGTCGCGGTCATTATGGCGTACGTCTGCCAATCAGCCGATGGCGACCTCGACTCACTTGGCATTCGGTGGCGCAGCGTCAACCGCCCCGACTTTACGACGGCCTCGCGCGAGTGTGCTCGTCGCCTCTGCCCGTTTTTCCCTGATAAATGTTTGGTCCACGGCGCTCGCCGTCGTGCGGCGCATGCCGATGTGGTGGTCACCAACCATTCCCTGCTGTTCCGCAACGTTGCGGCCGAGGGCAGGATTTTGCCTCCGATTCGTCATTGGGTAATCGACGAGGCCCATTCCATCGAGCGCGAGGCGCGCCGCCAGTGGGCGCGCGTGGTGTCGGCGGACGAGTCACGCGTTCTGTTTGAGCGCCTGGGTGGCTCGAGCACCGGCGCGCTAAGCCAGGTTTCCCGTGATTTGGCAACCTCCGAGGGCTCTACGCTCTATCTGGGCCTTACTGCCAAGGCGACGTCGACGGTTGCGCGCGCGAGCATGGCAATCGCCGACGTGTTCGATGGCGTTCGCGAGCTCGGCCGCCGTGCCCGTGGGGGTTATGACAATGCCAATCTATGGATTGGCCCCGAACTGCGCGAATCTGACGACTGGCATGATTTCTTACAGTCGGCCTACACTGGCATCGACGCATTGGAACAGGCTGACAAGAGCGTCGACGCGCTGGTGCAAGCCGTCGCCGCCGACAAGCCCGAGGTTGTTGTTGACCTGGGTGATATCTCGCGTCGCCTGCACGAGCTGGTCGAGAACCTCAAACTCATCATTGATGGCACCGATGAACACTACGTGTATTCGCTGCAGGTCAATCGCAGGCTGCGTGCCGGCGGAGAGTCGATGACCGCAGAGCGCATCGACATTGGCGAGGCCTTGGCAACCGAGTGGCTGCCCGAGGTTCACACGGCTATCTTTGCCTCGGCGACTATGACGGTGTCCAAAAGCTTTGAACACTTTAACCATGCGGTCGGCCTCGATCGCATCGGTGCTTCAACATCCTCATCGCTGCACTTGGACTCGAGCTACGACTTCGATTCGAACATGGCTGTAGTCGTTGCGGGCGATATCCCCGATCCGCGCGATCGCGAGAGCTATCTTACGGCGCTCGAGCGCGTGCTGGTCGACGCCCATCTTGCCATGGGCGGATCGGTGCTCACACTGTTCACCAATCGGCACGACATGGAAGACCTGTACGCCCGCGTTGAGCCCAAGATGGCCCGTGCGGGTCTGGAGCTCGACTGCCAGCAGCGCAACTCATCTCCTCGTCGCCTGCGCGACCGGTTTATCAACGAGCCGACCTCGTCGCTTTTTGCGCTTAAGGCCTTCTGGGAGGGGTTTGACGCCAGCGGCGAGACGCTGCGTTGCGTCATCATTCCCAAGCTGCCGTTCTCGAGCCCCACGGACCCGCTCTCGTGCGAGCGCAACCTGCGCGAAGACCGCGCTTGGGCGCGCTATTCGCTGCCCGAGGCGGTGCTCGAGGTTAAGCAGGCGGCCGGCCGCCTTATCCGCTCGTCGACCGATTGCGGCGTGCTGATTCTGGCCGACCCGCGCCTGGTGACGAAGGGCTACGGAAAGAAGTTCTTAACGTCGCTGCCCACGAGCTCCTACCAGCGCATCGAATCGGCGCAGATCGGTCACTATCTGCAACTGTGGCGCGCACGTCACGAGCGGCGGCGCTAAAGCGGACAGACGAGGGTTTTTGCCATATCGCACAGACGCTTTGACAGGGCGGGGTCATCCAAGATGCGGATGGCTCCGCCCGCTGCGATTACCTGGCTCAGTAGCCAACGCTCGGAGCCGTAATGCACGGTTACCGTTGCCATGTCTGCCCCGCTGCGCTCGATTAGGGTGATGCCGGCCCAGTCCAGATGCTCCGCCATATCGAATGGCATCAAGAGCTTTGCGCTACGCTGCGTCCGGGCAAGGGAATCGTGGAGGGATGCGACGCCCGGTGTGTGAGGCACGACGGAGTCTTCCGTCAAGGTGAGTCCCTCGATTTTATCCATGCGATAGGTGCGCTGCTCATCGATCGCGATGTCCCAGGCAATCAGGTATGTTTGGTCGCCGTTTGCCGTAATGCGCAAGGGGTCGACCAGACGCTCGCGTGGCCGCGCATCGTCCATCGAGCGATACGAGATGCGGCAACGAACACCGTCCTGAATGGCGCAGCTCAGCTGCTGCCAGTGCGACCCGTGGTTGACGGTGTCAAAGACGCGCTGGTTATAGCCGAGCTCTTCGGGCAGAAGGGCATGTCGAATCCGAGCTGCCGTCTGCGGCTCGATCCCCAACGATTCAAGTTCATGGTTGAGCACGGCGCCCTCGGCGGCACTCAGGCGCAACGGTAGCACGCGCCCGGCGTCACCAGTGAGGGCCACGCGCTCGCCGCGGCATTCGCAGATGATGCGCGCGCCCGATTCTCGGTCCGCGAGCGTCGAGACGATCTCGAGAATCTCGTCGAGCGACGCCCCCGTGATGTCAAAGCGACTGCAAATCTCGGTTCGTGTCATGCCGCCATCGCCGGCGGCGTAGAGGGCCTCCATGATGTCGATGGCGCGCGAGAGTCTCTGCTCGCTGGTGAGTTTACGCACGGGCATGCTCGTGCACCGTCCTTTCTATGAGGTGGTTCCACGCCTGCTTGAGCGATTTGGGGGCCATGGGCCTCATGCCGTCCATGGCGTGGGCCATGCAAAATGAGGCGGCGGCTTCAAGGTCGCGCACGTCAACGGTCCAGATCCATCCCGCATCGGTGTGTGTGAGCTCACCTCGCCCGCGCGTGAGGCCGTTGATCATATCGATCTGCGTCTGAGGGGCGAACGAGAACGTGGCTGCAACGGGCGGTCGGTCGGCGAAATCGAATTCAAAGAACAGATAGTCGTTGAGATTGAAGTCCGCGGGGATGACGTAGGCCTTCGAAGGACGCCAAGCGCGAACGATACGGTCGCAGCGGAATGTCCTGATGTTGTCGGTGACATTGTCGAGGCCGCAGAAGTACGCCACGCCCTCGCGCTCGAACATGCCGTAGACGCAGACGGTACGTTCTTTCTGCTCGCCGCGTCCGTTCTGATATAAAAATCGCAGCGCGCATCGCTCGGCAAAGGCGCTCCATACCGCATCGACGGTGGGAGAGCGGCGAATCGGTGTTTCGTCCACCGTCGTCCTACCGGTGAGATAGGCAATCTTGGAGCGAATATCGGCAAGCGGTGCGGTAAAGGTGGATGAGCCGGCCGCTAGCGTCTGGTCGATGGCGTTGAGCAGGATATCGGCGTCGTCTGCGGTAATGAGGCCGCCTGCAGCAAACGTGTGCTCGCGGTCGATTGTCCACGAGCTTTCCTCGGTCTCCTGCGCGCCGGCGGGGCGAACCTCCTTGATTAAGATGCCACGCTCGAGCAGTTTGTCACGATCGCGCCGAAACTTGCGCTTATCCGAGTCGATGTTGCCCGAGCCATATCCCAGGTCGGAATCCAAGACGATCTGCTCGGTCGTCAGCGGTTCGGGGGAGCTGTTGAGCACAAAGAAAAGATTGAGGATGCGCTGAGCCGTTTTATCGAAACTGGGCTCCGAATTCCCCTTTTTAATTGTCGCGGTCGTGTCGCTTGCCGTCATAGAGTCCTCGCATGAGAAGGTGGTTTGCTGCCATGATTTTAGTCCGATATGGAGATTAGGCTATATCCTTGTCCGCTCGGGGCGTTAAGATGAGCCGAATTCGGTCGTTTGCGCTCGCTCGGGGTATACTTTCGACTATATACGGTTCTAATGTGCATGCATTGGGCCTATTTGTCGGATTATGGATGTGGAGCGCACATGGCGAACACCCAGAACTATATTAACCACCTGCTGCAGAACACCGGCATTACGCCGGCATGCAGCGAAGAAGAGCGCTTGGCTGCCGAGGATATCGCTCAGATCTTCCGCAACCACGGCTTTGACCCCGAGGTTCAGGAGTTCAATGCCCCGGCGCCCAGTAGGTTGGCATTTGCCGTTACCGGTATTCTTGCGTTTGCCGGCGCCCTGCTGATGGGCATCGGCGGCGGTATCGGCTTGGTCGGCACCTTGCTGGCCATTGTCGGTGCCGTGCTCTACGTGCTCGAGCGCACGGGGCATCCCGTGGTTTCGCGCCTGGGCAAGACGGGCGTGAGCCAAAATGTCATCGCCTACCACAAGGCCTCGGGCCCGCTCGCGTCCCCGCGTAACCGCCCGGTGGTCGTTGTCGCACACTACGACTCTCCCCGTGCCGAGCTGCTCGCCCGCGAGCCTTATGCTTCGTATCGTGCGCTCATCGCCAAGCTGTTGCCCGTTGCCACGGTTGCCCCCGCTGCCGTTGCCATCCTGCGTATCCTGCCGCTCCCCGGCGCGCTCAAGGTTCTGCTGTGGATTGTCGCGATCCTCGCTTCCCTCGTTGCACTTGCCAACGCGGCAAACATCATCTCTAACCGCCACATTCTTCCCTATACGTCCGGCGCGGTGTGCAACAAGTCTTCTGTCGCCGCTATGCTCGGTGTTATGGACAACGTTGCTCCCTTCCAGGGCGAGAACGAGTTTCCCGACGATGTTCCGTTCGATACCTATTTTGGGGAGCAAAAGCGTCGTGCCGAGGAAATGGCGCGTGCAGCGGCGGAGTATGCCGCGGCCCAGCAGCAAAACGACTACGGTAACACCATCGAGTACGAAGAGCCTACCTACGCCGAGGACGAGTTCGGTCAGCCGATTGCTCCCGACACTCAGACCGAGCCCGAACAGGGTGAGGCTTTCGACGAGCAGATCGAGGGCTTTGAGGGTGCGTCTGCCGACGAGACGCTGATTGGCGCCATCGTGCCCGAGGATCAGAATCAGGCTGTCCAGGCTGAAGAGTTCAATGACGAGGTTTCCGCTGCCGAGCCGGTGGAGGAGCCTGTCGCGGCCGAGCCCGAGCCCAAGCTCTATCGCAACGCCGCCGGCAACATCCGCTTTGGTTCGGATGCCATCCGTGCGCTCGGAATGCTTCCCGAGTCCTGCACGCTCGATTACAAGGAGGGCGAGGAGCCGACGTTTGAGCCCGAGCCTGCGCCCGTTGTCACTGCGGATGATGAGTCTGCCGCGGTTACCGCTGCCGTTGCCGAGTCCGAGGCGGTGTCCGCGATCGATCTTGCGGCAGGACTGGACATTTTGGCTCCCGCCGCGCCGGCGCAAGACGTTGCGGACGAGTCTGACGACGATTACGTTGAACAGCCGAGGCGCGTGTCTTACGAGAGCGATACTGATTTCTCGGCCGAGATTCCCGCGGCAACGCCCCATGCCGATATTGCATCCGCGTTCTCTTCGATTGGCGCCAGCGCTTCCAACTTCTTTAAGGGTGCGCTTGCAAAGGGCAAGAAATTTGTCGACGATTTCGAGGAGAAGCGCGCTGCCGCACGCGAGGCTGCCGAGCAGGAGGCTATCGCTCAGCAGCAGGCAGCCGCGGCGGCACGTGAGCACGCGGCGCAAGAGTTCGAGCAAAACGAGGCTATGCAGTCCGCGCCCGTCGACGCCGCCGAAGCTACAATGTCTTTCGAGGCTCAGCAACCGACGTCAGCGGATGTTGTTGAGGCAACAACATCTTTCGAGGCTCAGCAGCACGTCGATAGCACCATGTCGTTTGATGCCGCGCAGTTCGATTCCACGATAACGTTTGAAAAGCAGGGCACCGCGATTGCCGAGCCCCTTCCTGTTTCCGATGGACAGGGCGACGCGGCAGACGATGACGAGCCTATTGATGCTGCCGAAATCCAAGATGCCGCCGAGGACGAGTCCGTTGAGGCCAACTCTGACGAAGAGCAATACGTGGCAGCCGATCAAGGTGATTCGACCGAGGTCGAGCAGGAGGAAGTGGCTGCGGTTTCCGAGACTCCCGAGACGGATGAGTCGAGGCCTTATTCCACGCAGATTTTCACCATGCCGACCCCGAGTGGTTCCGGTGCCACGGTTGCCAATGTCGCTCCCACCCAGGACGAAACGGTCGATTCCCTTATGGCCCAGATTTCCTCCCAGGCATCGCCGCGTCCGCAGATGAATGTTCCCGATCCGGCGTCGGCACCGTCGCCTACACCCTCCTCGTCTCCGCTGGCTTCGGTCCCCGATCCGTCGCTGCCGTCTATGAAGCAGGCAAACGTTGCGTCTCGCACGTCGCTGTTCGACCTTCCCGATCCCTCTGCCCAGGTCAACGACCCCTTTGCTACCGCCCAAGGTCCCGAACCCACATCGGCACCCAAGTCTCGTAAGCGCGGCCTGGGTGGCCTGTTCGGTCGTAAAAAGAAAAACGAGCAGGACAGCATGAGTGACTGGCTGGGCGTCGAAGACGATTACGATGCCAAGAAGTCCGGTCGCGGTATCGGTTCGTGGGATAACTTTGAGGACGATAACGATGGCTGGAAGGGTGGCGCTACGTCTTCCGATGGCGCTTCTTCCGAAGATATGCTCTCGGCTGTCGCCTCTATGGGCGATGATGAGCTGCTTGGTCACGATATCTGGTTTGTGGCAACGGGCGCCTCGGATTGTGATGGCGCCGGCATGAAGGCCTTCTTGGCTTCGCATCGCGATAAGCTCCGCGGCGTATTTTTCATCAATCTTGAATCCGTCGGCGCCGGTAGGCTTTCGGTTGTGACGGTCGAGGGCGAACAACAACTGCTCAAGGGCGATCGCCGCATCATGAACCTGGTCAGCAAGGTCTGCAAGTCGTTCCATGTCGATTGTGGCGCGCTCGAGATGCCCTATGCCAAGACCGATGCCTATGCCGCGCTCGAGGCGAGCCGCCGAGCCCTCACCATCGCCGGCGTGGACGGCACGCGTCTGGCTTGCGCTCGTACCGAGGACGACCTGCCCCACAATGTCAACCCGACGAACGTTGCCACGGTATCCGAGGTCGTGACCGAGGTTATCCGCCGTTCGTAGACGGAGCTCTAAGGAGTCAACGTGTTTTCGTATATTAAGCGCCATTGGCCTGTCTACGTGATTTTGACCTTGATTGCCATTGCGTTGGGATTTGGGGCTGCCTACATCGTGGGTGCGAAGGGCTCGACCCCCGCCTCCGCAATCAGCGAAGAGGTGGAGCAAGAACAGAGCACGGGTGCCGATGGGATTCCTGAGTCCGAGCAGGCAATCGTTGATGGTGGATCTTCGTCTGCAGAGTAGATACGGCGATTTACATGATTGAAAGCGGGCGAGCCAGGGGACTGTCTCGCCCGCTTTTTCATCGCGCTAGCGCTTCTTTGGGATCGACCTAAGGCGAGCGAACCATAGGGCTGCGGCACCCGAGGTCAGGAGCGCGGTGATGCAAGCAGCGATGGGAGCTGATCCTGTTGCCGGTAGGTCCTGCGGTAGGGTACAGCGTTGAATGACGCTGTCCTCGTCATGTGACTCAAGTTTATCGCCGCCACCGTTGCGGCAAAGATCGACGCGCGCGCTGTTGATGAGTGCGGTTTGGGGCGTATAAGCCGACGTTGCCTGCATGTGTACGACTGCGCCCCGAGCGTCTGTGCCAAGGATTGCTTTGGAATCGTCAAGGTCGTCGTGCTCATCTTTGAGATCATCGCGGGTCCAAGAATCCGCATCGCTTCGAGTCGTAAAGTCGGCGGCTACCGCACCGTATTCAATTCGAATGCCCGTTACGACGGTATTGGACGCAAGGTCGAGTTCTTTCGCCTCGAGTGTGGTGGATTCCGTGGTCGAGACATCCGCCTTCCAGAGGTGCCAGCCGTCGTAATCGACGAGGCGGCAATCCTCACCCAGACTCTCCCTTACTTCGTCGGACTCAAGCCAAGGATTTTCGTGCCCATCGTCAAGTGTCGCGTTTGCCGGCTCATCGACGTCTGTCGAGTCCAACGGCGTCGTGCGATACCACACGTTGCACAGACCATTGAGGTCGCCGATGGCGACGGGGGTTTCGATTGAGATGAATCTCGCCGTGCCGTCTTTGGCGCACTCAAGATCATCGGTAATCGTAAACTCATCAACCCAAGTAGCGGAATCGTTTCGAGCATCGATGGTATAGGAGAAAAGCCCATCACTATTGGTTTGCGTCGTGGCGCGGTTTTTACCATCGCCGTTAGCCAACAGGCCCTTTTCGATAGGTTGGACAAGTTCCTGACGTTTGTCGACCTGTCCCTTGATCTCGATGGGCGCATCCTTCATCGCGACGGATTGGACTTCTCCCGTATCCTTTATTTCAAACGTTATTTCCTCGGCAAGGTCATAGGTCCGCGGAGACATCATTTCGCGCAACGAGTAGGTGCCGGGTGCAAGATGTTCGACGCGGTGTGGCTTGTCGGATGAGGTCCAGGAGTCTATTTCGGTTTTATCGGGACCATATAAGGTGAGTTGTGCGCCTTCCACTTCCTGCTCACCGCTTGCATCGACCTTGGAGATATCAACCTTGGTGTAATCGTCGGATACGTTAAGCCGTGCTTCTACAACGGGTGTTTTCTGGTCGGCATAAGTAAGGTCGACAATATGGGATGTCCGATCGAGTAAGAAGCCTGCCGGCGCTTGAGTCTCGACAACCTCGTAGCGTGCGGTGCCAGATCCCAGCGGGAGGTCGTCCGCGCGTGCTTCTCCAGTTTCATCTGTCGTGACGGTAGCGACAGTCTCACCGTCGAGCGCTGCAATGCTACCGTCGGGGCGCACGATATCACCCGAGGCACGGATCTCAAAGACGGCGCCCGCGAGGCTGCTGCCGTCTACGGCATCGGTTTTAACGATCCTGATGTTTCCGGTCGCGGCGTGGTCATAATACGAGGCGATTGCAACGGGCGTTAGGTTCATGTCGGCGGGTATGTTTACCTCGATCTCCTTGCCGACAAGATAGGGCTCTTTGGCCGAGGTTTCGCGTACATAATAGGTGCCCGGCACGAGCGATTCGGGCAGTGTGACGGTCCCGGTCGCGTCAGTCGTAAAGGTGTCCATTACGTTATGTGTTGGATACCAGCAAGTTTGTGAGACAGATTCGTGATTGCTGTCGAGTAGTTGGAAGGTGAATCCGGCTAGTGGAACAGAAGCGCCTGTTTGGGCATCACGTTTTACAATCTGGAGATGCGTCGACAGCGCGTGGTTGTCCACGATATATTGAAGCTCGGCGCCGTTGGAAATCTGATTGGCCTCGACGGTCCATTCCCCTGCACGTTTAAAACCCTCGGGGACGGTTTCCGGAACCTCGCGAACCGTGTAGCCGGCGCGGTCGTATGGGATGGCTCCATGGACACCGGCGGGTCGCTTGCCTGCGCCGAACCATGCTTCGGGCTGATCTTTGGTGGAGGCAAAGCCATAGACGTTTGTGGTCAGTGTGCCAACAACCTGCTGAGAGCTGTTGCTGACAACCTCAAAGACAACACCTTCCGCCGGCTGCTCCAGGCCGGATTGGTCGCTATTGCCGTAATCCTTGAATTTGGAAATCTCAAGGTTAAACGCAATGGGGATATCGGAAACGCGAGATTCGATCTCGACCACGCCTGAATCGCCGAGCTGGTCGGCTCCAACGGTATAGGTCCAGCTGTCGTTGGATGGCAGGTAGCCCTCGGGGGCTTTTGATTCGTAGATGGTAAAGGTTCCTAAGGGGACATCGGTGAGGGTGGCCCGACCGCTTTCGTCGGTCGTGAGGATTTGTGCCCATCCAGGGGTTGATTGCGACACACACGTGAACTCTGCTCCTGCGAGTGAAGATCCCACCTGGGGGCCGGCATTCGTCGCGGCATCGAGTTTTACGATACGCAGGTTGATGGTGCCGGGCTGTTCATCAATGGCGACCCGCCCGCCGTCATTCCCCGTGGTAAAGGCGATGCGATCACGACGGGGGACATAGCCGGCCGGCGCCTTCGTTTCAATCAGGTAGTATGCCGTGTTGGGTAGGAGTGTTGCTTGCGCTCGACCGTTGCTGTCCATCTGGATGGTGCCAACACGCGCGCCGCTGCCGCTCTCAAAAATATCGAATGTTGCCCCGTCAAACTGATAAGTATTGTTTCCGCTGGTAATGGCAGCGTTTGCAGACTGCTTTTGGAAGGAAACAGAGACCGCCGGCAGTACATAGAGCATGTCTTGACGTCTGCTGCCGCCCGATACGGTTCCTAGATAGCGCCGCGCGCGGTGCGGTGCGGCTTTGATGCTTCCTGATTTTGCGCTGTCGTGGAGCCACCGCGCCGCCGCCACGACTTCATTGTCAGCGGTAAAGTGCCCACTCTTGGTTTTGCCCTGAGCGGTCGTGTAGGAGTAGGTACCGTCGACATGGGTAGTGCCGTTGAGCATCCATACGGCAAGCTGGGTTGCGGCGCGGGCGCGATCGGGTGAAAGATGGTAGCCGCCAAACGACGTGGCGGTAGGATATCCGTGACAAACGATTGCCGCGAACTCGTCGTCGAGCCAAACCCAGCCTTGATCAAAGTTGAGCCATGGGCCGCCCGGCTTGGTGGGGCCGGGGCGCTCCTGGTTCATGCAGTAGGCAATCGAGGCGTCTTGAGCTTCATACTTGCCGATAAAGAAGGGCCCACAATCATCGCTAATAGTGCGGAAGCCGAGCTGGTCGTAGCCATCGACGGCAAATGCGGCTCCCGGTGCCAGGTAGCCGAAAAGCAGGAAGAGGAGCAGGAGCAGCGGACCTGTTGCGATTGCGCTGTGGACAGAGTGCGTGGGTGCGTTGGACATGGCTGCTCCTTATCCCTCGTGCGCCGCATGGGGAGGCTGCGACGCGTAGGATGAGGCTACCCCCGAGGTTCATGCGGGTAAGTACCGGAGCCTGACCAAAAGCTTGCCCAATTCCTGATAAATTGAGCTCAAATACAACAATCAAGCAAAAGCGCAGGTAGAAGATAGGGAGAACAGGAAGTCAAAGGTCCTCATCTCCACAATTGACGCGATTTTCAAACGAATCTCCACAGCTAAAACAAGCATCGCCACTCTTGTATCGAACAAGACAACCGCGTTATACTATCCCCCACATATGCGGGCATCGCCAAGTGGTAAGGCATCAGCTTCCCAAGCTGACACTCGCGGGTTCGAGTCCCGTTGCCCGCTCCAGTAAAAAGCACAAGCACGGCAGCGTTACGTTGCCGTGCTTTTTACTACCAAGCGCCGGGACTCGAACCCGCCAGGGTGCGAGCGTTAAGCAAACGCGAAGCGTTTGTAGCGAGCAGGCGAAGGCGCCGACAGGCGCCTTAAGCCGGTGCGGATTTGCGAAGCAAATACGCAGACGTCCCGTTGTCCGCTCCATGGAGCACAGAAGACCTCGGGACGGCCAATTCAACAAAGTCTTCCCCATCGTCACCGTGAATCCGAGGGGATCGACCGCAGCCGGTGCGTATTTGCGAAGCAAATAACGCAGACGTCCCGTTGCTCGCTCCAATTCCAAAATGTTAGGTTAATGCCTGCTGCCCATACTTGCACCTGCGCACGGTACAATGGATGGGTTACGACCAACGTGCCAATAACCAAAAAGGAGCCGCTATGATCGATCGCTATACCCGCCCGGAGATGGGACACATTTTCTCCCTCGAGAACAAGTACGCCATTTGGCAGGAGATCGAGGTCTTGGCCTGCGAGGCCCAGGCGGAGCTCGGCAAGATCGGTATTTCCAAAGACGAGGCCCAGTGGATCCGCGACCATGCCAACTTTGAGAAGGCGAAGGTCGATGAGATCGAGGAAGTCACGCGCCACGACGTCATTGCCTTCCTGACCAACATGAAGGAATACATCGATGCCGATGTTCCCGAGGGCGACCCCAAACCCAGCCGCTGGGTTCACTATGGCATGACCAGCTCCGATCTGGGCGACACGGCCCTGTGCTACCAGCTCACCCAGGCCTGCGACCTGATCATCGAGGATGTCAAGAAGCTCGGCGAGATTTGCAAGCGTCGCGCCTTTGAGGAGCGCAACACGCTCTGCGCCGGCCGTACTCATGGCATCCATGCCGAGCCGATGACCTTCGGCATGAAGTTTGGCTCTTGGGCCTGGGAGCTCAAGCGCGATCTGGACCGTCTTGAGGATGCCCGCAAGAACGTTGCCTTCGGTGCTATCTCGGGCGCTGTCGGCACGTACAGCTCCATCGAGCCGTTCGTCGAGGAGTACGTCTGCGAGCACCTGGGCCTGGTCCACGATCCTCTGTCCACGCAGGTCATCAGCCGCGATCACCATGCCTATCTCGCCGGCGTTCTCGCCACCACCGCGGCCACCTGTGAGCGCATCGCTACCGAGGTTCGCAATCTGCAGAAGACCGATACACTCGAGGCCGAGGAACCGTTC
Source organism: Collinsella aerofaciens (assembly GCF_005844325.1). GTDB lineage: Bacteria > Actinomycetota > Coriobacteriia > Coriobacteriales > Coriobacteriaceae > Collinsella > Collinsella aerofaciens_G. The sequence goes on along the minus strand of NZ_SPFY01000002.1, from coordinate 8,307 downwards.
CGTAAGGGTCAAAAGGGCAGCTCCGCCATGCCGCACAAGCGCAACCCCATCACCATGGAGAAGGTCTGTGGCCTGTCGCGCGTCGTGAAGGCCAACGCGCAGGTTGCCTTCGACAACGTCGCCCTGTGGCACGAGCGTGACATTTCGCACTCCTCTGCCGAGCGCGTCGCCCAGGCCGACAGCTTCATCGCCCTCGACCACATGTTCCAGTGCCTCATTCGCGTTATCGACGGCCTGCAACTGTATCCCGCCCGCATGATGGCCAACCTCAATAAGACCCGCGGCCTCATCTTCTCTTCCAAGGTACTGCTCGCCCTCGTCGACACGGGCATCACCCGCGAGGACGCGTACGCCATTGTGCAGGAGAACGCTATGGCAACCTGGCACGAGGTACAGGATTGTGTCTCCGGCCCCACCTTTAAGGAGCGTCTCGAGGCCGACCCGCGCTGCACCGTCAGTCAGGAGAAGCTCGACGAGATCTTTGATCCGTGGGACTTCCTCACCCGTATCGACACGGTCTTTGATCGTCTGGAGCAGCTGAGCTTCGAGTAGGTTCGGGCATAACGTTAGCTTTTTAGGGCGCTTTGCTGGTAATGTGTGTTGCCGGCAAAGCGCCTCGTTGCATTTAGGGAAAGACGGGGATAATAGTCGTCTCGAATAACATTCTGAGAGGGGATCGCATGATTTCGTTTGATTACAAGCCTCAGGGCGTGTGTGCTCGCAATATTCACCTTGATCTTTCCGATGACGGCAACAAGGTGATGGGCGTTGAGTTTACCGGCGGCTGCGACGGCAATCTCAAGGCTATCTCCAAGCTGGTCGAGGGCGCTCCTGCCGATCGCGTAATCGAGGTTCTCGCCGGTAATACCTGCGGTATGAAAAAGACCTCCTGCGCCGACCAGCTTACACGCGCTATCGAGGCCGCTCGCACCGAGATCGCCTAATGGGTATCGCCGATCACATCAAGAACGGAATATCGCGTCGCGGCTTTGTACTCGGTGGGGCTGCCGCGGGCGCTGCCACGGTGCTTGCCGGATGCTCGAAAAAAACGGGCACCAGCGATGATGCCGCCGGCGAGCCGCAGGTTATCAAGGATGATTCCAAAATCATCTCGATTACGGATGAGTACGAGGCAGTCGACATCGATCTTGAGCCGGCGGCGTCGTGGACGCTGCCTCTGGGTACGCTGCTGTACTACTGCGACGGCGATTACGCCGCGGCAATGATGGCGCCCGCATCGGCACTGCACGCCAACACGCTCGGTGTGCTCAACCTGGGCGATGGCTCGCTTACCACATTAATCGAGGATCCTATCGAGGGCACGGGATATGCATTCTACGATGTCCGTGCCGGCGACAGCGTATTCGCGTGGGTTGAGATGAACTTTGCCAATTCATCGTGGAAGCTCTACGGTCAAAATCTGTCGGGCGCTTCGCTCTCTGGCGACGTGGTTGAGCTCGATCGAGGTGGCAAGGACTATGATCCGCCGCTGTTTACGGCGTTCGGGTCATCAGTCATCTGGTATAAAATGCCCTCGGCAGGTGGCAATAAAACGAGTAGCGATTCGTTTTGCTATCGTCGCTCGCTTGATGAATCCAAGGCCGAGACAATTTGGAAATCGACGGGTCGCTTTGCATCGGCCCCGCGCGCGAGCGACGGCATTTTGACCATCTCGCCGCGTGTCCGCAACGACGAGGGCGTCTACTACGGCATAACGGCAATCGATCTGACCGACGGCAACAACACCAAGCGTGCCCAGTTGGTCCTTCCTTCGTCAGTTTCGCCTTTCGAGGCCGTATATATGGGCGATACCTTCGTGTTTTCTATCGAGGCGGCCTATAGTGGCGTGGGCAGCCTGGGCAATATGGGCACGTATATCGGTAATGAGGGAGGGCCGTACCTCTTCCTGTCACGCGAGCCGCTCGCATGTGCGGCTGGCAAGAAGAATAAATACCTTGTTAAGGTACAGGCGTCGCATTTCCTGATCGACACCTCTGCCAAGACCTATGGCTCGCTGCTGTCGCCCGACCGCGCTTTGGAGTATGGCGATTATCCAGCTACGGCGGGAAAATCGGACTCATTCCTTACGTACGCCACGGTGCGCAACAGCCAGGGTATACCAGAGACGGTCACTGCACGCCTATTCTCTCTTTAAGCTTAGAGGGGTTAAAAAGGCGCCAACAGGGGAATAAACGCGTTGTAATTGTGAGTACCGCCCGCCGAGCTGCCGCGTCATAGCGGCATCTGGCGGGCTCAGGTGCGTTAAAATGGGCTTGTTCTTAGCTAATTGAGACAGGGGGGCCGTGTTATGGCTTCAGATGCAAAAAAGATTCTGCTGGTCGAGGATGAGAAGGCAATCCGTGACGCCGTCGCTGCCTATCTCGAGCGCGAAGGCTACTGGGTTGTGGGCGTCGGCGACGGTCAGTCCGCGATCGAGGAGTTCGAGAAGCATCAGTTCGACCTGGTCGTGCTCGACCTTATGCTCCCCAAGATTCCCGGCGAGCGCGTTTGCCGCACCATTCGCGATACCTCGGATGTCCCCATCATCATGCTGACGGCTAAGGGCGAGATCGAGGACCGTATTATCGGTCTTGAGCTCGGCGCCGATGACTATCTGATTAAGCCGTTCTCGCCGCGCGAGCTCGTCGCCCGCGTTCGTGCTCTGTTCCGCCGTGCCCATCAGGCCGACGAGCCCGCCGTCGAGGTGCTCGACTTCGGCGATCTGGTCATCGATATCTCGGGCCACAAGATCTTGGTCGAGGGCAAGGAAGTCGATCTGACGGCTTCCGAGTTCAAGCTGCTCACCACGCTTGCCCGCCATCCCGGCCGTGTGTATAACCGCATGGAGCTGGTCGAGAAAGTGCTCGGGTATGACTTTGAGGGCTATGAGCGCACCATCGATAGCCACGTGAAGAATCTTCGCGCCAAGCTGGGCGATGATCCCAAGAAGCCCAAGTGGCTCTACACCGTCCATGGTGTCGGCTATCGCTTCGAGGCTCCGGCCAAGACCGATAAGTCGGACGAGAAATAGGGAAATCACATATGACACCTGCGCGCTTTGAAATCGGACAAAAGCACAAGCAGGAGAGCGAGGCGGGTTCCAAGGCTAGTTGGAACACGCCTCGTTCCGATTCACGGCCAACGATGAGCTATCCCTCGCGCATGGCACTTGCTTTTGCTCTGACATCGCTCATGACGGTATTGGTGCTGGTGGGCGTTGTCTCTGTTGTGTGGGGCACGGTCTTTTCGGATTACACACGCTCCAATATCGTCGAAATCGCAAATTCCGCTGCCGAGAAGTTGGCAACCTCATATGAGGAAAACGGCTCTTGGACCGCGGGAGAACTGCGCACGGTCGCAACGTCGAGTTTGGTTTCCGACGATCTGGGCATGCAGGTCGTCAATAAAAAGGGCGTGATCGTTTATGACGATTCCTGGCCCTCGGCAAGCGCCACCGCCGATGTACGCGAAAACCAGGCTACGACTGACGACACGAGCGGCAAGAGGGCATCGCATAGCCCGGTCTCGTCTGCTCCAACCGACTCCGATAGCGTTGCTAACGTCGAGATTGTAACGTCTTCCGGCGAGCATGTCGGACAGGTAAAGCTGTGGGCCATCGGCTCCGACGCTCTGCTCACCAAGGCGGACTCTGCGTTTAGGGAGAAGACCTTTAACGCCATGGCCCTCGCCGCGGTTGTTGCAATCTGCATTTCGGTCGTTATCGGATCGCTCGTGTCGCGCATGCTCACCAAGCCGATTCATCGCATCACCAGTACCGCAAAGCAAATCCGTGACGGCGACCTGTCGGCTCGCACGGGACTGCGCGGTGATGACGAGATCGATCAGCTGGGTGAGACCTTCGATGAGATGGCCACTTCGCTCGAGAAGGATATGAAACACGAGAAGCGCCTGACCTCAGACGTTGCACACGAGCTTCGCACGCCGCTTATGGCCATGCTCGCAACGGTCGAGGCCATGCAGGATGGCGTGTATCCCACCGACGATGAGCATTTGGAGACCGTTGCTTCCGAGACGCGTCGCCTGGCTCGTCTGGTGCAGCAGATGCTCGACCTGTCGCGCATGGAAAACAGCACGGCTCCGCTCAACCTTGAGCCGGTGGACATGGTTCCTTTCGTGCGTTCCATCGTCAATGCCCAGGAGCGCCTGTTTGTCGACCGCGATCTGCGCCTGCGTTTTGCGGACGAGACCCAGGGTCACGACGATGTCGTCGAGGCCGATCCCGACATGATCACGCAATGTGTTATCAACCTCATGAGCAACGCCATGCGCTACACCCCCGAGGGCGGTTGGGTCGTGGTGTCGGTGCTCAGTGACCGCAAGCACGTCAGCATTGCCGTTTCTGATACCGGCATCGGTATTGCCAAGGACGATCTGTCGCGCATCTTCGGGCGGTTTTGGCGCGCCGATGCCAGCCGCGCCCGCGAAGCTGGCGGCCTGGGCGTTGGCCTCGCCGTGACCAAGCAGATCGTCGAGCGTCACCATGGCTACATATCCGTGGAGTCGGAGCTTGGAAAGGGTACGACTTTTACAATTCATCTGCCCCGCGAGCACACGGCGGACGCGGCATCTACTACAATGGAGCACTAGCTTTTCGCTATTCGGTGAAGGAGGGGCCGCGTCCCTGCCGCTCCGAGTTTGCGAAAACATGCGGGAAAAAACCCGCATTTCTGTCGTATTTAGGTAAGGAGTGACTCACGTGACAACGATGGAGCGTCGTCCGGATTCCCGTGGCAAGGTTCGTGATATTTACGATGCCGGTGAAAACCTGCTGATGGTCGCCACCGACCGCATTTCTGCGTTCGACTTCATTCTTCCCGACGAGATTCCGTTTAAGGGAGAGGTACTCAATCGCATCTCGGCATTCTGGTTCGATAAGTTTGCCGACATCGTCCCCAACCATCTCGTTTCCATCGACCCGGCGGATTTCCCCGAGGAGTTTGCTGAGTATCGTGACTACCTCGCTGGCCGCGCCATGCTGGTTAAGAAGGCCCAGACGATTCCTATCGAGTGCATCGTCCGCGGCTATCTGACCGGTTCGGGCAAGAAGACCTACGACGAGAACGGCACCGTCTGCGGCATCCAGCTGCCTGAGGGCCTGACCGAGGCTTCCAAGCTTCCTGAGCCGCTGTTCACGCCGTCCACGAAGGCCGAGATCGGTGACCACGACGAGAATATCTCGTTCGAGCGTTGCTGCGAGATCGTGGGCGAGGACATCGCCACGCAGATTCGTGACCTTTCCCTCAAGATCTACAAGGCTGCCGCCGAGTACGCCGCGACCCGTGGCATCATCATTGCCGACACCAAGTTCGAGTTTGGTGTCATCGATGGCAAGGTCACGCTGATCGACGAGTGTCTCACGCCCGACTCCAGCCGTTTCTGGCCTGCTGCCAGCTACGAGGAGGGCAAGATCCAGCCTAGCTACGACAAGCAATTCGTCCGCAATTGGCTCAAGGCCAACTGGGATATGACGGGGGAGACCCCGCACCTGCCCGCCGAGGTCATCGATGGCACGTCCGAGCGCTATCGCGAGGCCTTCCAGATCATCACGGGCTCCCAGTTCACAAGCATGAAGGAGAACGCATAAGTGAGTACCCGTAGCGCCACGAACAAGCGCACGCAATCCCACGAAGTTACCGGGGTTGCGCGCAAGTCTGCCGCATCTGCTAAGCCCGCCCGCCAAGCAGCGAGCTCCGTTCGCGTCGTGCCGGCTTCGTCTAAGGCACGCCGCAAAGAGCTCGAGAAGGGCGAGAACCTCGAGGGCCTCTCTAAAGAGGAGAAGCGCGCCCGCAAGGCTAAGCAGCGCGCCAAGGAGGACCGCATCTATACGGTGTCGAATATCCTCCTCAAGCAGGACGAGGACTACACCAAGCGCCGTCGCATCTGGTGGATTGTGCTCGCCATTGGCATGGTGCTCGTCGTGGCAATTTGGGCCTCGCTGTACTTCGCTCCCGCTGGCATGGTGTCCAGCCCTGTCCAGATGGTCGGCATTGTTTTGTCCTACGTCATCATTTTGGGCGACTTTATCTATGACTTCGCTCGTATTCGTCCCTTGCGCAACATGTACCGCGCGCAGGCCGAGGGCATGTCCGAGAACAAGCTCAACGCTCTTATTGAGCGCGCGGCTGCCGAGGAGGACAAGAAGGACTCCAAGAAGAAGTAGCGTTTGCATACATACTTATCGCTAAGATATAAGGCGCGTCGTTTTTGCGGCGCGCCTTTTTACTGTTCTATAGATAGATGGAGTGGCACATGATTCGAGCTGCCCTGACGGTCGAAGAGGCTCTGGAGGGCATGAAGGCCCTGGAGCCCAAGATTAAAAACTACGCGCGCCTGGTCGTCCGCAAGGGCGTAAACGTCAAGCCCGGCCAGGAGGTCGTCGTTCAGTCTCCGGTCGAGTGCGCGCCGTTTGCGCGCGTGGTGGTCGCGGAGGCCTATGCTGCCGGCGCCGGCCACGTGACGGTCATTTGGGCCGATGATGCCGTGACGAGGCTCACGTACGAGCATGTCGAGAAAAGCTATTTTGAGCAGACGTCCGAGTGGAAGCGCATGCAGCTGGATTCCTTGGCCCAGGATGGTGCCTGCTTTGTCTTTATCGAGGGTGCGGATCCTGCGGCCCTCAAGGGCATCGATCCAGCCAAGCCGGCCGCGGCATCAAAGGCGAGGAATACGCAGTGCAAAGTTTTCCGCCGTGGACTGGATTACAACATCAATCCGTGGTGCATCGCCGGCGCTCCGGTCGTGGCTTGGGCGCACGAGGTGTTCCCGGGAGACGCCGATGAGGTTGCAATCTATAAGCTGTGGAATGCGATTCTGCACACCGCGCGCGCCGATGGCCAGGACCCAGAGAGCGACTGGGAACTCCATGACGCCGCATTCGAAAAGAACCTGCGTTTCCTGAACGACAATCGTTTCGACTACCTGCATTACACCGCGGCAAATGGAACCGATCTGACGATTGGCATGACGAAAGGTCACGAGTGGGCCGGCGGCAAGGGCAAGACGCCCGATGGGCACCCCTTCTTCCCCAACATTCCCACCGAGGAAGTCTTCACTTCGCCCGATCGCATGCGCGCCGACGGTATCGTGTACTCGGCCATGCCGCTCATCCATCACGGCAATAAGGTCGAAGATTTTTGGATTAAGTTCGAGGGCGGCCGCGTGGTGGACTACGACGCCCGCGTGGGCAAGGCAACGCTCGCAAGTATCATCGATACTGACGAGGGCGCTGCTCACCTGGGAGAGGTCGCGCTCATTTCCAAGAACACGCCGATCCGCGAAAGTGGTGTTCTGTTCTACAATACGCTCTATGACGAGAACGCTAGCTGCCATCTCGCGCTAGGTGTCGGTTTCCCCGAATGCATCGAGGGTGGGTATGACATGTCCAAGGAGGAGCTTCTGGAGCATGGCGTTAACGTCTCGAGCACGCACGTCGATTTTATGATCGGCACGGACGACATCGATATTGTGGGCATTACGCCTGATGGACGTGAAGTTGTGATTTTCCAGAACGGCCAATGGAGTTGGGAATAGTCCCAGACCGTGGTACAATGCCACCCGCGGGCCGTTAGCTCAGCTGGCAGAGCAGGGGACTTTTAATCCCAAGGTCCAGGGTTCGAACCCCTGACGGCCCACCCAAAGATTGTTGAGACGGTCAACTTCGGTTGGCCGTCTTTTTTGTCGCCCTTTCATGGGTTCGAACCCGTCGGGGCGCGGAGCTGAGTAAACGCGTGAGCGTTTGCCAGCGCAGCGCGCAAGGCGCGAAAGCGCCGCAGCGGCCGCCTGCGAAGCAGGCTGAACCCCTGACGGCCCACCCAAAGATTGTTGAGACGGTCAACTTCGGTTGGCCGTCTTTTTTGTTGCCGGTGCACGGGTTCGAACCCGTATCTAGCTATATATAAGAACGCTTGGCGAACAAAACCCGCCTTTTACCGATGGGAAACAAATAACTGATGCCTTTGGAGTAAAGTAGCGCTCCAGAGATGACCGATGTCTCAATACACATAAAACAGCTGGTCATCGCCAATATCAGAAGCCAATGCTTCAGTTTTAACCTCAGTGATGCGACTGAGGGACCTATTCATTTGTGAACAAAATATGGAGTGCGCGATTCCCGCCCCCGGGGCCCCTCCGGTCTGGCAATATATCTCCTTGCCGCGCGGCCCGGTGGAACCGGGAACCAGCGCAGGCGTGCACCTTGAGAACCGGATACTGCGAGGATGGACACACCAGTTGTGTCGCATCCGGGCAGACATCGAACCATTTGAAATGGTCTAACTTGGATTTGTT